>NZ_AMSS01000091.1 GCF_000313935.1 Acinetobacter sp. WC-141 | reverse complement strand
GACATCACAGAAGCCATGAGCTTTCCCTGAGATGTGGAAAGGTCAAACTGCAAACCTGTTTGTGCCACCAGAGATACCCCGAAATGCCCAAGATCTTGTAATGACTGTACGAGATCCACGGTGCTTCTGCCCCAGCGTGTCAATTCCGTCACCAAGATGGCATCGATTTCACGAGATTGCGCCATGGTCATCAAGTATTTTCTTTGCAATCTCTCATCCTTACTGCCTGATGCAGTTTCTTTCCAAACACCGACAACATCGTAGCCGCAACGATTGGCGTAGGCACGTAGGTCATATTCCTGTCGTTCGCAGGACTGATCGTTCGTTGATACTCGGCAATAAATGGCCGCATTCTGTCCCAATTGAACCTCCTTGCGAAATTGCAGCGCAAAGCTAAGCGTGGCGGTACAAAATAATGTACCTTTAATAGTTTAGTTTATTTGGGACTAATGAGCCATGCCGCGCCATTCTATTTTGTCGTCCACGGAATTGGGAAGCCTGTTCGAAATTCCAGATGATAGAGCTTTTATGCTTCAGCATTACACTCTGAGTGATTCTGATAAATCCATAGTCCATCAACATCGAGGGGCATCCAACAAGCTAGGCTTTGCAATTCAACTTTGCTACATGCGTTACCCTGGAGTGATATTGGGTATTAACGACGAACCATTCAAACCCTTACTTTTCATGATGGCTGCTCAACTTAGTATATCAGTGGACTGCTGGAATGATTATGGTCAGCGCGAGCAAACAAGACGAGAACATATTGCCGAATTGAAAAAAGTTTTTGGGTTCAAACTATTCACCTTGAGTGACTATCGGCAATCGGTCAATATGATGGTGGATTTGTCCCTTCAGACAGATAAAGGTCTTATTTTAGCCACAACTCTCGTTGAAAATTTACGACAAAAATCAGTCCTTTTGCCAGCTATAAATGCAATTGATAGTATTTGCGCAGAAGCAATCACATCTGCCAACCGCATAATTTATACTGCTTTGACGAGCTCACTTTCAGAAACTCATCGTCAAAATATAGATGCTTTGCTGAACCGTAAAGAGGGCAGCAAACTGACAATATTGGGGTGGCTTAGACAGTCACCAGCTAAACCAAACTCAAAGTACATGCTTGAGCACATTGAGCGGCTGAAGTGCTTACAAGCCATCGATCTACCTGAAGACATTGGAAAACACGTTCATCAAAATCGCTTACTGAAAATTGCTCGCGAAGGTGGGCAAATGACTCCTGCTGATTTGGCCAGATTTGAATCTCAACGTCGATATGCCACTTTGGTAGCAATCGTTGTGGAGAGTATGGCCACGATCACCGACGAAATTATTGACCTGCATGATCGCATTATTGGAAAGCTATTTGCTATCGCAAAAAATAAACACCAGCAACAATTTCAATCATCAGGTAAAGCGATCAACGACAAAGTGCGTTTGTATGGGCTTATCGGGAAAGCCTTGCTAGATGCCAAGCAAAATGGCAGTGATCCGTTTGCCGCCATCGAAACTGTTATTTCATGGGATGCTTTTGCAGCAAGTATTACTGAGGCAGAAAAACTGGCGCAACCCGAAGACTTTGATTTTTTACCACGAATTGGCGAGAGCTATGCAACTTTACGCCGTTACGCGCCAGAACTTCTTGCCATACTTAAATTGCGTGCTGCCCCAGCAGCAAAAGATATGCTTGCCGCTGTAGAGTTGCTCCGCAGCATGAATGTTGATAATACACGAAAAATCCCCTCTAATGCTCCAATAGCGTTTATCAAAAAACGGTGGGCAAGACTAGTCTTTACCGATGATGGTATTGATCGCCGCTATTACGAAATATGTGTGTTATCTGAACTTAAAAACTCGCTACGGGCTGGGGATCTCTGGGTACAAGGCTCTCGCCAATTCAAAGACTTCGATGAGTATTTAGTGACTGCTGATAAATTTAATCAGCTAAAACAGTCCAATGAGTTACCTCTAACCATTACTACTGATTGTGATCTATATTTGCAAAGTCGCCTTTCACTATTGGAGCAGAAATTAGCAATCATTAATCGCATGGCAGCGACCAACGATTTGCCTGATGCGATGATCAATCAATCTGGTCTAAAAATAACACCTCTCGATGCCGTGGCTCCTGATACAGCCCAAACTTTAATTGACCAAACAGCAATGCTGTTACCACATATCAAGATCACCGAATTATTAATGGAGGTCGATGAATGGACAGGCTTTACTCGACACTTCACTCATTTGAAAACGGATGACACTGCGAAGGATAAAGCGTTATTGCTCACGACCATACTGGCTGATGCAATTAATTTAGGGCTGACGAAAATGGCCGAATCATGTCCTGGTACAACTTATGCCAAACTCTCATGGCTACAGGCTTGGCATATCCGTGATGAAACTTATTCAACGGCATTGGCCGAATTGGTGAATGCTCAATTGAAACAACCTTTCGCTGAAAACTGGGGAGATGGCACTACCTCCTCATCAGATGGCCAACGCTTCCGCGCAGGTGGCAGAGCTGAAAGTACAGGACATATCAATCCAAAATATGGCGCAGAGCCTGGAAGGTTATTTTATACACACATTTCTGATCAATACGCACCATTTAGCAGTAAGCTGATCAATGTGGGCGTTCGTGATTCAACCTATGTTCTTGATGGGCTGCTGTATCACGAGTCTGATTTACGCATCGAGGAACACTACACCGATACGGCTGGATTCACCGACCATGTTTTTGCACTCATGCACATGCTAGGGTTTCGATTTGCACCACGAATTCGTGATCTGGGCGATACGAAACTCTATATTCCAAAGTCAGACATAGACTATGCCGCACTTAAACCCATGATTGGCGGCACACTGAATATCAAACAGATTCGTACTCATTGGGACGATATTTTGCGTCTGGCCGCATCAATCAAGCAAGGGACTGTCACAGCGTCGCTAATGCTACGTAAACTCGGTAGTTATCCACGACAGAATGGTTTGGCATTGGCATTACGAGAGCTGGGGCGTATTGAGCGCACACTGTTTATCTTGGATTGGTTGCAAAGCGTAGAACTACGCCGTCGGGTTCAAGCTGGATTAAATAAAGGTGAAGCCCGTAATGCATTAGCGCGCGCCGTTTTCTTTTATCGATTGGGTGAGATTCGAGATCGAAGCTTTGAGCAACAGCGTTATCGAGCCAGTGGCTTGAATCTAGTGACCGCCGCCATTGTATTGTGGAACACGGTTTATTTAGAGAGAGCGACTAACGCCCTACGAGGGCATGGTCGCACAGTCGATGATACCTTGCTGCAATATCTGTCACCGCTGGGGTGGGAGCACATCAATTTAACTGGGGATTATCTATGGCGAAGCAAAGCCAAGATAGGTGGTGGAAAATTTAGGCCATTGCGCGCAATTGAAAAACCTTAGCGTGCTATATTTTCCGTTTCCTGAGACGACCCCTACAAGGGCCGTAAGCCGTCACTGACTCCTGAACAAGTGGCTCTGCTGCATCAACGTCTTGAATCTGGCGACTACAAAACCAAGCGAGCATTGGCGAAGGA
Source organism: Acinetobacter sp. WC-141 (assembly GCF_000313935.1). GTDB lineage: Bacteria > Pseudomonadota > Gammaproteobacteria > Pseudomonadales > Moraxellaceae > Acinetobacter. Next base: position 9,207 of record NZ_AMSS01000091.1, on the reverse strand, counting down.
GTTTGGGATTTCTGCGCCAACGCTGTATCGGTATCAGTAGTAGTTCCAGCTATTTGATATTATTTGTCTATCTATTGAAAATTTTTCTGAGTAAAACAGGGTCGGCATCCTGAACTGAGCTTGCTCCAATTTTATTTGCTGCTAACCGTAAACAGGAATCGACCGATACAAACCAACTTGCCATCAAGTAGTAACTGAACCGATACTGTCGTAATGCGCCGACCCGCACGAACAATACTGGGGACTGCCTGTAACGTACCTATAAATGCTGGCCGCAGGTAATCAAAGGTCATCGTGGAGCATAAGGGCAGCTCATTATCACCACGCTGACGGGCAAGATAGGCGGCGGCGGCCACTTCACCAAAACTCGCGAGAATGCCGCCATGAAACGTGCCAATCATCGGGTTGCCGATATGCGAATCACGAAAGTCCATAAAGTACTGTATTTCTCCATGTTGCATTTCCTCACGAAAACCTAGAAAATCGACAAAAGGCTCGTCACACAATTTTAGTGGGGGTGTTTCCGCGCTCATCTGATTTACTATACTCATATCACTCGCCTCGCGCTTCATTGCTGTCAAAAGAGGGTCCCATCGTGCCGATTGCGAAAGAACCAGTGACAGTAGCCAGTAGCTCACCACTGTCTTCTGCAACCGCTCGGCCCGTGATAAAGGCCACCGTATCGGTTCTACCAATGCAATCCACTATCGCCTTTAAACCTACCGCAGAGGGAATACGTCGCAAAAAATCGACACGCAAATCAATAGTGGCAATCGGCTCTAACGACCGCAATGACGAAAAAATAGATAAGCCGCAAGTCGTATCCAGCAGCGTCACCAAAGCCCCTCGATGCAGTGAGCCTTTACGGTCAGAGAGTTGCTCAGAGAAGGGCATCGTCATCTCGGCATGACCATCGCTCACTGCACCAACACTAATATTGAACATATTGAATAAAGGGTGATTAGTACCAAAAAACGCCTTAGCCATGGTCAGGTGTGCCGTGTTATTACTGTCCATTTTTGAACTCCCGCCATTGCTGGCTGATTTTATTGCGAAAAAATTAGCGGCACGTCTCAAAGTGCAAGGGCGGCATCTGTATAATTACGTTCGGCCTGCATCACCGCCACAATGGCCTCTTCAATGGCGGCATATGGAAAGTTTGTGCTTTCCGAGGCAGACTTCAAACACATGGCTAATGCCGTCCATGCTTTTTCGCAAGCCCTCATTAACAGGGGCAGTCGATATTGCTGTACACTTGCGTCATAGTGAACCGCTTCATCAAGGAATTCAGCGTACATTTTGCGGAAGCCGCCGCCACCTGTGCCACGCTTTTCAATAATTTGGTAGGCAAATCGGGTCGTCCAGTGCCAATCGCCTGTGGCTCCCCAACGACTCAGTTCGGCCAGCCATGTTTCCAGTGCCGATATGCCACTCACAGCTAATGACTTGGCGTTGTCATGGATGACACCGGTAATCATCTCGGGGGTAATTTCGCCTTGAAACGCGGTGGGCGTGAACATATTGCCATAGTGAATAAATGGGGGCTGTGTAGAAAAACGTGCGCGGGTCAGTGCCTCTCGCGTCACCGACAAAACACTCGGACGCTCGGTATCGGTGACAAATACCGCACCTGTCTCTGGATTTCTCGACCAAGCGGCTATGGCGTGACCGGGAAAGTGCGTGCTGCTGTTGAAGTAAGGTAAATAAAAAATATCCGTCAGCAACAGGGTGGGGTGACCCGCATCCAAACATTTCTCCAGCGCGGTGGCTGCCGATTCGGGTGACTCGAAGGTTTGCCACTCAAAGGGTATACCGATACTTTCAAATACGCGCGCTTCAAACCCCAAAGACCGCACATGCACTAAAAATGGCACAGGGGCGTCAGCCATTTCCAAATAGGTCACGCCAAGCCCTGAGCCTAATCCAAAGCACATGGCCTCGGAAATATTCAGCCCATTAAACTCGAGCAAATCACGAATTGCGGAGCTGCCACAATGCCTCCCGATGGCGTGCGTGATACGGGATGGAGTCTTATAGTTGGTCACAGGTTTTTTGCCTCTTCGTGAAAATCTGGATTAAGGATGCCTCTTGTCATCATCTGCCATATCGCATCCGCGATCTGTTCAAGATTGTACTTACCATTTTCTTTATACCAAGTGGCAGCCCAGTTTATTGCTCCTAGCCCAATCAGTCTTAACAGATCTGCATCCACATCGTTTCGGATACAACCATAAGACTGCAGATCATCAAGAATTGTCTGCCAATATCGCTCGTATCTGTCTCTCTCAGCAATAATCTGCTCACGTGCGACTCCATGTACCGAGCGCCACTCAAACAACAACACATAAACCATATCGTCACCCGACATAAGGATATCGACATGTGTCTGCAGTGCCGATTGCATTTTTTTGAGTGGATCTTGAATCGCGGAAGTCGCCTCAACAATCCTGTAAATAGTTCTCTCAATAGCAAGCCGCATCATATCAACCAAAATATCGTCTTTACTACGATAGCGGTAATGCAGACTGCCTGGAAGAATACCACAAGCACTGGCAATTTCTCGCACACTGGTACGCTCAAAACCCTTTTCTCGAAACAGCTTGGCAGAAGCGGCTAATACTCTCTCGCGGTCAGCAACTTCGACTCGCGTAGATTCACTACTCAACATAGTTTGACTCATAACATTATATCAATAAGACAGGTTACTCGACTTGGTCAAGTCGAGTCGAGTCTTTCACGGTCTCTCCTGATCTATACAGCTTTTGCAATGGGGACATTAAAAACAATTCGTGACGCTTCCATAGGGTCTTGATGCTTATCATATTCAGCCAGCCAAGAATTAACCTTTTCTGGGATTTCGGTGTCGCTAGGATGGAAACCTGGCTTAAACCAGTCCAGATAGCGTGGAATAAGTCTGGTAATCAGGCCACGTGGTCCATAGAGGCGATAAAATCCCTTAGCAAGCACCAATGGCTGACCTTGTAGTTTGTCAATTTTCAACATATGCCAAAGAACTGAGCCAACCACCGCATGTACCAGTAGCGTTCCGATAATCAAAGCAGATGCGCGGGTGAAATACCCCCCACCTGCCGCTGTTTCGTAAACATCAAAGGCTACTGTTTTGTGTTCGACTTCTTCTACCCCATGCCACATGAACATGGCACGCATTGCGGGATGAGCATTCTTGAACATCTCACCCTCACCCTCCATAGCACCCTCGCCTAGTACAGCAGTAATATGTTCAAAGGCAGCTGTCATGGCCAACAGATACTTGGCGGGCAGGTGTTTTTGGGAGAGCCGAATAAATAATTTGAATCTTGCGATGACCTTTTCGACATGAATGCCTTGCGACTGCATCACCGCATTATACTGGTCATGCACAATGCCATGTTGCGCTTCTTGGCGAAAAAAGTTTTTGATATCTTCTCTCAGTTTAGGATCTGTGACCAGATCCTGATAGTTACGCACCGACTGAATAAAAAAACGCTCTCCATCGGGGAAGTGAATAGAAAGTGCATCAAAGAAGCGTGTTAACACCGGGTCACCGTCGTTCCAAAAAACTGGAACATCACTTAAATCAAACCGCGGCTTACGTGGCTGGATATTGATCATATGAGTCATGGCGAGAGTTTCCTTGTAAAGGCATCGAATGTCTGTAAACCTGCTATCACATTTGACCTTGAGCAATATTTTTCACCTTGGTCAGGCACAGCAAATATCACACAAGAATTCAACGGGTATTGGTCAAATGACCAAATGCATATTTTGAATATATATTGGTCGATTGACCAAATGTCAAGCCTGTCCTCAAAATTTGATAGAATGAGTTAACAACGCAGCAGGTGAGCCAGATCATCTTTGACATCGAATATAGCTACCAGACCTTTTGGCAGAGGTGTTTTTTTAATGTTAGTTTTTTTACATTAGAGTGTGTTGACGTTTGAAAATATTGATTGCAAATTGGAGGCAGACTCAGAGAATTAAAGCTCTCCCCATCCGAGTCCACCATGCCACGCTTTATGCTGAACGACCAACATTGAGCAAAGATTTCTCCTATGCTCAAGCAACAGGACATTGATCACAAACCAAATTTACGGCTCACCGTAGAAGCCATGCTCTACAGAATGTGGGTGAAATGTCCATGGCTAGACCTACCTCCTGACTGAGTTTGGTCAGCAGCCTAATCTCTACAAAAGATACAACGACTGGTCAGCAAAAGGTTTTTTCCAAAGCATACTCAGGGTTTTATCTACTGACTCTGATATAGAGTAGGGGTTATGGATAGCAATTACGTCAAGGCACATCAACATAATGCACGTGCTGCAACTCACGATCAGGAGGCGATTGGCTTAAGTCGAGGTAGCAAGACAAGTAAGATCCATCTTGCCGTAGATGGGTATGGATTACCCATCGTGTTTGCGATCACGGGTGGTGAATTACACAAAGCCAAAGCTGCACCTGACTTGCTCTCACAGGTATCTATCGATGCCATTCTGATTAACATCTGAATCAGCGTAATGCAAATCTAGCCTGATGTAGTTTTAAGCTACCCCATCAACGCCTGTACCGCAATCGACTCATCCGCCAACCGCAGTGGATCGACCGCCGTACCAGCCGTGATCAGCTTTTTGCTTAGCATAAACTCCTGCGGACGATTCACACAATCCGCCGCAATCAGGCGACCCGCCTGCAAATAAAACGCTGCAAAGCTACGCCTTTGCTGCACATCACCCCGAATCACGATCTGATCATACCCCTGACTGAGTCCCGCAATCTGCAACTTTAGATCATACTGATCTGACCAAAACCAAGGCAAACTCTTCGAGGTCCGCTGTAAGCCACACAAGGTCGCCGAGGCAATTTTGGCCTGTTCATTGGCGTTTGGTACCGACTCCAAGCGCATCCGCCGCTGATAAATCGGATTAAACGCATTGGCACAATCCCCGATGGCCACAATCTCTGGCGCACTGGTACGGCAATACTCATCAATCACAATACCATTGTCCACCTGCAAGCCCGCGTCCAGCGCCAACTCGATATTCGGTACAACCCCGACCCCGATGATCACCAGATCTGCATCGAACATCGAACCATCGGCACACAGCACCGCTTGCGCCCGCCCCTCACCCGTGATCGCCGTGACCGACACACCGGTATGAATCGTCACACCCTGTTCGCGATGAATCCGCGTATAAAAGTCCGACACTTCCGGTGCAGTTACCCGCTGCAAAATCCGCTCGGCGGCTTCCAAGACCACCACCTGCATGCCCTGCTCGGTCAATGCGGCGGCTGTTTCAAGACCGATATAGCCACCACCGATCACCACTGCTTTGCCGTTGGGTTGTACAAATGGCTGGATAGCCTGTACATCGCTGATATTTCTAAGATAATGCACACCTGCCAAATCAGACCCAGCCAGCGACACCGTCCTGACTCGTGCACCGGTACACAGCGCCAACTGGTCATACGCAAGCGTACTGCCATCTTGTAGTGTCACGCTGCGCGCTGCCCGATCAATCGCAACCACCCGCCCGTGCCGAAATTCGATCTGATTTTTTTGATAAAAAGCGGCTGGCCGAATCAATAACTCATCGACCAGTTGTGCACCGCATAAAAAGGTCTTGGACAACGGCGGTCGATGATACGGCAAATACGGCTCATCGCCGATCACCACAATCTCGCCCTGCCAGCCATCTGGCCGCAGACTTGCCGCCAACTGCGCCGCAGCATGACTTGCGCCAATGATGACGATTGTTTGCATATGAATTCACTCAGTTCATGGTTGATGCACAGCATCAATTGTTGCCGACGACAGTTGCAAAATGCCTCTGTCGCCTATTTTGATACCTACGCTTTGGCAGTCAGTTTGACCATCATCTTGGCATAGCCGCGCACAAAGTTAGACTGCACCAACTCTGGCTCACCCAATACCTCAATATTGTCGAAGCGAAGCAATAACTCCTCCCACAGAATCCGCAACTGCATCTCGGCCAAGCGATTGCCCATACAGCGATGCACACCAAAGCCAAATGACAAATGATTGCGTGCACCTTTACGATCAATCAAAAACGCATCTGGCTGTTCAATCACCCGCTCGTCACGATTGCCCGAGGCATACCACATTAAGATCTTGTCGCCCTTACGGATGGTTTGGCCGTGCATCTCGATGTCTTGCTTGGCGATGCGACGCATATACGCCAGTGGGGTCTGCCAGCGAATGATCTCGGACACCATATTTGGAATCAGGCTCGGTTGGTTTTTCAGTTTGACAAACTGCTCAGGAAACAGGTTCAGCGCATATACCCCGCCGGTCATGGAGTTCCGCGTGGTGTCATTCCCACCGACAATCAGCAAGGCCAAATTGCCCAAAAACTCCATCGGACGGTGAATCAAATCCTTGGTATCGTCATTGCTCAGCATTAAGCTAATCAAATCAAATCCCATCGGCTCACCTGCCGCTTGCTGAGCCGCCTTGGCATGCCACAGCGCGGCAAACTGCTTGGCCATATCAGCGGCGGCATTAAAAAGCACATCGTTGTCGCTAATCTCACCGCCCGTGGCTTCTGCGCTGCCCGCCAACGTATCAGACCAGTACACCAGCTTGTGCCGCTGTTCATACGGAAAATCTAACAAGGTCGCCAGCATGCGTGCGGTGATTTCTTTGGACACCCGCTCCACCCAATCAAACGGCGTATCGAGCGGCAAATCATCCAAAATCTCTTGTACCCGACTGCGGATCAGCCCTTCCATTTCTTTTAAATTTTTCGGTGCGACCACACCTTGTACCGCTTGACGCTGCACATCGTGCTTAGGCGGATCCATTGCAATAAACATTTCCACATCCAGTCCGGCGGGCGGCTTGCCAATCACAATCACCGGTTCCGCCGAAAACAGCTCGTGGGATTTGTCCACGAACACAATATCGTCATAACGGGTAATCGACCAAAATGCACCGAATGGACTGCTTTTTTGGTAATGAACAGGACGCTCGTCGCGTAGCCGCTTAAAGTATGACTGCCATTGATGCTGTCGATATAAAAACGGATTGCTCATATCGATGTCTTCGAGCTTGAGCGTGGCAACATCGGGGATTGGCTTTTCTACAAAATCAGGGAACGGTTGCGCCTGTGTCACCCGTTGCTTGACCTTTTGGAACACCTGCATGCCTTTCACTTGTAAATGCATGGGTATCGGCAGCAGGGCTGAAATTTGGTTTAGTGTGGCTTGCATGTTTTTCATGATTCATTCCTCAATGATGATGCTTAACAGCTGTTGAAATCTGCCGTCACTACATTTGAAACTCAGGCAAATGCACCACCATGCCATCCATTGCATCGGACAATTGAATCTGGCACGCCAAACGAGACGACGCCGTACCTTCTGGTACCATCTCTAGCATGCGCGCCTCTTCGTCATTGGGCTGTCCTGTCGCCGCCAGCCAAGCACCGTCAACGATCATATGACAGGTTCCACAAGCACATTCGCCACCGCAATCTCCATCAATGCCGGATACGCCGTGATCGATAGCCAGTTGCATCAGCGACTTGCCCGCTTCGATGTCAAGTACGGTGGCGGTACCGTCATACTCGATCAATGTAATTTGACCCATTATTACTACTCCTGTGTGGTATACGGTTGCTGGTGACGCCGATGAAAATAGCCATCCCTCTTTACTCATAATAGACATGTATCCATACTGCTTACAGGTCTCTTGTTGACAATATAGGGTCATTAAAAGACGATTATGGCGCTGTAGCCCCATCGTCGATTGCATTTTTCTAGTCGATGTTCTTTCATACTGGTCTGTTATTGAGGTGTTTGAGCCATGTTGCATCCAAGTCTGCTGACTGGTCTCGCCAGTACAAGTGAATCTGCTAATATCCCCTGTAGCTATACCCGTCTGATTGGCCGAGAGCTGGACTTGCAGGCGCGTGACCTACCTAAACTATTAAAATTCACCACGCTGACCGCTGAACAACTGATGCGTGACGACACGATGATCACGGCCAGCCAACAGATTCAAATCTTACAAAATAGCTTGGAGTTGTCCGCATCCGATCAGTTTGGCTTGCGTTTAGGGCAGCGGCTCACGCCGTCAACACATGGCTCGATGGGCTTTTTAATCAATAGCAGCCCGAACTTATTGGCCGTGTTACAAGCGTTTCAAACTTTTTTGCCGACCCGTATGAGTTTGATTAGGCTCGAAACACACACCAATGCTGAGTGGACGACCTGCTTGATTTTCTTTGAGCAGACCTTGAGTCATGCAGTACATCGGCTACTGTCCGAAACTGTTGCGGTGATTTTTTCGGAATGTGCCGAATTTATTGTTGGACGACCGCTGACCGAGGCGGTGATTCAGTTTAGCCATCCCGCCCCCGATCATCATGCCTGTTACGCGGATTATCTTGCCGGTACCTATCAGTTTGATCAGCCACAACTGTCGATCCGAGTGCCGACCGAGTTGTGCTTGATTGCCAATGCATCCGCGCAGCACGATAGCTATCTGCTGGCGATGCAACAATGCGAAATGATCCTCAACCGGCTCAAGACCCAACAACACAGCACCACCTACCAAGTGCAAAAAGCCATGCTGTCCTATCCGCTCGGGCAACTGAGTGAAGAGGATCTGGCTGCAGCCTTGTTTATGAATAAGCGTACGCTGGCCAGACGTCTGGTCAAAGAGAACACGAGTTACCGGCTGATTCGAGATCGGATTTTATCTGAGAAAGCCAGTAGTTATTTACATGACCCTCAAATATCGGTCGAGGCAATTGCCAGCTTACTGAATTACCACGACTCTGCTAATTTTCGGCGCGCGTTTAAACGCTGGTTTGGTGTATCACCAAGTGCTTATCGGCGAAAAATCACCCATCGGCAAGAAGAAAATGACCTGAGAGAATGAGGTTGTTCGTATGATTGTTAATACGTTGAAACATCAATACGCCCTAGAAAAATACCTTAAAACGCTATGTCAGAGATGGCAATCATATGGCAGCCCTCCACTTCCAATCCGATAACCTCAACTCAACCCAACGCTTGCAACCCGCTGTGAACTCTGTAGAGGTTTTAATTCCCATTGCAGCCCATCCACCGTCAATGTCTTCAGTTAGGGGTCGTCTCAGGAAACGGAAAATATAGCACGCTAAGGATTTTCACTCCGACTTCTTTTAACGATATCCAACACGGTATTTTTGCTTAGATTGA
>NZ_AMSS01000090.1 GCF_000313935.1 Acinetobacter sp. WC-141 | reverse complement strand
TCAATTAATTTGATGGCTTCAGCTTTAAATTCTGTGGTGTAAGTCTTGTGTTTCTTGCTCATGGTAAACTCCTGATGAGTGTGTTTAGTTTACCAAGTTAAAACCTCCTGTTTTTTCAGCACACATCACTAAGTTGTCTGGCTGTTTCCGAGACATTGCCTTGATTGGCTTCAATTAATTTGATGGCTTCAGCTTTAAATTCTGTGGTGTAAGTCTTGTGTTTCTTGCTCATGGTAAACTCCTGATGAGTGTGTTTAGTTTACCAAGTTAAAACCTCCTGTTTTTTCAGCACACATCAAATGGTCACATGAGACGTTTTAGAGTTTACAGCATTAACTTGGTCTTTATGAGGGTTATTACCAAGAGGAGCAGTATTTCTAATATTTAAATTGGTTGAGAGTTTAAGTTAGAAGACTCACTACCTAAAGAAATAGAAAATGGTTTAGTAATATATTTGGCTAAATCTTTCGTTGTTCCATGGCCGTGCACATTCTTTCCTGAGCCAAAAACCAAACCATTTTTTTTCGATTTTTCGAAAAAGGCATCTACCCAAGCATCCCTGTTTTTCTTATCAGAAACGTAGGGGTTAGCATAATTCAAATGTCCACCTACACCTCCAGAATATGAGGGTAAAAATATGGTCTATGTTTTTGATAGTGAAGATTCTTTTAATTTAACATATGATGAACTTGTCGAGATTATTAGTAAGGCTCGGATGACTGGGCCACAGATGATTCCTATTTTAGGAACGGTTGATTAAAAGGATTAAAATTAAATGCAATACGAAAAAATACACAAGATAACTAGCTCGGCTCTTAAGTTTTTTGAAGACCATCTTAAATCTCCAATGATATGGCAAGTCTTTCCCAGAAACTTCTGTGAGGAAGCAAGTAGCTTACTATTAATGATTCTTCAACAAGAAGGCATAAATGATTTTAAAATAATGAAGGGAACAAATATTGAAGAAGAAAATCATTATTGGTTAGAAAGTGAGGAGTATGTTATTGATCTTACAGCACATCAATTTAATGGAATTACTTCACCTTTTATACTTATAGAGAAAAGTAAATACCCCTTAAATAAAATATTTTCACTGGATATACATGAAATTATTGATTTTCAAAATTGGAGTGGTTTAAATCCATATGAGCCTAAAATTCAAAGTATTTTTTATGTAGATTATTACAAATAAAGCCCTCCTCAGAGAGCTTTCACACAAATACCTACATTCACATAGTTGTTGATAGTATGAGCTGTGCATCCTGAAAGCAGAATACACAATAATAAAGCCCTAAACATCGATCGGCACCATGTCTACCGTTTGCCCTGCTAGCTCGTGATGACAATCTGCTAAGAATTGAATCTTTCCATCAATCATAAATAAATGGCAACGGCTTGCTGGGTAATGATCATTAACAAGTAATGAAGGTGTAAATGTTGGCTTATTTATATCGCCGTTAAAACTCCAAGTACTGCCATTATGATGTGCACCATCTTTTACATGGAAAGGATGTAAATACTTACATCCAGGGCACTTAAACATATAGATGCCACTGCTCCAGTACTCAAGATAAGGAGTTAGCTCAGTTACTGTTTCTGCTAGAGTCATTTAGATCACCACCCGATTAGCAATCCACCCGTAGAAGAATTGCTCTTGCGATGGATTTCGTTCGGCAATTTCAATGTAACGTTGACCTTGCATGATATTCAGCACACGAACCAAAACTTTTTCGCCTTCTTTGCCACGTTGATTTAAATAAGTTTTGAGTGCACCTAACGTGGCTGATCCATATACGCCATCAACTTTAAGGTCAGGCCACCCTGCTTTACCTTGGTTATTAAGTAGATTTAATGCACGTTGTAAAAGAGGTTTTGCAAATCCGGTACCACAGTTTACACCTGTGTCTAAAAGCTCTTCTGCCACAGCTGAACTAAGGGAATTTACCTGGTCAAAACGTGGAGCGGTCCAATATTTTTTTCTGTAAATTGCTTTGGCCACATCTAAAGGTAAGTCCTTCATGTTTCCTTTAAAACCATTTGCTCGAGCAACTGCTTCAGTAATGCCGTACTTAGTTGCACCGCCTCGGTCCGCTGGATTGTTCACATACCCGCCTTCGCGTTTAATTAATTCATCGAGATATTGTTCAATATTCATTTCAGTTTCCTGGATGTAAAAAAACCGCCCGAAGGCGGCATTAGCTGTTTTCAATGTCTTTTCTAGCTTTTTTAAACTCTTTGATCACTTCTACGATCGTTTTACCTTCCTGCTTATCAATGAAGTTAAAGATCCACCGGACCAAAGCCCAACCCGGCAATCCACAAACAAAGAAGAACCCTCCCAGTGTTATCATCCCCCATACATCAGTAACCCATTCATGAAGTCCCCACTTCACAATAATGAATGAACCACCTGCCAAACTTGATACAACCGTACAGATCAAGCCCACTGCCCATTCCTGTGGTGAGCGTGGCATACGTGTCATTAATACAACGGCAGCAACCAAAGCAACGGCTAAGGTCACCATAATTGCTGCACCATAAAATTTTAAAATTGCTGTTAAACCGCTAGTGGAAACTGGTTCCATTAATTTCTCCAGATATTTTGAGGTAATAAAAAAGCACCCGAATTGGGTGCTCTAAGTTCTTTTAAGGTTTAAAGGGTTTGTAAGATTTTCCCTCCATTTATCAATTGTGTTGTTAATGGTGCCACTCCGACAATTGCGGTACCACCGGCACCGGGTTGCCCTTCAGTCGTGCCGTGATACCGCCAGTTCCAAGTTCCATCGTTGGTAGACTTGGTACCGCGCTGACCCCATCCACCACCATCACCCGATAAAGGAGATCCATAACGATCGTTCTGAGTTCGATAACCTTTACCAGGTACCGAAGCTTCAGCATCAGTGACTTTTACCACCATAAAACTATCAATAAAGTACCAGCGCCAGTCCTGAGTATCATTGTAGATAGGTTCTCCTGTCATCACCCGTCCAAACGGTGCCCCAGCTCCACCAGGAATACCTTGCACTCCATAGCCAAGCTCAGTGTAGATTCCACTTGGAGTTGCTCCACCACCTGAACCTCCTCGAGCTAGCGTTCCACCATCAATGATCAGGTTCAATTTGCTGTGCCGGTTCATTAAACCTGGCGCGCCTTGGAACCCATCACGTCGTGTTCTGGTAAAGGTATAATTTGGATCGCCAGACAGACCACCATATGCTAAATGAGGAAGTCCACCATCACCTCCGCGTCCCACAACCGCACCTTTAATCGTTAAATTTACAATCAAGTCAGGTGGAAATACTCCTGTATCAATCGCTGGTAGTTCAGTCGTAGCCGGAACAATATACTCCCGTGTTTCGGAATTATTAGTATGCTTGTAAACCATTCTGGTTTCCGCTCTAAGTGAACTCGAACTCGATACCAAAGCACCAGCCTCAACCACAAAACTAATCTCACCTGTAGTTGGTAAATCACCTCTTTGCATCTGATATAAGCGCGCAAGATTGATAT
>NZ_AMSS01000089.1 GCF_000313935.1 Acinetobacter sp. WC-141 | reverse complement strand
AATGCACCGATTGAAAGCTTTTGGGGAATACTGAAAAATGAGTTAGTGCATCATTACAACTATCAAACCAGAGAAGAAGCCAAAGCAGATATTATAAAATACATTGAGTTATTTTATAATCATCGAAGAATTCAAAAGGGTTTGGGTTTTAAGACACCAAATCAAATGGCCGAAGACTTTTATAAGTTGGCTGCCTAGAATCTCCCAAGGGAAAGTCTCCTGATAATTCAGCGTATATCATATAGCCTAAAATAAATGCATATCAAATGTCTCGTTATTTTACGTAAAATATGACTTTCATCTTAGCTATTCAATTAAACGATAGCATTATCGTTGCAGCTGATAATAAAAGAGTAACTGTAAATGAAACCTTAGATGTTGAACTTTCTACTACACATTACTCGAAGTTATATGCTTGGGAGCAAGGTATTATTACTGGTACGGGCGAATCAAGAGTAGTTCAGCAATCTGTTGATATATTTAAAAATATAGCAAAATCTAAATTAAGAAATTTACCTGAATGTTTAGATATTTCTAAGAGAATACGAACCTTAGAGTTAGGTCAAAATCTTGATCAGGTTCATAATGGAAAACTACTTTGCTCTAGTTATAGTCAATCTGGCGCGCAATTATATAAAATTGAAAGATTTGATAAAACTTCTCAGCATACGCTGCAAAAAGTTTCTCCCATGGAGATTATTATTTGGTTGTTTCATCCTAATGTAGATTTGATTGCAGATAATTTGAATAGCCTATATTTTGACCTTAAAGATTATTCTTATTTTTCAAATCAAGTTGATTGGATCAATTATTATATCAATAGGCTTACACCAATTTATCAAAAACAGAGTGAAGTTGATCCATTTATGAGTCAAAGTTTTGATATCTTTTTTCAAACAAAAGGTGAGCATTTCTTTGGACATATTCCTAATACACAAAATATTCCTTTAAGTTTTCAATAAGAATAAGCTATATGAAATAGATGTAAAAAAATCGAAATAAAGCTAAATTTTACGATGGCTATTACCTTAGGCATAGCCATAAAATTACTGGCTTAAGACATCACTGGTTTGATAAAAAGTTACACGTATTTTATAAAGAACTTTCATATTCCACATACTCATACTCATACTCAATCGCAGGAATAATCTCTACAAACTCAAAGTAGGGCATTGTACAAAACTCAGAGTCTCGAATCGTATCTTCCTAAGGTCGGCTAAATCACCGATAAGATGTTCTACATCAGCGAATAGGCCAATCATTGTTCCTGCAATCTTATCAATTCCCCTCATTGATCAAACCTGTTTTTAGCTTTTGGTGCTTTGCATAAAGTCAATACTTCTCTGAATATCAGTAGATCAAAAGTTTAAATGTTTCATTTTTGACCTGTTGAAATAAACAAAATTTCTCTTCAAAATTTAAATAATAAAATTATGCATTAGTTAGAAATTATTAATATTTATCATATAAATTAATAGGATATTTTTTCTTATAAAATGTAGTTGTCATACATTTTTAAATAGATAGCATGAAAAAACTATAAGTAGCTTATTTAAAAGAATTTTTTTTCAACATAAATGAGACTTTTTATACAACAAATGAGATTTTTTGCATAATAAAAAGGTTTTTTATACTTAAAATGATAGTTCACCTTAACAATTCCTATGGTTTATTACGCTTGCTTTCACAATTACTTAATCTTTTATATTTTAAGAATTTTTTATAAATTCTCTTGTTTATTAGATGTGTAAATCGAGTGAAGTTATATCTAGGAATGAAAAATGGCTCAGAATAGGGAGTCTTATGACACCACCTCAGATCAAATTATTTAGGCTTAAGTTACAGGAGGTCAATGCTTGTGACTACAGAAGCCTGTGATATTTTGCTTACTACAGATGTTGTTAGTGAAGATAGCCGTAACGCATATTTTCAGATGATATTTTCACCTATTGTAAATATTACGCCAATTAATGAATCTCATTTGTATGGGCGTTTTCAGGTGCGTAAGGTTCAAGATCTAATCTTATTAAATATAGAGGCGGGTGCTTACCAATATGAGCGTTCTAGAGATTTAGTATCATCATCTAATCTAGATATGTATCTGCTCTCTATCACTCTCGAAGGACAGTATATATATAATTGTACAACAAATAGTGGAAGTTCGAATATTGAAGTGGGAGATATTATTTTAATTGATCTTACTAAGAGTTTTCATGGTGTTTCTTATGGAGGTAAATACTTAAGTATATATATACCTAAGTCATTACTCATACATCAATTAGATGGTTATAGAATTTGTCAGGATATAATATTAAAAGCAAATAAACCAATGACTAAAATATTAAAAGATTATATGTTGGGTTTATTTGATGTGGCTTTACGTTTAAAAGAAAAAGAAGCTTCAGTAACAATTTATACATTATTATCATTACTTATTACAGCATTAAGAGGTGCAGCTCCTCAAAGCTTACTTGAACTCAATGAAAAAATACAAGGGGCTGAGGTTTTAAAAGGGAGAGTATTACACTTTATCGATTTAAATATCGAAGACCCACATCTCAATGTTGAACTTTTAATGAAAACATTTAGAGTTTCTAGAGCACATCTCTATCGAGCGTTTGATGAAGATAATGGAGTAATTACTGTTATCCGTAATAAACGTCTAGATATCGCATATCGTGAACTTTTAAATCCTATAAATAAAAAAAGTGTAACCCAAATTGCACATGAATGCGGATTTAAAAGTAGTAATCAATTTTATCGAGTTTTTCGTCAGCGGTTTGGATTCGCTCCTAATGAAATTAGGTTAAAGAAATCAAGAAGTAAAATATATGTGGAAATAGGTAAGGGTTTATATAATCACTTTAAAAATTTAGCTACAAATTCTGTCATGGAGTAAAATATTTCATAACCTTTTTATTTATTTTTTAGGGTCGCTTATTTTTATATAAGGTAGCATTTAATGTTAAAAAATCTTCAAGCTAATATTTGTTTTATTGGTATTAATAATCTTTCATTAGCTTTTATGGATTGTTTGATTAAAAAAGGGCTACAAAAAGAAAAAATACAAATGATTGACAGTCAGGTGTCTTATGATGAAAAAATACAGAAACAAAAGCAGATTATTTTAAAAAAAGCTGACATTGTTATCTTATTATTAGCACCAGAAAATTTAAAAGGTACTTTGCTGCCTCTAAAAAAATGGTTAGCAAATAAAGTAATTGTTTCTATGATGGCTGGGATTGATATTGCTACATTGGCAAATCTTACAGGTTCAAAAAAAGTTATTCGAGTAATTTCTAATCCACCTGTACTTACTCATTCCGGTACTCATGTATTTATAACTTCAGAGGAAATGAATCAGCTTGATAAAGACTTAATAGAAATGTTGTATACGGCTACGGGCAAGGTTTTCTGGGCACTTTCTGAAACTCAAGCTGATGCAATCATTGCCTTATCTGGTTCAGGTCCAGCTTATTTTTTTTATATTTTAGATAGTATGGTTAAAACAGGAATCTCATTAGGCCTCGACAAACAATTTGCTTTAGAGCTAGCACTTCAAGCGGCAAGCGGTGCAGTTGAAATGGTTCGTAAAACCAATGTGCCACCTGTTGATTTGTGTGGAAAGGTAACTTTAAATAATGGAATTACAGAATCAGCACTAAGAATGTTTTATTTGGGAAATGTATCTGATGATATTCGTTTAGCCATGAAAGCTGCATATTATCGTAGTAAGGAAATCACATCCGAAATAATTGCAGAAGTGAGGTAAGCTTTTTAAACTTACTCATAGATAATTATTGTTTTTAATAAAAAGCACCTTCCAAATACGAAATTTGAAAGGTGCTTTTATGAAGCTTATATCTTTACAAATAAATTAGACTGTTGGTAAAGCATGCAACAATTGGTCAGTTAACTGGTTTATTGATGTGAAAGAAATTGTATTAATCAAACTACCACCAGTTGGGTCAGGTTCACCTACAGCAATACCTTGATTTGAACCTACTGAGCCGAGAATACTTCCTAAAATATCTTCTACATTCCCAGAGTTATTATTGTCTGAATCGCCATAGTTAATATTAATTAAGCCATCTAGACCACCTAAGAATCCACCATCGCCACTGTCAACGCCACCAATAATCGTAGTGATTGACCCTAATAGACCACCGTTTTCAGTGACTAGGTCATCACCTACAATATGCTGAATAATGGTAGACGCCGTTGAACCATTAGTAAGCAGTGTATTAATTACACCAGTGAACGAGCCGCTTGCACCATCAAGGTTTGCGCCTGCAAGATCAGAAATAGCTTCAAGCGTACCATTAACACTATCGCGTGAAGTCTCGAAAAGTAGTTTTCCAAGATCGGCAAAATCACCTACAGGGTGCTCTGCATCAGGGAATACACCAATAATTGTTCCGGCAATCGTATCAATACCACCATTGATTAAAGTGGTTTTTAAACTTTCAGCACCTTGTAAAATATCAATACCGCTTTGGATGAGGCCTGTAATTGGGTTATCACCCAGATCACCACCGATACCGCCAATACCACCGATAATGTCAGTAATCGGGCTTAGAATATCACCATCACCACCAATGCCACCGATAATGCCAGTAATCGGGCTGAGAATGTCGCCATCACTGCCAATACCACCAATAACGCCAGTAATTGGACCTAAGAGATCGCCTGTACCTTCACCACCAATAAAGGAGAAAGAGTTACCTAATACATTAATTGGTGTAGTGATAGGAGCAATAACGTCAACATCATCGCCATTACCGTTGCCAATGCCGTAATTATGTTCACCGTTACCTGATGCAATGCCATTCAACAGTCCATCGCCAGAACCATTACCTGAACCATCAGAACCAATCACACCACCTGAAGTATTACCATTATTGGTAGTGTCATTGTCATTGACCGTATTTGAAGTGGTCGTTGGTGAAATATTAATAGAATCTGTCGAAGAGCCACCTGCTCCTGATAAAGCATTACCTAAAATGTTCAAACCACCAGTAAATGGAAGTGTAAAGTCTGCGTCGTCACCATTTCCGTTGCCAATGCCATAGTTATGTTCGCCATTACCAGACGCTGCACCGTTGAGTAAACCATCACCAGAACCATTGCCAGAATCGCCTATGAGGCCACCTGAGTTAGCATTATCAATGGTGTCATTGTCGTTGACTGTGTTGGTTGTGGTCGTTGGGGAAACATTTACCGAGTCACTAGACGAATTACCAAAGCCTGAAAGCGAGTTTCCAGAAAAGTTGAGTACGCCAGTCAGTGGGAAGGTGAAATCTGCATCGTCACCATTACCGTTGCCAATACCATAGTTATGTTCGCCATTGCCAGAAGCAGCGCCGTTGAGTAGGCCGTCACCAGAACCATTTCCAGAACTACCACCAACAAGTGCACCACCATCATTGCCGTTATCAGTTACGTCATTGTCATTAACCGTATTGGTGCTTGTGGTTGGTGCAGTATTAATTGAACTAGAAGATGAATTGCCAATGAGCGAGAAAGAATTACCTGAGAAATTCAACACTCCAGTAATTGGGGCAGTGATATCCGCATCATCACCGTTGCCATTGCCAATACCGAAGTTTTGTTCGCCGTTGCCAGAAGCTGCACCGTTTAATAGTCCATCACCAGAACCATTTCCTGAATCTCCGCCAAGTCCGCCACTATTACCATTATCAATCGTGTCATTATCGTTAACAGTATTCGAAGTCGTTGTTGGAGCTGTATTGATTGAACTTGATGAAGAGTCACCAATTAAAGTAAATGAGTTCCCAGAGAAGTTCAGAACACCAGTAATTGGAGCAGTAATATCAACATCATCGCCGTTACCATTGCCAATACCGTAGTTGTGTTCACCATTGCCAGAAGCTGGGCCATTTCCAGCCCCATCACCAGAACCGTTGCCAGAGCGGCCAAGTGCACTCACGCCACTATCACCATTGCCGTTATCAGTAGTGTCATTGTCATTGACCGTATTTGAAGTAGTAGTTGGTGAGGTATTCACTGAACTAGCAGATGAGTTGCCGATTAAGGTAATTGAGTTACCAGAAAGGTTAAGGGGAATGGTAATTGGTGCAGTAATGCTCGCATCATCAGCAATACCATTTCCGATTCCGTAATTATGTTCACCATTTCCAGAAGCAACTCCATTTAGCAAACCATCACCAGAACCATTGCCTGCACCCGAACCGTTGCCATTATCGGTGGTATCGTTGTCATTGACTGTGTTCGATGTGTTGGTTGACGAGTTGTTAACCGAACTTGAGGATGAGTCCCCAATGAGGGTAATGGAGTTACCTGCAAGATTAATTGGAATTGAAAGTGGGGCAGTAATGCTTGCGTCATCGGCAATGCCATTACCAATCCCAAAGTTTTGTTCGCCATTCCCTGAAGCAGCGCCGTTTAATATCCCATCGCCAGAGCCATTGCCTGCACCGCCACCAACTGTAGAGCCATTACCGTTAATAGTAGTGTCGTTGTCGTTAACATTATTTGAAGTGGTTGTTGGAGAGCTATTCACTGAACTTGAAGATGAATTACCTATGAGTGTAATTGAGTTGCCAGAGAGGTTGAGGGGAATGGTAATTGGAGCAGTAATACTTGCGTCATCACCAATACCATTGCCAATTCCGTAGTTATGTTCACCATTTCCGGAAGCTATACCATTAAGTAGGCCATCACCCGAGCCATTACCTAAATTACTGCTTGTACTACTATTTTCAGGAAGTGGGATAATCGAAGATAAAATACTTTTAATAAACATAATCTATTTCCATGTGTTTTGTTTGAGATATTTTTATTACTATTTATTGATTGTGTGCGTCATAGCACATAATCTTGAAAGAGTATTTAATTTTTTACTATTTGGTGTCAAGGTGTGCAATTTGTCACTAGTAAAAGAATGAAACTACAAATATTTTTAAAATCAATAAAATAAAAAATATAATTATTTTTAATAACATTTTTTAAACAATTCATGAGAAAATTTATTATATTAACAATATTTTTCATAATATATTTATTGCTAATTTTTTGAACTTTTTATTAAGTGAGTTTATTTAATAAAAAGTAAAAAGCCCAATCTGTAAAGATGGGCTTTTACTGTATTTCAGGAATTTAATTATAAAGTTTTTGTTTGTATTTAAATACAGTTTTAATATATTTAGATTAAGAAATAGAGTCAATAGAAAATAGGGTGTAGTACAAATGGTTACAGATCTTGAGATAAAATGCATTTTTATAAGTTAATATATATTATTGTTGAATTTTAGAATTCTAAGTTATTTTATTAATGGGGTGGTGTTGGTTTATTTTTGTAATGTTCTGAATTAGGTCTAGTAATCATAAAAAAATATGCTATATATAAATAGTTGGTTGGATCTTTATTTCGTTTAAAAGCTGAGGTGGACCAACCAACACCATATTTAAACTTATATTGAAATATTTTATATTTTTAGTCCTTTATTTATTTTAGAATTAATAAACTTGTAATAATTGCATTTTTTGTGAATCTTAATACATATTAAATTATTAGCTTATAAGCTTAATATAATAAAAACTTCGACTAAACCAAGGTGTTATATTAAATAAAAAAGCCACTCTAGTAGAGCGGCTCTTTTGATTTGATAAGTTAGACTTACCAGCTTAACGCACCACCAGTTTGGTAGTCAGTTACGCGAGTTTCAAAGAAGTTCTTCTCTTTACGTAAGTCCATCATCTCAGACATCCACGCAAATGGGTTCGTTACACCAGCAAACTGCTCTGGTAAACCTAACTGAGATAAACGGCGGTTACAGATGAATTTCAAATATTCTTCCATCATGCTTGCGTTCATACCCAATACACCACGTGGCATTGTGTCACGCGCATATTCGATTTCAAGCATTGTGCCTTCAACAATCATTTGAACCACTTCTTGTTGGAACTCAGCGCTCCAAAGGTGAGGGTTCTCAATCTTGATTTGGTTAATCATGTCGATACCAAAGTTCAAGTGCATAGATTCATCACGCAAGATGTACTGGAATTGCTCAGCAACACCGTTCATCTTGTTACGACGACCCATACTCAAAATTTGAGTAAAGCCACAGTAGAAGAAGATACCTTCAAGTACACAGTAGAATGCGATCAGGTTACGAAGTAAACGCTGGTCGTTTTCAGGTGTGCCTGTATGGAAATTAGGGTCAGTTAAAGATTGAGTATATTTCAATCCCCACGCTGCTTTACGCGCAACAGATGGAACTTCACGGTACATGTTGAAGACTTCGCCTTCATCCATACCTAAAGATTCGATACAGTATTGGTAAGCGTGAGTGTGAATTGCTTCTTCAAATGCTTGACGCAAAATGTACTGACGGCATTCAGGGTTAGTAATGTGGCGGTAAATTGCCAATACTAAGTTGTTTGCAACCAAAGAGTCCGCAGTCGAGAAGAAACCTAAAGAACGCATCACAATCGTACGCTCATCTTCAGTTAAGCCATTTTCAGACTTCCAAAGCGCGATGTCGAGGTTCATGTTTACTTCTTGCGGCATCCAGTGGTTTGCACACCCATCAAGATACTTCTGCCAAGCCCACTCGTATTTAAATGGCACAAGTTGGTTCAAGTCTGCACGACAGTTAATCATTGCTTTGTCGTCAACTTGAACACGTTGCGCGCCCATTTCTAGCTCTTCAAGGCCAGGGGCAACATCTAAATGTTCTAAGGCTGCAGAGGCTCTAGCCACCGTATCGGAGGCAACTGTTGGTCGCACGGAATGGGTTCCAGCGGATTGTGGAGCTGCCATGCTCTGCGATGATGGCTGCGCAGCAGATACATTCTGCGAATCAGGCGTTTTTTCCGGTTGGATGGACGCAGACTTGTGTTCAGGTGCAGTCGGTTTTTGCGAATCATCTTCAAAATCGTCCCAACTAAGGATAGACATATGGTTTCCTCAATAATTATGATTCCACATTAACCCTTAATGAAAAAACAGAAAGATTGTGGAACTTATATGCTTTAAAACTTCCTCTATTGTAGTTTTGATATTGAAATTTTGATAGGGAAGAAAGTCCTCAGTTGGATAAAATTAATTAAAATCTCGTGTACTTGTTTGTTTTTTGAGGAATTTTATTTGTATTTATTTGTATTGAAAATTTCAATTAAATCAACATGTTGTTTTTGAATTTTTCTGCACAGAAACCCCGATAAAAATCGAGGTTCCTTTCATTTTCAAATAAAGCTATTTGGGGATATTTTCAACAACTGTCGTGCTTGGCCGACGCCGAGCTTCACTAACAGTAATAAATTGTCCTGTACGAGCATCTCGTCCAACTTGAAATGTGTTAGATGGGCTCGTTGAAGGTAGTGTTTCAACAGTAGTTGTTGATGGCCTTCTTCGAGCCTCATTAACAGTAATAAATTGTCCTGTACGGGCATCTCTGCCAATTTTTGTAGCCATAGGGTTTATCCTTATGAATTAAATTCAGGTTAAATTGACGATGGCTTTAAACTAGTTCAGAATATTCCCTAGCTGTTTCGTAAGAATAGTCATCGCCCAAAAGATAACCTTATGTCTTTTGGGAAAAGGGAAGCATCGTTGGCGCGGTGTTTCCCTTTCTCATTTTGGATATTTAAAGAGTATTTTCTTATCCATAACCAAAAGAAATAATTCATTAATTTTAAAATTATTTGTTTTGCTTACGTTGTTGTTTTCTAATCGCTAAAAACGCATAAACCATTGGTATATAAAAAAAGATAAAGGCAAAGATTAAGACAGCTAATCCTAATATGTAGTTATGGCTGAGATGAAACATAACCTTTACCTTTAATTTTATAAGTTAAACTGAAGACGCTTGATGTTGCTTCAGCCATGCCCATACATCTTTATTTAGCCAACCTTGACGATTTGTAGATGTTTCCATTACCAGCAAATAATCATTGTTATCTATGTGTTTTCTCAATCTATCTGATACTGAATTAGCATCATTGTCTGAGCAAACAAACCAATATGATTTCATTACTTTGCAATAACCGTTGAATTTTTTAATCTCATCGATTAAATCTTTATAATTTTGACCTTCTTCATTTAGGTCGTAACTTACCGAATATACTGTCATTTTGCTTACCTCGCATATTGATTGGACAGTTTTTACTTAAAAGTCCTTGACGATATTGCGAGATCAGGCGATTATTCACCTGCTTTTAGCGAAGCAATATGTCGAAGAACTCGCTTCTTAGACTAGAAAGGGGATCTGTAGGAGGATTCCCTTTTTTTATGTCTAAAATTTTTAAATTATGCTGTAGGAGATGCGTAATTTAAAAAGAGTTGTGATTATCTTGGATAATCACAACAAAATATTTTATCTATTGGCAAGCTTCACAATCTGGGTTGTCGATTGAACAAGCCATTGGCACTGGAGCCGCTTGGGTAAAACCATCTTCTTCAGCAGTTTCTGGTTTCTTCGCTTCTACAACAGGGGCAGCAACCGGAGCCGCTTCAACAGACGCAGGTTTAACCGCGTTTAGAGCACCTGTGTTAATTGTAGATTTTTCAGCAGAAGTCGCGCCTAAAGCTCGGAGGTAATAAGTCGTCTTAAGACCACGTAACCATGCCATCTTGTAAGTGATGTCAAGTTTCTTACCATTTGCACCAGCAATGTACAAGTTAAGCGACTGAGCTTGATCGATCCATTTTTGACGGCGTGATGCAGCATCAACGATCCAACGTGTATCCACTTCAAATGCAGTAGCAAAGATTGCTTTTAATTCTTCAGGAATACGAGCAATTTTTTGTACTGAACCTTCGAAGTGTTTCAAGTCATTAACCATCACTGTGTCCCAAAGACCACGTTCTTTTAATGCACGAACAAGGTAAGGGTTAATCACAGTGAACTCACCAGACAAGTTAGATTTCACATATAAGTTTTGGAATGTTGGCTCAATAGACTGAGAAACACCACAAATGTTAGAGATGGTTGCAGTAGGAGCAATCGCCATCACGTTTGAGTTACGCATACCGTCTTTTTGAACTTTGGCACGTAAAGTGTCCCAGTCTAAACGTTGAGTACGGTCAACTTCGAACATGCGTTCTGGACGAGATTTCGCAACAATTTCTAAAGAGTCGATTGGAAGGATACCTTGATCCCACAATGAACCTTTGAATGTTGAGTAAGCACCACGTTCAACAGCCAAGTTGCTTGAAGTTTCAATCGCGTAGTAACTAATTACTTCCATTGATTCATCAGCAAAATCAATAGCAGCATCAGAACCGTAAGCGATGTTCATTTCATATAGAGCATCTTGGAAGCCCATGATACCCATACCCACTGGGCGGTGTTTCAAGTTCGAGTTTTTCGCTTGTGGTACAGCGTAGTAGTTAATATCGATAACGTTATCGAGCATACGTACTGCTGTTTTAATTGTGCGAGCTAACTTCTCACGATCTAACACACCACCTTTAACGTGTTGTACAAGGTTGATCGAGCCCAAGTTACATACTGCAATTTCGTCTTGATTTGTATTCAAGGTAATTTCAGTACATAAGTTAGATGAGTGAACTACACCAACATGTTGTTGTGGTGAACGTAAGTTACATACATCTTTGAATGTAATCCACGGGTGACCAGTTTCAAACAACATAGAAAGCATTTTGCGCCATAAGTCTTTAGCACGTACTTTCTTATGTAGCATGTTTGTTTCTTTCGCTACAGACTCATAGTAAGCATAACGCTCAGCAAATTCAGCACCCGTTAAGTCGTGCAAGTCTGGAGTTTCAGAAGGGGTAAATAGTGTCCATTCACCATCTTCAAATACACGTTGCATAAACAAGTCTGGAACCCAGTTCGCAGTGTTCATGTCGTGTGTACGGCGACGGTCATCACCTGTGTTTTTACGAAGTTCTAAAAACTCTTCGATGTCTAAGTGCCAAGTTTCTAAGTATGCACATACGGCACCTTTACGCTTACCACCTTGGTTTACTGCAACAGCTGTATCGTTGGCAACTTTCAAGAATGGAACAACACCCTGAGATTTACCGTTTGTACCCTTAATATAAGAGTTCAATGCACGTACAGGTGTCCAGTCATTACCTAAACCGCCAGCCCATTTAGAAAGCATTGCGTTGTCACGCATTGCGCCATAAATGTCATAGAGGTCATCGCCAATCGTTGTTAAGTAACAACTAGAAAGCTGTGGACGTAATGTACCTGAGTTAAATAGGGTAGGCGTAGAAGCCATGTAGTCGAAGCTAGACAACAAGTTATAGAACTCGATTGCACGTTCTTCTTTATTTTCTTCATTTAACGCGAGACCCATCGACACACGCATGAAGAATAATTGTGGTAATTCGAAGCGAACGCCGTTTGAGTGAATGAAGTAACGGTCAAATAAAGTCTGTAAACCTAAGTAGGTAAACTGATTAGAGCGTTCTGGCTGAATTGCTGCTGATAGTTTTTCTAAGTCGAAGTCAAGCAAGTCAGGTGAAAGCAAATCAAGCTCTACACCTTTTTTCAAAAAGGCTTCAAGTGCAGTGTTTTCAGGAGTATCTGTAGGTAAGCCTAAGAATGCTAAACCTGTGCTCACTAATTCACTAGAAAGCAAACGTGCAGTAACGTAAGTATAGTTTGGTTCTTGTTCAATACGAGTACGTGTTGCCATCATCATCGTAGTGGCAATATCACTCTCTTTTACGCCGTTATATAAGTTTTTAACGGTTTCATCGACAATAGCCTGAACGTCAATACCTTCCAAACCTTCAGCTGCTTTCGCTACAGTTGCTTGCAATGCACTTAAATCAAGTGGCTGAAGCTGACCGTTTGCATCGGTCACTTGTAATGTAGGGTGGTGGTTTGAGTTCGTTTGCTGACGAGCATTCGTACGTTGTTCGCGGTAAATCACGTAAGCGCGGGCAACTTTCTGTTCTCCGGTACGCATTAAGGCAAGTTCAACCTGATCTTGAATTTCTTCAATATGGATCGTACCGCCTGATGGTAAACGGCGAGTGAAAGTATTTAATACCATTTCCGTCAACTGGGTAATACGGTCGTGAATACGGCTTGAATCCGAACTCTGTTGACCTTCCACAGCAAGAAAAGCTTTACCAATCGCAACAGAAATTTTCTCTGCATCAAATGCAGCAACATCTCCAGTGCGTTTGATCACCTGAATTTGACCGGGAGTCGAAGTAATTACGCTCATGCCAGCATAGCTCCATTGTCACTTTTGTTATGTTTATAGACCGTTTGAACCGAGCAAAAAGTATGCCACGATGTTTGAGGGATAAACACAAGACTTAGTAGTTAAAGTTTATTTTGAACACAAGATACGGGATTTTTCATAGCAGATCAATCTTGACTTTTTAGTAATTTTTTATCTGTATGATTTGATGGGAGATAGCATAGCAAAGCTATTAAGAATCGCTTATAGATAACTTTGTGGATAACTCAAAAAACAATCACTTAAATACAATTAATAGGGGTAGAGAAATAATTTGTTTAATATTCATACATTGGAAATATGAATAGAATATGAAATTTAATAACAATAACTAAATGTTAAAAACACGAGAAAATTCAAAGGTTAATAAAATGCAACAAAACACAGTTGTCATGTATCAGTTTGGTGAACGCCTACTTGTTTACAATGTAAACGTGTGTATATTGCAAATGATAAACGAATGTATCTGCAAGATTTTTAAGATGCATGTAATGAGATTTATAGGGGCAATGATATGAGCCAAGAAGAAAAGTTACCAAAGATTCTGATCGTTGAAGACGACGAGCGTTTAGCACGATTAACTCAAGAGTATTTAATCCGCAACGGCTTGGAAGTTGGTGTAGAAACTGATGGTAACCGTGCAATTCGTCGTATTATTAGTGAACAACCAGATCTAGTGGTCTTGGATGTCATGTTGCCGGGTGCCGATGGCTTAACCGTTTGCCGTGAAGTTCGTCCACATTATCATCAACCGATTCTGATGTTGACTGCACGTACAGAAGATATGGATCAGGTACTTGGCCTTGAAATGGGTGCGGATGATTATGTCGCTAAACCAGTTCAACCGCGTGTACTTTTAGCGCGTATCCGTGCGTTATTACGTCGTACAGATAAAACTGTAGAAGACGAAGTTGCACAACGTATCGAGTTTGATGACCTTGTGATTGATAATGGCGGCCGTTCAGTAACGCTGCATGGTGAGCTTGTTGATTTCACTAGCGCAGAATATGACCTATTATGGTTGCTTGCATCAAATGCTGGCCGTATCTTATCGCGTGAAGATATCTTCGAACGTTTACGCGGTATCGAATACGATGGTCAGGACCGCTCAATCGATGTCCGTATCTCACGTATTCGTCCAAAAATTGGCGATGATCCTGAAAATCCAAAGCGTATTAAAACAGTACGTAGTAAAGGTTACTTGTTCGTTAAAGAAACCAATGGGTTATAAGATCTGCATAAACTTCCTATAAGGTTGGTCGAGTGTTTAAACACAGCATATTCCTGCGAATATATGCGGGACTGGTAATTCTTGTTGTTTTGGTTGCCGTTTTTGGTTATTTGCTTGTACAAATCATCAATTATCAACGCGCACAAGAATACCGAGAATCTTTAACTGATGGTATTTCTTATGTCATTAGTGAGGGAGTCGCTCGACAACCGGGGAAGCAGCAGAAAATAGACTGGGTTTCAGATGCATCAGATTTATTGGAACTTCCAATTTACTACACTGATGCGAGCAAGGTTGAGTTATCTCGTACCGAGAAAAAACGAATCGAAGCTCAAAAATCTGTTGTCCGTTACGATGCCAGTAATAGTATTGCGTATATTATTATTGGTTTGCGTGATGATCCTCAGCACTTTTTATCGATAAAAGTGGACAAAATTAGTGAGCGCCAAATGAAGGCTCTCCCTATTTTTGTGCTTGATTATCTAATGTTTTATCCGGGGCAAGAACAAGAATATCTTGCTAAGATTCAAAAACATTTCTCATATCCAATTAATATCTACAACATTCAAGATATTAATCTGGACTCCGAACAGATCGGTCGTTTACGTCAAGACCAAAGTGTCATGTTGTACAAAGATAGTGCGACAATGCGTGGCACAACTATTTCAATCGTATCTCCAATACCAAATCATCCGACACAAGTTCTGGTTCTTGGACCAGTTCCAATGTTTAACTGGATGCCGCTACAACTTTCTGCAGGAATTACCTTATTTAGCCTCTTCTTACTGAGTTTAGGTGTTTACGGACTCATCTTGCCGTTAGAGCGTAAAATTCGCCAAGTACGTTATGCATTAAATCGCATGAAGTCAGGTGATTTGTCATTGCGTGTTCCTATTGAAGGAAGTGACGAAATGGCAAACTTGGCTTCAAGTTATAACAATATGTCTGATCATATTCAGCGTTTAATCGAGGCTCAGCGCGAGTTAATGAGAGCGGTATCTCATGAACTAAGAACGCCGGTTGCCCGTATACGCTTTGGTACAGAGATGTTGGCAGAAGAAGATGATTACAATCATCGTATGCATCAGGTCGACATGATTGATAAAGACATTGAGGCGCTCAATACCTTAATTGATGAAATCATGACTTATGCGAAACTCGAGCAGGGTACACCTTCATTAGATTTTGCTGAAATTACTTTATTTGATGTATTAGATCAGGTCGCTGTAGAAACCGAAGCTTTAAAAACGCAAAAAGAAATTGAACTTGTTGCTCCTCCACTTTATGTGAAGGTTGATGCAGAGCGTCGTTATTTACATCGGGTTGTTCAAAACTTGGTAGGTAATGCCGTTCGCTATTGCGATAACAAAGTGCGAATTACAGGTGGCATTCACAGCGACGGCATGGCCTTTGTCTGTGTTGAAGATGATGGCGCCGGAATTCCGGAACAAGATCGTCAAAGAGTGTTTGAAGCCTTTGCCCGTTTAGATGACAGCCGTACTCGTGCGTCAGGTGGTTATGGTTTAGGGTTGTCTATTGTAAGCCGTATTGCGTACTGGTTTGGCGGTGAAATTAAAGTAGATGAAAGCCCTACTTTAGGTGGAGCTCGCTTTATCATGACGTGGCCTGCAAAACGTTTTAAACAACCCCCTTTAAAAGCCCATAAAAAAGCACCTTCATAAGGTGCTTTTTTATTGCATTATTTATAATCGAGTTGCATCTGGTTCCAAAATAGGTTTTCCGCTTCTTAAGCTGGTCAACGCATCGGAATTAAAATCGATCAGTAATGAATTGTTTTTTGCATCAATCTGGTATTTTTGAATAAGAGGTTGATCTCCATTAAGCGTTTCTATTTTATATTCATCTGCAATATGCAAAATACCTTCTAGGTTTGTTGTGGTTGACGCAAAATCCTGCCTAAATATTTCATAGACATCTCGCAAGTCAAAAATTGCATTGTTCGCATCTGGATGTTTGTGAATATAGCTTTCTATATGTCGCACAAGTAACTGCGCAAACAAGTAGTAGTTTGGTTTATGCGTATATTCTAGAGTCATGCATTTTTCTCCTTATTATCTGTTATTAGCATACATGGCAAAATAGAGGTTATTGTATAAAATTCATTACACTAGATGATTAAATGAAAACCTATAAAGATATAAAGACCCGATTGCGCCCTTGGCGTTTTGCTTGATATAAAGCGTCATCTGCTTCTTTAAATAAACTTTCAATCGCTCTATGAGAAGATGGCGAATATAAACTTATGCCAATACTAACTTGTATAAAAATGGGTAATTTCCCATAAATATAAATCGGTTGCTGACTAATTTTAATACGTATTTGCTCTGCAAGATCAAAAGCACTTTCTTTGGTGGTATCTGCAATAAAAATTGCAAACTCTTCGCCGCCAAAGCGACCTAATAAATCCTGAGGATGTAAAATATTTTGAATGGTGGTGACACAAGTCTGTAGTGCACGGTCACCTATTTGGTGGCCATAGTTGTCATTAACTTGTTTGAAATGGTCTACATCAAGCATGAAAAAGGCCGAGGTTTTATTTTCCTTATGTACCTTTTCTTGAAGGAGTCTAACTGACTGTAAAAACTGGCGTCGAGTAAGGCTAGAGGTTAGCTCGTCATGTGCGATGGCATGTTGAAGCTTTTGAATTAACTCTGAATGCAAAACACTAATGCTAGAGACGGTAAGAGGTGCAATCGTCATCATGATTAAGCCAATACGAATCGAGATGGTGTTGCTTAAATATTCGTTCGGATAAAGCAAAAGGTAATGGCCAGAGACATGATAGATAATATAGGCACTGGTAAAGGTCGTAATGAGTGCAACAATAATAGGTTTATAGCGAATAGCGCACCAGATGAGTGCCGCGATCGGATAGAGTAATGAACCCGGGCCAGAGTCATAATAGCTGGCACCAATAGAAATAATGACAGCCAAAAAAGGTAAAAGGTCAATCGCCTGTAAGCCACGATTTCTTGAAAAGTAATGCTTTACCTGACTATATTGAGGTAGGTTCAATATGATCGGCAAAAGAAGTAAGGCGTTTTGTAGTTCTGACGTGAACCAATAGCCGAATTCATCCCATAAATTACCAAGCATAAATTTGGTATTAAACATCGGCACGAAAGTTGCGGCAAATAATGCGCCTATTATGCTGCCTATACCGCATAGACCAAACAAAAAGAGATAAGAATAGCCTCGGTAGGCTGCTTTAATATGTTGATTAAAAAATGTATAAAGTGCGAGGGTAGTAACAACATAAAGAAAATTTGACGTTGTTAAAACAAGGGTGAGAGCAAATGGAGTACCTTGAAATAGATCAGCAATTACATATCCTAGATAGGCACCTAAAAATGCGCTTGGTCGACGTGTGCTTGGAAAACGAATCAGTAAGCCGAGTAAAACAGAATTGGCTGGCCAAAAGAACGCCAGAAAACTTAAAGGACGAGATGCGATACCAATAAAACAACATATGGTAATAATGAAGCAAAATAGAAGAAAAAATTTTAAAGAAGAAGGAAATGAAAATTCACGAAGTGAGTATGGCATCAGCTGCCCTTAATGATAAACACTCTTATCCAAGAGTAATAAAATATTATGCATGACTAAACATTCATCATAATTCAGAGGAGAAGTTGAATACAATAAAAAACAAACTAATATTATAAAAAAGTAAGTTATAAAAACTTAATGGTCGATGAACTGTGTAATTATTCTAAAATTAAAAAATGAAAAAAATCATCATAAACAAAAAAACTATTAAATAAACCGATTATGTGCGGTGAAACCCCCCTTACAACCCATAGAAGAATAGTTTTGTTTAGAAAATCATCCGAAAGACTAAGACGCTTCAACTAGCATGCGAAATTAGAAATCAGGTACAATTGGCGGGATTAATTTTGTGTTTGGTGTATTTGAAGGCCAATACATACATTCTTTGTTAAATAATAGGCCTGCCAGGAGTTATCCCCGCATGAGTGCCATTACTCCATACGACTGGGCGATTATCGCCTTCGTGATCGGCGTTACATTTCTTTGCGTCTTTATGCTCACAGTTCCCTTACTCCTCGGGGGGAAATCGTGGGGGCGTGCTAAGCAAGAGCAGTTTGAATCGGGTGTCGTGAGTGCTGGTGGCGCTCGCATTCGCCTGTCTGCAAAGTTCTATTTAGTTGCAATTTTCTTTGTTGTCTTCGACTTAGAGGCACTTTACCTCTATGCATGGTCTACTTCTGTGCGTGAAGTAGGGTGGTTGGGATATACCACTGTTGTGATCTTTGTCGTTGATTTATTGATTGCGCTTGTTTATGCCTTCTCTGTGGGTGCTTTAAGTTGGTCACCAGCAGATCGCCGTAAATCAGCAGGTGAGGCGATTAAAATCGGTTCACCAACAATGAACATTGCTGAAATTACACGCTTTAACTCTATTGAAGAGCTCGTAACTGACCCTACAGGCCAGATTCCAGCTCAATCATCAGGTCGTGTTAAGTCAAAAAATACACCTGCATTGTCATCTGAAAAGGAGTAAGTCGGGATGAAATATACTCTGACCCGCGCGAATCCGGATGCTGATCAATACCCATTGCAAGAACGTCAAATCGTGACAGATCCACTAGAAGAGGAAGTGAATAAAAACGTATTCATGACTCGTTTAGAGGATGTCTTGCATACAGCAGTAAACTGGGGGCGTAAAAACTCCTTGTGGCCATTTAACTTTGGTACCTCATGTTGTTACGTTGAGTATGCAACGACCTTAACAGGTGTGCATGACTTGTCACGTTTCGGCGCAGAGGTTATCCGTGCTTCACCTCGTCAAGCTGACTTGATGATTGTTGCAGGAACCTGTTTCGTAAAAATGGCACCAGTTATTCAGCGTCTATATGAACAGATGTTAGAGCCTAAATGGGTCATCTCGATGGGTGCTTGTGCAAACTCTGGAGGTATGTACGACATCTATTCAGTAGTACAAGGTGTAGACAAAATTATTCCTGTTGACGTGTACGTCCCAGGTTGTCCGCCTCGTCCTGAAGCATTAATTCAAGCTTTAATGCTTTTACAAGACCAGATTCAATTAGAGCGACGCCCGCTTTCTGCCGTGATCGGTGATGATCTTCAGCCAGTGTATAAGCCAAAGATGATGCCAGAACGTGACCGTAAGAATGCAGAGCGTATTGCCGTTAAAAACTTACGCTCTATGGATGAGATTAAATAATTTTTTGACGGTGCTTTGACATATCTAACCGATATGTTCATCGAGAAAATTGACAGAATTTGTATTAAATAGGAAGCCAAGCCAATGGCTGAAACTGACATTGCTATGCCAGAGTCAACACCAGTTGATTCACGCCCAGCATTTGCAATCGTAGAAGAACTCAAAACCAAATTTGGTGAGAACTTTTACGTGCAGGCGACTTTTGAAGAGTTTCCAACAGTCTGGGTTGAGCGCGCACGCGTGCAAGAAGTCCTTATGTTCCTACGTAAAGTGGAACGTCCATATGTAATGCTGTTTGACTTATCTGCGATGGATGAACGCTTACGTGTTCATCGTGATGGTTTACCAGCATCTGACTTCACTGTGTTCTATCATTTATTATCGCTTGAGCGTAATAGTGACATTCGTATCAAGGTTGCCTTGAACGAAAATGATCTTAACCTTCCGACAGCGACCAATATCTGGCCAAATGCCAACTGGTATGAACGTGAAGCTTACGATATGTTCGGTATCAATTTCGAAGGGCATCCAATGCTCCGTCGTATCTTGTTGCCAACGTATTGGGAAGGTCATCCATTACGTAAAGAATATTCGGCACGTGCGACAGAATATACGCCGTACATGCAGGACAAAGCGAAACAAGACTTTGAACAAGAGCACTTACGTTTTGTGCCAGAGGACTGGGGTCTTAAGCGTGGTAACGCTGATGAAGACTTTATGTTCCTTAACTTAGGTCCTAACCATCCATCTGCACATGGTGCGTTCCGTGTTGTATTGCAGTTAGATGGCGAAGAAGTGAAGGACTGTGTTCCTGATATTGGTTATCACCACCGTGGTGTGGAAAAGATGGCTGAACGTCAAACATGGCATTCTTTCATTCCTTATACAGACCGTGTGGACTACTTAGGTGGTTGCGCTCAGAACATGCCTTATGTGATGGCTGTAGAGCAAATGGCAGGAATCAAAGTTCCTGAACGTGCTCAAGTCATTCGTGTGATGTTGAACGAATTGTTCCGTATTAATAACCACTTGTTGTTCTGTGGTACGGCAATTCAGGATGCCGGCGGTATGACACCAGTATTCTATATGTTCGCAGACCGTCAAAAAGTTTACGACATTGTTGAAGCAATCACGGGTTACCGTATGCATCCAGCATGGTTCCGTATTGGTGGTACAGCACACGATCTTCCAAATAACTGGCAAAAACTTGTTAAAGAGTTACTAGAGTGGATGCCTAAACGCTTAAACGAATACTACACAGCAGCATTGAAAAACTCTGTGTTTATTGGTCGTACGCGTAACGTTGCACAATACGATGCCAAGTCTGCACTCGCATGGGGTGTGACAGGTACGGGTTTACGTGCGACAGGTATCGATTTTGACGTTCGTAAATATCGTCCATACAGTGGCTATGAAAACTTCGATTTTGATGTGCCAGTTGAATATGAAGGCGATGCATATGCACGTGTACTCGTTCACTTCCGTGAAATTACTGAGTCGTTAAAAATTATTCAACAGTGTTTGGATAACATGCCTTCTGGTCCATATAAAGCGGATCATCCATTGGCTGTTCCACCACCGAAAGATAAGACATTACAAGATATTGAAACCTTGATTACGCACTTCTTGAGCGTTTCATGGGGTCCTGTCATGCCAGCGGGCGAGTCATCATTTATGACTGAAGTGGTTAAAGGTGCAAGTACGTATTACTTGACTTCAGATAAATCGACGATGAGTTATCGTACTCGTATTCGTACACCGACTTTTACTCACTTGCAGCAAATGCCTTCAGTGATTAACGGAAGTTTGGTATCTGACTTAATCATTTATCTGGCGACCATTGACGTGGTTATGGCTGACGTGGATCGCTAAGAGGTAACACATAATGATGATTTTGACTGATAAAAAGCCACGTGTGAATGTTGAAGGGATTTTGACTGCGGAAGAAATTCACGACATCGAACATCACATTGGTCACTATCCATACCCTCGTGCAGCCTCTTTGGATGCATTGAAGTGTGTACAGCGCCGTAATGGTTGGGTAGATGACGCTCAGATGAATGCCATCGCACAGTTGCTGTCGATGAGTGTTGCTGATTTGGAAGGTGTTGCAACATTTTACAACCGTATCTATCGCCACCCGGTAGGTCGTCACGTGATTTTGCTTTGTGACTCAATTGCTTGCTTCTTAATGGGTGCAGAAACACTTGCTGAAGCATTCCAGCGTGAATTAGGAATTCAGTATGGTCAGACGACACCAGATGGTCGTTTTACACTACTTCCAATTTGCTGCCTCGGCAACTGCGACAAAGGCCCAACTTTAATGATTGATGAAGATACTCACGGTTTAGTCGAAGTGACATCAATTAAACAGTTATTGGAGAAGTATGTATGAATACTGAACCAAAACCAATTTATGGCGACGGTAATCCAGAAACTCATCCGCTCACTTGGCGTTTAAGCAAACAAGAAGCGGTACGTAGTGCTGATGATTACGAAGCACTTGAAGGTTATGCTGGCTTTAAAAAAGCATTAGGCATGAAACCTGCTGAAGTGTTAGACGTCATTAAAGCTGCAACTGTAAAAGGTCGTGGTGGTGCGGGTTTCCCAGCGGGTATTAAATGGTCATTAATGGCACCAAATGATGGTGGTCCTCGTTACTTGATCTGTAATGCCGACGAAATGGAACCGGGTACCTTTAAAGACCGTTTGTTGATGGAAAAACTTCCACATCAATTGATCGAAGGGATGTTAATTGCGGGCTATACCTTAGAGGCAACTCAAGGTTATATCTTTATCCGCGGTGAATACATCGAGGCAGCTCAATATCTAAATGATGCATTAGAACAGATTCGTGCTAAAGGTTATTTAGGCGAAAATATTTTAGATTCTGGCTGGAATTTTGATCTGCATGTACATACGGGTGCAGGGCGTTATATTTGCGGTGAAGAAACTGCATTGATTAACTCGCTTGAAGGCCGTCGTGCTAACCCTCGTACCAAGCCACCATTCCCGCAAGTTGCAGGAGCATGGGGCCGTCCAACAATTGTGAACAACGTTGAAACTTATAACAACTTGCCAGCAATTATGCTTCGTGGTCCAGAGTGGTATATCGGCCTATCAGCAGGTAAATCAAAAGATCCAGGCACTAAAATTTATGGTGCGTCAGGTAAAGTGAAATTCCCTGGTCTTTGGGAATTGCCATTTGGTACAACTGCACGTGAAGTGATTGAAGATCATGCTGGTGGTATGCGCGAAGGCTTAAAGCTCAAAGCATGGTTACCAGGCGGTGCTTCAACTGACTTTTTACCAGCAGATACCATTGATTTACCAATGGATGCAGACACGATTATGAAAGCAGGTTCTCGTTTGGGAACATGTTTATTGATGGTCGTAGATGAAACTCAATGCATGGTATCGCTCACTCGTAACTTAGAAGAATTCTTTGCGCGTGAATCATGTGGTTTCTGTACGCCATGTCGTGATGGTTTGCCATGGGCTGTTAAAGCGCTTAAAGCACTTGAAGCAGGCGAAGGTAAGAAAGAAGATATCGACCATTTACAAGAATTGACTCGTAAATTATGGATCGGTAAAACTTTCTGTGCCCACGCACCAGGTGCGATGGAGCCGCTTATGGGCGCACTCAAACATTTCCGTGGTGAGTTTGAAGCGAAAGTGACGACTCGTCCTGTCGTGCAAACCAGCAACGTAGAACAAGCTTAAGGAATTCGACTATGGCTACAATTCATGTCGATGGAAAATCGTATGAAGTCAACGGCTCGGAAAACTTGCTACAAGCATGTTTGAGTCTGGGCATCGACATCCCATATTTTTGTTGGCATCCATCCTTAGGTTCGGTGGGCTCTTGCCGTCAATGTGCTGTTACGCAATATGCGAATCCAGAAGATACGCGTGGTCGTTTAGTCATGTCATGCATGACACCAGCATCTGACAATACCTATATCTCGATTGAAGACAAAGAAGCAACGGATTTCCGTGCGTCTATTGTTGAATTTTTGATGACGAATCACCCACACGACTGTCCAGTCTGTGAAGAGGGTGGTCACTGTCATTTACAAGATATGACTGTGATGACTGGTCATGATCGTCGTCGTTACCGTTTTACCAAACGTACGCATTACAACCAAGAACTCGGCTCATTCATTGCACATGAAATGAACCGCTGTATTGCTTGTTACCGTTGTGTTCGTTACTACAAAGATTATGCAGGCGGTACAGACTTCGGTGTGTTTGCCAATGCATCTCGTGTGTATTTTGGTCGTCCAGAATCAGGTACTTTAGAGTCTGAATTCTCTGGTAACTTGACTGAAGTATGTCCAACAGGTGTATTCACTGATAAGACTCATTCAGAGCGTTATAACCGTAAATGGGACATGCAGTATGCACCAAGCGTGTGTCAAGGCTGTTCTTCTGGTTGTAACATTTCTCCGGGTGAACGCTATGGTGAAATCCGTCGCGTAGAAAACCGTTTCAATGGTTCGGTTAACCAATACTTCCTTTGTGACAAAGGTCGTTTTGGCACAGGTTATGTAAACCGTGCAGACCGTCCACGTCAGCCGCAGTTCCGTAACGGTGAAACTGTTGCAACTGTTTCTGTCGATCAAGCTTTAGATCAAACGATTGCGAAGCTTCAAGGCAAAAAAGTTTTAGGTATTGGTTCGCCGCGCGCAAGCTTGGAATCAAACTACGCATTACGTGAGCTTGTAGGTCAGGCAAATTATTCAACTGGTGTTGCTCAAAAAGAGCAAAAACTTGTTGAACTTGCTGCGTCTATCATGCAAACCGAGGGTATTTACAATCCGAACATGCGTGAAATTGAAAGCTATGATGCTGTTCTGATTTTAGGTGAAGACCTGACTCAAACTGCTCCACGTATGGCATTGTCTGTTCGTCAAGCTGCGAAAAACAAAGCTCGCGAAATGGCTGCGAAAACACGTACCCCAGACTGGTTGGCTGAACCTGTACAACGTATTGGTCAAGAAGCAAAATCTCCAATCTATATCTTGGCTGCAACTCAAACTCGTCTTGCCGACGTTGCAACTGGTGAAGTGGTTGCTTCTCCAAATGATATTGCACGTTTAGGCTTTGCCGTAGCGGCAGCAGTGAAAGGTGACGTAGTAACTGGTTTAGATGACGATGCAAAAGCATTTGCTCAAACCATTGCTGACACTTTAAAAGCAGCAAACAAACCATTAATCATTGCAGGCACAAGTTTGCAAGATGCTTCTATTATGGAAGCTGCGGCTGAGTTAACTCAGAACTTAGGTGCTAAAGCTGGTTTAAGTCTTGTAGTTCCTGAAGTGAACTCTATGGGCTTGGCATTATTTGGTGGCTTAAGCCTTGAACAAGCATTTGCTCAAGACTACGACACACTTGTTATTGTTGAAAATGACTTGTTCCGTCGTTTACCTGCTGCTCAAGTAAAAGCTGCACTTGATAAAGCAGAAACAGTAATCGTGCTTGATCACAGTGAAACTGAAACTGTGAAACTGGCTGATATCGTTCTTTCAGCAGCAAGCTTTGCAGAGGGTGACGGTACTGTTGTAAGCCAAGAAGGTCGTGCACAGCGTTTCTATCAAGTTTACGATCCAAGTTACTACAAGCCTGAATATGCAATTAAAGAATCATGGCGCTGGTTACATGCCATTGAAACTGGCATTAAAGGTAAGGCTGTAGATTGGACATTGCTTGACGATGTAATTGAAAGCATCGTGAAAAATGTACCAGTACTTGAAGCAATTCAAGATGTGGCACCTGATGCAGGTTACCGTGTACATGGTTTGAAAATTGCGCGTGAACCACGTCGTTATTCAGGTCGTACAGCAATGCGTGCGCCATTATCGGTTCATGAACCGAAACAGCCTACCGATCCAGATTCAGCATTAACATTCTCAATGGAAGGTTATGTTGGTCCGCAAAAAGCATCATCATTAGTACCATTTGCATGGGCTCCGGGCTGGAACTCTCCACAATCTTGGAACAAATACCAAGATGAAGTGGGTGGTCACTTAAAAGGTGGTGATTCAGGTGTTCGTTTATTCGATCGCTTGGCGAAACGCCCTGCACGTAGCTATGTTGCTCCAGTGCCTGTAGTTGCAAATCCTGAAAGCTTCCGCTTAGTACCAATGCATCATATTTTTGGTTCTGGTGAATTCACAATTAAAACACCTGCAATGGAAACTCGTATTCCAGAAGCTATGTTTGCAGTGGGCGAACAAGATGCAACTCGTTTGAACCTTCAAGAAGGTCAACGCATTACAGTAAAAGCAGGCGAAACCAGTGTGAGCTTGCCTGTACAAGTAATTGAATATTTACCTACAGGTTATATTGGTTACCCAGTTGGTTTAGCACCAATGGTGTCACTAGCTGAGCCTGTTTCAGTGGCTTTAGGAGTGTAATTCATGAATCAAGAAATTATACGTCAAACGCCACTTTGGGCTGAGAACTGGCCTATCGCCTACGCTGTAGTTCAAGCAGTTGTGATTTTGCTTGTTGTTGTTTTAGTTGCAGCGTTGATGTCTTTTATTGAACGTCGTTTACTTGCTTGGTGGCAAGACCGTTATGGTCCGAACCGTGTTGGTCCTGGTGGTATGTTCCAGATCGTTGCCGACATGCTTAAGATCATGTTCAAAGAAGACTGGACACCAAAATTTGCTGACAAACTTACATTCCGTTTAGCACCAGCTGTTGCAATGGCAACAGCGGTTCTTTCATTCATGGTCATCCCGGTGAGTCCTTCACTGGGTGTTGCCGACATGAGTATCGGTTTGCTGTTCTTTATGGCAATGGCTGGTATTGCAGTCTATGCAGTATTGTTTGGTGGCTGGGCTTCAAATAACAAATACTCATTGCTTGGTGGTTTACGTTCGGCTGCTCAAACCATTTCTTATGAAGTGTTCTTGGGTATCTCATTGATGGGTGTGGTTGCAATTGCAGGTTCATTTAACCTTCGTGAAATTGTTGAAGCACAACGTGATGTTTGGTTTGTCATTCCGCAATTCTTAGGTTTCTTGATTTTTGTGGTTGCTGGTGTTGCGGTAACTCACCGTCATCCATTTGACCAACCAGAAGCAGAACAAGAATTGGCTGAAGGTTACCATGTTGAATATGGTGGTATGAAATGGGGTATGTTCTTCGTTGCTGAATATGTCAACGTGGTACTTATTTCTGCATTGATCGTAACTCTATTCTTCGGTGGCTGGTTAGCACCATTCAATTTAGAAATTCCATTTGTTCCGCCAGTATTCTGGTTTGTGATTAAAACAGCATTCTTTGTAATGATGTTTGTTTTGGCTCGTGGTTCTTTAATGCGTCCACGTTATGACCAAGTCATGAACTTTGGTTGGAAAATTTGTTTGCCATTGGCGTTGGTCAACTTGTTAGTGACTGGTGCTGTGATTCTGATGAATCAGGCCTAGGACAGCAGGGAGTACAAAATGTATAAATTTCTAGCTGGATTCGGATCGATTGTACGTTCGTTGTTTATGGTATTTAGCCATGTAACGCGTAAGCGTGACACGATTTTATATCCAGAAGTACCAGCTGAACAGATTGTGCCGCCACGCTTTCGTGGTCGTATTGTGTTGACGCGTGACCCAGATGGGGAAGAGCGTTGTGTGGCATGTAACCTATGTGCGGTTGCGTGTCCGGTTGGCTGTATCTCACTACAAAAAGCAGAAACAGAAGATGGACGTTGGTATCCGGAATTTTTCCGTATCAACTTTTCACGTTGTATTTTCTGCGGTATGTGTGAGGAAGCTTGTCCAACAACTGCGATTCAGCTCACACCAGACTTCGAGTTAGGCGAATACGTACGTCAAGACCTTGTTTATGAGAAAGAAAACTTACTCATTTCAGGTCCGGGAAAATACCCAGACTACAACTTCTACCGTGTAACGGGTATGGCAATTAACGGTAAAGAGAAAGGTCAAGCACAAAAAGAAAGTGCACCAATCGATGTACGGAGTCTATTACCATGATGTGGCCGTTTTATTTGATGGCACTCGTGGCCATCGTTTCTACGGTTCGTGTAGTGACTAACACGAACCCTGTACACGCTTTACTTAGTCTAATTGTTTCATTGCTTGCTGTTGCTGGTATTTTCATGATCGTGGGGGCGCCTTTTGCAGGTGCTCTTGAAATCATCGTCTATGCCGGAGCAATTATGGTTCTGTTTGTCTTCGTGGTGATGATGTTGAATTTAGGTCAACACACCGTTGAGCAAGAACGTAAATGGCTTTCTTCAGATGCTTGGGCATATCCAGCACTCATGAGTTTCTTACTCGGCTTGCTTTTGGTTTGGATGCTTGGTGGTGAATACACCACAATTTCAGCACCACTTGGGGCACAAGTGATTGGACCAAAAGCAGTGGGTCAAGCACTCTTTACTCACTATTTACTATTGGTTGAAGTTGCCGCGATGTTATTGCTTGCAGCCCTTGTTGCAGCATACCACTTAGGTAAACGTGAACCAGGTGCAGAAGAGGAAAAAGAATAATGGGCCAGATTCCTTTAGAACATGGTTTGATTGTTGCAACCATCCTTTTTGCACTCGGTTTTTACGGTGTAATGGTGCGACGTAACCTATTATTTATGTTAATGAGCCTTGAGGTCATGATGAATGCTGCTGCATTGGCATTTGTTCTTGCGGGTAGCGTATGGGCACAACCAGATGGACAAGTGATGTTCATTCTGATTTTGACCCTTGCAGCAGCAGAGGCATGTATCGGTCTTGCGATTGTCCTTCAGTTCTATCATCGCTTCCATCATTTGGATGTAGATGCTGCTAGTGAGATGCGCGGATGAGTTATTTATATCTAACAGTATTATTTCCGCTAATCGGTTTTATTTTATTGGCGGCGGGACGAGACAAACTCTCTGAAAATGTTGCAGCAATTATTGGCGTGGGTTCTGTAGGTTTATCTGCATTATTTGCTCTGATTGCTGGCATGGCATTTACCACAAGTGGTCAGCAAGTTTTTGTTCAAAACTTGTGGACGTGGTTCAATGTTGGCGGTTTTGCACCGGGCATTAGCTTACATTTAGATGGCTTATCTTTACTTATGATGGGCATGGTGACGGGTGTTGGTTTCTTAATCCACATCTTTGCATCATGGTACATGCGCGGTGAAGAAGGTTATGCGCGTTTCTTCTCTTATTTCAACCTGTTTGTTGCCAGCATGCTTGTGCTTGTATTAGGCGACAACTTGGCGTTGTTATTCTTAGGTTGGGAAGGCGTAGGTCTTTGCTCTTATTTGCTTATCGGTTTCTATTATGCAAACCCTGCAAATGGTTGGGCTGCGATCAAAGCATTTACAGTGACCCGCGTAGGTGACGTATTCTTACTTATCGCTTTATTCTTGCTTTACCAACAATTTGGTACGCTAAATACTCAGTACATCGTTGAACACGCAGCAGAAGTAATGACGAAGAGTTCGTCACTTACGATCTGGACTGCATTAATGTTGTTCTTGGGTGCTGCAGGTAAATCTGCTCAAATTCCATTGCAAACATGGTTGGCAGATGCAATGGCAGGTCCAACACCTGTTTCTGCATTAATCCACGCTGCAACAATGGTAACAGCTGGTGTGTACTTATGCTGCCGTCTATTTAGCGTATTTGAACTTGCTCCTGAAGTGATGCAATTCATTTCAGTAACTGGCGCGGTGACTTTGTTAGTTGCAGGTTTTGCTGCACTCGTTCAAACAGACATCAAACGTATCTTGGCTTACTCAACAATGAGTCAGTTGGGTTATATGTTTATGGCTGTAGGTGCGGAAGCTTATCAAGCTGGCTTGTTCCACATGTTGGCTCACGCATTCTTTAAGGCATTATTATTCTTGTCTTCTGGTGCGGTGATTTTGGCTTACCACCACGAGCAAAACATCTTCAAAATGGGTGGCTTGTTCAAACGTAACAAATTCCTGTTTGCTTGTTTCGCGATTGGTGGCGGTGCATTAGCAGCGATTCCATTCTTGACCATTGGCTTCTTCTCTAAAGATGCGATTCTTGGTGAAGTTTGGGTACAAGGTCAATCAATTGCTCTATATCACACCTTATATTGGGTGGGTGTAGCAGGTGCATTCCTGACTTCAATCTATACATTCCGTTTAATCTGGGTTGTATTCTTTGGTCAAGAAAACACGCCTTACCATGAAATTAAAGGCGCAACTTACTGGGCTCCATTGGGTATTTTAGCTGTACTATCTACTTTTGTTGGTGCCGTATTAAAAGCACCTGTAGCAGGTATTCTTAATACTGCAAAAATTCCTGAATTCCATGTGGCTGAACAATTTGTAGAAGGCATGCATGGAGCAGAGCATTTAGCAGTAGGAATTGCGCTAGTTGGTCTAGTTGTTGGTATAGCATTATTTACATTTGCTTATGGTGCAGTGAAATCATTTGCTCAAACAAGTTTGGGTGCAGGTCTGGCACATATTTGCCGTACCGCTTTTGGTTTTGATGCATTGTATGACATCGTTTTTGTTAAACCTTATTTATTCTTCGCCAAAATCTTTGGCCGTGATCCGATTGACAGTTTGTGGTTAGTTCTTCCTGCACTTGTGAAAGGCGGAAATAGTTTTACAAGCTCACGTCAAACCGGTTCATTGCGTGAATACGCATCAAGTATGTCACTCGGTGTAGTGGTGTTATTGATGATCTTGATCGTTATTCAGGTAGTGGGGAAATAAAATGGAAAACAATTTAATTTTACCCGCGCTGATTCTTGTTCCATTCATTGCTGGTTTTATTTGTTGGTTAGTCGATAAGCTCGACAAAACTTTGCCACGCTGGATTGCCTTAATCGGTATGCTCATTACTTTGGGCTTAGGTCTTGCACTTTGGCAAAGTGGAACTTATACCTATGAGATGGGTTCAAAAATCCCAACTTGGTCTGCTGAGTTCTATTTACCGTGGATTCAATCACTCGGTATCGGCATTCACTTAGCTGTGGATGGCTTATCT
Organism: Acinetobacter sp. WC-141; assembly: GCF_000313935.1. Lineage (GTDB taxonomy): Bacteria > Pseudomonadota > Gammaproteobacteria > Pseudomonadales > Moraxellaceae > Acinetobacter. The sequence continues at coordinate 105,314 of NZ_AMSS01000089.1, read as the reverse complement.
TTACTCATGGTTTTACTAACAGCATTACTTGGTGTACTTGCTGTTGGTTGTTCATGGGGCGAAATTCAAAAGAACGTTGGTTTCTTCCACTTAAACCTCTTATGGAGTTTAGGTGGCGTTATCGGTGTATTCTTAGCGATTGACTTGTTCTTGTTCTTCTTCTTCTGGGAGATGATGCTTGTACCAATCTACTTCCTGATTGCGTTATGGGGTCATAAAGGTTCAAACGGTCGTTCACGTGTTTACGCAGCAACTAAGTTCTTCCTTTACACGCAAATCGCTGGTTTAGTGATGTTAATCGGTATTCTTGGTCTTGTAGTTTATGGCTACATGATGACAGGAATGATTGGTTTCGATTACAACTATTTGTTAGCTGTAGCGAACCACTTACCACCTGGCTTAGCATACGGTTTCATGATCTGTTTCTTCATTGGTTTTGCAGTGAAGTTACCAGTATTCCCATTACACGGTTGGTTACCAGATGCGCATGCTCAAGCACCTACAGCAGGTTCTGTAGACTTGGCGGGTATCTTGATTAAAACAGCTGCGTATGGCTTGCTTCGTTTTGTTATTCCATTCTTCCCGACAGCTTCTGCTCAGTTTGCAGATATTGCGATTATTTTCGGTTTGATTGGTATTTTCTACGGCGCATGGTGTGCTTACCAGCAAACTGACATGAAACGTTTACTTGCGTATACGTCGATTTCACACATGGGCTTTATTTTACTTGCGATCTACGCAGGTAACATTTTGACCTTCCAAGGTCTAATGATCATGATGTTGGCACATGGTTTGTCATCAGCTGCATTGTTCATTATGTCTGGTCAAATCTACGAACGTTTACATACACGTGACTTACGTTTAATGGGTGGTCTTCGTGGCCAGCTTCAGTACTTGCCATTTTTCTTGATGTTCTTCGTGGCTGCTCTTGTTGGTGTACCAGGTTTAGGTAACTTTATTGGTGAATTCCTGATTTTGATGGGTTCATTTAATAAATATCCTGTATTCACGATTCTTGCTTCTATCAGCCTTGTATTTGCAGGTTTATATGGCTTGATCTTGATTCACCGTGCTTTGTTTGGTGAACCAAATCCTGAACAAAAGCAACATTACACTAGTCCACTAAAAGACTTATCTGCTCGTGAAGTTGGTATTTTGATGATTTGTGCGATTGGTCTCGTTTGGCTTGGTATCTACCCACAAACATTCTTGGATGTATCTCATTCAAGCATGCAGTGGTTTGTCAATAGTTATATGCCAGTTCAAGAAGTCGTTGAAACTGTTAAGCAAACAGCTACTCAACTTGACCATGTGGAGATCCAATAATCATGAACTTCACAGTATCACTCTCTACGCTTATGCCTTTAGCTCCGGTGATGATTGTTGCTTTGACAACAATTGTTGTCATGCTGTTAATTTCAATTAAGCGTAATCATAATTTAATCGCAACAGCTTCTGTTGTTGGTTTAAACCTCGCTGCACTTTATATTTTATTTGCAGTATTTGGCGGTAAGTTTGTACCGGCAAATGTGATGGGCATGTTTATGGTTGATCCATTTACCATGTTCTATCAATTTATGATTTTGATTGCGGCATTGGCTTGTTGTACTTTGTCTCACGCTTACATCGAAACCTATAAAGACAACCGCGAAGAACTCTATCTTTTGTTACTTGCTTCAGTAGCAGGTGCAATGTTGATGGTTGCAAGTTCTCATTATGCATCGTTCTTCATTAGCCTTGAGTTAATGTCGATCCCTGTATATGGTTTGCTTGCTTATACTTATCAACGTAGTAGTTCACTTGAAGCTGGTATTAAGTATCTTGTACTTTCAGCGACAGCTTCTGCAATGTTGTTGATGGGTATGGCATACATCTATGCATATACTGGTTCACTTTCATTCTATGATTCTGTACAGGCTTTATTTAGCGCAATCAAACAGCCAATGGTGTTATTAGGTTTAGCACTCATTATCTTTGCTGTTGCATTTAAATTATCGCTTGCGCCGTTCCATAAATGGACACCAGATGTATATGCAGGTGCACCAGCGCCAATGGCAACTTTCTTGGCGACAGCTGCTAAAGTTGCAACAATTGGTTTGTTCGTGCGCTATATGCTTGCTTCAGGCGCAATTATGGTGAACTCGTTAGTAACTATTTTGACAATCATTGCCGTATTGTCGATTTTAGTTGGTAACTTACTCGCTGTTCGTCAAGTTAATTTAAAACGTATTCTTGGTTATTCATCTATTGCTCATTTTGGTTATTTGTTAATTGCTTTAATCAGCATGACTTATGCGAGCTTGGGTAGCGTAACTGTATATGTGGTGTCTTATGTATTAACAACTATCGGTGCTTTTGGTGCGGTAGCGTTAATGTCTAGCCCATATAACAACGTAGATGAAGCACAAAGTCTTGCAGATTACCGTGGTTTGTTCTGGCGTCGTCCAGTACTTACAGCAACTTTAACAGTCATGATGTTATCTTTGGCTGGTATTCCATTAACAGCGGGCTTCATTGGTAAGTTCTTGGTGGTAATGGCTGCTGTAACAACTCAGCACTGGTTCCTAGCTGCAATGATTATTGTGGGTAGTGGTATTGGTTTGTACTACTACTTACGTGTGATGGTTGTCATGTATATGACACCACCTGAAACTCCTCGTATTGATGCTGATGCTCACTGGGGTCAAAAAGTAGGTGGTTTAATGGTATTAGCTGCTGCTGCATTAGTTATTATTTTGGGTGTTTACCCAGATCCAATGATTAATTTGGCATTAAAAGCAGAAATTTTATCTCCATTACATTTCATGCTTTCACAACAACAATAATCCCGATGTACAAAAAAGCCTCCAAAACTGGAGGCTTTTTTTTATTGGGCGTTAAAAAAAGATTATAATAAATACGTTTTTATATTTTTAGGTAACATCTGTGGCCATTCAAGAAATTCGTCACCCACTTATTCGTCATAAATTAGGTTTGTTACGTCGTTCTGACATCAGTACTAAAAATTTCCGTGAGCTAGCTCAGGAAGTGACTATGTTGTTGACTTATGAAGCAACAAAAGATTTACCAGTTGTGGATTGTGAAATTAATGGATGGGCTGGAACTGTTACTACGCAGCGTATTGCTGGTAAAAAAATAACGGTTGTACCGATTTTACGTGCAGGCATTGGTATGTTGGAGGGTGTACTTAATCTAATTCCAAGTGCAAAAGTCAGTGTTCTAGGTCTTGAGCGTAATGAAGAAACCCTAGAAGTTCGTACATATTATAAAAAATTAGTTCCAGATGTCGCTAATCGTCTTGCAATGATTATCGATCCAATGCTGGCAACTGGTAATTCATTAGTTGCGGCCATTGATGTATTAAAGGCAAGTGGCTGTAAAGATATACGTGTTATGGTATTAGTTGCTGCACCAGAAGGCGTTGCTAAAGTTGAAGCAGCTCATCCAGATGTGCAGATTTATACTGCATCTATTGATAATGGCTTAAATGAACAAGGTTATATTGTTCCTGGTTTAGGCGATGCAGGCGATAAAATTTTTGGTAGTGTCCAAAAAGACTAATTTTTGAAATAACAATAAAAAGAGACTTGATCAATCTGTAGACTTTTTGAGGGCGGATTGAAAGTCTCTTTTTAATTTTCTGCTGTAACGACAGTATTGAAAAAGTAGGTAAAGATCATGAAGCAAGAATTTTATACCGGAAAAGTTAAACAATATGATCCTGAAAAAGGATTTGGTTTTATTTCGACCACTGAAGGAGATATTTTCTTTCATATTTCTGATTTCCCTGCATCCGAAGGTGAACCGAAAAGAAATGAAAAAGTGAGATTTCTTGCGGCAGACAATCAGGGGAAATTTAAAGCGATCAAGATTGAACGTGTTGACCCAAATCCTGCGAAAACCAAAAAAAATAAAATCACCGATCATAATAAAGCGATCACGTCAGAGTTGTTATCACATTTTCGACGTTAATAGAGACTCTCAATCTTCAAGGTTAGCTTGTTGTCGAGTTTAGCTGTGACGGACAGAGAAGATTGTTGATAACGTTTCGAACAAGTAAGTAATGCAAAATTAAGGGAGGCGTTAGCTTCCCTTAATTATTCTGAAGTCATAAATAATGAAATGAAAAGAATGCCGAGCCATGTGAGAATGACTCAAGATGGCACTAGACGATCAGGTCTTAAACCTGATCTTCACAGAACTGTAAGAATGCTTTGAGGCCAGGACCTTGGTATTTTTGTCGGTGTACCAGCATGTAAAGCGGGCGGGTCAGTTGCCAGAATGGTGTATCTAAAATAACGAGTTGTCCTTTTTCAATTAAAGGTTCAATAGCGAGTTTAGAGATACAAGACATTCCTAAACCACCAGCAACGATTTTCAAGATTGCTTCATTATGACCTAAGGTTAGGCGGATATTAGCGTCTGGTAAATCTTGCAATATAGCGTTATCAAACACTTCACGCGTTCCTGAACCTTCTTCACGTAAAATCCATTCGACTTGAAGAAAATCATGAGCTGTTAAAGGTCTATTTAAGCGTGCTAATGGATGATTTGGGGAGCAGCATACTGCAAGCTCATCATCACGCCAATGGATACATTGGAGCTGAGGTAAATGACATGATCCTTCAATTAAAGCTAAATCAAGTTGGAATTGATTAACTGCTTCAATCATTTGGCGTGTATTGCCCACCTGTAATTGCAAATGTGCTTTAGGATGATGCTGTAAAAAGTTTGCCATTAAATCTGGCATGAGGTAATCACTAATTGTTAAAGTGGCCCCAATACGTAAATCAATGCTTTGCAATTCACCTTTTGCAGCTTGCTCAAAAGCTTCACAGCGACCTAATATTTCTAATGCTTGAGGCAATAGAAAACGACCTAAATCATTAAGCTGTAATCGTTTACCTAAACGATCAAATAGAGGCGCACCAAGGCCATCCTCTAAATCTGCTAAAGCCATACTTGCTGCACTTTGCGTCAGTCTGACCGCATCACTGGCTTTAGTGACAGTTCCTTCTTGAGCGACTGCTACAAAAACAGCCAACTGGCGTAATGTCATGCGCATGTTTAAAAAGCCTTAACGTTTAAAAGTATTCATTATTTCGGCTGTCATGCTAACATGAGCGCACTATTTCATGCCACGTTGAAATCATGTCAATTGAAAAATTTAGCGTAGAAAAAGTTTTATCTGTACACCGCTGGACCCCAACTCTTTTCAGTTTCACCATGACTCGCCCTGCACATTTTAAATTTACGGCTGGGCAATTTGCACGTATTGGGCTGAAAGTTGGAGAGGAGCTTGTTGTCCGTGCTTATTCGGTTGTCTCTTCACCATTTGATGAAACGCTTGAATTCTTTTCGATTGTAGTGCCAGATGGTGCATTTACTTCAAATCTTCAACATCTAAAAGTAGATGATGAGCTTTACTTAGAAAAAATACCTTATGGCTATTTGACCTTAGCTCGCTATCAACAGCCTTTACCGCATGATTTATGGTTACTGGCAACAGGTACAGGTTTAGCTCCATTTTTATCGATGCTACAAGACTTTGAAACTTGGTCTAATTATCAAAAGATTAATTTGGTCTACAGTGTCCGTACTGCAGCTGAATTGGCTTATGTCGATCGTATTCAAGAGATTGCTGAAACTTTTGGAGAGGGGCACGACGGTTTTAAATTTATTTCAATTATTACCCGTGATCCATCTGCGCCATTACATGATCGTTTGCCGATTCTAATTGAAAATGGTGAACTAGAAAAATCTGCTGGTATAGAACTGAACCCTGCCACAAGCCATGTCATGCTTTGCGGAAATCCGCAAATGGTAGATGACACTAAAGAGGCTTTAAAACGACGTGGTTTGACGATGAATCGTCGAGGTGAGGGAAATATTGCGGTAGAAAATTACTGGTAACAAACGACAATTAAAAGAACTTTAAAATTATTTTTATGGATATGTTTATTAATGGACAAACATATCCATAAATTCACGAATTTCGGCAATTGCACTATCTACATCACTTGAAAGCCAAGTAGGTTCAAAAAGGCCCGCATAATGTTCTAAACGGTCTTGGGGAACAACTAAGCGAACAGGACAGTCTTCTTCAAGTAAACGCCAAGGTAAAATTGGAACTTCATTGTCCAGAAAAATATTGATATTACGAATATCAACAATCATGGCATTAATACAATCGGGAAATGGCATGACTGAAAACTCTTCAGTGCGACGACGAAAATACTCCAGATCACCCCATTTGAGCTCATAACTTGGTTTATTAAATTCAATAATACCAATGAGATGTTCGTCTCTTGTCTGGTGTAGATAACATTGATGTGTGACGTCAGTGTCGAGATCAAGAGTTACGTTTTGCTGACGATACATCATAAAATAGAGTAGCTTTAAAACAAGGGGGCTTATTATAGCCTATTTTCTAAAAAGTAAGCGCTAAAACATATTGTATTACAAATAGGACATAGCCGAAGCTCATAAATAACTAGAAATTATTTTTAATCGTCTAAATTGGTGTGCGCAAATTTTATACTATTTTTGATATTTTAAAAGTAGAGTTTTGCAACCTTAGACACCTTAGCATAATGCTTTTTCACACAATGCAACAAAGCAAATTGCTATCATGAATATAAAGTTAATGATAATAGAAGAGGGGAAAGAAGATGCATGACTTTTCAAAACCACCTCATGTGACGAGTCCTGAAGAAACTGCGAAAAAAAGAAGATTGCCAGTTTACATTTTAATTATTGTTGGGCTTTTTCTTATTGCGCTTATTGTCTATATGGTTGCTGACCACAGCCAGGCTCCAAAAGAAGAAGGCGCTTTTCAATATGAGACCACACCACATGTAATTAAGGGTAGTTCTGATTTGAATTTAAAGTCCTATACGGGGTAATAAACGAATCAGTTTATCTTAATATCAAGCCTTTAGGTGTAAACCTGAAGGCTTTTTTGCAACCTTTTGCATCAATTTGTTGTATTTGTGCAGAAGTGTGTTGATTAGAAAATATTCAAAACATAATGTGAGATAGACCGCATTCATCGTCATTTTTTACAACGAATGGTGTTTCCTAGAGATAACACTGAAAAGAACAGAACAATTGAGGACATAACAATATGAATGAATTTTTTGATGGGCCTCGCGGCGCTCAATTTGATGCAATGTATTACTGGGATCAGTTTCATCCTATTCTGGCTGCAATAGTGATCTTATTAGTAGGTTGGATAATTGCTTTATTGGTAGCGGCAGGTGTGAAAAAGCTACTACAAAAAGTAAATACCAATGCAAAACTATCCTCAGCCACTGGCAGAGCCCCAAATATTGAGGGTCTGATTTCCAAGGTCGTATTCTGGTTTATCTTAATTTTAGCTGTTGTAGCGGCTCTCAATGTGCTCAACATTAGTGGAGTGAGCGGTCCATTCAGTAATATGGTGAATCAGGTACTTGTTTACATTCCAAATATTATTGCTGCTGTCGTGGTGGGTTTTATTGGTTGGATCGTTGCTCGACTGGTGCGGGCAGGGATTACCAATGTTTTATCCCGAACCCAACTCGATGATAAATTAAGTAATGAAGTGGGTGTAGGTGGAATTAGCCAAAATATTGGTGAGATTCTTTACTGGCTTGTATTGTTACTTTTCCTTCCGATTGTTCTTTCAATATTAGGACTTACAGGCTTACTCATTCCAGTTCAGAATATGGTAAATGAAGCAGTCGCTTTCTTACCAAATATCTTTATTGCGGGCGTTATCATTTTTGTTGGTTATATCTTGGCAAAAATTGTACGCGGTATTGTTGAAGGTCTAATTAATAGCTTAGGTGTTCAAGCTCAAGCTGAAAAAATTGGGCTTTTCAAAAGCTCTAATGTAGGCAAATTTTTAGGTTCATTTGTTTTTGCCATCATCATCATTACAACATTGATTGTAGCGTTCGAAGCTTTAGGTATTGAGACAATTTCTCAGCCAGCGACAGCAATGTTGAATGAAATCTTGCAGGCAATTCCAAACATTATTGCAGCTGGTTTAATTTTACTGGTTGCTTATATAGTTTCTCGTTTTGTTGGACGCTTGGTCGCAGAGTTAATTGCTGGGACTGGGGTTGATGAAATTCCTGCTAAATTAGATATACAACGCTTTTTAGGCCAAACTAAAGTTTCTAGCGCTGTCGGCTGCCTAATCGTATTCTTTACCATGCTTTTTGCAGTATCTGAAGCAGCGGATCGTCTTGGTTTCGACCAAATCAGTGGTCTCATTGCAATGTTTATCCATTTCGGTGCAAACATTCTATTAGGCGCTGTAATTTTAGTAATTGGTTTCTGGCTAGCAAATGTTGTGGCGAATGTGGTTCAACGTGGTGAATATAATAGCTCACGTTGGTTAGGCAGTTTAGTTCGTGTCTTAATTATTGGTCTTGTACTTGCGCTTGGTTTAAGAGCGATGGGTATTGCCGATTCAATTGTTAATCTTGCATTTGGTTTGACTCTAGGTGCGGTTGCAGTAGCTTTCGCTCTTGCATTCGGTTTAGGTGGTCGCCAACCAGCAGAACGACTTTTAACTGACTTGCTGGATAAAGCTAAAAAAGAAGCGAATCAACCAAATCCTCTTTATCAACCACCTTCTAGTACGAGTAGTGCGGCTCCGGCTACAACTACATCTACTCCAGCCACAACTACATCTACACCAACGACTCCACCATCAACAGTTTCATCTGATGCAAAACCGGCTGATTCTGCGCAAGTAAATCCAGCACAACCGCCAGTGAATAAACCGTTTGGCTCTACAGGCGAAAATGATGAAATTTAAGGGGGTTAAACTATTTTTCAGATAAACCGTACAAAAAATCTTTGATTTTTGTGATAAGTTCGACCACTCTATATTGAGTGGTCGTTCTTTTTTGACCGTTATAAAAACAAATAAGTGAGGAAAATACGATGAAAAAACCAGGTCGTTTTTTAGCACCAATTGTCATTGCCGGAATTACGGTAGGGTTTTTAGCGAGTGCTTATAAATTTGTATTTAGTAAGTCGGAAAGCTCAAAACAAACTACTTCTCAGCCAAGAGATGCCGAGACCGCTTCAAATAGTTCAAAAAACTCAAATTAGCTTATACATATTGGGCAGCAGCATAGGCAGAAGACCAGGCCCATTGGAAGTTATAACCTCCTAAATGTCCCGTAACATCGAGCACTTCGCCAACAAAAAATAGCCCTTTCTGCTTTTTACTTTCCATGGTTTTGGAAGATACTTCTGTTGTATCTATTCCGCCTAAAGTAACTTCAGCGGTACGATATCCTTCTGTGCCAGAGGGTTTAACTGCAAAGCCATGTAATTGCTCGGCAATATGATCTAGCTGTGCATCACTGATATTACCAATCGCTGTTTCGCTCTGCTCTGGCCATATGAGTTGTTGTAACTCTTGGATAATACTTTTGGCAGTAAACTCATTAAGAAGGGTACGTAATAAAACTTTAGGCTGTGCTTTCTTTTTATCTTTTAAATAGGTTGCTAAATCTTGGCTTGGGAAAAAGTCAATTTTAAAACTTTCTCCTGAATTCCAATAGTTCGAAAGTTGCAAAGAACTTGGTCCACTCAAGCCACGGTGGGTAAATAATAACGCTTCAGTAAAGCTATTTTTTGAGTTGCTTAACGTTACATCGAGGGCATTACCACTTAAGCGTGTGGTGACTTCTTTAATATGATCTGAAAAAGTAAATGGAACTAAACCTGCACGAGTTGGGAAAACCTGATGTCCAAATTTTTGTGCCAGTTCGTAGCCAAAACCAGAACCGCCTAGTGTTGGAATTGATAAGCCCCCAGTGGCAATAACTAAAGAATCACAAGTGTAATGCCCTTGATTGGTGTTTAGTGAAAATCCACCTTTTTCTAAGGGTGTAATTTGACTAACTTCGCAATGGGTTTGCATATCCACATTTTTAGTTTTATTACACTCACTCACAAGCATTTCTAAAATTTCTTTAGCGCCGTTTAGCGTAAATAATTGCCCGTGTTTACGTTCTTCATAAGCAATTTTATAATCGCATACCAAACCGATAAAGTCCCAGTTGCTATAACGCGACAGGGCAGAAATAACAAAGTGCGGATTGTGAGAAATATAGTTTTCAGGTTCAACATACAGGTTGGTAAAATTACACTTACCGCCGCCTGACATTAAAATCTTTTTACCAATTTTATTGGCTTTTTCTAAAATTAGAACCGAGCGCCCGCGTTTAGCAGCATGTGCAGCCAACATGAGTCCAGAAGCACCTGCACCTAAGACAATGACATCGACATGACTGTTAGACATAAGAGATTCTCGATTAATCGTGAAAATTTAAAAGGGGCATATACTATCATGCTGAGCCTTAGTCATGCTAAAGACATTTACCACGATCGTGAACAATCCGTCCTAAAAACTCATAAGTTATTGATGGGATTTATTTCTTATATCTGCCTGTAAACCACCAGAATGAATTGCCAAAATGCGAGTTCCTTCAGGGAAGTAATTAGTTTTCATAAGGTCAAACAGACCGAACATCATTTTCCCCGTATAGACCGGTTCAAGGGGTACAGCGTATTGCTCTTCAAAGTTTTGGATAAATGCCAACAGCTCAAGTGAAGTTTTCGCATACCCCCCGCAGCAGTAGGCATCTGTCAGCGACCAATTTTGCTTTTTGGTCCACTGCCGAATTTCTTGTTGTAAAAAGTCACCTTTTAAAGCCGAAAATCCTAAAACTTTTTGATGAGATGCACTTCGTTCAATGAGCCCCGAAATCGTTCCACCAGTTCCAACTGCACAGCAAATCACATCATAGTTTTGCAAATCGCTTTGACTGAGAATTTCCTGACAACCTTGCACTGCTAGCTCATTAGAACCGCCTTCAGGAATAATGAAAGTTTCAGGAAATTGATTGTTTAATTGTTGAAGATAGTTTGCATCATCTCTTAAACGATATTCAGTGCGCGAGACAAAATGTAAATGCATTCCTAAGCTTTGGGCTTTTGCTAAGGTTGGATTGAGAGGTTTGCTCGCTAATTCTTCACCACGAATAACGCCTACACTTTTTAAGCCAAAAAGATGAGCTGCGTAAGCGGTTGCCGCAATATGATTTGAATAGGCTCCTCCAAAAGTCAAAATACTTGATAAATTTTGCTGTTTTGCTGCAAGTAAATTGTATTTTAATTTGAAAAACTTATTACCCGAGATTTGAGGGTGAATTAGATCTAACCGCTTAATGTCGAGATGCAAGGGATAGGGGAGTTGAATATGTTGATGAAAAACTGATTGAGCAATATGATCAAACATTAGAAATTGAGAAAATAATGATTGATCACATTGTAGCTTTTTAAAGAGAACTTTAAAAAGCTGTTTACGAATTTGTATCGACAGAAGTAACCACTGACATGCCAGGACGTAAATGTTCCATCCCTTCCTGATTTGGATCAATGGTAATACGTACGGCAATTCGTTGAACAACTTTGGTAAAGTTACCTGTTGCATTGTCAGGTTTTAACACACTGAATTCAGAGCCCGCCGCAGGTGAAATCTGCTCAACATGTCCTGTAAATTTTTTATGTTTCATTGCATCGACTGTAAACCACGCCTTTTGACCAATCCGCATATTGGCAATTTGGGTTTCTTTGAAATTGGCAATCACCCAAGTTTGCTGTGGAATGAGGTAGAGTAATTGTGATCCAGCTGCTACATATTGCCCAACACGAGGGTTCACCTCACCAAGTTGGCCGTCCATCGGGGCAACAATGACGCTATAGTCTTTGGTGGTTTGCGCTTGGTCTAATTGAGCCTTAGCACTTGAAACTTGTGCTTCCAAACCTGCTTTTGCAACTTGTGCTGTTTTTAGCGCTTCATTTGCAACTAAAACATTGGCTTCTGCCTGTTTAAGGGCGGCAAGGTTATTTTCCGCATCTGCTGCGGCTTTATCTTGCTCAGATTTAGAAGCCGCGCCACTATTTCCTAACTGTTGATAGCGTCTAAGCTGTGCTAAAGAAAGTTCATATTGAGCTCTTGCTTGATCTACTTTGGCTTGGGCAGCCACAATATCAGCTTGTTTTTGAGCAATAGATTGGGTTTGATTGGCTAAAGTATTTTTAGCTTGTTCAACACCCGATGCCGCTTGTGTTACTTTTTGATCATAAGTGGTGGCATCAATATGCATGAGCACTTGACCCTTTTTAACGTGATCAAAATCCTTAACGACTACATCTTTAACGTAGCCGTTAATTTGTGACGATAAAATTGTTGTTTTCCCTTTGACATAACTGTTGTCAGTTTGCTGAACACTCGTTGCAAAAGGTCCGATTCTCCATGCCCATAAAATCACTAAAATACCAACTATGAGAACAACCAACATCCACAGTAAAGTTGAGCGTTTTGTCGGAATAAGCTTACTTGCAGGTGCTGGTTCGTTAGCCGGAGCAGGAGCTGCTTGAGGTGGAGTTTGTTCCGGTTTGTTTTGATCATCTGACATATATCAATCTCAATTTCTATTTCATCAAATATGAAAGCCGTTAAGGACGGCTAATTCCTTTGCGTTGGAGATATTTGCTACGTGCAATATTAAATCCACCCCATAAAAGCAGTGCGACGGCAAAAATACCATTTAAAGCAATAACATCATTGTAGGCGCGCACTTGAGCTTCACGAGTGACCACTTGATTAAGTGAGCGCATGGATTGAGCTGTTTGTAATGCTGGGTCAGTCGTAGTAATTGATGCACTGCGTTGATAGGTAGAGAGTCTTTGAGCGACAAAAGGGTCTGCTTGTTCTAAATCTTTAATAATCTCGGCTTGATAGTTTTGCGTACGATGTTGTTGATAGGTCGAAAAGAAAGATGACCCGACCAAACCACCGAAAGTCTGGGTAGCAGAGAACAATACGATAAAGGTCACGACGTAAGATGGACCTTTAGCTAAGGTTTGAGCAAAGCCAATAAGAAGTAAGGGTCCAATAAATAAACCGCCAGCAAAACCGACTAAGAACTGACTTGCAAAGAAGTTCACAGGCCGAACATCACTGGTTAAGTGATAATCTAGTCCACATGCAACTAGAATGAGGAACTCTGCAAAAAGTAAGTGGAAGATAATTCGTTCACGTGAAAAAGTAAGTGCACTAAAAAGTGTACCGCTTAAAATTCCTACCAATATGACAACGTAGAGAGGAACAAACTGGTCAGGGCCCATTCCCATTGTTTTTAAGAAGTTAACAGCTGCATAGCTTTGTTCAGACATTAAAAGTCGAATTGCAAAAGCACCAAAGATAAATCTTAATGTAGAAGACGCGCCTAACCAGCGTGTCATAATTAATGGATTAGCACGGTAGTGTTCGTAGAGTAAACCTAGAACAACTAAGCTAAAACCGGCAATTAATACATAAGCAAGCCATTCACTATTAAACCACCATAAAATTGGACCTTGGGTCAACACAATACATAAACATGCGAAACCCGGAGCCAATAAGGCAAATGTAAAGAAATCTTGCTTCTCAAAAACATAAATTCTTAAGCTACGTGGTAATTTCAATGAAACGACCATGGCTAAACAACAAAGTGCTAAACCGAGCTCAAAGGTGTAAAGAACAGACCAACTGTCTGTACTGACAAGAAATGGAGAAATAATCCAAGCTAACGGTACGCCAAGTTGCTGAAAGCCGAATGCGATATATATTCCTTTTGCCATGTCTGCTTTCTTGAAGGCTTGCATGGTGTAATACATACCTAGTGAGCTGAGTGGTGCACCAGCTAAACCTGCCACAATCCGAGCGAATAGTGCCATTTCATAGGTGTGTACAAAAATATGCAACACAAGCACGGCAATAAAAATAACCAGCCCTATTTCTGAAAATACTCTCAGGCCATATTGTTGTCTGGCTTTAAATAAAATCAGGTTTGAACTGACATTTGCCATGACGTATGCTGCAGGCAGCCAAGCAGCTTCAGAAGGGGTTAGTCCATATTCACCTTGAATTAAAGGTAAATTTGCCGTAATAAAACCATTACTTAAGCTTGCTGAAAGCGCCACAAATAAACCAATAAAGAAGTAAATAAACCGCTTAGGTAAAGAGTGTGCAATAGCTGCCGGTGAACCAGGAAGAGTCGGTTGTTCTTCTGGTGTCCAGTCGGGTGGTGTTTCTAAATAACGAGGCGTTTTACTCATTCTATCCCTCGAATTTTTTGTATTTGAATACCATGAAATAGTAATTCAATTGCTCGTTTTGCTAAGCGAGTTTGTTCTTCTGGCTCATGTCCTTGAAATGAAGAACCCAACATTGCGGTGACCATTGCATAGTCATCAGCAGTTAAATCAGCTCGGCACAGTTTTTGTTCTATCGCATTTTCAATCAGTGGGTTAAGTGCATTATTTCGCCGTTCATAAATTTTTAACATAATTGGGTCTTGTCGATCAATGACTCTCCAAAAATCTTGCAAAATTGAGAGTTTAGGAAGTTGCCCAATATGTCCTTCAATTAAACGAAATAAACCGTCCTCGAATTGTTGAAAATGAGCTGCTTTTTGCTCTAACTGTGTAATCGCACGTTCTAAAAGCGCGTTAATTAAAGCTTTACGATCGCTAAAATTACGATAAAACGTTGCTCTTCCTACACCAGCATGGTCAATCACAACTTGTAAGGGCACATTAATGCCATGAATACGGAAACATTCTTCGGCTGCATTGAGTAATTCATCCCGATTATGGGCAGCAATTTTTTGACGTTTACTCATGTCATCAATTGGGGAGTTTTAAAGGCTATATATTTAACGGACATTTTTGTCCGTTGTGAAGACATAAATTGTAAAAACATGAAAATTCAATTTTCATCATTTATATGTTCTGCATTTTTAAATGCTTCATAAAAAGCTGTTAGAATACCGCGCAATTGCATGATGCTAGGTCAATACAATGTTTGAGTCCCTTATTCCTCTTTTTTCAATTGCGATGGCATTGATGCTTGGAGCAATAAGCCCTGGGCCAAGCTTTATTTACGTAGCACAAAATTCAATTTCTAAATCACGTAAACATGGTTTGTTTACAGCGTTAGGAACAGGG
Source organism: Acinetobacter sp. WC-141 (assembly GCF_000313935.1). Lineage (GTDB taxonomy): Bacteria > Pseudomonadota > Gammaproteobacteria > Pseudomonadales > Moraxellaceae > Acinetobacter. The sequence continues at coordinate 90,245 of NZ_AMSS01000089.1, read as the reverse complement.
ACGGGCGCGGCTCTGTTTGGATTTTTAGCTGTTATGGGATTGCAAGCAGTTTTATTGGCCGTACCTTCAGCATATTTAATTTTAAAAATTGGTGGTGGGCTTTATTTGCTTTGGCTTGCTTTTAAAATTATTAAACACGCCAAAGAACCAATTGCCATGGAAAATGATGGCAAATCAAAAATGACCTATAAACAAGCCTATCGATATGGTTTGATTACTCAGTTAAGTAATCCAAAAATTGCAGTTGTGCTAGCGAGTGTATTTACAGCTTTACTGCCGAAAGAAATTCCAAATTATTATTACGTCGCATTACCAATTATTTGTTTCATGATTGATGCGGGTTGGTACTCGTGTGTGGCAATGCTCTTATCTTCAGAGAAGCCTAGAAAAATGTATTTAAAGGCAAAAACTGGTGTCGATCGGGTTGCTGGAAGTATTGTGAGTGTATTAGGCTTAAAGTTAATTTTCTTCAAATGATAAGTCTTTAATTAAAATATCTAAAAAATCCAAAGCCAGCTATTTATAGTCTGGCTTTATTTTTGTGTAAAATATATACAAATTAAAATATCTTTTTTAGTCATTAAACACTTAAAAAGTGGTAACTTAATAAATAAAACAAAAAGAAATGAGGTTCACGTTATGAAAAAACTAATGGTGAGCATTTCTGTAGTTTTTCTCATCTTAACTACAGGATGTGAGATGAGAACGATGAGCAAGCAACCGCCAGCAAATGAGCGGAGCATGAGTATTGTTGGTACTCCTGTTCATGAAAAGGATTACAAAATTTCCGATATACAAGCGAATAATCATGAGCAATTTAACTATTAGGTTACTTGCGGGATGTGTCATTTATTGTATTTTGAATATGGTAAATGCATGTGAACCTGCTTCTTTAGATTGGGAGCTTTTTCAGGAAAAATATGATTTAAATCATGATGGAATGTACAGCCTAAAAGAATTTCAACGTGTTGAAGATTTCTATCCTTATAACTGGCCTGCCGATAAACGTTTTCAAGGTGAAAACAAGCAAACAGAGCTATTTCATTATCTAGATGAAAATAAGAATGGTTATTTAACACAGGAGGAGCTAGGAAACATACATGTTTTATTTAATAACCCTTGTGAAGGGTGGCCGTGGTCATAATTTGAAAGCACTGGCTTGCTAAATTTATTTAATATTTTGGTTCACTCAGTTCTAAATTTCTAAAATAAAAAAGCTTCCCATTTAGGAAGCTTTTTTATTAAGGCAGATTAAGACACTTTATCGCCTGGTTTCGCGCCTGTATCTGGAGAAATAATGAAAATACCTTCACCATTTCCAGCAGCTAGTACCATACCATTTGAAATACCAAAACGCATTTTACGTGGTGCAAGGTTAGCAACCATAACTACTAATTTGCCTTTTAGGTCTTCTGGAGCGTATTGGCTACGAATACCACTAAATACATTGCGTGGTTCAGCTTCACCAACGTCTAGCGTCAGTTGAAGTAACTTATCTGAACCTTCAACAGTACCTGCTTCAACGACCTGAGCAACACGCAAGTCAACTTTTAAGAAGTCTTCGATACCGATAATTTCACCTTCACCCACTGCTGGAGCCGGGGCAGCTTTTTTCTCGGCAGCTTTGTCCTTTTTCGCCGTTGCTTTAGTTGCTTCTGGAGCAGGAGTACCTAAAGACTCTTTAGAAGCATCCACCATTGCTGCAACAGCTTTTGGATCAACACGTTGCATGAGTGGTTGGAACTGCGCAATTTCATGGCTTACAAGAATGTGTTTACGTGATTCGAAATTGAAGCTTTCAAGTTTTAAGAAACTTTGAACTTGCTCAGCCAAAGTTGGAAGAACAGGAGCTAAGTACACAGCTAATTGACGGAACAAATTGATACCAACTGAGCACACATCAAGAACTTGTTGTTCTTGACCTTCTTGCTTAGCAAGAGCCCATGGCTTTTTCTCATCAATATATTGGTTTGCACGGTCAGCAAGCGCCATAATTTCACGAATAGCTATTGAGAATTCACGTGCTTCATATGCGCTAGCGATTGAATCACCTGCATCAATAAAACTTTGTACCAATTCAGGTTCTGCACATTCAGCAGATAAAGTATTGTTAAAGTTACTGTTGATAAATTTAGCGCAACGGCTAGCAATATTAACGACTTTACCGACTAAGTCAGAGTTTACTTTTTGAATAAAATCATCAAGATTTAAATCAGAGTCTTCAACTTTATCTGACAGTTTAGAGGCAAAGTAGTAGCGTAAATATTCTGGGTTTAAATGTTGTAAATAGGTCTCAGCTTTAATAAAAGTACCGCGAGACTTAGACATTTTTTGTCCGTTCACAGTTAAGAAACCATTTACAAAAAGACCAGTTGGAGTGCGATAGTTTGCACCATCTAACATGGCTGGCCAGAACAATGCATGGAAATAAACAATGTCTTTACCAATGAAATGGTAAACATCGTTTTGACTGTCTTTTTTCCAGAAATCATCAAAGTTTAAATCTGGACGTTTAGTTTTGATGTAATTTTCAAAACTAGACATATAACCGATCGGTGCATCTACCCAAACATAGAAGTATTTATTTGGGGCATCTGGAATCTCAAAACCAAAGTATGGGGCGTCACGTGAAATATCCCAATCGGTTAAACCTGCTTCAAACCATTCATCAAGTTTGTTTGCAATTGAAACAGGTAAACGACCTTCATCACGGGTCCATTTCTGTAAATATTCAGCGAAGTTTGGCAATTTAAAGAAATAGTGATCTGAAGATTTTTCAACTGGTGTTGCACCACTTAAAGTTGAACGTGGGTTAAGCAACTCAGTTGCATTATAGGTTGTACCGCAAACTTCACATGAGTCGCCGTATTGATCTTCTGACTTACATTTCGGGCATGTACCTTTAATGAAACGGTCAGACAAGAACATACCTTTTTCTGGGTCAAATAATTGAGTTACAGGGCGAACTGCAATATTTCCAGCTTCACGGTTTTTAATATAGATATCTGTTGAACGTGCTTTATTGGCATCGCTATGAGTTGAATCATAGTGATCGAAATGTACACCGAAGCCATCAAAATCACGGATGTGTTCTTTTTGAACATTCGCAATTTGTTCTTCTGGGCTAATACCGTTTGCCTCAGCACGTAGCATGATGGCAGTACCATGAGCATCATCCGCACATACGTAAGTCACATCATGACCCATTGCCCGCATGGCACGAACCCAGATATCTGCCTGGATGTAACCGAGTAAATGACCCATATGAATTGGACCATTAGCATAAGGGAGGGCATTAGTGACTAAAATTTTACGCACGGATTTCATTCTCTCATTCGTATTTATAAGGTGGAAGATTTTAACTGATGAGCGAGGATAAGCAAAGGTTAATAATCTTTGCCCGAGCACAAGACGAGAGTTACGCTCAATTGGCGGGATAAGCAAACATTAATAAACTTTGTCCGTATAAAAAGCGAGAGCTATGTTTGAATAGCGAGATAATAATCTTTGTGAGGGAACAAGCGGAATTTGTAAAAATCGAATTTTAAAGTGAGAAGCTGTTTCTCTTTAGAACAGATAAACAAATCGAAAAATATTTGAATCTTCCTGTATTGTCTTTGTTTCAAATTGCAGTTACGGTCAGAAAATAAGCCATAACGATGTATAACTAATAACTTATTCAGGTAATTTTTTAATTAACTATGAGGATAACAACGATGACTACTGAAAATAAATTAGATGATTTAAAAGCAAAAGCGGCAGATGCAAAAGTTCAAGGTGAAAAAGCTTTGGATGATTTAAAGGAAAACGTAAAAGCTAAACAAGCTACTGGTAAAGAAGCGGTTGAAAATACAGTTGATGAATTAAAGACAAAAGCGGCAGATGCAAAAGTTCAAGGTGAAAAAGCTTTGGATGATTTAAAGGAAAATGTAAAAGAGAAACAAGCTGCTGGTAAAGAGGCGGTTGAAGATAAAGCACATGATTTGAAAGGCAAACTTGAAGATGCTCAGCACACTCTGCAAGACAAATTCGATCATTTACGCACTGAAGCAAGCCATAAACTTGATGATGCCAAAGCCAAGGCAGCGGAGCTAAAAGATGAGGCTGCAACAAAATTTGATGAGTTAAAAACTCAAGCAACGGCAAAATTTGATGAGTTGAAGAAAACGGCAACCGATAAGTTAAATAAATTGAAAAATCATGATTCTGCTGAATAAGTTGATTTAAGCTAAAATCTGCACTCCTGACCTAAAAGATGAGATTTGAAGTGAGTAATTATTCATCCCAAGGTGAGCGAGTGCGGATCAATACTGTTACACTATCTCCATTAAGCTGTAATGATCTGTTTTTGGAGTAAACAATATGTCTTGGCTTTCTTCACTAAAGTCTGTTTTTTCACCCGCACAAGAAGTGAAAGAAGATGAAATCCAAACCGTACTCCAGAATTATTTATTACCGCACTCAAAAGATGCTTTAAAAGAGCGCATTAGTCAGCTTCAAGTTCAAGGTCGAGTATTACAACTCACTATAAATACATTTCCTGATGAAAAAGAGCATTTGCAGCAAATCCATGATGAGTTAGCTAGTGCATTAGAAAAGTGCGGTATTGAAGAACTTAACTTACACGTAGTTCAACAAAAGCGCCCTACACAAGAAAGTTCAAATTTACCTCCTGTGCTAGATGCTTCACCTAAATCAGAACCAGATCCGAATAATCCTCCTATTCAAAAAGCCGCTCCGCAACAAAGAGATGTGCCGCTTCATCCTCGAATTAAGCATGTTATTTTAGTTTCATCTGGTAAGGGTGGTGTTGGTAAATCGACCACTACGGTCAATTTAGCACTGGCTTTGCAAAAAATGGGACTTAAAGTTGGGGTTTTAGATGCTGATATCTATGGCCCAAGTATTCCGACAATGCTAGGCAATGCTGGTAAAACTCCACTTATTGAAAGTGAGAATTTTGTACCTTTAGATGCCTATGGAATGGCAGTTTTATCGATTGGACATTTAACTGGTGATAACAATACACCTGTCGCGTGGCGTGGACCAAAGGCAACGGGTGCTTTAATGCAACTATTTAATCAAACCCTTTGGCCTGATTTAGATGTACTCATGATTGATATGCCACCAGGTACTGGTGATATTCAACTCACGCTTGCACAGCGTATCCCAGTGACTGGTTCAATCATTGTGACTACACCACAAAATGTTGCCTTACTGGATGCTACAAAAGGGATTGAGTTGTTTAATAAGGTTGGCATCCCTGTATTAGGTGTCGTTGAGAACATGTCGACCCATATTTGTTCGAACTGTGGTCATGAAGAGCAAATTTTTGGTATTGGTGGTGGTGACAAGCTCTCTGAACAGTACCATATTCCATTATTAGGTCGCTTGCCTCTAAATGCGCAGATCCGTGAGCATGCGGATCAGGGTAAACCTAGTGTTGTCGCGATGGATGATGCAGCTGATAGTTATAGTGATATTGCTAAGGCTATGTGGGAGCAGATTGAAAAAATTCCTCAGCGTACACGTGATGACAAACGGATTTTTTAACTTATTAAAGCCCGACTTTAAGTCGGGTTTTTTACTGTCGGGTTAAAATAAAAAATTAAGCTACTGAATCTTAATAACAAAGCTAAACTTGAAATTGGCATATAGATTGCTACTTTACCCTTTTTTAAAAGAAAGGGTAAAAAATGCAATTTAAATATGCTTTTGGCGTAATCAGTTTATGTAGCGCCTTATTTTTAGCGGGTTGTAATGACGACAACTCCTCCGACTCTCAAACACCAACCGTTCAAGAACAAAAACAGAAACTACAGCCGATTATTATTCAGGGTGCTTTGCCCGTAGAGTCAGAAAGAATGGCTTCAAAATTAGAGAATAAGACTGTTGAAGAAATTGGTGGGTGGAAATTCTGGAAGGGTACCTATAATGGTTATCCAATGATTATCTCTAAAACTCGCATGGGTATGAGTAACTCAGCTGCGGCAACTGCTTTAGCTATCGAGCGTTATAAACCGATTGCGATCATTAATCAGGGAACAGCAGGTGGGCACGATCCTGATCTACACGTTTACGATATTGTTTTAGGAAAATATGCGACCAATATTGGTGCGTTTAGAACTCCTAAACAGCCAGTAGGCGCTGGTTCAAACTCACTCACATGGGTTGAAGCTTTTGATGTTTTACCAACAGATGAGTCTAATCCAGAGCCAATTGCAATTCGTAAATTTGAAGGTGATCAAGAGCTATTAATGGCGGCACATAAAGTCCGTTATGACAAAGGTGAGGTGGTTGAGGGAACGATTGGCTCAGCAGATGTCTGGAATAATGAGCTTGATCGTATTCAATTCTTCCATCAACGTTATGGAACTTCTGTTGAAGAAATGGAAGCAGCGTCTGTTGCACAAATTGCAAGTCAGTTGAATGTTCCTTTTCTAGGAATCCGAATCTTATCTAATAATATTACCAATAATGGAGCTTATGACCCAGGTACAGGAGAAGCTTGCCAAGAGTATGTACTTAATGTGGCTGAAGAATATATGAAATCAAAACTACCAAAATGATGATTTAAATCTAAGCAAGAAGAGTGGTATTTTTATAAAATCTCTTCTTCTTGCTTTTTATGGCGATGTCTACTTTTCCAGTTTTTAATGACCATCCAACGCCAGAAAATTTCTGTAGATAGATATAAAATGACAGCAAATACAAAAGCTTCGACAACCAGACCTGTCATTAAAATTTTCGCGAGACTAAAATCAATGTGACCATGTCCGAAATGAGTAATCCAGCGGGAAATTTGGTGCAATACACCTAACAGCATTTCTTTGTTGATCATATGCACATGAAAAATATGGGCACCAAACCAAAAACCAATATATAGAATTGGAACTAAAGTAAGAGGATTGCTTAACCAAGCCAGCATTAAGCTAATTGGTAAATTTACTTCAAATAGTAAGACCGCCATCACAATAAATACGCTGTGGAAAGGAATAGGCAGTAAACCAAAAAAAGTTCCGACAAAAACAGCGCGGGTAATTGATTTTCGATTGACATACCAAAGCACAGGATTAAGGGTCTTTTTACCAAAAATCCTTAGAAATTTCATATTTGAAACTTTCTCGGGTGAGGGAAGCCAAGATTGAAAAAAATGCTTTGCCATAATCATTAAGATAGTAGAGCGCAGTGCTCTATATAAAAGAAATCAGAAACAATATATGAATTGAAACTTATTAAAAGCTTAAAATTTAAACTTACCATTACTATATATTTTTTATTATAATGAATTTTGATGGAAAAATAGACTTAAAATGAAAATACTTATGTTACTAAACTCAGAATCTATTTGAAAAGACTCAGAACTGACCGTAAAGTTTTCTTTACTATTTTTTGTGATAATTAAATAAGCTTATGTTTTTATTATTTTTATTTTAAATTAAAAAACGATTTTAAAAATTTTGTCTTACAATTACCTTTTGCCATATGACAGGATATCTATTAATCTGAGATGACTATATTGTGAGGTCATTCAATGATTTCATGGCTTTTTATTGGCTTAGTAGCCACAATTTTACTTACACCTGGTCCAACTAACACTTTACTTGCTTCGTCAGGCGTACAAGTAGGATTAAGGAAGTCAGTAAAACTTATTCCAGCAGAAGTTTTGGGGTACGTGATCTCTATTTCTGCCTGGGGAATGCTGATTGGGAAAGTGTCAACCACATTGCCCTTGCTACCGCCTATTCTTAAGCTACTGAGTGCTTGCTATATTATTTTCTTAGCCATTAAGTTATGGCATACGGCAAATCAAGAAGTAGAATTCAACCAGCCTACGATTCGTACTCGTGAATTATTTTGCGCAACCTTATTGAACCCAAAAGCTTTGCTCTTTGCTTCAGCAATTTTTCCTGTAGCTGCATGGAGTGATTTTCATATTTATTTGGTTCACATGATGGCTTACTTAGCGCTTATTACACCAATTGCTTTATTTTGGATTTTCTTAGGTTCAGTTTTAGCGTCTAAGAAAGTGGGTTGGTTAAATCAAACTAATTTACAAAAAACTGCTTCACTTGTTTTAGTCAGCTTTTCAATTCCAATTAGTTATTCTGCTTTACTGAACCTTTAAAGGTACCGCTGAGCTATTCTTATTTGTTTGAGTAGCTTTGCGTTGTTTTCATAATTGCTTTTTTAAGTTAAAGTACGTCGAAATCAATGAACTTACCTTTTGGATAGAAAATACATGGCTATTAAGTCTGATCGTTGGATTCGCGAGATGAGCGAAAAACACGGCATGATTGAACCTTATGCAGAGAATCAAGTCCGTTTTGATGAAAATGGTGAAAAGTTGATTTCCTACGGGGTCTCTAGCTATGGTTATGATGTACGCTGTGCCCGTGAATTTAAGGTTTTTACTAACGTACATTCAGCAATTGTCGATCCAAAGAATTTTGATGACAAAAGTTTTATCGATATTGAGTCTGACGTTTGTATTATTCCGCCAAACTCATTTGCTTTAGCGCGTACAATCGAATATTTCCGTATTCCTCGCAATGTGTTGACCGTGTGCTTAGGTAAATCAACCTATGCTCGTTGTGGTATCATTGTGAACGTAACTCCGTTAGAACCTGAATGGGAAGGTCACGTAACCTTAGAATTTTCAAACACCACTAATTTACCTGCCCGTATTTATGCAGGAGAAGGTGTAGCACAGATGTTATTCTTTGAAAGTGATGAAGTATGTGAAACATCTTATAAAGACCGTGGTGGTAAATACCAAGGTCAAACAGGCGTTACACTTCCTAAGACATAATTTTTCTTAGATAAAGAAGAGTTTTAAAATAAGGGGTCGCTTAGGTGGCCCAATTTTATGAATAAAATTTACATGAGGTGCGTTTATCGGAATAGTGATAAATGACAGTTTCCTTTTGTAAAAAATAATATAATATGATCAATAATTGATTTGTTTTTTTGTTCTGCATCACAGAATTTAAAAGCAAATGTATCGGTTGTCTTTTAGTAGTAATTGTTTAGATATCTACTAAATTTAGGCAAACCAAATAAAAAGAAATTAAACAGGATTATGCCCCCACGGATACGGAGGTCGGCCATGCGACAGTTTACGTCTCTTCGAGTAGCACTATTGACACTCGGAAGCTTATGCTTTTCTTCAGCTTATGCTGCTTCTACATTAGTGCCTATGTCAGATGCTGAACTATCCGCAACTCGCGGGCAAGCCTTAATGGGTATGTCTTATATTGCACCTACGGATTCAGCAAGTAACTCAAGTTCAAATGGAAATATGGGGTTTTATCGACTCGCTCTAGATGCTCAATTAGAACTTAATGCCAATATTAGAAGATTACAGTTAGGTTGTGGTGGCGTAAATGGAGCAGGTGCTTGTGACATTGATATCGATTATCTAAGCTTAAGTGGTGGTACTGTAGATAGTACGAGCACTGAACGTGCTTCGTCTTCTGCTGTTATTACCAATCCATTTTTAGAGTTCGCTGTTAAAAATCCAGATTCAGCTTCTACTCGTGAGATTCAAGGTTTCCGATTAAGTGCTAAGTCACTTTCTGGCTTACTTACTTTTGGTTTAGAAAATGGTGATGCTTCCACTGGTATTAATTCATTAAGTGGATATATGGTAACTAAACCAACAGGGGGGACAGTAACTACGAATCCTTACTATGGTATTACCCAAGATGAGACAGGCACACCAATCACTGGGCGAGCGCAAGTTCTAGGTAATGTATATACAGTTCCGTTTACATCGAATTCTTATAATCTAAACTTAGGTGCTGGTACAGGGACATTATCAATGGGGCAGCAGATTATTACGGGTAAGCGTATTAATACGGCTAATTTAAATGCAACTGCAAGGGTCGGAGGAATTTCCGTTACAGGAACTTTAGATGCAACTGCATCAGTACTAGGTCTTCCAGTTGCGATTTCTGGTAATGTAACAGGAACAGTAAATAATTTAGATGTAAATGTAGCAATTAAACAAAGTCTGGGTTATTTCCATGCTGCACAATTAAATGGATCTGCTGGTTACCTATCTGTACAGGGTGTAAATATTTTGTGGCCAGAGGCGGCATCGACTGCTCAAACAGGATGGTGGTTAGAACTTACGAACCCAATTGATATTGGACAAATTACTCCTACAGGGAATGTTGATATTGCTTTAGCTACTATTAATGATGCATTAGGACAAGTCAGCTCATACCTAAATAATAATCCTGTTCCATGCGGAGCACTTGCATATAATTGTTTACTTTTAGGTAATCTTCCAATTGGCACTGTTGATTTAACAGGAAAAACACCAGCTTCAATGGGATTAACCAATGTTGTATTACAAAAACAGAGTTTTTCAGCTAACTGTTATGGTTCTTTAAAATTCTGTTGATTAATTTAAGTACTCGGACCATTTTTCATTCATCGGAAAAATGTATTTTTGTTCATTTAATTTTGCATTTGAATAAATATTCAGCATAATGGAAATGTGGAAAGGTTGGCAATTTTAAATGGTTGCACCTTGCAAGATGAAAAGGAAATGATTCTATCTTGCTTTAAGGACTGTTAAAGAAAAAGAAATATGGTGCACAGCATCGTATAAAACAGGAAGGTCACGATGACTACACTTAATTATACGGTATGTTTTCAAAAAACCGTTTTAGCAAGTTTAATTGGACTTTTTTTAAGTCAGTCTAGCTTTGCTCTTGAAGAACTTTCAGATGCTGGTTTAAGTGAAACTACGGGTGAGGGTATTGCGATATTACCTCAAAATACATTTATGGTGTTTCGTGGTGCTGGCCCAAATGAATCTGTAAATCAAATTATTACTGATCGTAGTAAAGATACTGGTTACATTAACTATGTGCCTGTTGGCCCTTTGAGTGTTGCTGCAGCTGATACGAGTGGTAATGGTAGTGTCGGACCAGAAGATCGTGCAGTAGGTAAAGCTGATATCTTTCTGTATGGCTTAGCATTATCCAAGTCGGATGGTGATGCAAATTCACGTATTGCTAATACCTCAGCCGCAGCAGCGATTTCGAGTTGGGGTACAGGTGCCAATCCATGGATATTCAAAGTAAAAACTGCTACAAATGTTCCTAATTTTAGTACTACCGATAGTTCTCTTTATCCAGTCACGTATTTATCTTTAGAGGCTCCTCTTTATCAGCCAACAATTGATGGTGCAGAGGGAGCCGATGCATATAATTTGAAACTGGGTCTCTGGGCTGATGCCTTTGTACGCAATCCAAATGTTGTCGCTACAACGGATGGCTCTCTAGCTCAATTTCAATATGGCAATAGCAATGGATTAATTGGAACAAGTATTGATACAACTCGTGCTAACCGGTTACGTTTGCAAGGTATTTTAAACGGCTTCAGCCTAAACGGTAGCCAGATTAGCCTGTTTCAGACCTTAGGCGGGGCGACTTCTGCTGGTGGAATGAGTCCTTTTTATAACAATACTTTAGGAATGTCTGGTTTAGTTCGTTTAAATACAGGCGATAGTAAAAACACCAGTATTGTCACTGAAAATGTTACGAGTCAAACACAGACATATGCCTCAAGTAGTAATAACGGATGGCAAACCGTACATGCTGGTGCTAATTCTACTTTAAGCACCAGTAGTACTGGAGATTGTGGTAACAGCGGAACGGGAAGTTTCAGTACGTCTCGTGGCTGCCGTTACTATGTAGAAAATCGAACTCGAACAGATACAAAGACATCGAATAAAACACGAATCGCGTTTAATGATACAAGTAAGGTATTACGTTTTAGTACTCGAGAAACTTCAGATTCTCCGAATGCTTCAAATAATTTATATACACCAGCATTTGACTCTACAGGTGCTGTAGCACCCAAGTTTGCTGATAGTGAAGGGTTATACCTTTATAATCCAAATATTAACTTAGTATTAGGTAATTTATATCAACCATTGGTTTTAGGCTCAGACGGTAAAAACTTTAGTATTGAAATTGCGCGAATTGCGAATAAACCAGAAATATATAAACAGATTTATACAGATTATTCTGGTGCAGATGCGACTTATAAAGGATCTACTTGTAACGTTTATTCTTGTATTAATCCAACGCACAGTAGTATCTCGATCGGCACAGTTTATAGTCCTGATAATGGAAAAACCTTGTTAGCAAATACGGGGGAAGGAGCTATTGGGGTTTCCTTTGGACGCTTAATTTCAACTGGAACACAAGTTTCTGGAACTTCAGCTGGTAGTTTAGTGTCATTAACCAACTCAGTGTCTGGTACTACATCTGCCACCATGACAGAAGTACGTTTTAAACAAAGACAACAGAATACTCAAACATGGAATCAAACCTATAGTTGTGGTTTGTTTAATTCGAACTGTGGTTATAGTACTGTTGGCTACTTATACCAATGGGAGTATAACAAAGGGACTGGTGCATGGGTTATTACCAATCCGACAACAAAACCAGCAGATGCAGCGACTTGTTCTGGTGCATTAGGATGTACAAGTACATCAGGTTCAACACCAATGTACGGAACAACTTCAAATCGTGATTGGAGCAATACTGCTATTCCATGGCTAACATCAAGAAATGCCGTAGTTAATGATCTAATTGGTAGCAGTAATGGCACAACTGGCTATGTGATTCCAACTGCCAATCAAGCTCCAGCTTTGTCTAACATTAGTCCTTTAAATAACTTAGGATCAGCTTCAATTGACGGTGTTTTAATCCAGCACCTTAAACTAACAACTAAAGGCCTATAAGAGGAGGAGAGTGATATGAAAAAAATAAGTACTTTAATCCTCGCTCTTTGTGCAACGGTTACTCATGCGGAATTGCAAACTTTAGACAATGATGCTTTGCAGGCGATTAATGGCCAAGCTGGTGCGGATTTATCTTTAATGCTTAATTTAAACCAGACCAGTAACGGTATATTTGATAATGGTAGTGGTGGTGTGTGTGAGAACGTTGAGTTTTGTCATATAGGTTTAGCGATTAACAAACGTTTTGTACAAGCAGACGCGACGAAACCAAGTGGTTGGGCTGAAAATAGTGATAGCGGTAATAAACTTTGGCTAGTGTTTAAAGGCGTACAAGGAACTTTAAATATTCAAAAAATGGGCTTGGATGGCGCTGATTTAAAGTATTTGGATAAAAACAATACCGAGATAATTAAGCCAGCTATTCAGCTTAGTTTTAGTGCAGCACAGCCAATTTTAATTCGTAACTTTGGTTTTAATGCTTTATCAATTGAGCAAGATAACTTTACCAGCTCAACAACAGCTCAAGGCTCGAGTGCAAATATGTATGATTATGCATATTTCAAAAAACCGACATATGCTGCGACTGCTAATAGTGGGAACCAGCAAGTTGCTACAGCAACTCCATCGGCGTATGACTATGGGCGTGAAACTGGTTTTATGGGCTTGATGATGAACGGAAACTTGGCTATTCAGGGCAAAGTCATGGTCTTTAGCTGTGATGGTAGCCATCCTCGTTGTTAAGGGTTAATGTAGATTTCAAAGGAACTGAAGTGATGAAAAAAAATAAAGAAAATCACAGCTCAAAGTTTATTTTAAATACATTAGCAACCAGCATGTTGTTAGTGAGTGGTCAAATTTATGCTTTAGAAGCTTTAACAGATGCTGATTTGAGTGCCGTCAATGGACAAGATGGGATCTCGATTCAAACTACGTTTAATGAAATTAATATTGATAATGCTTACTGGGATGACCATGCAGGCACACCAATAAGTGCTGATCAGGTTTTAAGAGCTCAAGCAAGTGGTGTAAAAGTCCAAAAAAGTAATGCATCTAGCCAACCTTTAAGCACTAATTACCGTTTAGATGTAGGAAGTAATCCGACTACGGGTAAAACTGGACTCGACTTTTCTATGCAAAGTAGTCCATCACTTATTACCGTAAATAGCGTTAAAGTGTGTAATAGCTCTGCTACATGCTCGCCAACTTTAGGGCAGTTGGCTATTCAAACGACCTCTCCTTTAAATTTGGCACTTACAACTCAAGATGGCTTATTTAATGCAAATAGCCAGTCAAGCATGACACTTGGTATTAATAATGCCAATATTTATCTAGGGCAATTAGATGCTCGCAGCCAGCTTAATCAGTTAATTTTAAGAAATTTTAACTTTAATTTTGTTGGTAAAGGAGCCATGTTGATTGACCCAACTCGTGGCTTAGTTTTACAGACAAATACTGGAACTAATGTTGCTGGTGTAGGGCAAACTCCGAATACTACCTATGGTTATGTTGATTTTAACCGTGTAGCAGATTCAGCTTCTGGTTTAACAGCGGGTACATATGTTGACAGTAGTGGCAAAGTAACCAATTCAGGCCTGAATATTGAGGTAATGCTCAGCTCGAATGTAGATAAAACTAACCCTTATGCTTTAGATGCAACTAATAGCCCACAAAATGCGAAAGGTTTGATTCGTTTAGGTGCTAGCGGACGTATGGTCAACAGTTATTTACAACTTCGTGGGATAGATGGTACGTCAGATTCAACAATATTAGGTACGGCAAATACCGCTGCGGGGACAGGTTCAAGTAATAGTATTTTAGGTAATTCTGGCATCGCCTTTCGTATGAAAGGTGAATTCACTAAAGATAATGATTCAATGCTAGGTGCAGATGGTAAAGCAACCACTTTAGAAATTGGTGGAGCAGGTCTAAATGCTTATGGTTTCGAGTTTGGCAATTTAACCGGTCTTAACTCAGCTACGCGTGGTTATTTCGACAGCGGAAATATTTATTTAAATCTTGCTGATACAAAAACCTTATTAATGCCAAACAACGCAACCTTAAACGGAATCCGTTTAGGTAGTGGCACTTTAACCACAGCTGCTGATTATCAGCATAATATTCATCGTGATACGGTTACTAATCCATTCAGTTTAATTCTTGCAATGCGTGGAGCAGATTTTCAAGCATTTTCAAGACGTGGTCGTTTTACGACAAGTGCGAATGTCGCTCCTGCCAATCAGTTTGCAGATAATGGTGCAAACAACCAGTGGGGCTTAGCACTGCCTTTTTATAATTTAAATGCTAATGCTGCTGTATATGGTTTAGACGCGCCAGCAAATAGCGCTTATTACTATACAAAAGATGCCAATGGTAAACCTGTCCAGAATGTTGTTGCGGCATCTGGAACGACTTCACGTTTGGGTTTTGGTATTGCAGCTGGAACTACTGGACGTGATGCGACTGGAACCAAAACAACCTCTGTATTATTAATCGATGGTTCTCCAAATGCCAATAATGCGGGTAACCCTACTGATTATTATATGGGTTTACGTAACATTGATATGTTCGTCAAAGGCAATGGAAGCATTGGCTTAGAAAATGGCAGTCTTAATATTAGTTTAAAAGAGATGCTACTTGCTTTATCAACTGAGATCGCAGCAGGGTATTTACCTGGGGCAAAATATAAAACTTGTCCAGCTACCGGTTCATGTACCTCACCAATTGATAACTTTGCCAGAAATAATGATGTCTTATTTGGTCTAAAACTGCGTTTAGGCGGAGATCTTAACTTATCGATCGTACCAAACAGTTCAATTGCAGATGGTAGTGCTCTAACTGTACTGGGCGATTTCACGATGCCTGCCACAGCAACTGGAAATACAGTTCAAATTAGTGATCCGATCGATGGTTCTGCAATTGGCTTTGATAATATTACTGGAAAGCTTGCGTTTAATACTGCTTTAGTTGTTGGTAAAGATAGTGCAAGTGGTTTAGGTAAAGTTGGCGTAAATACGGCGGTTTATTTTAATCCAGATAAGAGTATTGACGGCGCATTACGTGTTAAAGATATTAACTTCTATCCGCCATCAACTGGTGCAGGTGCACGTTTAGGTGAGCTTGCAATTACTGGTGGACGTTTAAATAGTAGCTTTAGTATTGTTCCTAGAAATGGTGCTTTTAACTAATAAAGAAAAGTGGCGATATCGCCACTTTTTATAAAAAATTTATTTTGAATGTGATTGGATTTGCATTCGTCGGGTTATAGGGATAATTGCTTTGTACTTGAATATTATTCTGATAGTCTGAACAAATAATAAGCGTTTGTCTCTTAAGGATTAGAGCGACATGAAGAATAAAAATATAGGGTGCTGGTTGCTACTTGCCAGTAGTTCAAGTGTTTTTGCAATGCAGCCTTTAGATGATCAAAGTCTTGCGGCAGCAACGGGCCAAAATGGTTTAACTTTAGGTATTCAGGCTGATAAAGTTAAGTTTAATCAAGTCGCTCTGATTGATACAAACGGTATTGCCTCAACTTCGTATAATAGTAAGGCTGGCTTTGTCATTGCAGGGAATTCTACGAATCCGGTTCCTGGCATAGAGTTTATTAAAGCTGCTGTATCGAGTAATCCTTCTTTTAATATTGCAATGGATGTCGATGCTGGTGGCGGAAATCCTTTTTTAAATTTAGCTGTATCTATGGGGAGTGATGTAAACGGTATTCGACTTTTACCATTTTCAGTCTATATGGCGCCTAGTGCATCTTTATCTAGTCCATCCGATTATGCATTAACAAGTTATGCACCAAAATCAATTTTTAGTTCAGGAACGACAGTAAATACGGGGGTAAAAGAACTGATCCGTTCTACTGGCAATCTAGATATTAACTTTGTACAAACCAATAAACCTCGTTTAAATATTCAGCTTGGCCATGCTGCTCAATCAGTGATGGTTAAATTTGGTGGTGCAATTCAATCCATTTGTTCTGCTGCTGCAGGTTGTCCAATTACTTTAGTGTCTGATAATACGGGTGCTACATTTGGATTTAAATTTGCGGGCACAAATACCGCAACAGGTTTTGTGCTTGATGGTTTTTATGCAGGGGTTGATCCAACTGGATTAACCTTTGGAAATACAGGCGTATCGAGTAAGTTCGATGCTTCACTTAACAATGTCACTTTAGGAAATATGGGAACCCAAAGTACAACGACATTTAATAACTTGCCTAACGGTTCTATGGGGAGTTTTGGTATTACTGGGGCGTCAGTGACTGACTTAAAAATGAAAGTAAGTGGCTTTTAGAAAAAAATAATAACTTAACCTGAAATACGAAAGAGGGCGGTTGTAAAAACAATCGCCCTCTTTTTATAGTTATACTGAATTAAATAACATCTGATCTGGTGTGTTCTAATTGTTGAACAATTTCATCTAAAGCTTTAATACGTTTAACTTGGTCCCATAAGTTTTTAGCTTGTGGATAGGCTTTCGTCATCATCCCTAACCATTGCTTATAACGACCAACCATCCCAATTTCTGTTTTTGCTTGACCGTTTAAAAAGCGAATTTGTAAGTCAACCAGTTGTTCCCAACTGAATAATGCCTCATTCATATTTTCACGAATACATTGGGTTAAATCTGGAGTCGTTACCGCACCACGGCCAATCATTAAGTCTTCACAGCCAGATTGTTGCTGACAAGCTCTAGCATCTGCATTGCTCCAGATTTCACCGTTGGCAATTACATTAATTTTTAAAGCTTCTTTAATGGGCAGAATTTTTTCCCAATAGGCAGGGGGAGTGTAACCATCTGCTTTAGTGCGTGCATGAACCGTTAACCAACTTGCTCCAGCGTCTTCAACAGCATGGGCATTTTCCATGGTGTGATTTTCATCTAGATAACCTAAACGCATTTTTGCTGAAACAGGAATATGCGGAGGTACTGCATCTCTGACTGATTTAATCAGCATATGTACAACATCGGGTTCATCAAGAAGAACAGAGCCGCCTCTGTGTCGGTTTACAGTTTTTGCAGGACAACCAAAATTAAGGTCGATTGCAGGAGCGCCTAGTTCAACCACTTTTGCAGCATTTGCTGCCAGCATATCTGGGTTGTTACCTAAGAACTGGACATGAACAGGTGTACCAGCTGCTGTTTTGCCGTCATTTTTTAATTCTGGACAGAAACTATAGTAAATATGGTCTGGCAAAATGCTGTCTGTAACGCGAATAAACTCGGTCACACACCAGTCGAAATGACCAACAGATGTGAGTGTATCCCGCATGATCGGGTCAGTTAAACCTTCCATTGGAGCGAGTATGAGTTTCACAGTCTGTGTCACCTGAGTAAAAAGAAAACAGCGTTATACGGGATATGTATAACGCTGTCTAGTATCGAAGAAATTTTAATTTACTTAACGGCCCAAGATCATTTCAAGCACAAATTTACTACCAATAAAACCAATCGCCAAAAGCACAAAACCAATTAAGGTAAAACGAATCGCTTTTTGTCCTCTCCATCCGAGTTTGTAATGGCCAATTAAGAGTGAGCCATAAATAATCCATGAAATAATACTAAAGACGGTTTTATGAGCAAGATGCTGTGCAAAGAAGCTATCGACCGTCAAGAAACCAAAAGTGAGAGCAATCGTTAATAAGATGAACCCAGTAATGATGAGATCAAATAATAAAGACTCCATGGCCTGAATTGGCGGGAGTAAATTGACCCAAAAACGTTTTTTTTGTTTCTTTTTGAGTTCACGATTTTGAAACCATAGCAAAATAGCGTGAATGGTTGCCATCAGTAAAACTGCGTAAGCAGATAAAGAAAGAATGATATGAGTATCAAGACCTAGGGAATGTTGCTCAATAAACTGATTTGGTCGGCTAAATGCAAAACCTAAAATAAGGCCAATAGCGGCTACAGGAATGCCTAATAAGTTTAACGGTACAATAGGGCGAAAAATACTAAAAATTAAACTTAACAACAGCATAAGCCACGATGTAAAAGATACTAAATTAAAAACATCGTAGTTAATTCCGGCTGGTGTCAGCATGGCATGACATAAAACTGTGCCGTGCAACAGAAGTGCCAAAGTTGCAATAAAAGCAAATAACCATGGGTTTGGTTCACGTTTTGACATTAAACGAATAAACAAATACCAGAAAGAAGTGGTATATGCGATGAGTGCCAAAATTGTGTAAACCAAGGGGAGGCTAATCATGTCAAACCTTTTTCAGGATTAATTCATCTATATAAGATATAAATTCGCTGCGAACTAAAGTATCCTATAGCATTCTATGCATAAATTTTCTATTTCGAGAAAGATTTTTTTGCAACTAGCCATTTTAAGCGGATTTTGCAATGTTTGATACCTTAACAGAACGACTCACACAGAGTTTAAGAAATGTTACTGGCTCAGGGCAGCTGACCGAAGACAATATTAAAGATACCTTACGTGAAGTACGTATGGCACTTCTTGAAGCCGATGTCGCGTTACCTGTAACTCGTGAATTTATCGCGAAAGTTAAGGAAGAGGCATTGGGCCAAGAAGTGATGACTCAGTTATCACCAGGCCAGGCATTTGTAAAAATTGTCTATGACGAACTTACCAAGATGATGGGTGAGGCGAATGAAACACTTGATTTAAGTGCTAAGCCTCCCGTTGTTGTATTACTTGCTGGTTTACAAGGTGCGGGTAAAACCACAACTGCCGCTAAGTTGGCACGTTTCTTAAAAGAGCGTCAAAAGAAAAAAGTAATGACTGTTTCTGCCGACGTTTACCGTCCAGCAGCAATTAAACAGTTAGAAACTGTTTCAGCAGAAGTTGGTGCAGGTTTTATTCCATCAGATGCTTCTGAAAAGCCAATTGATATCGTTAATCGTGCAATTGAACAGGCAAAAATCCAGTTTGCTGATGTATTGATTGTCGATACCGCAGGTCGTTTGCATGTCGATGAAGACATGATGGACGAAATTAAAGAATTACATGCTGCCGTTAAGCCAACTGAAACCTTGTTTGTGGTTGATGCCATGACAGGTCAGGATGCTGCAAATACAGCTAAAGCGTTTAATGATGCATTAGCACTTACGGGTGTGATTCTTACTAAAACTGATGGTGATGCACGTGGTGGTGCAGCGCTTTCTGTACGTGCAATTACGGGTAAGCCAATCAAGTTCTTAGGTATGGGTGAGAAGCTTGATGCTTTAGAACCATTCCATCCAGATCGTGTTGCTCAACGTATTTTAGGCATGGGTGACGTACTTTCTTTAGTCGAGGAAGTTGAACGTAAAATCGACAAAGAAAAAGCCGAAAAAATGGCTAAAAAATTGCAAAAAGGTGGCAGCTTCAACTTTGAAGATATGCTGATGCAATTTGAGCAAATGAAAAGTATGGGCGGCATGATGGGCTTCTTAGATAAGTTGCCTGGTATGAGCGGTGCAGGAATTCAGCAAGCGATTGAGCAAGCGAACCCTGAAAAACAGGTCAAGAAAATGGAAGCTATTATCCAGTCAATGACCGTTAAAGAACGCCGTAATCCAGACTTGATGAACCCAAGCCGTAAAAAACGTATTGCCGCGGGTTGTGGTATGGATGTTGCTGAAGTGAATAAACTCATTAAGCAACAAGCACAAATGGCTAAAATGATGAAGAAATTTGCGAATCCATCTGGTATGAGCAAAATGATGCGTTCATTAGGCAATATGCAAAAACAATTTGGTGGCGGCGGTGGTGGCGGAATGGGCCCACTGTTTGGCAACAACGACCAAAAGAAATAAACTTATAAAATAAAAGGCGCATATAGCGCCTTTTATTTTGTTCTGTGTTTTAGTCTTTAGGATAATGAGCAATATATTGTTGTAGTCCTTTGAGCAAAAGATCTGTTTCTACGACTGGATCATATTTTTTCAAGAACTTAGCAAAAAGAGGAGCATCTCCACCTGTAAGGAGCAATTTTTTAGGAGATTGCTGCATGATGCTTTCAATTGTACTAATCAGGCCTAACAAAATACCGTGGTGTACTGCATCGACTGTGTTATTGCCTGGATTTAAATTATCAAAAGCTGAGTCTGGAATTTTAATGCCTTTTGTATTTTGAATAAGTGCATCGCGCTGTAAATAAAGATTTGGCAGAATATAACCACCTAAATGTTGTTTACCTTGCGTTAAATCAATCGTAAGCGCTGTTCCACATCCAATAATGCAATAGTTTTCATTAGCCTGAGCTACAGCGAGTACTTGTAGCCAACGGTCAATCCCGAGCTGACTTGGAACTTCATAGCCGCACTTTAACTCAGCATATTCAGCATGTACTTTGGCAAAAACAACAGGAATTTCAAGCCATTTTAAAATCTGCTGAATACGTTGGTTGTTTTCGGTATCAAGAACCGAAGAAATCCCAATGCGATGCAGTCCTTGATGTTTAAGGTGTTGAATTAAACCAAGTAGCAGATCGGCAGGGGACTGTAAATGTAGCTCGGCTGCATGTTCAATAATTTGCTGATTTTCAGTAATCCAATACTTTAAACGGGTGTTCCCGATATCAAGCCATAAACTTTTCATGGAAGAACACCTGTTTATTGATTCACTTGTGGTCTTAAGCGACCTTGATAAAACTGCTGAGGTTCAGGAGTTTCAAGAATTACTGCACCTTCATTGGAAATTCCTACGAAACGACCATGAACCAGTCCCTGACTATGTTCGAACTGCACCAGCTGATTAAGCCATGCAGCATGGTGATTAAAACGTCCAGCCAAGTTGTAGCAACCATGATCAAACCAACGAGCTGCATTTTGAATTGCAACATAAAGCTCTGAAATGAGTTCAAGACGACTCATTTGTTCTAGGCCTAAATCCTCTAGAGAGGTAATCGGTTGGTCACTATCAGTCACTGGCGGTGTTTTTAAATTAATGCCTACGCCCACAATAGCTTGATGCTGGGAAAGCGGTTCGACCAAAATTCCACCCCATTTTCCATGCGTACTATACAAATCATTTGGCCATTTCACTTGCAAATTCAGAGCTTGTAACTGCGGGATTTGCAAAATATTCAGAGCAACTTCAAGTGCTAAGCGACCATCTAAGGGTGTTCGAGTTTGCACCAATGTGCTTAAATAAATGTTTCCTTCAGGTGAAATCCATTGCCGTTGATGTTGACCTCGCCCTTGAGTTTGTTGAGCACTGCAAACCAAGCCCGTTGTAATGCCTTTTTGGGCAATTTCACGAATATCATCATTGGTCGAAGTTGTGGTTGCTTTTAATAAAACCACTTCTGGAAGCTGGTTTTTTGCGCTTAAAAGTTGTTGCAGTTGGCGAGTCTCTAAATCCATGTTGAATATGAGCAGAGTGGTAAAACATTTATGGAGTTAATCATATATTTACTCATTGGCGCAATTGCTGGTTTTACTGCCGGATTGTTTGGGGTAGGCGGTGGACTAATTATTGTACCAATCCTCTATGTCGTTTTTACCCAATTGCACTATGACCCAGCGGTAATCATGCATATTGCAGTTGGAACATCGCTTGCAACCATTATTGTGACGTCTTTTAGTTCTGTTTCGGCTCATCATAAAAAAGGTGCAGTACTTTGGCCTGTTTTTCGTAATTTAGCGCCTGGGTTAGTGATCGGCTCATTTTTAGGGGCAGGCATTGCCGATTTGATGTCTGGTCAGCATTTGCAACTTCTTATCGGCGTTTTTGCAGTTGTGATGGCCTATCGCATGTTTAAAGGGGCAAATGTGGTTGTTGACCCAACACGTCAGCTTCCTTCAACCCCTATGCAATTTATGGCGGGTGGTGGCATTGGTATTGCCTCTGCAATTTTTGGTATTGGAGGCGGTAGCTTAACTGTTCCGTATTTAAACCGTCATGGCGTCGTCATGCAAAAAGCAGTCGCGACTTCTGCTGCTTGTGGTTTACCCATTGCTATTGCGGGTGCAATTGGTTTTATGTGGTTCGGTGCGAAAGAACACATTTCTGTACCTAACACGATTGGTTATGTGCACATCTATGCGTTTATTGGCATTAGTGTCATGAGTTTTGTTACGGCAAAATTTGGAGCAAAAGTTGCCCATGCATTGTCACCGCAAATGTTAAAAAAATGCTTTGCCTGTTTATTAGTCGTGGTGGGGAGTTATTTTATTTATAAAGGGATTATGCACTAGAGACTAAAAATATAATCTTGATAAGACTACAATGTAAAAGCTTGAATTTTTAGAAATTCGAGCTTTTTTTATTAAATAATATAAGAGCATTTGAGAATTTTATTCATCCGATTTTGATGTTGTTTTTAAATGGGTTGGCTTAAAATGCAATAAAATTGTCAGACAATGACATAGTTTTTAATCGGTGTGATCAGTTAAAAACAAGGATGCGAAAGAAAAGCATGGATTAATGCATATAAAAAGTAGCGGGTGATTTATGAATCTCGAAGAGACAGAAAGTCTTTCTGAGCAAATTGTCAAATATATTAGCGAACAGATCATTAGTGGTGAGCTGGTTGAAGGCGAGCGTATTCAAGAATTACGTATTGCCAAAGAGCTTGATGTAAGCCGGGGGTCAGTTCGTGAAGCATTGTTATTATTAGAGCGTACTCATTTAATTGAGATATTTCCACGCCGCGGGGCAATTGTTTCAGAAATGTCTGCACAGCAGGTTAAAGCACTGTTTGACACAAACGTGATGTTATTGGGGCATATCGTTCAACGCATCAGTGAAACATGGCGCGCACATGAAGCAGATCAATTGCAGCTATTGTTGGAACAACTTCTTGAGCATGTAAAAGCAGGAGATATCGAAAAATTTTATGATGGTGTTTTTCAATATCTCGCTGAACAGCAAGATATGGTGGGTAATCCCTACCTAATGAAGTTTTATAAAGAGTTACTACCTTCACTACGTCGCAGTTATTTTTTGACCTTAAATACCTCTAAGCGGGAACTACAAGAAGCATTTGCATTATTTAAACTCGTGACTGATGCAATTTTGATCCGAAAATCACAACAAGCCGCTTTATTTATGGAAGATTTTTGTCGACACTTACGTAACCTTGTGTTGGAATCGCTGACACGAATGAAACAGATTGAATTGGCCTGGGCAAGACGCTCACGCCGCTAGTTAGGGCATTATGCGTTTAAGCAGTTTAAAACTTTCCGGCTTTAAATCTTTTGCAGATAGTACAACTTTAAATTTTAAGGCTAACCGCACAGCAGTGGTTGGTCCAAATGGTTGTGGCAAATCAAATGTAATTGATGCCATTCGTTGGGTGATGGGGGAGTCAAATGCTCGTCAGCTACGTGGTGGTAGCATGCAAGATGTTATTTTCACAGGAACTTCCAAGCGTAAGCCAGTGGGCGTGGCGAGTGTTGAGCTACGTTTTGATAATACCTATGGCAAGTTAGGTGGATCATATAATGCTTATAATGAGTTAGCGGTTCGTCGTCAGGTTACTCGTGAAGGGAAGTCCGAATATTTCTTAAATGGCACACGCTGCCGCCGTCGTGATATCACCGATATTTTCTTGGGAACAGGATTAGGGCCGCGTTCTTATGCAGTGATTGAACAAGGCATGATTAACCGTCTGGTTGATGCCAAGCCTGAAGAAATGCGTATCTTTATTGAAGAGGCCGCAGGTGTTTCTCGCTATCAAGCTCGTCGACGTGAAACTTTGCAACATCTTGAACATACTGAGCAAAATCTTTCACGCTTAGAAGATATTGCCCTCGAGTTAAAATCACAGCTGAAGACGCTTAAACGTCAATCAGAAGCAGCGGTTCAATATAAAACACTGGAAAGCCAGATTCGGACCCTAAAAATTGAAATTTTGTCTTTTCAGGCAGATAAAAGCGTACGCTTACAAGAAGAATATACTGTTCAAATGAATGAACTGGGTGAAACTTTTAAATTGGTTCGCTCAGAGTTAAGTACGATTGAACATGATTTAGAAGCAACCAGTGCTTTATTTCAGCGCCTCATTCAGCAATCTTCACCGTTACAACAAGAATGGCAACAAGCTGAGAAAAAACTATCTGAACTGAAAATGACTCTGGAACAAAAACAGAGTTTATACCAGCAAAATAGTATGACTCTCGTTCAGTTAGAACAGCAAAAATTCCAAACTAAAGAACGTTTACAACTTTCTGAATTGCAACTTGAAACACTCAATAATCAGTTAGATGAACAAACTGAAGCATTAACTGCAATTGAGCATATTGCAACAGAAGCTGAGCAAAACTTTGGTGATTTACAAGCCCAGCAAAAACAAGCACAACAACAGTTTGAACAAGTAAAAGCTCAGGTTGAAAAGCAACAGCAGCAAAAAATGCAGATGTCTGCCCAAATTGAGCAGTTGGGCAAAAATGTTTTAAGAATTGAGCAGCAAAAAGAAACGTTGCAACATCAAGCAAGCCAAATTCAATCGCATGTTCATGAAGATGAGCAGGGTGAGCTTGAACAACTACAGCAGCAGCTTTGTCATGAAATCACGACGTTAGAGGCTGAAATTGAGCAACAATTGCTACGTGTAGAGCAATCTCAACAGCAACATCAGTCAAGTAAAAATCAACAACAAACCCTGAAAACAGAAATACAGGTTTTATTATCAGAGCAGAAAAACTTAAGCCAACTTGTTGCTAAGCAAAGCCCAAAGCAACATCAAGATGCACTACGTTTAATGCAGGCTCTACAGTTAACAGAGCAAGGTAAACCATATGCGCAGATTGTTGAGAAGTTTTTAGCGAAATGGTTACAAGCACATATTCTTGAGACCGAACAAACTTTTCAAGAAGGAGTTGCTCGCCAGCTAAAACCTTCCGGGCAAACAAGTCAAATTAAAGGCAATTTAGCTTGTTTAAATGATTGGATTGCATCGCCACAGCTATCAATCTTTTCGAATGTAGCGATTGCACAAGATTTGACTACTGCTTTAAATGAGCAAAACCAACTGCAACATGGTCAGTCTATTTTGACTTTAGATGGCTATCATGTTGGACAGGATTGGGTCATTGCTCTTATGTATGATGACGAGAGTCAAAGTGCACAAGGTATGCTGAGCCATCGCATTCGTCTAGATGAAATCGAACAAGCTCTTGAAAAGCAGCAACCTGAATTACAAGCATTAGATCAAATTCTAGTTCAGCAAAAAGATGAACTAGGGCAGTTGCAGTCTGATGTGCAACAGAAACAGCAAGTTGTTAAACAAAAACAAAAAGACTTACAACAGCTTGATGTGCAAATTGCTAAACAGCAAACCGCAGCACAAGCATTTTTACTGCAAAAACAGCAATTGAAAGATCAGTTAGCTCAGTTAGACATGCAGCTTGAAGAAGATGCAATGCAAAAAGATGATCTGGAGATTGATTTACATACACTAGCAATCAAGCTTGAAACCATTTTACCTGACTATAAAACTTTGCAATTTCGGGTAGAAGAGTTAACAGAGCAGCTAGAAGAACAGCAACAAGGTTTGCATCAGCAACAACAAGAACGTGAAATTTTACGTCGTAATAGCACGCAAACGACTCAACAAATTGAGTTGCTTGAAAAAGATATTTCATTCTTGCAGAGTCAATATCAGCAAATTAATGCTCAAATGGAACAGGCGAAAAAATTTGTTGATCCTATTCAGTTAGAGTTACCAAATCTTGAGTCGGAATTTCAGCAGCAATTTGCCCAAACTGAAAAGTTGCAAAAGAACTGGAATGAATGGCAGCTCGAATTAAATAGTGTGCAGGAAAAACAACAAACCTTGACTGATCAGCGTCATCAATATCAACAAAAAGATGAGCAACTCAGAGAACAACTTGAAGAAAAACGTTTGGCATGGCAAGCAGCTAAGTCAGACCGTGAACATTACCAAGAACAGCTTAAAGAGCTAAATGCCGAGTTCCAAAAAGGCTTACAAATCGATTTAACCGAGCACCAGCAAAAACTGGAAAAAGTACAGAAACAGTTTGAAAAAATCGGTGCAGTGAACCTTGCGGCTTCACAAGAGTTTGAAGAGGTTTCTCAGCGTTTTGATGAGTTGAGTCACCAGATCCAAGATTTGGAAAATACGGTAACTCAACTAAAAGATGCGATGAAAAGCATTGATCAGGAAACCCGTAAGTTGTTTATGACAACCTTTGATCAGATTAATCAAGAGTTGCAAAATCTGTTTCCAAAGGTCTTTAATGGTGGTGAAGCAAGTTTAAGTCTTGAAGATGACTGGCAATCTGGTGTTAAACTGATGGCAAGACCACCGGGTAAGAAAAATAGTTCTCTAGCATTACTTTCCGGTGGAGAAAAGGCTTTAACAGCGTTAGCATTAGTATTTGCGATTTTTAGATTAAATCCGGCACCGTTTTGTGTATTGGATGAAGTGGACGCACCACTTGATGATGCGAATGTTCAGAGATATTGTAATTTGGTAAAAGAGCTTTCTGAACATGTACAATTCATTTACATTACACATAATAAGCTGGCGATGACCATGGCAACTGATTTGTTGGGTGTGACCATGCCTGAACCGGGTACATCAAAATTAGTCACTGTCGATTTAGAACAGGCAAAAGAATACGGGTTAGTTTCGGAGTCATAGAATGGAAATCAATACGATTATTGGCATCGTTGTCGCCATTATTATTATGCTAATTGGCTTAAAAATGATTTTAAAAAAGTCAAACCATGCCGAACCCTCATTAGACAGTGATTTGCATATTAATCCTGATAGTAATCAACCGGTTATACCTAGGCATGTACGTGATCAGCTTGAACAAGCTGAAGCTGAACGCGCAACGGCAACTAGCGCAGAGCGAGTTGAACCAACTTTAAATGAACCAGCACAGTCACAAGTCAGTGAAACAAAACCAACAGAAACTCTGGCTGTAGAACCTGCTAAAGCAATTCCAGTCGAACCAACACAACCATTTGTTGAAAATTCTTCGGTTGAAATTAAAGCTGAAGAAACTGTAAAAAGCTTTACCATTAATACAGATAGTTCAGTTGAGTTAGCTGATACGGTTTCTATTAAATCAGAAGCTGAAGCTTTATCAGAAGAAAACTTGAAATCTGAAAGTGAAAAAACTGAGCCTGAGTTGAGTTTAAACCCAAATATTGAAACTGCCGAAATTGCTGAATTTGAAGGCGAGAGTAATATTCTGGATGTACATTTACATGAACAGCAACGCTATGATGATGAAAGTGCATTAGCGATGGCTGAACAGATTATTGCGTTAAATGTCTATCCGAACCCGCGTCGTGCATTGTCTGGTGATAAAGCCCTTAAAGTATTGTTAAAATACGGTTTACGTTATGGCGAAATGTCATGTTTCCATCGTTATGAAAATACGGATGAGCCGAGTGTACTGATGTTCTCTGTGTTACGTATGACAGACAATGGACCAGCTGGGTTTGATCTTGAAACTCTATCTACTGAACAAGTTCAAGGGTTGGCATTTTTCCTTGCGCTTCCAAACAGTAAAGCCGTGACTGGTTTTGACATGATGGCGAGTATTGCAGGTTTAATTGCTCGTGAAATCGATGGCAAAGTTTATGATGAGAATAATCTTGAATTTACACCACAGTTAAAAGAGCACTGGCGTCATCATGTGATTGATTATCGTCCGGCACAGGCGACTGCCTAGTTTTAATTTTTTACGTTCGTTGCGATAATTGCAACATATCTAGTCGCAGCTCAGGGTGGAGAAATTTCCACCCTTTTTTATGGTGAATAACATAATGGCAACAACTTCCGTGATCGAACAGATGCGTCAGCTTATTCAACTGATTGCAAAGCATAACCATGCCTACTATGTCATGGATCAGCCGACAATCTCGGACAGTGAATATGATCATTTATTTCACCAGTTAAAAGCTTTAGAAGAGCAATATCCTGAACAGGTTCAATCAGATTCGCCCACTACAAAAGTAGGTGGACAAGCACTCTCTAAATTTCAAAGTGTAACCCATGTGGTTCCTATGCTTTCGTTGGGGAATGTTTTTAATCAGGAAGACTTGTTTGCATTTGCTCGTCGTGTTGAAGAGCGTTTGCCCAATCAAAAAGTACAATATGAAGTAGAACTAAAACTTGATGGTCTTGCGATTTCCCTTTGGTATGAAAACGGTGTGTTAGTACGTGGTATTACACGTGGTGACGGAGAAACCGGAGAAGACATTACCCAAAACGTTAAAACGATTCGCAACTTGCCTAAAGTGTTGCATTCAGATCATTTTGAAATTCCACGTCTGCTTGAAGTACGTGGTGAAGTGCTTATGCCAAAATCTGGCTTTGAGAAACTCAATGCCGATCAGGAAGCAAAAGGGGATAAAACTTTCGCAAACCCTCGTAATGCAGCAGCGGGTAGTTTAAGACAGCTTGATCCGAATATTGCTGCTGGCAGACCTTTAGCTTTTTATGCGTATGGTATCGCTCAATGTGAACCAAATCATGGCCTATCGACGATGCATGATAGCCTACAATGGCTAACCCAACTTGGATTTGAAATTGCTGAACGTCAATATCTATGTAATTCAATTCAAGAAGTACAGCAGCGCTATGAGCAAATTCAAAAAGAGCGTCCCGATTTACAAGTTGAAATTGATGGGATGGTTGTAAAGGTTGATGACTTAAAACAGCAACAGCAACTCGGTTTTTTAAGTCGTGAGCCACGTTGGGCGACTGCCTATAAATTCCCTGCACAAGCGGCATTAACTACGGTTGATCAGATTGATTGGCAGGTGGGGCGTACAGGTACTTTGACTCCTGTAGCGCGTTTAAATCCTGTATTTGTGGGAGGCGTGACGGTTTCTAATGTAACTTTACACAACATTGGTGAAATCCATCGTCTTGATGTACGTGTGGGAGACACTGTTAGTGTGTATCGTACGGGTGATGTTATTCCTAAAGTAGAAAAAGTCTGGCCGGAATTCCGTTCACCTGAGGCTGAAATTGTACATTTACCTGAAAGCTGTCCTGTTTGTGCCTCACCAGTTGTAATGCCTGAAGGAGAAGCTTTAGCGCGTTGTTCTGGTGGTCTTTACTGTGCTGCGCAGCGTATTGAAGCCATTCGTCACTTCGTATCACGTAAAGCTCTCGATATTGAAGGTCTGGGCGACCGCTGGGTAGAGTCCTTATTACACCTCGATTTACTCAAAGATGTTGCCGATATCTATCACTTACATGAGCACCGAGAAACTTTACTTGGCATTGAGAAAATGGGCGAGAAGTCAGTTCAAAATCTGATTGATGCCATCGAAGCGAGTAAAAAGACAACACTTGCACGTTTTATTTATGCTTTAGGAATTCGTGGGGTAGGCGAAACTACTGCCAGAATGTTAGCCAATACTTTCCAAACTTTAGAAGCACTTAAAGCTGCTGATGTTGAGGCTCTAAAGAAAACACCAGATGTAGGCGATATTACCGCAGAATGGATTGCTGACTTTTTCTTAGCGCCACATAACATTGAAGTGCTTGATCGCTTAATTGCAGCAGGCATTCATTGGGATGCACCAACTGCACCAACACGTCAGCCATTAAATGGCGAGAGTTGGGTTTTAACAGGCACATTAGAGCAAATGACCCGTGATCAAGCGACCCAGATGCTACAAGCATTAGGCGCACGTGTCAGTGGTAGTGTATCGAGTAAAACTAAATGTGTTGTTGCAGGTGAAAAGGCTGGTTCGAAATTAGAAAAAGCAGCAAAACTTGGTATTGCAGTGATGAATGAGACTGATTTCTTATCACTTATGGCGAGCTACGGGCAGACTTTAAGCGAATAGGTCCACCGAAATAAGAACCATTGATTTTAGTTACAAAATAATAAATTGATGGTTTGTGTCATATTTTAACGCTTGTCTGAGACTATAAATCGGACAAGCGTTTCTTTTTGCAGGGGAAATTTAATTACTTGAACTGCAAATGCGTATGTTTCTCATTTTAATTTGATAAAAATCATAAACTTAACTATTTTTTACTTTGCAATCATTTTTAAGATTGCCCATAATAGTTCTCATACGATAGGAGATTTATTATGCGTGGCAATCCAGAAGTCATAGACTATTTAAATATGCTCATTGGCGGAGAATTGGCTGCCCGTGATCAATATCTAATCCATTCTCGTATGTATGAAGATTGGGGCTTAAATAAAATTTATGAGCGTATTGATCATGAGATGCAAGAAGAAGCTTCTCATGCTGATGCGATCATTCGCCGTGTATTGTTTTTAGGTGCTAAGCCAAACATGCACCGTGAAGATATCAATGTTGGTACAGACGTTGTAACTTGTTTAAAAGCAGATTTGGCGCTTGAATATCATGTTCGTGAAAAGTTAGCGACAGGTATCAAACTTTGTGAAGAGAAGGGCGATTACATTAGCCGTGATATGTTACGCCAACAATTGTCAGATACTGAAGAAGACCATACATACTGGTTAGAAAAGCAATTACGTTTAATTGAGTTAATTGGCTTGCAAAACTATATTCAATCTCAAATTTAATAAAATGACCCAGCTTAAGCTGGGTTTTTTATGGACTCATTTTAATAAAATCAACTCATCGCTTAAATGTTAATTTTGTCAAATTGAACATATTCAAAGCCTTACTATATAAGGCTTTGGCAGTTACAAAAAAGTCAGAAAAATTGTATCACACCCCCTGTTTTTTTTATGAAATTGGATATAATTTCGCCAACAAAACCCTTGCCTAGAAATTAAATGAGGCAAGGGTTTTTCTATGGAAAATCGGTTGGTATGGATCGCCAATGATTTTATGGTGAGCTCGCGAAAATATGTTATTTACCAAACCTGCTGTTTTAGATACAGCTACTCTCTTAAGCACTCAGCGTCTTGCAACACGCCTCAGCTTTTTTAGCTTGGGCTTTGCTATATCTGCTTGGGCACCACTTATTCCTTATGTACAGCAACGCTTAAACCTCAATCACGCTGATTTTGGTTTGCTTTTGCTTTGTATGGGTATTGGCTCAATGATAGCGATGCCTACGACTGGTGCTTTAGTCAAGCGTTGGGGATGTCGGCCATTAATTGGGGTGGCATTGATGCTGTTAATAGTGTTATTACCTAGCCTCACGATGTGGAGCAGCATTGTAATGATGGCTGTAGCATTATTTGTGTTTGGGTCGGCAGCAGGCTGTCTTGGGGTAGCTATAAATTTACAGGCAGTAGTCGTTGAAAAACATAGCCTGCGAGCTCTCATGTCTAGCTTCCATGGAATGTGTAGTCTTGGTGGCTTAACTGGTGCCATGCTGGTGACTGCATTATTGGCAATTGGACTTTCTCCATTAATGAGTACTTTGTCTGTTGTCATGATTTTGCTTGTGATCGGTGGAATTGCGATTCCTCCTTGTTTAACGTCTTTTGAACAGGATGAAAAACCACATCAAGATACAACTCAAGCACCAAAAAAACTTTATCGACCTAATGGCATTATTCTACTTATTGGCATGATGTGTTTTATTGCCTTTTTATCGGAAGGTGCGGCAATGGATTGGGGTGGTATTTATTTAACAAGTAAGTATCAGCTTAATCCAGCCTTTGCGGGTCTGGCTTATACCTTTTTTGCTTTAAGCATGACGACTGGACGTTTTACCGGTCACCTCTTACTAAAGCAATGGGGTGAAAAAAATGTCGTAACTTATAGTGCGATTGGTGCAGCAATTGGTATGGTTGTTATTGTGACTGCACCCGTATGGGAAGTGGTGGTATTAGGCTATGCACTTTTAGGATTAGGCTGTTCTAATATTGTGCCCGTGATGTTTTCTCGTGTGGGTCGACAAAACGATATGCCTAAAGCAGCAGCACTTTCTTTAGTTTCAACGATTGCCTACACGGGTTCATTAAGCGGGCCAGCTTTAATTGGTTTAATTGGTGAATGGGCTGGTTTAAGTACAGTTTTAACAGGCGTAGCGGTATTACTATTTATTATTGCTTTACTTAATCGTTTTACACTTGGAAAAACGAATTAATTTATTAAGGTTAGAAATAATCTAAAGAGCATCGAGAAGTTTAATTTCTCGATGCTCTTTTTTTTAGATTTATAAAACCTGATAAATAGATTGATAATTATCTTGTAATAAACGCTGAGATTTCATTAGCAAAGTTGGTGTTTTTTCCAAATCATCTAAGAAATCGTTTCGCCAATGGGTAAGATCAGATGTTGATAAACCCTCTATCAATTGTTGATAACGATTAATACGCTCAGCTTTAGACATTTCTAAAGCCATTTTTAAAGTATCAATCATGGCTGCTCTATCTTGCGGGTCAACAATCAGGGCCTGAGTCATCTGCTCGGCAGCACCAGCATATTTAGATAGAATAAGTACACCAGGATTCTCTGGATTTTGAGCTGCAATATATTCTTTAGCGACTAGATTCATACCATCACGTAGTGAACTAATCCAACAAATATCAGAGTGACGATAAATATGCATGAGATGATTGTGCTGAACTGGGTCATAGCAACAATCTACCGGTCTCCAATCTTCATGTGCAAATTCTTCATTAATCAATTCCAACTTGGTTTTAAAACGTTGATATAAACGTTGATACGCTGCAATATCCGTACGTGACGGTGTCGCAACTTGCAAATGTCGAACTAAACCATGATATTCGGGATTGGTTTCTAAGAAGGTGGCAAATGCATTAAAACGCTCAAGTAAACCTTTTGAATAATCAATCCGGTCTACCCCAATAATCGTTTTTTGACGAGGTATGTCTTCAAAATTAAACACGCAAGGGCTTGGGGCATCTTGTTGGGCTTGTTTTTGAATAATTTCTGGTTGAACGCCAATAGGGTACGATTTAATAAGTATTTGACGTTTTTTATAGCTAATACTGTCGCGGTGAATTTTCTGAGCTTCGAGTAAACTTAAACATGTTTGCATACACGCATTTTGATCAATCTGGGTTTGCAAGCCAATCACGTCATACTGGCTCAAGTCTTGAATTAACTCTCGAGCTACAGGAATTTTGTGCCAGATATTCAGACTAGCAAAAGGAATATGGAGAAAGAAACCAATTTTATTTTGCATGCCTAATTCACGGCAGTAACGGGCAACACTAAAAAAGTGATAATCGTGTACCCAAATGAGATCTTCAGGCTGAGCAAGCTGTTTTAACTTTTCAGCAAATAATCGATTGACCTTTTGATAGGTACTATATTCTTGGGCATCATATTCAATAAGATCTTCTCGGGCATGCATTGCTGGCCACAGAACCTTGTTGGCAAAACCACAATAATATTGCGCATATTGCTGATGAGTGAGAGGGCAGGTAATGTAGTCAATACCCTGAGAATAAGCCTGTTCAAATTCTGGTGCTTCGCTATCGGTAATCTGCTGGCCATTCCAGCCTAACCAAATACCATTGCTATCATTCAAAGCATCTTGTACAGCTACAGCAAGACCACCAGCTGAAGCTTTACCTGAAGGCATACTTATTCGATTTGATAATACGATTAATTTAGACATATTTTTTCTCCATTCTGATTTTGACTATTTTTGACATATAAGCTTTTTATTTTGTTTTGAAATAAAAAAAGAAAATTAGCGACGTTATCGATATCTTTTAATCTATATTTGGCTTGTGTTTCACCAGAACCCACTTTAATAGTGAGACCAGACTGCTGATTAATAAAAATAAAACCAGATTCATCTGTTAAATCATCTCCTATAAAAATAGGGAATACTGAAGGTAAATTAAGATGATTTAATATGGTTTGAATTGCTTTGCCCTTATCGGCTTGGTTTGGAATTAATTCAACAACAAACTTGCCTTTATTTGTTTTTAATTGGGGATAATCAGTTTTGATTTTTTGCATAATATGAATAGCGTGACTTTCTAAGTTGGGGTTTTCACGATAATGTAAAGCAATAGAATATTCTTTATCCTCAATTAGTAATTCAGGATATTTTTCACAAGATTTTATAATATCTTGTTTTAATTTTTTAAAATTAATCTGACTTAAATCTGGTCGAATATAATGATCTGAACCAAAATAAATATCTAAACCATGCAACCCAGCAATAGGAACTTCAATAGGATACAGTAGCTTACTAGCTGTCACTACATTACGGCCTGTAACAGCAATAACAGGTATATTTAATTTAATTATTTCTTTTATAGTTTCTAATGTAGTGTTTGGAATAAAACTCTGCTCAGGATTAATCTGAAATGGAGCTAGAGTTCCATCAATATCCAAAAATAAACAGTAGTTTTTATCTAAAGGTAAAGTATTTATAATATCATTGGGTGTAACAAAATATGTATCTTTTTCTCTCCCATCAGATATTATACTTTGACTGTTCATATTAGCCTGCCCAATATTTTTTGATCAATAATTAATCTTCTAACATTAAAATGAATTGATGAGTCATTTTTTTTAATAAAAAAACATAAGTATTAACATTAATTACATTGCATAATGGATTTATAGGCGAAGTGTGGAGTATGTTGTTTTTTGATTGGCTTCAATGTTTAGTTAATTAAATTTTTGTATGTTTCCTATTAATAATGCAGGTCTTATTTATCAATATATTTCAGAATATTAAATGCTCATAAACACTTGATTTTAATCTGTGGAATTTAGTTTTTAGATTGATTTTAAAAGATATTTTAAATTAATATTTATATATAAACTGTAAAAAACTGGCTTTGGACAAGCATATGAAGTTACAAAATAAAATTTTATTGATTACAGGTTGGGGTGTAGGAATTGAACCTTTGCAATCATTAAAATTGCATTTGCAACAGAAGGGTTGTGAAGTACAACTTACTAATATATTTGACATTTTGAATAATAGTGTCCAGAAACAGCTTCATTTATTAAATGATATTGATACTGTAATTGGATGGTCTTTAGGCGGGCAGTTAGCAACTCAATTAGTTGATTCTTTTTATAAGAGCACAGGCCTAACTAAAACTTTAATTACGCTCGCTTCGAATCCATGTTTTGTTGCTAATAGCACGTGGCAAACTGCAATGCCTGCTGATGTATTTGATCTATTTAAGCAATCCTTTTTGCAAAATCCCGAAGCGACCTTAAAACGCTTTTTTTATTTAATCACTCAAGGGTCAGCTCAAGCTAAACAAGATTGGCTAAATATGCAAAATATAGCAAACCCTCCTCCTTATGAGTTGTTATTACAAGGGTTAGAAATGTTAGAGCATTTAAACTTGGTAGAGAACTTAAAAAATTACTCTGGGCCACAGCTTCATTTATTTGCTGAACAAGATGGCGTCATTCCTTGCAAAATTGTAGAAAATTTTGAATATATCGCTACAGAAAAGATGAGATATAAATTACTAAATGACGCTACTCATGCTTTTCCCTACCTTCAAGTTGAACGAACAATTGAAGAAATCTGCCAATTTTTAACAATTCATCAGCAAAGTTAATAAGCTTTGATTGATATCGCAATTTTCTTTCATTCTTAACTGGTTTAACATGTGTTCAATGAAAGATTTGAACGCTGTAAAAGGGTAAATAGGATGACCGATAATTTTGATTTGGAACATATTTGGCATCCTTATACTTCAATGACCCAACCTTTACCGACATTTAAAGTTAAACGTGCGTATGGCGCGACTATTGAGTTAGATGATGGTAGGACTTTAATTGATGGTATGTCATCTTGGTGGTGTGCGATTCACGGTTATAACCACCCTGAACTCAATCAAGCAGTGACAGACCAATTACAAAACATGTCCCATATCATGTTTGGTGGGTTAACCCATGACCCTGCCATTGAGTTAGGTAAAATTCTCTTAAAAATTACGCCGCCAACTCTCGATAAAATTTTCTATGCAGACTCAGGTTCTGTTGCAGTAGAAGTTGCATTAAAAATGGCTGTGCAATTTTGGACAGCACAAGGTCAACCGCAAAAAACAAATTTTATTACAACGCGTTCTGGTTATCATGGAGATACATGGAATGCGATGTCTGTTTGTGATCCAGTCACAGGCATGCATCAGATTTTTGGTACAAGTTTACCAAACCGCATTTTTGTTGCACCACCTCAGACCAAATTTCATGAAGATTGGAATCCAGAAGATATTGCAGAGTTAGAAAATGCAATTCAGAAAAATCATCAAAATTTAGCTGCACTGATTATTGAACCGATTGTACAAGGTGCAGGGGGCATGCGCTTTTATCATCCTGAATATTTACGTCAGGCCAAAGTGCTTTGTGAACAATATAACCTGCTTTTAATTTTCGATGAAATTGCCACTGGTTTTGGCCGTACTGGTAAGCTTTTTGCGTGGGAACATGCACAAGTTGAGCCAGACATTATGTGCATAGGTAAAGGGTTAACAGGCGGCTATATGACTTTGTCTGCTACCTTAACCACAAAGAAAGTTGCAGAAACCATTAGTCGAGGTGAGGCTGGCGTCTTTATGCATGGCCCAACCTTTATGGCTAATCCATTGGCTTGTGCAGTTGCTTTAAAAAGTACTCAATTGCTAATTGAGCAAGATTGGCAAGCCAATATTGAGCGAATTGAGCAACAACTTACTCAATATTTAACACCGCTCAATCAGCTAGATTATGTTGCTGATGTGAGAGTCCTTGGTGCAATAGGTGTAGTTGAACTCACCTTTAATGTCGATATGAAAACTTTACAGAAACAGTTTGTCGATCGTGGAATCTGGATTCGTCCTTTTGGCAAGCTAGTGTATGTGATGCCTCCCTATGTAATCACGCATCAAGAGTTAAGCAATTTGCTTGAAGAGCTGGTTGAAGTTGTTAAAACGATGCAAGGAGTGCATTAAAATGTCATTGCTTGATCATTTTGCTACTCAATTGGATGAGTTAAAACAACAAGGTAACTTGAGACAATTTACTCAAAATGTGCAGCAGGACCGTTTTATTACGATTCAAAATAAAACGATGCTTAATCTGGCTTCAAACGATTATCTTGGCCTAGCTGCGGATGTAAAACTTCGTGAAGAATTTTTAGAAAGTTTTCCAGTGGAGCGTAGCTATTTTAGTTCTTCATCGTCACGTTTATTAACAGGTAATTTTGAAGAATATGAACAATTAGAAAATAGCCTAAGCCAAGCATTTGGTGGTCGGGCGGCACTATTATTTAATAGTGGCTACCACATGAATATTGGTATTTTGCCAGCTGTTGCCGACAGTAAAACTTTAATTTTGGCTGATAAGCTAGTTCATGCGAGCATGATCGACGGTATACGTTTATCTGGTGCTCAATATGTACGTTATCGTCATAACGATTTACAGCACTTAGAACAACTTCTGCAAAAATATCACGATGATGACAAGATTGAACGAATCATTGTAGTGACTGAAAGTATTTTTAGTATGGATGGGGATGAAACGGATTTAGCCGCTTTAGTCCAGCTCAAAAAACGTTTTGCTAAAACTATGTTGTATGTCGATGAAGCACATTCAATCGGTGTGCGTGGTCAGCAAGGTCTGGGATGTGCTGAACAATATAATGTCATTCAAGATATTGATTTTTTAGTTGGTACATTAGGTAAAGCATTGGCAGCAGTCGGTGGTTACATTATTTGCCATCCAATTATTAAAGACTATCTCATTAATAAAATGCGCCCGCTTATTTTTAGTACTGCACAACCGCCGATTGTTATGGCTTGGGCAAATTTTATATTCCAAAAAGTATTACAAGCTCAACCGCAACGTGAGCACTTAAAAAATATCAGCCGATATCTTCAACACGCTGTTGTACAAAAGGGTTATGTGAGCCCATCAACCAGTCATATTATTCCAATTATTGTGGGAGAGAGTCAGGCTGCTATCGATAAGGCAAAACAAGTGCAGGAAAACGGTTTTTATGCCATGCCTGTGCGCCCACCAACTGTCCCTCAAAATAGTTCTCGTTTGCGTATTTCTTTAACGTCTATGGTGCAGCAACATGAACTTGAAGAATTGGTGAGTTTTCTGTGAGTTTGAATAAAAACTTGGTTGCCCAGCGTTTTGCTAAAGCAGGGCAAAGCTATTCAGAACATGCAATTGTTCAAAAACAAATTTGCCAAAATTTAACACGGTTACTCCAGCAGTTTTGCCCGACTACGATGTCACGTGTTTTTGAAATTGGTTGTGGTTCTGGCAATTTAACTCATCTTATTGCTGCTTCTTTTCAAATTGAAGAATTGATATTAAATGACCTATATGCAGATGTGCAGCAGCATTTCACTCATCAAGAACATTTGAAATGGTTGATTGGTGATATTGAAACTTTACCGTTTCCATATCAGCTCGATATGATTGTTTCAGGTTCGGCTTTGCAATGGATGCAGGATTTACCGCGTTTGCTTGAGCGCTGTAATGAGTCTTTAGTTGATCGAGGCTGGTTATGTTTTTCAACTTTTGGACCAAAAAATTTAATCGAGATTAAAGAATTAACAGGTCAAGGTTTAAGTTATTGGTCTATTGAAAATTGGCATAGTGCCTTAACTCAGGCTGGTTTTGAGATTCTGCATTTGTCTGAGTCAGAAGCCCAGCTTTATTTCGATTCACCTAAAGCCGTATTGCAGCATTTAAAAGCAACAGGTGTGACTGCAACAGCACGTCATCGTTGGAACAAGCAGACTTTACAGCAGTTTTATCAAGATTATGAGCAGTTTAAGCATGCTGAGGGATATTCCTTAACATATCATCCAATCTATTGTATTGTCCGGAGAATTAAGTAAATGAGTGGTCAGATCTATTTTGTTAGCGGGATTGATACCGACATTGGTAAAACCTACGCTACAGGCGTTTTAGCAAAATTATGGACTGAGCAGGGTAAAAAAGTGATCACCCAAAAACTCATTCAAACGGGTAATGTTGATATTTCTGAAGATATTGAAAAGCATCGTGAAATTATGGGGCAGGGATGGTTTCAAGAAGATCATGATAAGCTCACCATGCCGGAAATTTTTAGTTATCCTGCTTCGCCTCATCTGGCAACCCGCCTCGATAACCGAGAAATTGACTTTCAAAAAATTGAAAATGCAACTCAAACATTAGCTGAGCGTTTTGAGATTGTTTTACTCGAAGGTGCTGGCGGGTTAATGGTGCCATTAACTACAAGTTTACTTACCATTGATTATATTGCTCAGCACCAGTTCCCCGTTATTTTAGTGACATCGGG
The DNA here is from genome assembly GCF_000313935.1 of Acinetobacter sp. WC-141. Taxonomy (GTDB): domain Bacteria; phylum Pseudomonadota; class Gammaproteobacteria; order Pseudomonadales; family Moraxellaceae; genus Acinetobacter. The sequence continues at coordinate 50,375 of NZ_AMSS01000089.1, read as the reverse complement.
ACGATTAGGAAGTATTAACCATACTTTACTTAGTCTTGAAGCCCTCAAGTCTCGCGGGCTGAAATTGCAAGCCTTGGTATATAACTTAAAAGATGAGTCAAAAGATCCATTAATTTCTCAAGATACTTCAGATTATTTAAAAGATTATTTAGCAACTTATTTCCCTGAAGCTGAATGGATTGAGCTAGAAAAAATGGATTAATTTAAAATAGGCTATAAAAAAACCGCTCTTATAAGAGCGGTTTTTTTACATATTATTAAATATTTTAGAATTTCTTAGAACCACGGTTAAAACCAGTCGATTTACGTTGGTTACCCGTGTTAACAGGCGCTTCTTTTTCATCATCACGACGTTGTTGACGTAAGTAACCGCCACGACGAGCTGCCATTGGTTTTTCGGTCATACGGTCAGTACGACGTTTTGCCATACCAAATAAACCAGTACCTTGACGTGGTTTTAACTCAACAGATTTTGCTAGATTATCGATGTCAGTTTTATCGAGTTCCATCCAGCGGCCAGTACGTAATTCGCGTGGTAAAATAACTGTACCGTAGCGCGTACGCAATAAGCGACTTACTTTAAGTTCTTGTGATTCAAAAATACGACGAACCTCACGGTTACGACCTTCTTTCACCACTACTTGGTACCAGCGGTTAATACCTTCACCACCAATTTCCGAGAAAGACTCAAATTTAGCTGGGCCATCTTCAAGCTCTACGCCATTTATCATGTTTTGGCGTATTTTAGGAGTTACTTCACCCATCACTCGAACAGCATATTCACGTTCGATTTCATTTGATGGATGCATTAAACGGTTAGCAAGCTCACCATCATTTGTAAACAGTAATAAACCAGTACTGTTAATATCTAGACGACCTACCATAACCCAGCGGTCATTTGCAATTTGTGGTAAATGATCAAATACGGTTGGGCGTTTTTCAGGATCATTACGTGAACAGATTTCACCCTCAGGCTTATAGTAAATCAATACACGGCGACGAATCTCGTCTTCAATCTGAAACTGAACTTTACGGCCATCAATACGTAATTCATCGCCTGGTTCGATGCGCTCACCCACTTGGGCAACACGGCCGTTTACACTCACGCGTCCTGCGGCAATAACCTCTTCCATATATCGGCGGGAACCTAATCCGATTCGCGCTAATACTTTTTGCAATTTTTCACTCATGACAGCACAACCTTAGACATAATGATCAACAGTCCACCTCTTTATGATTTCGGTGCATTTGCATCGAGAGCCATAAAGGCTTCCTTGGCGTTCTGTAGGGGAGGCAATTGGCCTAGCGAAGCTAGACCAAAAGCATTCAGAAACTGAGGCGTTGTAATTAGCAACGCAGGTCTTCCGGGTAAATCTCTAAAACCAGCTTCTTTAATCCAGTTCCAGTCAAATAGTGTTCTAAGAATCTGACTATTATTAGACACACCACGAATTTGTTCAATATCAGCGCGGGTAACCGGTTGATGATAGGCAATAACGGCCAGTGTTTCCAGTAAAGAAGGCGACAGTTTTGTTGGTCGCTCTGGCCAAATTTGCGCAATAATACTACGATATTTAGATCTTACCTGAAAGCGAAACCCTTGCGCTGTTTCAATCAATTCAATAGATCTACCATGTTGTAATAGCGCGAGCTGTTGCAAAAGTTGACGAAGCTGTTGTTTATTATATTGATTATTAAATGCTTCTTTTAAACGGGCAATTGAAACGGGTGCTTCACTGGCAAAAATAATTGCTTCAAGTTGTAATAAAACTTCGTGATGAATGTCAGCTAATGATAAATCCGTATTATTTTGTTCAAAACTCATATTGCAGATCCTTGAATTGCTAAAGGAGCTTCAATACCAGAGGCAATAATTTTAACTCTTTGTTGTCGGGTTAATTCTAAAACAGCCATAAATGTAACAACCATTCCCATGCGACCTTGCAGAGGATTGAGTAATTCTTTAAAACTTAACACGTCACCAGACTCTAATTTCTCTTCAATATATGCAATGCGTTCTTCGAGTAATACAGGTTCTTGAGCCACGACATGAGTCACAGGTTCTGGACGGTTAAATACACAGAACAATGCATCATGTAATGCTGAGATATCATAGCCCTCATAAATAGGAGCGATATGACCTAAGCTTACATTGGCACTGAATGTATCACGCTCAAGAATTGGCATTTGACCTAAACGCTCAGCCGCTTGCTTAATACGTAAATAGGTTTCAAGTCGATCAATAAGTTCCTGTTTAGGATCTTTTTCAATACTTATAGTGGTGGGCTTTGGTAAAAGTAGGCGAGACTTTAAATCAGCTAATAAAGCTGCCATCACCATATAATCAGCTGTTAGCTCAATATTTAAGGACTTCATACTATCCATATAGGTTAAATATTGAGTTGCTATAGGAGCAATATCGACTTGAATTAAATCAAAACCGTTTTTTTGAATCAGATAAATTAAAAAATCTAGTGGACCTTCAAACTGTTCGAGCAAAATCTCAAATGCAGCTGGAGGTATATAGAGATCTTCAGGAATCTTGTCATGCCACTCATCTAAAACACGGATGTGTGGAGCGTCTTCCATGGATTGATGAAGTGATTGATTCATTACGATTATAAGCCACGCGAATTTTCAAAAGCATGAGACTTGTTATTCAAGTCAAAGAGAGCTGTAAATAGAAGAACAGCAGATAGTGGAAATCATTCTAAATGAATTGTGTCTTTTAATAAATTACTTAACGACTAAAGTGTAAAAAAAATCCAAAATAAATAAAGAGTATTTTTTTAAGTGATAATACTTTTTTTAAAACTATTGGTAAAAATGTAAGTGCTTATTCAAAAGCACTTACATCGCCAATGCCACGACGGATAATTTCAGGATGTTCACCCGATAAGTCGACAATACTTGTGCTTGTTAAAGTACCAAAACCACCGTCAATGAATACATCAATTCGTTTATCTAACTGATTTTCTATGTCATATGGGTCATCTAGAGGGTCTTCTTGACCTGGTAAAATTAATGTACTGGTGAGTAAGGGTTCACCAAGTTCTTTTAATAAAGCCTGACAAATTGGGTTACTTGGAATACGTAAGCCAATGGTTTTCTTTTTAGGATGCATTAACCTACGCGGAACTTCACTGGTGGCAGGTAAAATAAAAGTCGTAATGGCTGGGGTATTTGCTTTTAATAAACGATAAGTTGCATTATCAACTTTTGCATAAGTTGCAATATCAGATAAATCACAGCACATAATTGCATATTGGTGCTTCGGCCCTAAACCGCGAATCTGTGCAATACGTTCCATAGCATTTTTATTACCGATCTGACAGCCAATTGCGTAGGCAGCATCGGTAGGGTAAACCACAACATCTCCCGCACGAATGCGTTCAACCGCTTGGCTAATGAGGCGTTGCTGTGGATTTTCAGGATGTACATGTAAATGCATCATATTTTAGATACTCCATCACGCCAGTTTTAAAATAATTATTAGGCTTTTTAAATAACCTATGCAAGTAGTTAACGTGGTTTTATTGTCAATTAATCAAGGAGTTCACGTTTAAATTCATTTAATTGTAACGGTGTACCCGAACGTGTACATTGGCAAATCAAACCAATAAATGCTGCTGCATCGCGTGGCAACTTGGCTTCGCCTGAAAAGTAACGTTGTACTTGAGCATAAACATTATCTTTAAATATTTTGCCATCTCCGCTATCACCTGTCAGGTTATCCAGAGAGACTCTAAATTTTCTACCAAAAGACTGTGCAAACAACCATTCAATAGCCTGCGGCTTAATTTCTACTTGTTCAAATAGATTTTGCTGTTCTTGAGTACGGCCATCCGGAGCATACCAATATCCAAGATCAGGCAGTAGGCGACGTTTTTCACCCGCAATCGACCAATGACTGATTTCATGCAAGGCGCTGTTCAAAAAACCATGGGCGAATTGGATTCTAGCCGGACCCTGATTTGTTGCCGGGAAATATTCTGGTTCAAAATCTCCACGAACTAATGTCACATTATGGTGGGAAAACCAGTGATTAAAGTGTAAAATAAGCCAATCGACTTGCTCAGACTCCGATTTTGAGCTTGACCATGGTGAGAGTTGCACTATGTCAGGTACAAGAGAGTTCTGATGAGTTGAATGGGTGCAAACGAGTAATGAAGTGTTAACTTCAGGTTGCGGCTGCAACAGGTGCATTGCTTAATTTACCCCGAGTTCTGTCTAAAGAAGTGCAAAATTGTATCTTAATCTTTGACAGAGTACCGATGAATTTGTAGAATTGCCGCCTTAATTATGTCAGCAAATACCTTTCCGGCACAGATTGAGCCGTTTAAATGGGCTGAACAAGGCTTTACATGGTCAGGTCAACTGCCCTTGTCTCGCTTTGCTCGTATCGCTCGTGAAGCTGTTGGATCAATTGATAATCAATTGATTAACATAGACTGTAAGCTATCAATGGATGCATATCATCGCATTGTGTGGATGGATGGTCATATGGACACGATAGTTCCAATGGAGTGCCAACGTTGTTTGGAACCTGTTGAAATGCCTCTTGTCTTGGACTTTCATATTGCATTAATGGATGATGAGTCACTGATAGAGCGCTTGGATGAGGATGCTGATTTCATCGTTTTAGGTGAAAGTGAGTCTTCGACGAAAGGCGATTATGATACGCCCGCCTCGATTAACTTGCTCGCATTACTAGAAGATGAACTGTTATTGTTGGTGCCTTTATCTCCCAAGCATGATGCTTGTGAAAATAAACATCAACCTACCATTCAAAATGTTGTTGAAGAAAAACGGGATAATCCGTTTGATGTTTTGGCAGGTTTGAAGGGTAAACTTAACTCATAATTTGTGATATAATTGTGAGATAAGACAACTGAATTTGTTCTGATCCATTTTTTCGATCTTTGTAAGGAGCCATCATGGCCGTTCAGCAAAACCGTAAAAGTCGCTCTCGCCGTGACATGCGCCGTTCACATGACGCTTTAACCGAGAATGCATTAACAGTAGACCAAGCAACTGGTGAAACTCATCGTCGTCACCACGTGACTAAAGACGGTTTCTACCGTGGTCGTCAATTATTCGCTAAAGCAGCTGATGCTGAATAATTGTATGATATGCATTAAGCGTGATGCTTAAGTATAGAAAAAATGGGAGCGAAAGCTCCCTTTTTTTGTTGTTTTTCGCAATTATAAAAATATAAATAACATGTTAAATTTCCGCTCCAGAAATGAGTGAAAACCCAAAAAAGGATTTCTTATGTCTGCTAAACGTCTTGAACAAGTAGCTTTAGCCACAAAAACTGCGTTTGTGTTTCCGGGTCAAGGATCACAAAAAGTCGGTATGCTTGCTGAACTAGCAGAACAGTTTAGTGGGGTTGGTCAAACCTTTGCTGAAGCTTCAGATGCACTTGGATTCGATCTATGGCATATTGCGCAAAGTGGCGAAGGTCTCAACCAAACAGAAAATACCCAACCTGTGTTATTAACTGCCAGTATCGCTCTATGGCGTGTATGGCTTGATTTAGGTGGTCTGGCACCTAAATACCTTGCAGGGCATTCTCTAGGTGAATACAGCGCTTTGGTTGCTGCTGGATCTATGAGCTTGGCAGATGCAGTGAAACTCGTGAATTTGCGTGGCAAACTCATGCAAAACGCTGTTCCTCAAGGGGAAGGCGCTATGGCTGCAATCCTTGGTTTGGCCGATGAAAAAGTGGTTGAACTTTGCCAAATCGTAAATGCAGAAGGCCAAGGTTCAGTAGAAGCTGCAAACTATAATTCACAAGGTCAAGTCGTGATTGCTGGAAGTACAGCATCTGTACAACAAGTGATGGCTTTGGCAAAAGAGCAGTCTGCTAAGGCAATTGCTTTACCTGTGTCGGTTCCATCGCATTGTTCATTGATGAAACCTGCTGCTGAAAAATTTGCAGAAGCTTTGGAACAAACTGCCATTGAGCTGCCTACCATTCCTGTAATACAAAATGTCAACGCGGGAATAGCTACCGATGTTGCTCAATTGCGTCAGGCATTAACTGCTCAATTGTACCAATCTGTACAATGGACAGATACGATGCAGTTTTTACAAGACCAAGGTATTCACTACGTTGTTGAGTGTGGCCCTGGTACAGTATTGAGTAATCTCGCGAAGCGTTTACCAAATATAGAAAAAGCTTTTGCTATTGATAGCAAGAGTAAAATGGAAGATGCCCTAAATGCTGTTTTAGTGGCAGAAGGAAAAATTGCATGACACAAGAACGCAAAGTTGCATTAGTAACGGGCGCGAGTCGGGGCATTGGCGCTGCAATTGCCCAGCAACTTATTCAAGACGGTTATTTTGTTGTAGGTACTGCGACATCTGAATCTGGCGCACAAAAGTTAAGTGAAAGCTTTGGTGAGCAAGGGGCAGGTTTAGCTCTCGATGTGCGTAATCTCGAGGAGATTGAAGCAGTCGTTTCTCATATTGAACAGAACTATGGCCCTGTGCTTGTTTTGGTTAATAATGCAGGTATCACGAAAGACAATTTATTGCTACGCATGTCAGAAGATGATTGGGATGATATTCTCAACATTCACCTCAAAGCTGTATATCGTTTATCTAAACGTGTGCTTAAAGGTATGACAAAAGCGCGCTTTGGCCGCATTATTAATATTAGTTCTGTTGTTGCACACTTTGCAAACCCAGGTCAAGCGAACTACTCTGCTGCAAAAGCAGGTATTGAAGCGTTTAGCCGTAGTCTTGCAAAAGAGATGGGTAGCCGCCAAATCACTGTGAACAGTGTGGCACCAGGTTTCATTGCAACAGAAATGACAGATGCACTTAGTGAAGACATTCGCAAAAAAATGAGTGATCAAGTGGCTTTAAATCGCTTAGGTGAGCCACAAGATATCGCAAATGCGGTGAGTTTCCTTGCAAGTGATAAAGCAGGTTACATTACCGGTACGGTATTACATGTAAATGGTGGTTTATACATGGCCTAAGGCTGATGTATAAACTTTTAAAAATTTTTATATTCAATTAAACTAGTGGCAAATCAAACGCCACGAGCAATGAGGAGAATTCCTGTGAGCGATATCGAACTACGCGTTAAACAAGCGGTTGCAGAACAACTTGGTCTTAAAGCTGAAGAAATTAAAAACGAAGCATCTTTTATGGATGACTTAGGTGCTGACTCTTTAGATTTAGTTGAACTTGTAATGTCTTTCGAAAACGACTTCGACATCACTATCCCTGATGAAGATTCTAACGAAATCACTACTGTTCAATCTGCAATTGACTATGTAACTAAAAAACTTGGTTAATTCGCATATTGCTGAATAAAAAGAAGGCCACCGTAAGGTGGCTTTTTTTATTTGAGAAAAAATTAAGAGATACATATTTTTACAAGATCAACCTTAATTGATAGCAGAGGTATCACTTTTTTGAAGTATAACAATAAAGGTCAGTTTAATGACTTTACTATAAACAATAATATGAGGACTAAAAGATGGGTCTTTTTGATTTTGTAAAAGGTATTGGTAAGAAAAATACCGCACCAGCAGAACCACAACCAGCTCCAGCAACACCAGCAGAACCATCTGCACAAGAAATTGCAAATAAATTATTAGGTTTAATTAAGAGTTTAGGTCTAGGGGTAGAAGGTTTATCTGTAACCTATAACGGTTCAAATGATACTGCAATCATTAAAGGACAGGTAAAAAGCCAAGCAGACAAAGAGAAAATTATTCTTATTGTTGGGAATATTGATCATGTGGCACACGTAGATGACCAGATGACTGTTGCGACTCCTGAACCAGAAAGCAAATTTTATACAGTGAAATCTGGCGACAACCTTTCAAAAATCGCGAAAGAAGTTTATGGGGATGCAAATCAGTATCCAAAAATCTTTGAAGCAAATAAACCAATGTTAAAAGATCCTGATGAGATTTTCCCAGGACAAGTTTTACGTATTCCTCAATAATTGAGGTTAATAAAAAAGGCGCTTTGAGCGCCTTTTTTTCTTTTTAAAATCTTTTTGGTATTTTTTGCCCATTTGGTACCGGAGTCTCGGCATTTTTTAAAACCCCAAATAACCATGTTTCAGCATGCTGAACTGCAATTTTTAAAGAATCACCTAAAGCTAAACGACCAGCAATAAAACTAGCTAAAGAACATCCTGAACCGTGATACTCACCCTCTAAGCGGGGGCAACTACTACTCGCCACAAGTTCACCATTAATATATAAACTATTTTTAATATGATTTGGTGTATCTTCATGCCCACCTTTGACTAATACAGCTTTAGCACCCATTTCGAAAAGTTTTTGGGTCGCTTGTTCTAAGTTTTCGATTCCTGTTAGAGCACGTAATTCGACTGTATTTGGAGTAATAACAGTGGCTAGGGGAATAAGCTCAACGAAAGCTTTGACAAGAGTTGCTTGATCACCTAACGAACCACCACTGTTTGCCACCAACACTGGGTCGAGTACATATTGATAGTCAGGATGTGCACGAAGAAATTCCGCTAGAGCAGCAATGTTATCTGTAGTGCCGAGCATGCCTGACTTAACGCATTTAATCGGTAAATCACCTACTACGGCATTTGCTTGAGCTAATAATAGTTCTTTTGAGGTTGCTTCAAAGCCAAATACTTGTTGTGAGTTTTGAATGGTAAGCGCTGTACATGCAATTGCTGCATGAGCACCACTTTGTCCAATCGCTTCAATATCAGCTTGTAAACCTGCACCACCTGAAGGGTCTAAACCCGAGAAACAAAGTACGGTTGGACGCACGGTTATTTCCTTTTCAATTTAAATTTACGTTAGTATAAGAGAGTTTGATTAAACTCTCGACCAATTGAATTAAATACTTTACTGGGTTAGTGATTGAATGGCTATAAAACATATTTTGATTGATTTAGATGGAACCCTAACAGACCCAAAAGTAGGTATCCATACTTCAATTCGCTATGCAATGGATAAGTTGGGCTATCCATTAGCTGCTGATTTAAATATTGACTGGACAATTGGTCCCCCATTAAAAGCCTCATTAGCAAAACTTCTAGATACGCAAGATGATGCTTTAGCTGAACAAGCTTTACTTGCTTATCGTGAGCGTTTTTCAGTTACGGGCTTATTTGAAAATGAAGTATATCCATCGGTTGCCCAAACACTTAATGCATTGAAAGAAGATGGGTATCGTTTATTCGTTGCAACTGCTAAACCAACGATTTATGCAAAACGTATCCTAGATCATTTTGAATTAAGCCAATATTTTGTACATATTTATGGCAGTGAATTGACAGGTGAGCGCACCAATAAAGCTGAACTCATTCATTATATTCTTGAACATGAGCAACTAAGCTCAGAAGAATGCTTAATGGTAGGTGACCGTCAATATGATGTTTTAGGTGCACGTCATAATGGTATTGAGGCGGTAGCTGTGACTTATGGTTATGGAACAGCAGAGGAACTTGCTCAAGCACAGCCAAAAGCAATGATTAATCAATTCTCTGAACTCTTGGACTATATTGAAGAAGTGGCAGCACAAAAGAAAGTTTCTTAAATATAAGTAAGTTTTAATTTAAAGGTTTGGCTTTGATATAAAGCCAAACCTTTTTTATTTAAACACTGTGCTGTTGGCGGTATTGAACAAGTTCTTCAATGGTAATCACAGTTAAGTGATGAGTTTGCGCATAAGCCAAAACTTGAATACCTGAAGCCATAGTACCGTCTGGGTTAGTTAATTCGCATAACACGCCAGCAGGTTTAAGCCCAGCTAGTTTTGCTAGATCAATTGTTCCCTCGGTATGTCCTCGGCGAGTAAGTACTCCACCATTACGTGCACGTAAAGGAAAAACATGGCCAGGACGGTTAAGATCGCTAGGGACAGCACCATCTTTAATTGCAGTTTGAATGGTAGTAACACGGTCTTTAGCAGAAACACCTGTGGTAACACCTTGAGCTGCTTCTATTGTTACTGTGAAAGCAGTATGAAACTGGCTTGAGTTTTGAGAAACCATTGGTGGAAGTTCTAGATGATCTGCTAACTCTTCTGTAAGGCATAAACATACGATACCTGAGCCATCACGAATCATACGTGCCATTGTTTCTACTGTTAAAGTTTCGGCTGCAACAATGAGATCTGCTTCATTTTCACGGTCGAAGTCATCCATAACCAAGACAGGTTTGCCTTGACGGATATCTTCTAATGCTTGTTGAATGCGTTGTTCAGCAGGAGAGAGGGCTGAGAAAAAAAGTTCTGGTTGAATTAAGCTAGACATAATGAAACGCTCTCGTAAAAATACGGTTGAACATTTCAGGACTGATGTAAAAACAGGCTGTTACTGAAATAAAACGGATTTATCCCAGTTCGTCGTCTTCTTTCATCCGGACTATACCGTCGGCTTTGGAGTTTCACCAAATCTGCTCAAATTACACAATTTAAGCTCGTGGGCTTGTTAATTTATCAATAAAAATTAACTTTACCACCGGTGGGGAATTACACCCCGCCCTGAAGCGATGGGTTTTATTATAACGCGCTTGATAAAATTGGCTAGATGCTTTTATAGAATGCTAAGTTTCTTTAAGAATAAGTATTTTCGCAAACAGAAATAGGCTTTTTAACAAGAGCTTACTTGTTGATATGAAAATGGAATGCTATGTTTTTTATAGAAAATTATAAATAAAATAGGTGTTTCATGCAGATAAGAGATGATTATCCCCTTAGGAATACTTTATTTATTCAGCATCTCCATATTTTCAGTTATGTATTTATGGCTGTCAGTATTCTTTATTTAATTGCTGCTAACTGGTTAATGCTGCCAGACAGCATTCAGCTAGTCATCCCTCCGCTTATATTAGTTGTGACAGCATGGATCAGCGTAAAAGATACCTTAAGTGAGGGAGTTAGTCAGACTTTACATGGTGTTTGCGGTTTGATGATAGGCCTAAGTTTGGCTGTAATCGGGCAGGTTTATCAAACTGGTGCAGACAGTTATTTGCTTTTCTTACTTTGGACATTATTTTTACTACCGTGGTTATATCGCCCGAATATTGGAATTTTTGCTTTAATTTGTTTTACCAGTCAACTTACGCTCTTTTTATTTTTTAAGCAGACTTTTTGGTCAGAAAAATTTCCTTATTTATATCTATTCGCTCTAAATTTATTAAGCCTTATCGAATTTTGGGTATGTATAAAGAAGTATCGTGCTTTAAGATTTGTCTTTATCTCATGGTTTGCTGTTATTTCAATCATTGGAATGATTCAATATTTATCTAATGAAAATATTGCTTATCTCATCTCTGCTTTCTTTACAGGGTTAATTGCTTTTTATTATTTCTTCAAAAAAAATGATCAGCTATGTGCCAGTTTAATGGCTGCTGTTCTCGGGGTGACAGCTACAATATGGCTGGTAGATGGAATTAATAACTTATTCAAAGATTCTAATGAGTTCATTTTTTTATTGATTGCTGGCATTATTTTTATTTGGTTTGCGTTGATTAGCTATCTTTTAATAAAAATTTTTCGTCAAAGCCGTTTTTATATCATTCCATTGGCAATTGGTGCTTGGCTTGCAGGTTTAGCACTTGCTGCTTTTACGCTGGTATTTTGGGAGGCTATTTCTTTAGTCATTGGAATTATTTTTGTAGGATTAGCTACTGTTCTTTTAAAGAAATCACATAGCTATTTCTTTCGACAATTTGCCTATTGTTTATTTATTAGTGGACAGACTGCTTTCCTATTTCATCTTGGTACAGAAACAGATCAAATTCTATGGGTTTTAATTGCACAGATTTTTATTCTGTGTATTAGTTATTTTCTTAAACCACATTGGTTCTTTATTTTAATTCAAATGCTTGCCACATATGGCATCGCTTTTATCTATTTGCTACAACTGGATCATTCATTGTGGTCAATACATTCTAATCAAACTTATTTAAATTTAACTTTGCTCAATTATTTGGTTTTTAGTTGGGTGCTCTTACCTAAGAAGGGATCAATAGCTCTATATGAGCGTAGTGTTTTTTTATGTGTACTTGTAGTAATTCTAGTAGCTTCTTTTTTCGATACTTTTATGGGACTCGTTCCAGAAAATTCGATAGATCAACATAGGTGGGTTCTATATTTTCTGCCTAGTGTTTGGTTACTTTGCTTTAGTTCTTTTTATTTATATAAACAACTTAAAGGAGCAGCATTTTTTGCCTTTTTAACTTTTGGCATATTACTTATTGCATTGGGATATTTTGAAATTTTCATCCTGTTGATTATTTTAACGTGGGCGTTAAAAAAGAAAGACCATGTGGTTTATGGAGTTAGCTTAGCAGTATTTGTTTTTGTATTCTGGCAGCTTTATTACAATCTACAAATAAATTTTCTAGCTAAGAGCGCATCTATTTTTATTTCTGGCGTTGTTCTATTGGCTCTGTCTTGGTTACTTCACCGCGAAAATAAAAATGATCTTGTTGAAGGAGAGAAAGAATGAAGAAGTATTTTTCTCTTATTCTTGCATTGGCCACCATATTATTTTTTGCGGCGTTAGTAGTGAAGAATGAATGGCATTTGCAACATAGTAAAAGTATTTTCATTGAGCTTAAACCAGTTGACCCCCGCTCAATTTTACAAGGTGACTATATGGCACTGGCTTATGAATTAAATTTACAATCACTTAAAGCTCTTGCAGGAAGTGAGAGTAAGGCTCTAGATCAGGTAATTTTTAATCATTCTTCTGTTCCAGCAAAAGTTATTTTGGATTCGCAAAATCGAGTAGTCCGCACAATTTTAGATACTAACAATTCATTTACTGGGCAAAATTTAATTTTAAAAAATCCTGAAAATCGTTTACAGGCTTTATATCCAGCTTCAAGAAGTTTCTTATTTGCAGAAGGTCTAGCTCAATGCTATCAGAAAGCAAAATATGCTGAATTTAAGGTAAATCCTGAAGGAGAGGCGATCTTGTTTGATTTACGAGGAGAGGGGCTTCAATCATTAAATTGTGAAAAGCAAAAGAATTGGTGGGAAGGAGCTATTAAAGATTTATAAAATTATAAAAGCCCGTCAATGCGGGCTTTTTTATTCTTAGAATAAGTTACGCAACTTGGACAGGAATACAATTCGCTGTGTGGTTAACTGTATTATTTGGGTTCGCATAGACCAAACGTGGTTTATGAATATTTGCTTCAGCTTCAGTAAAATCACCAAATGTCGCAATAATCACTAAATCGCCAACGTCTGCTTGATGTGCAGCACCGCCGTTTACCGAAATAATTCCAGAGTTATCTTCACCACGAATCGCATAGGTTGTGAAGCGTTTGCCATTGGTTACATTCCAAACATGAATTTCTTCATATTCACGAATACCAGCTAAGTCCATCAATACGCCATCAATTGCACAAGAACCTTCATAGTGAAGTTCAGCATGGGTTACAACTGCACGGTGAATTTTGCATTTTAATAAACGAGATAGCATGGCTAGCGTCTCCTGAGTAGACCTAAGATTAAGATCTTATGATGAAATCTATAGCTTTTGCTGTTGGCAAAGTGGCTGATGCGCATTTTGCTCCTAAAAAAGCAAGATAGCAAGCTTGATTGTTCAACAATTTAAGTGGGTTTATATGCATTGATTTGATTCATGGCCTGTGGAACTTGACCTTGAACAAGTAGTTTCACTTTAGAAAGGGCATGATCAATTGCTGCATCCATCAGACTTTGTTCACTACTTGGTGCTTTTCCAAGTACATGACCTGAAACTCTTTCTTTTGAGCCAGGGTGTCCGATACCAATACGTAAACGATGAAAATTTGGACCAATATGAGGGACAATGTCACGTAAACCATTATGACCACCATGTCCTCCGCCTGTTTTTAGACGAATTACACCAGGATTCATATCAAGTTCATCATGAGCAATCAAAATTGCTTCGGGAGCAATTTGATAAAATTTTGCAAATGGAACTACACTTTGTCCAGAACGGTTCATAAATGTAGTGGGTAGAAGTAGGCGGACATCGTGTCCTTCTATATTACCACGTCCACTGATTCCGTGAAATTTCGGATCATTTTTTAATGTAATGCCATATTTATTAGCAAGCTGTTCAATGAACCAAAAACCTGCATTATGACGGGTTTGGGCATATTCTGAACCAGGATTGCCCAAACCAACAATTAGCGAAATATTTGACACTAATCTACGCCTTTTAACACTTATGCGCGTTTAAAGTCAGCGTGCATAGGAGTGTTTTTTGCTGGGTGACGTTGTAACGCTTGGATTTTAACGTTTTCAACTTTGTCGCCCACTTTGATTTCTACAACTTCTTCAAAGAATGCTTTGTTTTCTAAAGCTTTTACAAGCTCACGAAGTTCTAAAGTAACACTTACAGGCTCAGCTTCACCACCATAGATGATAGCTGGAATTAAAGCTTCACGACGAAGGCGGCGGCTCGCACCTTTCCCTTGCTTGTCTTCAGCACGCGCTTGAGCGTTTAATACGAAGTTTGACATGAGTAAATCCTCATTAAAGTTAAATAGACTAAACTTGCGACCAGTTTAGTGATAGAAAACCCCAGCCAAGGCCAGGGTTAAGAAAAGCTGCAATATTATAAACTATCGAACATCGCACTGATAGACTCTTCGTTATTAATACGACGAATCGTTTCAGCAACCATGCTAGCAACAGAAACCTGACGGATTTTGCCCAAGGTTAGTGCTTCTTCAGAAAGAGGAATGGTGTCAGTAACAACCAATTCATCAATAACTGAATTACGTAAGTTTTCAATAGCCTTACCTGAAAGTACAGGGTGAGTTGCGTATGCAACTACACGGCGTGCACCGAATTGCTTAAGCGCATCAGCTGCTTTACACAATGTACCAGCAGTATCCACCATGTCATCTACGATAACGCAATCACGATCTTTCACGTCACCAATTAAGTGCATAACTTGCGACTCATTGGCTTTTTGACGACGTTTATCAATGATTGCTAAATCGATGTCACCCATCTGTTTAGCAACGGCACGAGCACGTACTACGCCACCAACGTCAGGAGAAACCACCATAAGGTTATCATGCTGTTGTTGACGTAAGTCAGCAAGCAAAGCAGGAGTACCATAGATGTTGTCGACTGGAATATCGAAGAAACCCTGAATTTGGTCAGCATGTAAGTCAATCATTACGACACGATCAATACCAACAGTGGTAAGCATGTCTGCAACAACTTTAGCTGTAATCGGCACACGTGCAGAACGTGGACGACGGTCTTGGCGAGCATAACCAAAATAAGGGATAACTGCGGTAATACGACCAGCACTTGCACGACGCAAAGCATCTGCCATAACCAAGATTTCCATAAGGTTATCATTGGTAGGGGCACAAGTAGGCTGAACGATAAATACGTCTTTGCCACGAACATTTTCAGTAATTTCTACTGAAATTTCTCCATCAGAAAAGTGACCGACTGATGCAGCACCTAGAGGGATATGTAAGTGACTTACGACTTTTTGAGCGAACTGTGGATGAGCATTTCCACTAAAAACGACAAGATTGGGCATGAAGCACCCTTGGCGGTTGGTATGTAATTAAATAGATGGCAGGGGCGGCTGGATTCGAACCAACGGATGCCGAGATCAAAACCCGGTGCCTTACCACTTGGCGACGCCCCTAATGCGGCAGAACTTTAATATTTTTGCAATGCAATGTCAAGATTAATCAACAAAAAGCATAGCAATTAAGTCTGTCTTTAAAATAAGAGAATGGCAGGGGCGGCTGGATTCGAACCAACGGATGCCGAGATCAAAACCCGGTGCCTTACCACTTGGCGACGCCCCTAAATTCGATGATGTATATGATGGCAGGGGCGGCTGGATTCGAACCAACGGATGCCGAGATCAAAACCCGGTGCCTTACCACTTGGCGACGCCCCTAATATAATCATCATTACAGGTGAGGTTGGCAGGGGCGGCTGGATTCGAACCAACGGATGCCGAGATCAAAACCCGGTGCCTTACCACTTGGCGACGCCCCTAACATGTAACCTTAAAATGATTAAGAGGAGATTCTTTTAAACTATTTACCAAGTAAGATTTACATGGTGAATGCTTAAGAATTTCATCAATATTCATTTCATTCGTTACTTCAATAAAAACACAAGCACCTGTACCTGTAAGCTTTGCTCGACCAAATTGATCTAAATATTGCATCGCTTCTTCTACTTCAGGGTATAACTGTCGGGCCAATGGCTCAAAGTTATTTCCAAAATTAGAAGGTTCTAACTGATAGGCGCAAAATTTAGTGGTCTTAGAGTCTCTTGTCAATGTTTTTTGTGAAAAAAGCAATTGAGTGCTGATAAAACAATCAGGTTTTAAAATAATGAACTGTTTTTGATCTAAGTCTATGAATGATAAATGTTCACCCACACCTTCAGCCCATGCATTTTTACCATAAATAAAAATAGGAACATCGGCACCAAGCTTTACACCATAGTCCGCAAGTTGTTTTTGATTTAGTCCACATTCCCATAATTGATTTAACACAATTAGGGTTGTGGCAGCATTGGATGAGCCTCCGCCTAGACCTGCACCCATTGGAATATTCTTTTCAATTTTGATGTGTAGACCGCAGAATTTTTTTGCATGCGGTTTTAGTATTTGAGCAGCTCGATAAATCAGATTTTCTTCCGGTCTAACCTCGCTCAATCCATCAATTTCGATTTGTCCATCCAAAGTCGGTGTAAATGTCATCCAGTCATATAAATCAATAATTTGGAAGATAGTTTGTAACTCATGATAACCATTTTCACGTCGGCCTGTAATATGTAAAAACAGGTTGAGCTTAGCTGGGGAAGGAACTCGAATCATAGATTTATATAATTAGACTTAGCGGTTTTGGATGACCATTGTAATACGGTTTTCTTTATCTTCAGCAAGAGCTTGCTTTAAAACCAGTTTATTTGGCAAAGTTTGTTCACCATCATAACTGAAATTAACAGTCCAGCCGTCTTCAATGAGTTGGTTGACACGATTTTCATTATCTTTACTGATCTGAGCACTTAAAGTTGCGGGTTTAGCTAAAATCCAGCTCGTTAAATGAGTGATTGGTGCTTGCCAACCAGTTGCACGCTCTAATAGCTCTTCTGGAGAGGCAGCAGTAATTAATCCAGTTTTCGCACTATTTAACTTCACTTCACCAGGTTTACCCTGAATTTGGGTTTTTCCTACACCTAGAATGCCGCTTAATTCGATATCAAAATTATCTTGTTGTTGAACCCAAGTGAAAAAAGCACTGCCAGTTTGCTGTGGTGTGCGAACCCCGATTTTACCTTGTAAATTAAAGTGTTTTTCATCTTGAATTTGCTGGGTAACCGCAGGTTTTGGTTGAGTAAAATGCTGACAACCGGTTAGAAATAATACACTTGACCCACAGATCGCTGTGCACAGTTGGGCAAATTTGCTCATATGTTTAACTCTTTTTTGCAGATGTAGGTAAAATTAACGCATCAAGCTGTTGTAATTGTGGATCATTAGCATGTTTTTGTTTCAGTTGTTGTAACACGGCGCTAAATTGAGTTAATGATCCTTGCATATACAACGCTTTAGCATACCGAACACCAATATTTATATTGTGGCTAAGTTCATAAGCTTTACCTAAAGCTTCTGCCGCAGCTTCATAATCATTCTGTAAAAATGCAATATAGCCAAGCGTATCAAGAATTGAGGCTTGTTCTGGCGCGTATTCTAAGGCTTGCTCTGCATATTGACGTGCTTCTTTTAACCTACGGTTTTGCAGGGCTAGTGTATAAGCGTATGCATTTAGGTAAGTTGGACTATTGGGTTCAAGTTGTAATAATTGCTTTAATGTTTTGTCGAGCTTGTCGCGGTCAGTATAGGGATCAAGTAATAAAACTTCTGCGTAAATAAGTTCCGGATCATCCGGTAAATTCTTTATTGCTTCATCTAATAAATTTAATGCAGCTTTTTTATTGCCCATTTTCTTTAAAATTTCAGCTTGAGCTTGATATAAGAAACTTGCATGTTGAGGATAATTTACGCGCTCTTGAGTGAGGAACCGTAAAGCATCATGTAAATTTTCTTGTTTATCGTATATTGCAATCAGATTGCGTCTGGAAACGACGTATAAGCTGCCATCAACCAAACGATAGTAAGCTTTTGCGGTTTCATAGTGCTGTTTGCGTTCTGCATTAATGGCTAAGTAATAATAAGCTTCATTTTGATATTTTGCAGAGTTTCGTAGGTCAACAAGATATTGTTCTGCTTTGTCATATTGTTTTAAATCAATACTGGTTAAGCCTGCAATAAACAATGCTTCTTCAGCTTTGGGATTAGCCTCGATAACATTTTCAAGTTTTTCTAAGGCGAGCTGAGATTGATTAATTTGTATGAGATAGCGGATTTCAGCTAAACGAATATCTAAATTTTTCTTATATTTACGGCTGGACTTTGCATACCATTTAAGTGCACCTTCTTGATCGCTCAACGCAATGAGTAGGTTTGCTTTCATTAAAATAAAGCTCGTCACTTTAGGACGTCGACGTAAGGCCTTGTTAATGTTAGTTAAAGCAGATTGTAGTTGACCATTTTGAGCTTCTAAGTTGGCAATAAGTGCTAAAATAGAAGGGTTGTCTTTTTCTGCACTAGAACGTAAAGCTGTTAATAATACATCTCGATCTTGAGCATTTTCTGGGGCAATGCTGGCTAAAATTTCTTCTAAATCAGCAGTAGGATCTATTTTTAAAATTTTATCTAATGTTTCAGCAGCAAGCTGGTACTCATGTGTTTTTAAAGCAATATGTGACAAATAGAATAAGGCCGGTACATCTTTGGGTTCTTGGGCTACCCAATGTGTAGCAATATTTAAAGCGGCTTGAAAATCATTATATTCAAGGGCAACATCTAAAGCGCGCTGCTTAATTGAAGTAGAGTTGCTTTTAATTGCGAGTACTGTGTAATTGTGCAAAGCATTAGGAATATCATCATAGGCTAGGGCAAATTCAGCGACCATCGTCTGCTCTAATGCCTGATCAAATGAATGCACGGCATAGGTCTCTTGCACAGGACGTGCATAGACATGCGAGGACATGCTACCTAACAATAAGAATGTGGTAGAATACTGTCTTATCGAAGCACCGTTAAAATTAATACGGCTATTCATTTGACGCAATTTTTATTGATCCAAAGTAATGCTTTTTATGACACCGATGTTGCACAATAGCATAAATTTAGCGAAATGATGATCTGATATGTCTTTCTTTGCATTGGGTGTCAACCATCAAACAGCTTCTGTCGAACTCCGCGAACAAATTGCTTTCAATGCAGAGCGATTAAGTAATTTGCTTGCCGAACAAAAAAACCATCACCAAAGCTTAAAAGATTTGGTGGTCGTTTCTACGTGTAACCGTACAGAAATTTATGCCATGGCAGAAAATGCCGAAAGCCTTCTGAAATGGCTAGCCGATGCCAATAATATTGATGTAAAGAACTTAATTCATCATGTTTATCGTTACGAGAACACGCAGGCAATTACACATTTAATGCGAGTTGCAAGTGGTCTCGACTCTCTTATGCTAGGTGAACCGCAAATTTTAGGGCAAGTCAAAAGTGCTTTGGCACTGTCTAAAGAAGCTCAAACGGTCTCTCCTGAATTAAACAGTGTTTTTGAATATGCTTTTTATGCTGCTAAACGGGTACGTTCTGAAACTGCGGTAGGTAGCCATGCTGTTTCGATGGGGTATGCGGTTGCACAATTAGCTTTACAAGTTTTTAGTAAACCCGAAAAACTTACTGTGATGGTCGTTGCTGCAGGTGAAATGAATAGCTTGGTTGCTAAACATTTGGCTGAAATGGGCGTCGCCAAAATTATTATTTGTAATCGTAGCCGTGAGCGTGCTGACCAATTAGCTCAAGAAATTTCACATCAGGTTGAAGTTGAAATTATTGATTTTGCAGCCTTGGCTGAAAACTTGTATCGTGCTGATGTTGTGTCGAGCTGTACCGGTAGTTTATATCAAGTTATTGCTTATCCAGATGTTAAGGCCGCATTAAAGAAACGTCGCTATCAACAAATGTTAATGGTTGATTTGGCTGTACCTCGTGATATAGATCCTAAAGTTGAAGCACTTGATGGCGTCTATTTGTATGGTGTTGATGATTTACAAAGTGTGATTGATGAGAACCTTGCTCAACGACGTCAGGCAGCTGTTGAAGCAGAGGTAATGGTTAATCAGTTGGCTACTCAGCTTATTACTCATCAAAAAGTTAAAGAGGCTGGCAGCACAATTCATGCTTACCGCCAACATAGTGAAGAAATTAGTCAACAAGAGCTTACGCACGCATTAGAGGCTTTGCATCACGGTGAAAATGTCGAACAGGTATTGCAGCAATTCGCGCATCGTTTGACACAAAAGCTTATGCATCCTACATCTATCTTGTTGCGCGAAGCTGCCAAGGCAGAAAATCCTGATTATTTCGAATGGTTGCAACAGCATTTACAGCATGTGTTTGATCATGAGCGTAAGCCAAAACACTAAGACAACAGTCTTAAGCTAATTTGTTTTGTTAATTCATTGAGTTGTTGTCTTAGATTTCTTGATTCAATCAGAGAAATTGGTGATTTAAGCTTTTGACGTAAATATCTTTCTTTTAAGCCTAAAGCATATTCTTTGGCCAATTTGTCAGCGACTTCAGGCGCCTGTGTTAATGCCTGTATATTCGTTCTCTGCATAATATCGGCAATTTCATGACAATAACTACTACAAGCGCCAAGCACATAATAAGTTGCTAACTCTTGGTCATCCGGTAAATCATCAAAAATACGATTTAAAATAGCTAGAACTTTTGCCAATAATTCATCTTGCTGAATATAGGCACGTAACCCTTCAAAATGAATATAAAGAAAAGGATGATGCATTAAAATTGCAATCGCAAAGTCTTCATCTTTAGTATGAATATTAAATGAGAGCGAGGCATCATGGCTGATTTGCGGGGTAAAACGTTTACCCAGTCCAAGTTTTTCACGAAAAGACTGATTAAGTAAATAACGGAAAGAGCCCTGTTTGGGTAATAGGTCAGTCAGTTCTCTGAGTTCACCCATGACCAAGCTTTTGCCTTCTGGGGTGCTAATGTCGTGTTGTCCTGTTAAATGGGCAAAGACAAAATCAGACAAAAGAGGGGCCTGTTGTAATAGTTTTTGGAAATTTTCAAGCCCTTCACGACGGATAAGAGAGTCTGGGTCATGGTCATTCGGTAGAACAAAAAATTTGAGTTCGCGCCCATCATTAAGAAGTGGTAAAGCAATTTCTAATGTTCTGCGTGCTGCTTTTTGACCCGCAGCATCGCCATCAAAAGCAATGGTAATACGGCTATTTTGTTTAAATAAAATATTAAGATGTTCTGTATTACTTGCAGTTCCTAAAGTTGCGACGGCTCCTGTAATGCCATATTGCTGAAGCGCAATGACATCCATGTAGCCTTCAACCATTAACCAGTCGCTAGACTTAAGTTTTCTACCTTCATAAAGCCCGTAAAGCAGCTGATTTTTATGAAAGACCTCTGAGTCTGGTGAGTTAATGTATTTAGGTTTAATTTCATCATTTAAGGCACGACCACCAAAACCAACGACACGGCCTTTAGGGTCTCGAATTGGGAAAATGACCCGGTCACGTAATAAGTCAAAATCACGACCACTATCACTTGAACGGATAAGTCCAAGTTGCTTTAAACCATCAATGTCATAAGGAAAAGCTTTTTCTAAGTGTTGCCAATCTTCTGGTGCATAGCCTAAGCGCCAAAATTGAATCGTCTGATTGGTTAAGCCACGTTGTTTAAAGTAGTTTTTTGCCTTTTGACTATTAGGTAACTGATGTTCATAGAACTGGGCAACATTTTCGAGTAAGTCATATAAATTACCTTCTTGAACTGGCTCATCAAAGCTAAAAGGCTGCTCAAACTGAGCAAACGGGTCATCAAAAAATACAGGTTCAAGCGTGTTGTAACTTTCATCTGTTGGCTGTTGCGAAGTCGGATTTACAGGCTCCGCCGTATTTGCTTTAGCAACTGGTGGCTTGGTAACCTGACGGGTATAAGACAGCTTTTTATTTTCAGTATTATCTTTGGGTAATTCGACTCCAGCACTACTCGATAACTCTTTCATGACATCGATAAAGTTTCGATTATCAATATCCATCAGAAAACGGATCGCGTTCCCGTTAGCCTGACAACCAAAGCAGTGATAATACTGCTTGTCTCGATAGACATGGAACGATGGAGATTTTTCTTGATGAAAAGGGCAACAGCCGGAATATGTACGTCCCGTCTTTTTCAATTTCACACGCTGACCAATCAGATCGACAATATCTGTGCGATCTAAAATCTGATCAATCGTATGTTGTGGAATTGCCATAATTCAGATAACCGTATTAAAACTGATGAGAGAATGAGTCAGAATATTCTGACATGATGAAGCAAGATCTACACAATAAATATTTTAATATTTTATAAAAACAAACAGGCAAGTGGTATCACTTGCCTGTTTATTGGTGCTTTTTAAAGTTTGTAACTTATTGAGCAGCGTCGCTAGTACCTTCTGTTGCATCATCTGATTGAGAATCAGTTGATCCATCTGTAGAACTAACAGCTGGAGCAACAGTTGTATTTTCTGCTGGTTGTGGCTCAGGTTTATCTAATAAACCGAAGCTTAAACGATTTGTCCAACTACGTTCTGACTTTGGAGCTTCAACGGTTGTTTTTTCTGGTTGTTCAGCTTCTTCTTTATCTGAATTACCAATTAAACCAAAGCTTACGCGATTGAGGAAACCACGTTTTGGAGCTTCTGCTTCAGCTGTGCTTTCTGGAGTTGCAGCCGTAGATTCTCGACCGAAAATACCCAGAGTCGCACGGTTAATCCAGTTACCTTCTTTACGAGCAGCACGCATGTTAACTGTGCCGTCTTTTTTCACCAAGTTAGGGTAATTAAGCTTTAAAACTTCAATATATTGTTGTGAAGTCGCTTTATCACCTAATTGGTTATAGCTATATGCCAAAGTCGCTAATGCTTCTGGAACTTGAGGAGTTTGTGGGTAGTGTTCAATTACCCATTGTGAACGTTCGGCAGCTGCGATCCAAGCTTTACGTTTAACGTTAAAACGCGCAGCAGTCATTTCATTTTCAGCAAGTTCTTGCCCAATGAACTTCATACGCTGAGCAGCATCAACAGAATATTGACTACTTGGGAAACGACGAATTAAATCAACAAAGTTCTGATAAGCAACTTTTAAATAACTCACATCACGATGAGATTGTTGCAAAGATGTATAGCGCATCAAACTGTCGTAGTTTTGCTCCATATTCGATACAGCACGAACATAGTAAGCATAATCTACATTTGGGTGTTGAGGATTTAAACGAATAAAACGTTCTGCTAAGGCAATCGCGCCTTCATAATCTTTTTGTTTAAATTTCGAATATAGAAGTTCAAGTTGTGCTTGTTGTGCGTATTGTCCAGTCGGATAATAAGTATCGATTGCTTCTAAAGACTTGGTCGCATCAAGATATTGACCACGGTCAAGCGACTTTTGGGCCTTTTCGAAGTAAGCTTGTTCACTAGATTGTGGGCCACTATCGACCACTTCTTTTTTACTTGGATTGCTGCTACAGCCCACAAATGCAGACGCTACACCTAAAGATAAGGCAAGCATCGTAATTTTATAACGTGGTAGCGACATAAAAACTCCTCTGTTATGTTGGGCAATGAGCTACAATTGCGCTATTAAACCACTTTTATCTCAATGATCAAATGACTTCAGCACAATCTTCAAACACAAACTTATCTGAAACCGACTTCAATTTACTTGAAGATTCTGAGGATGCAGATAACCATACTTCTGATGCAACTGCAACACGTTTATCGTTGCAAGTTCAGTTAGATGAAACCTATCTGGGACAACGTATCGATCAGGTAGCAGCCTTGGTGTGGAATGAGTTTTCACGTGAAAAGCTTAAACAATGGTTGAAGGATGGCCATCTGTTGGTGAATGGTAACATTGTCAAGCCTAAGCACCGTTGTGAAGGCACAGAGCTACTTACACTCGAAGTTGAGCTCGAAGCACAGACCACAAGTCAACCTGAAAATATTCCACTTAATATTGTTTATGAAGATGACGACATTTTAGTCATTAATAAACCAGTTGGCATGGTCGTGCATCCAGGGGCTGGTAATAGTTCTGGAACTTTAGTGAATGCCTTGCTTTATCACTTCCCAAAATTGTCGGAACTTTCTCGCGCTGGTTTAGTACATCGTATTGATAAAGATACAAGCGGTTTGTTAGTTGTTGCCAAGAGCCTTGAAGCACAATTTTCTTTAAGTAAACAGTTGGCAAACAAATCGGTTTACCGTGTATATGACCTAGTTGTTTATGGAAATATTATTGCTGGCGGTACTATTGATGAACCTATTAAACGTCATCCTGTTGACCGTGTGAAAATGGCGATTTTACCGGGCGGACGAGATGCGGTGACCCATTACAATGTAAAAGAACGCTTTAAAGATTTTACTCGTGTACAAGCTCGTCTTGAAACAGGTCGAACTCATCAGATTCGTATCCATTTTAGTTATATCGGCTATGGACTGATCGGTGATCAGATCTATATGAACCGTGTACGTGTACCAGCAGGAGCGTCTGAATTACTCATTGATACTTTGCGTGGTTTTAAGCGCCAAGCATTGCATGCAGCTAAATTGGGCTTAAAACACCCTCGTACTGGTGAAGAAATGCTATTTGAAGCGCCGTGGCCTGAAGATTTTACGCATTTAGTGGATGTGTTACGTTCAGAAAACGCTGCATATTAAGGACGCGTATATGGAATTTGTTCAAGGTTTACCTCAAGGCGTATGTGTAGGACAGACACGTGTTCAACACCCTTTAGCATTAGCAACAGATCAACATGAGCTGTCTGGCTTTAATCTGGCTTTACATGTTAATGATGAGACACAACGTGTTCAGCAACATCGCATGATATTGCTAGATGAGTTTGCTAAGTTCGGTGTTAAAAAAATGACATGGATGACTCAAACACATAGTACGATTTGCCATACTGTAAATGAACAAATTCCTTTTAAGGCTTTAATTGGTGATGGTTTGGTCACTCAAACCAAAGGTCATGCTTTAATGATGATGACCGCTGATTGCTTACCTGTCGTGTTAGGTAATGCCGAAGGTACCGAGGTCGCAAACTTGCATGCGGGTTGGCGTGGTTTAGCGGGTGGGATTGTTGAAAATACGGTTGCCGCTATGCAGACCCCTCCAACTTGGGCATGGCTAGGAGCTGCGATTAGCCAACCTTGTTTTGAAATCGGGGCTGAAGTAAAGGCTGCTTTTTGTGACAAGTATCCTGAGTTGGAAACAGCTTTTGTGGAGGGAGCAGCTCCAAATAAATTTCATGCAGATTTATATGCAATTGCACGTTTTATTTTACAAAATCTAGGCGTGAAACAGATTTTAGGCGGAGACCAGTGTTCTTATAAACAAAATGATGAATATTTTTCTTATCGTCGCGATGCTAAGACTGGACGTATGGCCACCTTCGTTTTTATATAAGTTATAAAATCGATGTAATTCACTCTCTTATTTTGTAGTAATTAAATAAAGTAAGAGAGTTTTTATTTAATTTGAAAATATTTCTATAGTAAGTAGTAGGGCAAACCTTATATTTCATATTTATAGATGTAGGTTTAGCAAGCACTAATAAAATGATAAAATAGAAAAAATCGCTCAAAATTTTAATCTTATGTCTTTGCCTGAAAAACATCTCTCTATTGTCTACCACAGTCCCTATGGTCATACGGCCAAGGTGGCCTCTGCTATTGCTGCTGGTGCAGAGGTGATGGGGGTGAAAGTACACTTAATGAATATTGAGCATATTGATTGGGATGCGCTTGATGCATCACAAGGCATTATTTTCGGATCGCCTACCTATATGGGAAGTATGACTGCTGACTTTAAAAAGTTTATGGATAGTACTTCTAAACGTTGGAAAGAACGTATGTGGCAAGGCAAGCTTGCGGCTGGCTTTGCAAATTCAGGTGGACTGAGTGGCGATAAATTAGCAGTATTACAACAATTAAATATTTTTGCCATGCAACATGGCATGCTTTGGTCTGGTTTACCGTTAATGACGACAGGGCATAGTGAAAAAGATTTAAACCGATTATCGAGTTGTTTAGGTTTAATGACACAATCGGATAATGCGCCTGTTGAAGTTACTCCTCCACAAGGTGACTTGGATACAGCTAAATGGTTTGGCGAATATATTGCTGGACTTTTATATAGATTAAACTAATGAAATTCACGACGTAAAAAAGCCTCTGAAAAGAGGCTTTTATTTTATTACTTATGAAATATACGAGCTTTATCGCGTTGCCAGTCCCGGTCTTTTTCAGTTGCACGTTTGTCATGAAGCTGTTTACCCTTCACAAGCGCAATTTCTAGTTTGACTAAATGACCTTTCCAGTAACATGCTAAAGGAACGCATGAGTAACCTTTCTGGTTAACTGCACCCATCAGGTGTTCAAGCTGACGTCGGGAGAGCAATAACTTACGGGTACGTGTTGCTTCAGGTACAACATGGGTCGAAGCCGATAATAAAGGCTGAATTTGTGAGCCAAGTAAAAATGCTTCGCCATTTTTGAAAATCACATAACTTTCCGTCAAAGTCATACGCCCAGCGCGTAAGGATTTTACTTCCCAACCTTGAAGTGACATGCCTGCTTCAAATTTTTCTTCGATAAAATAATCATGACGGGCACGTTTATTTTGTGCGATTGTTCCGCCATTGTTTTTTTTCACTACTGTTGCTTTCGCCATAATTCAAACTTCCACAATTATGTCTATTGTGCCGTAAACTGATGCTAAGGTGAAGTTTTTCCTGCACATGAATATTTCGCCTCATGTATAACTTTTGCTAAAATAGGTTCACAATACAATTAGAGTACTAGCGGATGTCTAAAACGCGTGTAATTTATCCTGGAACATTTGACCCCATCACGAATGGACACGTTGATTTAGTTACTAGAGCATCAAGAATGTTTGATGAGGTTGTTGTAGCAATTGCAATTGGACATCATAAAAACCCTTTATTCAGTTTAGAAGAAAGAGTTGAACTGGCTCAAAAATCACTAAGCCATCTATCAAATGTTGAATTTGTCGGCTTTGATGGTTTACTGGTTAATTTTTTCAGAGAGCAAAAGGCAACAGCAGTACTTCGTGGTTTAAGAGCGGTTTCTGATTTTGAATATGAATTTCAACTTGCCAATATGAACCGTCAACTTGACCCACATTTTGAAGCGGTGTTTTTAACACCATCTGAGCAGTATTCATTTATTTCTTCGACATTGATTCGGGAAATTGCTCGTTTAAAAGGGGATGTAACCAAGTTTGTTCCGCAAGCTGTGGTTGAGGCTTTTGAACGTAAACATCAACAAGGTTGGTAACGTGTCGTTATATATCACCGATGAATGCATAAACTGTGATGTTTGTGAACCAGTTTGCCCCAATGAAGCAATTTTCATGGGTGAAGTGATTTATGAAATTCATCCAGATTTATGCACTGAGTGCGTTGGTCATCATGACCAACCGCAATGTCAGTTATTTTGTCCTGTAGATTGTATTCCTAAAGATCCACAGCATGAAGAAACGGAAGAGCAGCTCTTGGACAAATATAAAAAATTAATTGCTCAAAAAAGCACGAGCAATTAGTAAATAAATTTGTTAATATGCGCCCCTGAGGTGAGCTGGATGGTCGCTGCTGTGGAGGTCTTCGTGACTGAAGCAGGGGAGGAAAGTCCGGGCTTCATAGGGCAGGGTGCCAGGTAACGCCTGGGCGGTGAAAGCCGACGGAAAGTGCAGCAGAGAGTAGACCGCCTCATTCGTGAGGTAAGGGTGAAAGGGTGCGGTAAGAGCGCACCGCGTGTCTGGTAACAGTTCACGGCATGGTAAACCCCACCAGAAGCAAGACCAAATAGGAATCCTGAGGTACGGCCCGTACTGGATTCGGGTAGGTCGCTTGAGCGTATGAGTGATTGTACGCCTAGAGGAATGACCATCCTCGACAGAACCCGGCTTATAGGCTCACTTCACCTAATTTATTTAAAAAATTTTCTTGACGTGCATTAAAGAAACTAAGATAATGCGCGCACAGTTTTCGGCTATGTAGCTCAGTTGGTTAGAGCACCGCACTCATAATGCGGGGGTCACAAGTTCAAGTCTCGTCATAGCCACCATTTTATAGACCACGCTCCTGCGTGGTCTTTTTTTATACTCATTTTTTGATTAAACACAGTTTGTAAAGACCGACTTCATAGTTATGGCATTGTTTGTCTAGCCCAATTTCTTCATGTTCTTATAACACTTAACAAGGATGTTGAAGACATGAAAAGGTCATTATTATTTTTAGGAATTTTAAGTTTAACTGCGGGAGTAGAAGTTTCTGCGGCTGATTTGAGCTGGGGGGATCCAACTTTAGATTCGGGGCAATTTAAAGTTTCTGGCGCCGTGCGCTCCCGTTATTTGCATAAGGATTATGTAGTTGATGCAAATGAGGGTTCTCAAAATGATGACTGGCGTTTAACTGACATTAAATTAGTATTAGGTTATGAAAATCCAGATTGGATTGCAGGTGTCGACGCACGTTGTTATCAATATGATCGTTTGTGTGATGCGATTTTCCTAAAAAAAGCATGGGTAGGTTATAAGTTATCTGACCAGCAAAGAATCACGGCAGGTTTGCAGCCCATTGATTTTGGCTTTGGCGAATTTTGGGGATCTAGTTATTACGAGACGCTTTTAAATACAGTCGGTTTAGAAGATATAGATAATTTAGGCATCAAATATAAATTTGCAGATGATAAATATAATTTAACCTTAGGATTCTATCCTACTGATGGAGGGAACTATAAGGGAACCTCAAAGGACTCAAGCAGATACAGTGGTAATTTTGTTGAAGCTGATGATTTAACCACAGGTACTAATATTGAAGAAAAGAATATGTGGATTGCTCGAGCGTCTAGAAAATTTGAGCTTGATAAGGCTCAAAATTTTTCGACCGAGTTAGGTGGGTCAGTTTGGTATTCTGATTTAGAAAATAAAAGAACAGATGAAGATGGTCATCGTAAATCATGGAACGTTTTTGCTCAAACGCAATATCAAGCATGGCAATGGATGTTTTTAGCTGGTAAGCAAGATGTGACAAATGGCGATAATTTATTTCCTCATAGTTCAACTATTGGAGCATTTGATTATCCATATCAAGTCGCCAATAAAGGTAAATATTTGGTCAATGAAATTAACTATACTTTTGCTAAACCATTCCATCAGATTGAAAACATTAAACCTTATATCTCCCATAGCCGCTTTTTTAAAGATGAGGATGGCTATAAAGACTCTGAACGTTTAATTGCAGGGGTTTATTTTAATTACAAAGCCATTGGTATTCAAGGTGAATATATTATGAGTAAAAATGACCCAATGGTGGGAGGTGGAGCGAATGGTCTGGCACAAGGTAGCAGTAATGATTGGGATAAATTGTTTTATCTCTCAATTGGATATTATTTCTAAAATTTAAAAGCAATCTAATGCCCTAAGTGAATACGCTTCTCTTAGGGCATTTTTTATAGAAAGACTTTTTCAGGTGGTGGCTCTCGTTTAACTGCCGGAGAAATGAGTTGTCCTCGGTTTAGGTTTTGAACGTGCTGTAAACGATTAAGTAATTCATTTTGAATGAACAAAATACAGGTTTGCAGTTTGGAAGAGCTTTTGAGTCGTGATGGATAAACGGCCCAGATGTCTGCATCTTGCCAGTACTCAGGCAAAATATGCTGAAGTTGGCCGGTAATCAATTCATCTGCAACATCCCAAATTGACCGGAAAATAATACCGTGACCTTCTATGGCAAGCTGATGAATAATCTCGCCGTTATTTGAAACAAAGCGGGGTTTAATGTGTACTGAGACATCTTCAGAAGCATGTCTAAATTTCCAGAGTACTGAGGATTGATCGCGTTCGCTAATTGTTAAGCAATCATGTGATTGCAAGTCTTCAATGCTGTCTGGTACGCCGTGTTTAAGTAAATAACTCGGTGCTGCACATAAAATTCGAAAGTTAGAAGCTAACTTCTTTGCAATCATGTTTGGTGCAATTTCATTACCAATTCTAATGTCCAAATCAATACTGTGTTGAATCAGGTCTTTGGTATTGTCGATGGTGTCAAAATGAATCTGGAGCTTTGGATAAAGCATCATTAATTTAGACAAAATTGGTGCGATATGCTTTCTGCCAAAACCAAAGCTACTAATAATATCCATACGACCCGTAGGTGTACTCAGCGGATTATTGACCAGTTCACAGACTTCATCAAATTCTTCAAGAATATTCGAAACTCTCTCAAGAATGAGTTTGCCATCCTCGGTCAGACTAACGTGACGTGTGCTGCGATGAAAAAGTTTGCAACTTAAGGTGTTTTCTAAAATATTAATTCGCTTGCTAATAAAAGCTGGCGACGTCCCAAGTTCCTCAGCAGATTCGACAAAACTTTTTAGTTTGGCGACTGTGCAAAAAACCTTTAAATCCGATAGGTTAGGTAGATTATTCACGATCCGTGTCCATTGGAGTGATAGTTCCGTTATTGATCATTTTCGCTTAAAACATCATGTTTAAGCCATACAAGGATATTAGTCGAAGGTGTGAAGGAAGCTTATGGCAAAAAAATATAAAGTTGCCACGATTGCAGGCGATGGCATTGGTTTAGAAGTTCTACCAGAAGGCATTAAGGTTGTAAAGGCAGCAGCAGAGAAGTACGGTATCGAGCTTCAGTTAGATGCATTTGATTGGGCAAGCTGCGATTACTACCTTGAGCATGGCAAAATGATGCCAGATGACTGGTTTGAAACGTTGCAAGGCTATGATGCAATTTATTTTGGCGCTGTAGGCTGGCCAGATAAAGTGCCTGATCATATTTCACTTTGGGGTTCACTGCTCCAGTTCCGTCGTGGTTTTGACCAATATGTGAATTTACGCCCAGTGCGCTTAATGCCAGGTGTGAAATGTCCATTAGTAGGTAAAAAACCGGGCGACATCGATTTTTACGTAGTTCGTGAAAACAGTGAAGGTGAATACTCAGCCATTGGTGGTAAAGCTTTTGAAGGAACAGACCGAGAGTTTGTGCTTCAAGAGGCAGTATTTACACGTCATGGCGTAGATCGCATTTTGCGTTATGCATTTGAGTTTGCAAATCAACGTGAAGCGAAAAAAATTACCGCAGCGACCAAATCAAATGGTATTGCCGTTAGCATGCCGTACTGGGATGAACGCGTTGATGCGATGGCGAAACAATATCCTCAAATTCAGGCTGATAAACAGCACGTCGATATTTTAGCGGCTCGTTTTGTTTTGCAACCTGAGCGTTTTGATGTGGTTGTGGCATCGAACTTATTTGGCGACATCCTTTCTGATTTGGGACCAGCATGTACTGGAACCATTGGTTTAGCCGCGTCGGCAAATTTAAACCCTGAAAGAAAATTCCCATCATTGTTTGAACCTGTACATGGTTCAGCACCAGATATTTACGGTAAACAAATTGCCAATCCAATTGCTGCGATTTGGTCGGGTGCCATGATGTTCGAATTCTTTGGTGAGGATGATGAACGCTGCATTCAAGCGGGTCAGGATATTATGCAGGCCATTGAGAATGTATTAATTAATGGACCAAAAACAGCTGATATTGGTGGTGAGGCAAAAACTTATGAGGTAGGAGATGCAATTGCATCATGTGTAGCCGAAACTAAAATGGACGTATTCGCTATGGAATAACGCCATCCAAAAATGGATGTATGGATATGGATAATCAAAACTCAAAAATTTATACGGATAAAGTTCTTGCCGTAATTAGCTTACTGTTTGTATTTACTTCAGTTGCTGGTTTGGCGATTTATTCGCAAGAGTCGATCAAGATTGCTGCAACATGGATGCAGTGGACGACATCGGTATTTACAACTCCAGTATTACTTTTTGCTTTTTTAGCTATCATTTTTACTTTTGGTCTAGCCTTTAGTAAATACGGCAAAATTAAGCTTGGTGAGGGAAAGCCTCAATACAGCACAATGTCATGGATTTTTATGTTCATCTTGTCAGGGATTGGGTCTTCTACGCTGTACTGGGGGTTTTTGGACTGGGCCTATTATTATCAAACTCCAGGTTTGAGCTTACCGCCTGAGTCAGCAGAAGCATTGAAATATAGCGTGGCTTACTCGTTTTTTCATTCAGGCTTAAGTGCTTGGGCAATTTATGCTTTGGCATCAATTTCTTTGTGCTATAGCTACCATGTGAGAAAAAACAAAGGATTAAGTCTGGCTTCCGTGATCGAGGCTGTAACAGGTTTTAAATCAACTGGCGTGGTTGGACGTTTAGTCGACTTAATGTTTTTGCTTTGCATGTTTGGTGCATTGACGATTTCGTTAGTACTTACCGCTGTGACATTTACCAATATTTTGTCTCAGCTCACAGGTATCCCAAATACCTTTATGACTAAAGTCATCATTATTTTGGGCGTTTCCGTTGTGTTTGCACTGAGTTCTTACGTTGGTATGGATAAAGGTATGCAGCGTTTAAGCCATTTAGTGTGTTTGGGCGTCGTGTTGTTTGCAATCTATGTGCTGTGTTTTGGTCCAACTCAATTCATTTTGAATAATTCATTAATGAGTTTTGGATTAATGGCAACCAACTTTGTTGATATGAGCTTGTTTACCGACCCAATGGGTGATGGCAAATTTACCCGTGAATGGACTGTATTTTACTGGTTGTGGTGGATTTCATATGCACCAGGTGTAG
Source organism: Acinetobacter sp. WC-141 (assembly GCF_000313935.1). Taxonomy (GTDB): domain Bacteria; phylum Pseudomonadota; class Gammaproteobacteria; order Pseudomonadales; family Moraxellaceae; genus Acinetobacter. Next base: position 17,504 of record NZ_AMSS01000089.1, on the reverse strand, counting down.
CACTGTTCGTAACGCGTGTTTCTAAAGGTCGTACCATTAAAGAAGTGATCTTTGCCATGGTGATTGGTGGCAGCGTTGGTCTTTGGTTTATCTTCGGCGTATTTGAAAACTACAGCGTTTATAGCTTTATTCATGGAGCTGTAAATGTACCGCAAATTTTAAGCCAACAAGGTGGTGAGGTTGCAATTGGTCAATTGCTTAGCCTGTTACCTGCCGGAAAGCTGATGATGTGGATTTTCCTTGGCATTATGGTGGTGTTCTTGGCAGCACACATGGATGCAGTAGGCTATGCGGTTTCAGCAACATGCACACGTGGTTTAAGTGAAGGGCAAGACCCATCGCCAAATGCTCGTCTGTTCTGGTGTGTCATGCTGACTTTAGTTCCAATTGCCATGATCTTTAGTAAAGCACCTTTGGACACAATGAAAACAGCAACTATTGTGACGGCTTTACCATTCATCGTGATTATTCTGATTCAAACCTATGGCTTAGTGAAATGGTTGATTCAGGATTATGCCAAAGTCCCATCGCATTTAATTGAGCAACAAGGTTATGATGATTCGGAAATTGGTTTAAACCAGTCTCAAGATGAACATGCAAAAAGGATGCAGCTTGAGCTTGCAAGCTCAATCAAACTGGACAGAAAAACCAGCTAGAGGGAACGGTAATGACTACATGTGAACAGACCACTTATGCCTTAAGTGAAGAAATGCAAAGCCTAGTGTATTGGAGCAGCATTTACTCACCAGCAGATGCAGATATTCACTCAGTCCGTGCGGCCTATGACGCGATGTGTCGACATTACACTTTGCCACGTGATGGCAAGATCGAAGTAGAAGATCGAGTTGTTACAAATGCAGAGCATCCTGTACCTGTTCGCATCTATTCACCAAAAACTGATCGACCTGAAGCTGGTTGGCCGTGTGTGTTGTATTTACATGGCGGCGGTTGGATGGTTGGTGGGCTTGATTCACATGAGTTTATTACCAGTTATTTGTGTCAGGACTTAAATGCAGTTGTCATTGGTGTGGATTACCGCATGGCACCAGAGCATCGCTTTCCAGCAGCTTTTGAAGATTGTTTAGTAGTCTATCAATGGCTTAAAGAGCATGGTTCTGACTGGCAGATCGACAGCGAAAATATCGTTCTAGCCGGCGATAGCGCAGGTGGTAACTTGGCAGCCGCCCTTGCAGTGGATCTACAACATAGTGGTTTGCAAGCTCAAGGGTTGGCTTTGATTTATCCATGCTTGAGTACTGCATTTAACACATCCTCTGCACAAAAGCATGCCCATGCGCCGTTATTAACAACGGAAGATATGCATTTTTATTTAAAGGAATATGCACCGAACTCACAAGATTGGCAGGATTTACGTCTAGCGCCTTTATTGGCAACTGATTTTTCAGATATGCCTATGAGTTTTGTAGCAGTGGCTGAGTATGACCCTTTAAGTGATGACGGTTATCTCTTTACCCAAAAATTGGAACAAGCAGGTATCCCGAGCGAGTTCTATTTAGGCAAAGGTTTATTACATGGCAGTTTACGTCTCATGCGTGATTGTCCTGAAGTTCAACAGTTATATCAAAACATGCTAAGTGCGATACGTCGTATGTTTGGCAGTGTCGAAAAGACATCAATTTAATATCGAGTCATTTGGACGAAAAGAATTTAATGGAGTAATAACATGAATGCAGTTGAAAAATTACCTGAAGATTTTTGTGCAAACCCAGATGTTGCATGGACTTTTCCTAAAGTTTTCTATACTTCATCGCAAGTTTTTGAGCATGAGAAAGAAGCAATCTTTGCTAAAAGTTGGATTTGTGTTGCACATGGCAGTGAGTTGGCGCAGCCGAACGACTATATTACCCGTAAAGTAATTGGTGAAAATATTGTCATCATTCGCGGTAAAGATAGTGTTTTACGTGCGTTTTATAATGTGTGTCCACACCGTGGCCATGAGCTTTTAAGTGGTAGTGGTAAAGCAAAAAATGTAATTACTTGCCCATACCATGCTTGGACTTTCAAGCTAGACGGTAGCTTAGCTTTGGCACGTAACTGTGACCATGTTGAATCTTTCGACAAAGAAAACTCAAGCATGGTACCTTTAAAAGTTGAAGAATATGCAGGTTTTGTTTTCATTAACATGGATGAAAATGCGACTTGTGTAGAAGACCAACTTCCGGAATTTGCTGAGCGTTTAAATCAAGCATGTAGCGTAATTAAAGATTTGAAACTGGCGGCACGTTTTGTGACAGAAACGCCGGCAAACTGGAAAGTGATTGTTGATAACTATTTAGAATGTTACCACTGTGGGCCTGCACATCCCGGTTTTGCTGATTCTGTTCAAGTTGATAAATATTGGCACACAACACATCAAAACTGGACTTTACAGTATGGTTTTGCGCGTTCATCTGAGAAGTCATTTAAGCTTGATCCATCAATAACAGATCCTGAGTTTCATGGTTTCTGGACTTGGCCTTGTACCATGTTTAACGTGCCACCAGGTAGCAACTTCATGACTGTGATCTATGAGTTCCCAGTTGATGCAGAAACAACTTTGCAGCATTACGATATTTACTTCACGAACGAAGAACTTACTCAAGATCAGAAAGATTTGATTGAGTGGTATCGCAATGTATTCCGTCCTGAAGATTTGAACTTGGTCGAAAGCGTACAACGTGGTTTGAAATCACGTGGTTATCGTGGTCAAGGCCGTATTATGACTGACAAGCAACGCTCAGGAATTAGTGAACATGGTATTGCTTACTTCCAACATTTAGTGGCGCAGCATCACAAGTAAAACAAATGGATTTATTCAGGTGTAAAGATGACTTACACCTGATTCTTCAGTTAGGAAGATGATATGTCGAGTTTACAAAGCACTGAATTATTTCAGCAACAAGCCTATATTAACGGGCAATGGCAAGCTGCACAGTCGAATGCGATGGTTCCGGTAATTAACCCTGCGACAGGCGAAGAAATTGGCACAATTCCAAATATGGGAGCGGCCGAGGCTACGCAAGCAGTCGAGGCTGCTTATACTGCTTTACAAAGTTGGAAAGCTTTAACTGCTCAAAACCGTGCAGATATTTTATTGGCTTGGTACAAACTGGTTCTCGATCATACCGACGAACTTGCTTTGATTATGACCATTGAACAAGGAAAACCTTTAGCAGAAGCGAAAGGTGAGGTGCGTTATGCGGCATCATTTATTCAATGGTTTGCCGAAGAAGGCAAACGTATTTATGGTGATGTCATTCCAACCGTAAATAACCAACAACGCTTTATTATTAGTAAAGAACCTGTTGGAGTAGTAGCTGCTATTACGCCGTGGAATTTCCCAATCGCCATGATTACCCGTAAAGCAGCACCAGCTTTAGCAGCTGGAAGTACGATAGTGATTAAGCCAGCAAATGAAACGCCTTATTGTGCTTTAGCGATTGCGAAGCTTGCAGAAAAAGCAGGTATTCCAGCTGGTGTAATTAACGTCGTCACAGGTAAATCACAAGAAATCGGCTCGGTATTTACTTCGCATGAAAAAGTGAAGAAATTGACTTTTACTGGCTCAACTCCAGTGGGACGCCTACTGATGCAGCAGTGTTCAAGCACCATTAAAAAATTGGCGCTTGAGTTAGGTGGGAATGCTCCTCTGATTGTATTTGACGACGCCGATTTGGATAAAGCTGTACAAGGTGCGATTTTTGCCAAGTTTCGTAATGCAGGCCAGACTTGCGTTTGTGCAAACCGCATTTATGTACATGACAATATTTATCAAGCTTTTGCTGAGAAGTTTGTACAAGAAGTACAAAACTTTAAAGTGGGTAATGGACTTGAAGATGGTGTGCAAATTGGCCCATTAATTAATGAAAAAGCAGTTTTAAAAGCACAGCAGTTGATTGATGATGCGGTGAGTAAAGGTGCTAAAGTTGCTTGTGGCGGCAAACAGCATGCTTTAGGGCAAACCTTTTATGAGCCATCAGTTTTAACTAACGTTGACCGTACAATGGAAATTGTCCAAGAAGAAATTTTTGGTCCAGTTGCGCCGCTCATTCGTTTTACAGATGAAGCAGATGTCGTTGCTCAAGCAAATGACACCATCTTTGGTTTGGCTGCTTATGTGTATAGCGAAAATATTTCGCGGTTATGGCGAGTGTCAGAACAACTTGAATATGGAATGGTTGGAATGAATGCCACAGCAATTTCAAATGAAGTTGTACCATTTGGCGGTGTGAAACAATCAGGTGTTGGGCGTGAAGGCTCAAAGTATGGTCTTGAAGAATTCATGACCATTAAATACATGTGTTTAGGGCTTTAAGGATAAGCCCTAACAACAAGAATATGCGGTAAAAGAAGGATTCTAATATGGCTAGTCATTATGAAATGTTCCCGGCAGTTGTTACTCATGTGGAACAGCTAACCCCTTTAATCAAACGGTTTACGTTCAAGCGTCAAGATGGACAGAACTTTCCTCGATTTAGTGGGGGAAGCCATATTATTGTCAAAATGAATGAGCAGCTTTCTAATGCCTACTCGCTGATGAGTTGTACGCAAGACCTATCAACTTACCAAGTCTGTGTTCGTAAGGATGTGGAGGGTAAGGGGGGTTCAGTGTTTATGCATGATCAGTGCAATGAAGGCTGTGAAATTCAGATTTCAGAACCAAAAAATTTATTTCCATTAGCTGAAACAGGCAATAAACATATTTTAATTGCAGGTGGAATTGGCATTACACCATTCTTGCCTCAAATGGATGAGCTTGCAGCGCGTGGTGCTGAGTATGAGCTACATTATGCTTATCGTTCTCCTGAGCACGCAGCTTTACTTGATGAGCTTAAGCAGAAACATGCAGAACATGTATTTAGTTATGTTGATTCAGAGGGTTGCACATTAAATCTGGATGAACTGATTTCATCACAACCTAAAGGCACACACGTGTATGTCTGTGGGCCGAAACCCATGATTGATGCTGTGATTGATTGTTGTAATAAGCATCGTTACCGTGACGAATACATCCATTGGGAACAATTTGCTTCAACAGTTCCAGAAGATGGTGAAGCGTTTACGGTCGTACTTGCGAAGTCTAATCAGGAAATTGAAGTACAAAGTAATCAGACAATTTTACAAGCCATCGAAACCTTAAATATTGATGTGGAATGTTTATGCCGAGAAGGGGTTTGCGGTACGTGTGAAACTGCTATTTTAGAAGGTGAAGCAGAGCATTTTGATCAATATCTCAGTGATGCAGAAAAAGCTTCACAGAAGAGCATGATGATTTGTGTATCAAGAGCAAAAGGTAAAAAACTGGTATTAGATCTTTAATATATTTCTGTGGCTGATCAAATATTTAAAACATAAATTTGCTAAAAAATGAACAAATAAAGGTGATCTGAATCTTATTTGTTCATTTGGTAGGATTTAATAGTTTTGAACTCTTGACCTGCTATACAGAACTATAGATAATGCGCACACAGTTTACGGCTATGTAGCTCAGTTGGTTAGAGCACCGCACTCATAATGCGGGGGTCACAAGTTCAAGTCTCGTCATAGCCACCATTTTAAAAACCATGCTCATGCATGGTTTCTTTTTGTCTTTTTTTACTCGTTAAAATGTTTTTCAATAATATCGAGTGTTTTTGAGCTTTGATAAAAAGGAGCTAAAATCGCTTGAAGTAACGGTTCTAAAATACCGTGTTCATTAAAGGCATTCATAACTTTCGGATAGAAACGTAAAGCTTCTATTTGTAAATCGGTTTCAGTTAAACCAATCTCACTTAATACTTCAAATAAACTTTGGTCTTTATAAAAGTCATAAAAAACTTCTACGCCATACAAAATAAGATCTTGCATAAATTGTGATTGACGTAATTCTTTCCAGTATTCGTAAATTAAAACAAAGAACTCTTCCACATCAAGAGGAGTGAGTTGTTTCATAAACTCATACATTTTTTTATGTCTAAGATCTTCCCAGACGTGTCGTATAAGACTTTCTAAGTCTTCGGTCGACAAAAGACTTAATTCTGTAAGTTGCTCGTGAATAAAACTGGCAATCCATGTTTCAAGCTTATGCTCAAGACGTTGCTGCTGTAAAAAAGAGAATTTTTTGAGTTTATGTTGCCATTCAAAATGATAGTCATCTACTTTAGATGCATTTAAAAATTTTGGTATTTTCTGTTCTAAGGTTGAGGTCGCAATATATTGGCAAAGCTGCTGTACAGAAGGACTAGTTCTTAAAAATTGATTAAGATAATGGGGAATATGCTCCATTTCCAAAAATTTGGAGAGCCACATTTCAAATTGGTGGTCAGATACCAAGTCTTGTAGCTGAATCGGAGATTTCATAGCAGATAGATAAATACGCTGTGCGATTTCCCCAATAAACTCAAGTAAACCTGCACCTAGCTGCATTTCAAAAGCATAGCGTTTCACAACGGCTTGGAGTTGCTCTAAATCAACAACTTCATGAAGTTTGATTTCATCAGCATGTTGCATGAACAGTTGAATAAACTGCCGAAAATAAATAGGTGAGTTTTCTATAGATAATTGTTTTTTGAAAAATTCCACCTGCTCAAGCAAAAGTGCTTGAGCAAGTGTTGTAGTTTTTGATGAGTTTTTCTGCTCAGTCATTCGCTGTCCAACCGTTGACAATCGGATAACGTCGTTCGCGACTAAATGCACGAGAAGTAATTCTCGGACCAATCGCACCTTGACGACGTTTGTATTCATTACGATCAACTAAACGGATGACTTTTTCAACAACTTCTTTATCAAAACCTTTGGCAATAATATCAGCCTGACCTAAATCTTCTTCAATATATGCATAAAGGATGGCATCCAATACATCATATGCTGGTAAAGAGTCTTGGTCTTTTTGATCTGGACGAAGTTCTGCTGAAGGTGGACGAGTAATAACACGCTCAGGAATAACAGGAGTTTCACTTAAGCTATTACGGTATTTCGCTAATTCAAATACGATAGTTTTATAAACATCTTTTAGAACAGCAAAACCACCCACCATATCACCATAAAGTGTACAGTAGCCGACTGAAAGCTCAGATTTGTTGCCAGTAGCGAGTACTAAATTACCAAACTTGTTTGATAAGCCCATAAGCAAAGTACCACGAGCACGCGCTTGTAAATTTTCTTCGGTTGCATCTGCTGGTGAGTTGCCAAAGAAAGGGTACAAGGTTTGCATGAAGCTGTTTACAACTGAATGTATTTCAGCAATACCGAAAGTCACACCCATACGACGAGCTTGTTCTGCCGCATCTTCAACACTAATTTGAGACGTGTAAGTGTAAGGCATCATTACGGCTTGCACTTTTTCTGCACCGATTGCATCAACAGCAATAGCAAGTGTAAGGGCAGAGTCAATACCGCCAGATAAACCTAAGATGACACCTGGGAAACCTGAACGCTCTACATAGTCACGTGTTGCCAGAACTAAACCTTGATAGATCTCTGCGAATGTTTCTAAAGCTGGAGCTGATTCTGTGACTTTAAATGCTTTATTTTTTGGGTCAAATTCAGCGATGTAGAGGTCTTCTTTAAAGCTTGGTGCTTGTAAAGCAATTCCACCATCTTTATTGCTGACAAAACTTGTGCCATCAAAAATTAAATCATCTTGTCCGCCCACTTGGTTAACGTACACAATGTTCAGATGAAGTTGTTTTGCAAGTTCACTTAAGGTTTGTGTGCGGTGCTGTGGTTTACCGACTTCATATGGTGATGCATTTAATACAAGAACAGTATCAACATTTAATTGGCTTAACTGTTTTACGGTATTAATTGACCAGATATCTTCGCAAATTAACACGCCAAACTTATGTCCAAGATATTCAAACACCAAATGTTGATGGCCTTTTTGGAAATAACGTTTTTCATCAAAGACGCCATAGTTTGGTAAATTATGCTTATTAAACACACCCAAAACTTGGCCGTCTTTCATGACCGCAGCAGAATTATAGCGTTGACCATCTTCTGTCTGGTTCACAAAACCGAAAACCATGACAATATCTTTAACTTCGGCAAGTTGAGCAAAAGCCTTTTGCATACGTTTATTTAAATTTGGACGTAGCAGTAAGTCTTCAGCCGGATAACCAATAACAGAAAGCTCGGGAAAAATAATCAGGTCAGCATCTTGTTTTTTCGCCTGATTTACTTGCTCAATCATCTTTTTGGTGTTTGAGTCAATATTGCCAATATGCGGAGAAAACTGAGCAAGGGCAACTTTAAAACTTTTCATTCAAACCTAATCCTAGATCATAACGAATATAGATACACACAGTGTTGATTTTTATAGATATAATTTTTCAACGATGTGTATGATACGATAGTAAACAATTAAAATAGTTAACAAAAATGTCAAGATCAATAATATATACCAATCACATATTTTCTGCGTAAAAATAACGAGATTTTCTGTATAGAATAGAAACAGGCTTCATTATTTTTATTGTTTGTATACTGCCTTATCGCAAGCCAATTTGGAATAAGCGCGTTATATTTTTTTCAATAATTTGAATTAAGTAAGAGAAATTTTCTTGTTTAGGTAAGTATTTCTGATTTATAAGAATTATCATTTACATTAAGCAAAAAATGTTACGTTCAAAGAAAAACTGATTATTTGGTTACAAATGAAGTTGAGGTGAACAGATAATATTCGGGATTTTTCCAGAGCAAATGTCGCGGGCAATTTCACCTTGTTGCTCAATGTTATAAGAGCTAAATGCCTTGTGTGGTGAGTAGGTATATTTATAGGGATTGTAATTTTTAAAGCTAAGATAATAAGCTGATTGCAGCAACGCACCTTTCAGTAGTACATGAATGCCTTTTTGATACTGCATGACATGAGTGAGTTCATGAATAAAAATACCCTGCATAAATTTAGATTCTAGAGCGTAATTTTCACTGTAATCGGAAAGATTGACATAAATATTCCCATTTGGCGCCATAAAAATACCGCAAGACTGCCAAGGAAGGTAACGAGTAGCAATAATTTTAGGCTGCTCACAATTGAGCATGTCACCGAAAACAAGTTGTGCTAGTAGTTTTTCTTGAGTGGTTAAATATCTGATGGGATAGTTTTTTAAGTGACGGAAAATAAAAAGCGTAAGAAGAATAAATTGTGTATGGATTAAGCGTTTAAGGGCAGTAAAGGTTAGCATAGCTTTGCCATTAAATGAGTTCATCTATTTCTTTAGGATAGTATAGGTTACTTATAAGTAAATAAAGGGTCAGAATTATTCATTTGGTATAACTTTTAGAGTGTATTAATTTTATAATTTCGCTGGGACAAAGGTAAATATATAAATAATTCTGCGAGTTTTTAGGATTTAACTCAAAAGTAATGACTCAGAAAAGCAAAAGCCCCAGTTAAAACTGAGGCTTTACGACAACTAAAATCACTACAGCAAATAAAATTAAGGTTGGCATTTCATTAAAGAAGCGCCAGAACTTATGTGATTTATAGTGAGCATTTCCGATAAGTTTTTTACGATAGTAGCCACATGCCAAATGGTAGATGACTAATAAAGCCACTAAAGCGACTTTAAGATAAAACCATGTTGCCTGATGATAATGTCGAGTTGCATCGCCCCAATCTACAAGGAAGTGGGCAGTAATTAAGGTGGCAATCAGAGAAGGCCACATAATTCCGCGATACAACTTACGTTCCATTATCTCAAAGCGTTGATGACTAGCTGCATCTTCACTCATGGCATGATAAACATATAGGCGTGGTAAGTAGAACAAAGCAGCGAACCAACAAACCACAGCAATAATATGTAATGCTTTTACCCACAAAAAAGCATCAGAAGGTGCATCCATCGATAATCCTACGTGGGATTATGCATCCCACTTCTTGAAAATAAGGCAAGCGTTAACGCCGCCAAAACCAAAACTGTTACTCATTACAGTATTCAATTTTGCATCACGTTTTTCAAGTACGATATCAAAAGGTTTTGCACCTTCATCTAGTTCAGTCACGTTGATGTTTGGTGCAATAAAGTCATTTTGCATCATGAGAACTGAGTAAATAGCTTCTTGTACACCAGCTGCGCCCAAGCTATGACCTGTCATAGATTTGGTTGAGCTAAGAGGTGGTACATTGCCTTCGCCAAATGCACGTTCCATCGCTTTAAGTTCTGTAATGTCACCAGCAGGAGTAGAAGTACCATGTGTATTTACATAGTCAATTTTGTCTACGCCATGTTGTTTAGCTTCTTCAAGTGCCATTAATACGCAACGTGTAGCACCTTCACCGCTTGGAGCAACCATGTCTGCGCCATCGCTGTTTGCAGCATAACCAACGACTTCAGCTAAAATGTTGGCACCACGTGCTTGAGCGTGTTCAAGTGATTCAAGTACAACAAAACCACCACCGCCAGCAATAACGAAACCGTCACGGTCTGCTGAATATGGGCGAGATGCTGTTTCTGGAGTGTCGTTATATTTTGAGCAAAGCGCGCCCATTGCATCAAACAATAAACTTTGAGACCAATGATCTTCTTCACCACCACCAGCAAGCATAAGGTCTTGTTTGCCGAGTTGAATAAGATTGTACGCATAACCGATTGCGTCAGCAGAAGTTGCGCAAGCACTTGTAATCGTATGAGCAATACCTTGCAGTTTGAATGCAACACCTACGTTTGCAGTAATCGTATTTGACATGTTGCGTGGTACAAAGAAAGGTCCTACTTTACGTGCACCTTTAGTTTCTAAAAGCTCTGTCATTTCAACAACAGATGCAGTTGAACCACCACCTGAACCGCCTGCGATACCGTAACGTGGATTACCACCAATTTGCTCAGCCGTAAGACCTGCATGTTCAACAGCAGCTACAGCAGCATTGTAAGCGTACATTGCACATACGCCCATAAAGCGTTTTAACTTACGGTCAATATGATCAAAATCTTGTTCTGCAGCAGCGCTCACATGACTTTTAAAATTGAGTTCAGCATAAGTTGGGTTAAAACGTGTCCCGGAGATTCCATTTTGAAGTGAATGAGTAACTGCTTCTAAAGAGTTACCGATACATGAGTTAATACCCATACCAGTGATTACAACACGTTTCATCTACAGGTCCCTTTATGGTGATATTAAGAGTCTATCGTCATCAACAGCTATGAAAGTAACTAGGAGAATATAGCTGTAAGAAAATAAGACTCATGTTTTTTCGTTGTTAACATGATAGCAGAAAGGATTTTCATTTCTTATGGCAAATCTTTATGACAATTTTACATTTAAAAAAAATAACCAAATACATAGTATGTTGCATTTAGGGTTAACTAAAATACACACATTCAAGTTGAGATAAATCCACATTCCACCTAGTATTTATGTCTAATTAGATAAATTAAAAAATCGAGGTACTTGATGACAAAATTTAATAATAATCAATCTGACAATTTGTTTTCTCAGGTCTTCGGAGTGGCTAAAAAGCTCAGTTCTACAGGATTGAGTATCTTGCAACATAACCAATCAGGTGATGTGAGTAAGGTTATTGAACCAATCCCAGCTGATAAAACGGTTGAAGGTAAATCGAGAACAAAAAGCCCATTTGAAGTTGAGCAATATGAAAGTCCTCAACAAATGCTACGAGAACAGTTACCGAAAGTAACTCGTCAGGTCTTTGGGCGACATTTTACAAAAGTAAATGGTGTGGCTACATTTCTTTCCCCAGATTGGGATGAAAAAATTTCAGGCTATTTATTTGATTGGCTCAATGACTTTAGTTCAAAAAGCACATTAACTGAAAAAATTTTGGAAGAGGCGGGTGCTAAAGATTTATTTGAACTCACTAAGGATACGGGCCGTTCTCAACGTTTAAGTCAGGCGCTAATAGAACAAAATAAATTAATTGCGACCATACAAGGGGCAATCACAGGCGTGTCAGGTGTAGTTGGTGCGGCTGTAGATATTCCTGTTTCACTCGTTCTGGTTTTAAGAACGATTTATCAGACTGGAAGATCACATGGCTTTGATCTTCTAGAAGTTACAGACCAAGATGTTGTCGAATTTATCTTTAAAGAAGTTGATATTAGTCTAATTGCTGAAAAACAAACGCTATTGATAGCTTTAAAAACATTACGAAATATGTTGGAAACGCAAGACATCCATCAATTTCAGCAGGTATTAGGTTCAACTACTGATATAGATACTTTAAAGAACTGGTTAGTTGATGAAGATGGGGAGTTTAAATGGGGATGGTTAAATCGTATTCCAAAACTCTCAGCCTTTGGTAAAGTTACACCAGTTGCTGGTGCTGTTTTAAGCGCGGTATATAGTTGGAAGCTACAAGAAGATGTAGGTCATAAAGCACAGGCTATTTTTGGAGCTGCAAGACATTATTTAAATGAACATCCAAGTGAGCATTTATCTCCGCTACAGGCTTATTATGCTGCGGTTACGCTTATTCAGAAAGCCAGTCCACGTCTTTTAAATGTTGGTGAAGATGGTCATACTCACGTTGCACATCATCATAAAGTAGAAAATCATGATGTAATTTCAAAAGTATCTATTGTTTTAAAACCAACTGAAAATAAAAAGAGTGAAGAGAAAATTCAGGAAAATGTTCATCAGGGTCTCGAGCAACTTGCCGATAAACATGTAGAGGAACATGAGCACACTGAGCAAAAACCGGCTTTAACTCCTGAGGAAGATGAAGAGGAACTGGATGATAAAAAATACTCTTAACACTATGCTTACAAATAAGAGGTTTAAAAATAGAATTTGAACTCTATTTAAATTTGTAAGTTATCCTGTCAAAGATTGATATGGTCAACATTTGGTAAGTATTGCCATGTTGACCATTTTTGCATCTTAGCTTACAATTATGTGCCCTTAAAAAGAGGTATTTTCTTTTTAAGGTTTTTTAATAACGGGAGAATTGCCATATGGCAACAACGAATCAGTTGATCCGTAAGGGTCGTACGACTTTGGTTGAAAAATCCAAAGTTCCTGCGTTGAAGGCTTGTCCACAACGTCGTGGTGTTTGTACACGTGTTTATACAACTACACCTAAAAAACCTAACTCAGCTATGCGTAAGGTTTGCCGTGTTCGCTTAACTTCAGGTTTTGAAGTATCTAGCTATATCGGTGGTGAAGGTCATAACTTACAAGAGCACAGTGTTGTTCTTATCCGTGGTGGTCGTGTTAAAGACTTACCAGGTGTACGTTACCATACCGTTCGTGGTTCATTAGACTGTGCTGGTGTTAAAGATCGTAATCAATCACGTTCTAAATACGGTACTAAGCGTCCTAAGAAGTAATTCTAAGAAAGCAGTCCAATAAGCCCTTTAGCGTTTCGCTTGTTTGAATTCTTCATAGATTTGTAATTCAAGCGACGTATAGTAAGGCCAGCGTCGTGTACATGACACTTGTACAAACTGCTGGATTATCCTGAAGTGTCATATTATTAGGTGTATTAAAATGCCAAGACGTCGCGTAGTCGCTGCTCGTGAGATCCTTCCAGATCCAAAATTTAGCAGCCAAACAATCGCTAAATTCATGAACCACGTAATGCAAGATGGTAAAAAATCTGTTGCTGAAGGTATCGTTTACGGTGCTTTAGAACGTGTTCAAGAAAAAAACAAAGTAGACCCAGTTGAATTTTTCGAGACTACTCTTGAAAAAGTTCGTCCTATGGTTGAAGTAAAAGCACGCCGTGTTGGTGGTGCTACTTATCAAGTACCTATGGAAGTACGCCCATCCCGTCGTACTGCCTTAGCAATGCGTTGGTTAGTAGATGCTGCTGCTAAGCGTTCTGAAAAAACGATGGCTCTACGTCTTGCTGGTGAGTTGCTTGATGCAGCTGAAGGTAAAGGTGCAGCAATCAAAAAACGTGAAGACGTGCATCGTATGGCTGAAGCCAACAAAGCCTTCTCTCACTACCGTTTCTAAGCGGATAAAACAGTCCCTAATCAGGAGAATATTCATGCGTACAGCTGCTCGATTCAACATTGCTCTTTATCAAAGTGGGAGCTTTGCGGGTATTTAAGTTGCCTGCTTGGATATTTGTACGCATCAATTTAATTGATGCGTCCTGTTTTAAATATAACATTTAGGAATGTAGAAATCATGGCTCGCCAAACCCCAATTAGTAATTACCGTAACATCGGTATTTCTGCGCACATTGACGCAGGTAAAACAACTACAACAGAACGTATTTTGTTCTACACAGGTGTATCTCACAAAATTGGTGAAGTACACGATGGTGCAGCAACAATGGACTGGATGGAACAAGAGCAAGAGCGCGGTATTACAATTACCTCGGCTGCTACAACTTGTTTCTGGTCTGGTATGGGTAACCAATTCCAACAACACCGTATCAACGTAATTGACACCCCGGGACACGTAGACTTCACAATCGAAGTTGAACGTTCTATGCGTGTTCTTGACGGTGCGTGCATGGTTTACTGTGCAGTTGGTGGCGTACAACCTCAGTCTGAAACTGTATGGCGTCAAGCAAACAAATATAAAGTGCCTCGTTTAGCATTCGTGAACAAGATGGACCGTACTGGTGCAAACTTCTTCCGTGCTGTTGAGCAAGTTAAAACTCGTTTAGGTGGTAATCCTGTACCTATCGTTGTGCCAATCGGTGCAGAAGATACGTTTGCAGGTGTTGTTGACCTTATCGAGATGAAAGCGATTATCTGGGATGAAGCATCTCAAGGTATGAAGTTTGAATATGCTGATATCCCAGCTGACCTTGTTGATACGTCTAACGAATGGCGTACCAAAATGGTTGAAGCTGCGGCTGAAGCTTCTGAAGAGTTAATGGACAAGTACCTTGAAGAAGGTGATCTTTCTAAAGAAGAGATCATTGCAGGTTTACGTGCTCGTACATTAGCTTCTGAAATTCAAGTAATGCTTTGTGGTTCTGCGTTCAAAAACAAAGGTGTTCAACGTATGTTGGATGCTGTGATTGAATTCTTACCATCACCTACAGAAGTTAAAGCGATCGAAGGTATCCTTGACGACAAAGACGAAACTAAAGCGTCTCGTGAAGCATCTGACGAAGCTCCGTTCTCTGCGTTAGCGTTCAAAATCATGAACGACAAATTCGTAGGTAACTTAACATTCGTACGTGTTTACTCTGGTGTTCTTAAACAAGGTGATCCGGTTTATAACCCAGTTAAAGCTAAGCGTGAACGTATCGGTCGTATCGTGCAAATGCATGCGAACGAACGTCAAGATCTTGATGAAATCCGTGCAGGTGATATCGCAGCGTGTGTAGGTCTTAAAGACGTTACTACTGGTGATACATTATGTGATGAGAAAAACATCATTACACTTGAGCGTATGGAATTCCCAGAGCCAGTAATTTCATTGGCTGTTGAACCAAAAACTAAAGCTGACCAAGAAAAAATGTCAATTGCTTTAGGTCGTTTGGCTAAAGAAGATCCATCGTTCCGCGTTCGTACAGACGAAGAATCTGGTCAAACAATTATTGCTGGTATGGGTGAGCTTCACCTTGACATCATCGTTGACCGTATGAAACGTGAATTCGGTGTTGAAGCGAACATTGGTAAACCAATGGTTGCTTACCGTGAAACGATCAAAAAGTCTGTTGAACAAGAAGGTAAGTTTGTTCGTCAAACAGGTGGTAAAGGTAAATTCGGTCATGTATATGTTCGTTTAGAGCCTATGGATGTTGAAGAAGCTGGTAAAGAATACCTATTCGCTGAAGAAGTTGTCGGCGGTACAGTACCTAAAGAATTCTTTGGTGCGGTTGACAAAGGTATTCAAGAACGTATGAAGAATGGTGTATTGGCTGGTTACCCTGTTGTGGGTATCAAAGCGACATTATTCGATGGTTCTTACCATGATGTCGACTCTGATGAATTGTCGTTCAAAATGGCTGGTTCGTACGCTTTCCGTGACGGTTTCATGAAAGCAGATCCTATCCTTCTTGAACCAATCATGAAAGTTGAAGTAGAAACTCCAGAAGACTACATGGGCGATATCATGGGTGACTTAAACCGTCGTCGTGGTATGGTTCAAGGTATGGATGATCTTCCTGGTGGAACTAAAGCAATTAAAGCAGAAGTTCCATTGGCTGAGATGTTTGGTTACGCGACTCAAATGCGTTCTATGTCTCAAGGTCGTGCGACTTATTCTATGGAATTCGCTAAATACGCTGAAACTCCACGTAACGTGGCTGAAGGCATCATCGCTAAGTTCCAGACTGGCGGTAAAAAAGGTGACGACGAGTAATCTTTCGATTACTATAAGCCCAAACTAATTCTTAGTTAAAAACCAAGCGCTCGTGCAGTGACCCTGCATGAGCAGTTTATAAAGGAAGATCATCATGGCTAAAGCCAAGTTTGAACGTAATAAGCCACACGTAAACGTGGGCACAATCGGTCACGTTGACCATGGTAAAACAACTTTAACTGCTGCGATTGCAACTATTTGTGCAAAAACTTACGGCGGTGAAGCGAAAGATTACTCACAAATCGACTCAGCACCTGAAGAAAAAGCACGTGGTATTACAATTAATACTTCACACGTAGAATACGATTCTCCAATCCGTCACTACGCGCACGTAGACTGCCCAGGTCACGCCGATTACGTTAAAAACATGATTACTGGTGCTGCTCAGATGGACGGCGCGATCCTTGTGTGTGCTGCGACTGACGGTCCAATGCCACAAACGCGTGAACACATCCTTCTTTCTCGTCAGGTTGGTGTACCTTACATCATCGTATTCTTGAACAAGTGTGACCTTGTTGATGATGAAGAATTACTTGAATTAGTAGAAATGGAAGTTCGTGAACTTCTTTCTACTTATGACTTCCCAGGTGATGACACTCCAGTTATCCGTGGTTCTGCGCTTAAAGCATTGGAAGGCGATGCTGGTCAATATGGTGAGTCTTCAGTTCTTGCTCTTGTTGAAGCGCTTGACTCTTACATTCCAGAACCAGAACGTGCTATCGACAAAGCATTCTTAATGCCAATCGAAGACGTATTCTCTATCTCAGGCCGTGGTACAGTAGTAACTGGTCGTGTAGAAGCTGGTATCGTTAAAGTTGGTGAAGAAGTAGAGATCGTTGGTATTAAAGATACAGTTAAAACAACTGTAACTGGCGTAGAAATGTTCCGTAAGCTTCTTGACGAAGGTCGTGCAGGCGAGAACTGTGGTGTATTACTTCGTGGTACTAAGCGTGAAGACGTACAACGTGGTCAAGTACTTGCTAAACCAGGTACAATCAAGCCGCACACTAAATTCGATGCAGAAGTATACGTACTTTCTAAAGAAGAAGGTGGTCGTCATACTCCATTCCTTAACGGCTACCGTCCACAGTTCTACTTCCGTACAACTGACGTAACTGGGCAATCCAATTACAAGACGGCGTTGAAATGGTTATGCCAGGCGACAACGTTGAAATGTCAGTAGAATTAATCCACCCAATCGCAATGGACCCAGGTCTACGTTTTGCGATCCGTGAAGGTGGTCGTACTGTAGGTGCTGGTGTTGTTGCGAAAGTAACTGCATAATCACT
>NZ_AMSS01000088.1 GCF_000313935.1 Acinetobacter sp. WC-141 | reverse complement strand
TTGGCAAGAAACAACGGTCGCTCAAAAAGATTTAGCTGATGGAGTTTACCAATATAAAGCTGTAGTGACTGATCTTGCAGGTAATACATCGGAAACCGCTATACAAAAAGTCACGGTAGATACTACAGCGCCGAAAGCAGGTGAACTGACTTTATCTGATTTAATTGATACAGGTGTTTCAGCAACGGATCAAATTACACAAGATAAAACTTTTGATTTAAAAGTTAGTGGACAAGAAGTGAATAGTCAAATCACGTACTGGCTATCGAAAGATGAAGGAAAAACTTGGCAGGAAACAACGGTCGCTCAAAAAGATTTAGCTGATGGAGTTTACCAATATAAAGCTGTAGTGACTGATCTTGCAGGCAATACATCGGAAACGGCTGTACAAAAAGTGGTTGTCGATACAACGGCACCGCAAGCAGGTCAACTGACTTTATCTGATTTAATTGATACAGGTATTTTGGCCACAGACCAGATTACACAAGATAATAATTTTACTTTGAAGCTAGCTCAACCAATTGTGATCGGTGAACAAGCTGCTTTACTAGACCACTATGAAGTTTCAAAAGATGACGGAAAAACTTGGCAGGAAACAAGAGCTGAACAAAAAGATTTAGCTGATGGTATTTATCAATATAAAGCTGTGGTGACGGATCTTGCGGGTAACACATCAGAAACTGCTGTGCAAAAAGTAGTTGTAGATAATTCCTTAAATATTGAATTAACTACAATAACTGTAAAGCCGATTACTGAAGACAATGCAATAAGCCTGGATGAAAAAGATCAAGTTATTTCTATAAGACTGGACGTAGATAATCTACCAACAGATTTAAATAGCTCACTGACTTCAATAAATACGACATTAAATGATGTTGTTTATAACTTTCATTTTGATGAGTTAACCCAAGAATGGGTTGCTGAAATTCCAGCAGAGTTCCTGTGGTCAGAAGAATCGCAAACCAATATATCAATAGATATTAGCCTTACTGATCAAGCTGGCAATACAGCGATTATTAAACAGATTCAAAATTATAATGTAGATCATACTCCGAATTCACCAACACTAGATTCACTAACCTTTAATAATATAGATGGAGCTATCATCTCGGGTAGCGCATATAAAGGAAGTAAGGTCGATATCTACAATAAAAATGGTGACTGGCTTGCAACTACAATAGCTACTGAAGAGGGTAACTTCACCTTACAAAATCTTTCAATTAGCTCAAATGATGAGGTTTATGCAGTCGCTACTTATAATGGATACAGCAGTGAAAATTCGTCAATTGGCCTAGTTACTGAAGTTCCTGCTATTCGTATTACAAGAATTACTCCAGAAGGTGTGATCACTGGTTATGCGACCGAAGGCAGTCATTTTATTGTAAAAGATCAGAATGGAAATATTCTACAAGAGTTTAACTCTACTGCATTTGAGGGCTCAGGTATTACGCCTTTTAGTATAATGGCATTAGGTGAAGTCAGACCATTTACTTTGTCCCTCGATCAATCTTTGGAGGAAGGTACTCAAATTATTATCTCTACCGATAAAGATAATGTTTCAGGTCATCCACAATACATAACCGCAGACTATACGCCCGCAATTTTCTTAGAAACTCCACAGTTTGATATTAGTGGTGAAACTTTATCAGTACATGTTAATGAGCCGAACAGCTTTATTCGTGCATTTTCCGGAGATGGCAATTTAATTGCTACAGGTGTTACAGATGAGCAAGGTTTTGCAAGTTTACATGTGTTCCAGTTTTTAAAAGAAGGCGAATCGGTTACCGTACAAGTAGTAGATAAAAATCAAAATACAAGTGAAACCCTAATTGAAGTACCAAACTTTGCTTATATTCCACATGTTGAACGTATTACACAAGAAGGCTTAATTTCTGGGTTTGCTGAAGATAATAGTACGGTAATTGTGCGTGATGCTGACGGTAATGAATTAGGAAAGGTTACATTAGGTGATGACAATAGTTGGAATGAATTTAGTCATTTTAGCTTGAGTGTAAACCGACCTTTAATTGATGGAGAGCAAATATCCGTTCAAATTATTGATAATAAAGGTTTGACTAGCCCTGATCAGAATATTGTTGTAGATCTGACTCCTCCACCTGTTCCGACAGATTTAAATTTCAATGATGCTGGCGATTTAGTTTATGGTCATGCAGAACCTTTCTCTGAAATTTTAGTTAAAGATGGACAAGGAAACATTCTTAATAAATGGTTTTGGAATAACTGGACCGACGAGAGTGGAAGTTTCTCGATAGAATTAGGTATGTTTTTAACTAATGCTGAGACGGTCTATGTCACGGCTACCGATGTAAATGGAAATGTAAGTTTAGCAGCGCAGATACAGGCGCCTAACTATGCTTTTGCTCCCTATGTAGATAGCTTTACTTCAGACGGAGTGATAAGTGGGCAAGCTGAAAATAATAGTACTCTCATTGTTAAAGATGCCAAAGGTGAAGTTGTAGCTGAGATTAAAGTTGGTGAAGATAATAGCTGGAATGGATCAAGTTATTTTAAGCTCCAGCTTGATCGCCCTCTTGTTGATGGTGAGCAGTTGTTCTTATCAATTAAGGATGCTCGTGGGCAAGTAAGCACCGATACTGTAATTACCGCTGATACGGTTGCTCCTACACCAGCCAGTAATTTAGTTTTCTCAGAAGATGGTTCATATCTTACGGGTGTAGCAGAACTGAATACTACGATTCAGGTTTTTGATCATAATGGTCAACTCGTGAATATATGGAATAACACCATAAACTCGGACGGTACATTTACTGTTTTCTTAGGTAGCAATAATTTACATGGAGAGGCATTCACGATCACTGTTAAAGATCAAGCCGGAAATGTGAGTGAAGCTGTTTCAATTAAAGCTCCACTTGATGATATTGCACCAAATCCAATTAAAAATATTTTACTTGATGCAAACGGTCAAAACTTTACAGCACAAGCAGAAGCAAATAGTCAGATTGAAGTTTTTGATTCATTGGGTAATCAGACGGGTTGGGGCTCTACAGATAGTGCGGGTAATGTCTCAGGCTTTTTCAATCAAATCTATTTACATGGTGAAGAGCTTACTTTTGTTGTCATAGATCGAGTTGGTAACCGCAGTATCGAATTTAAGCAAAATGCTTTAATTGATACCATTGCACCAAACCCGATTGAAAATATCATCTTCAACGAAGATGGCCAAAGCTTTACAGCTCATGCAGAAGCTGGAAGCTCTATTGATGTATTCGATCAGGATGGAAATAAGATTACTACTAGTTATACCGATAGCTTAGGTAATGTATTTGGTTATTTCCCGCAAGTTTACTTACACGGTGAGGAACTTACTTTTGTTGTAGTAGATCGAGCTGGTAACCGCAGTGCAGAGGTCAAGCAGAGTGCTTTGAATGATGATGCCGCGCCAAATCCCATTGAAAATATTGTATTAGATATCAATGGACAGAGCTTTACAGCTCAGGCTGAAGCAAATAGCCAGATTGAAATTAAAAATACCAATGGTGATGTAATCGGGTATGGTTCCGCAGATAGCATGGGCAATGTTTCAGGTTACTTGTATCAGGTCTATTTACATGGAGAAGAACTCACTTTTGTTGTCGTTGACCGAGCGGGTAACCGTAGTACAGAAGTTAAGCAGAATGCCTTGATTGATGATATTGCGCCAAATCCGATTGAAAATATTGTATGCGACTCAAACGGACAGAACTTTACAGCACAAGCGGAAGCGAATACTCAAGTTGAAGTTAGAAATGCTGCAGGTGAGGTCGTAGGTTCTGGTTATGTAGATGGCGCTGGTAATGTGTCAGGTTATTTATATCAAGTCTATTTACATGGAGAAGAACTCACTTTTGTCGTCGTTGACCGAGCGGGTAACCGTAGTACAGAAGTTAAGCAAAACGCTTTAACTGATGATATTGCACCAAATCCAATTGAAAATATTGTACTTGATGCGAACGGACAGAACTTTACAGCTCAGGCAGAAGCAAACACTCAGATTGAAATCAAAAATGCTGCTGGTGAAGTCATAGGATCTGGTTCAACCGATAGCATGGGGAATGTTTCAGGTTATTTATATCAAGTCTATTTACATGGAGAGGAACTCACTTTTGTTGTCGTTGACCGAGCGGGTAACCGCAGTACAGAGGTCAAGCAGAATGCCTTGATTGATGATATTGTTCCGAACGCGATTGAAAACATTATCTTTAATGAAAATGGTCAAAACTTTACAGCGCAAGCAGAAGCAAATAGCAAAGTTGAAGTTAAAAATGCTGTAGGTGAGGTTGTAGGTACTGGTTATGTAGATAGTGCTGGTAATGTCTCGGGTTACTTGAATCAAGTTTATTTAAAAGGTGAGGAGCTCACTTTTGTTGTGATTGATCAAGCTGGTAATCGCAGTGTTGAAGTAAAACAAACAGCCTTTCTTGATAATACTGCACCAGAAAATGCGACTAATTTAGTATTTAGCGAAGATGGTTCATATCTAACTGGTATCGCTGAACCAAATGCGACAATTCAAATATTTGATCAGAATGGGCAATTGGTAAATCAGTGGAATAATAATGTTAATTGGGATGGAACATTTAACATCTCTTTATACAGTAACTACTTGCATGGTGAAGAGTTTAAAGTAGTTGTAGTAGATCGGGCTGGTAATTTGAGTGGTGGGGTTACTGTAAAAGCACCGATTGATGATGTTGCTCCTTTGGCTGCAAGTAATCTCATGTTTAGTGAAGATGGTTCATCCCTTTCTGGTGTAGCTGAGCCAAATACCTTCATCCAGATTTTTGATCAGAATGGTCAACAGGTGAATACGTGGAGTCAGAGCGTAAATGTTGATGGTACATTCAACATTTCTCTAGGTAATTACCATTTACATGGTGAAGAGTTCACAGTTACTGTTAAAGACCGAGCTGGAAATGTGAGTGAAGCTATTACAGTTAAGTCTCCATTTGATGATGTTGCACCAAATCCGATTAAAAATATTATATTTGATGCGAACGGTCAAAACTTTACAGCGCAAGCAGAAGCAAATAGTCATATAGAAATCACAAATGTTGCTGGTGAATCTGTAGGATATGGTTATGTAGATAGTACTGGTAATGTGACGGGTTACTTCTATCAAGTCTATTTACATGGAGAAGAATTAACTTTCGTTGTTATAGATAGAGTGGGTAATCGCAGTGTCGAACTTAAGTTAAATGCTTTGGTGGATACCATTACGCCAGAACCGATTGAAAATATTATATTTGGTATAGATGGCCAAAGCTTTACAGCACAAGCAGAAGCAAATAGTTTTATTAGTGTCAAAAATGCTGTGGGTGAGTTTATAGGCTATGGTTATGTAGATAGTACTGGTAATGTTTCAGGTCACTTCAGCCAAGTTTATTTAAAAGGTGAGGAACTCACTTTTACCGTTATGGATAAAGCAGGCAATCAAAGTAGTGAATTTAAGCAAAATGCTTTGATTGATGATATTGCACCGAATCCAATTGAAAATATTATATTTGATATAGAGGGACGAGGTTTTAGTGCACAAGCAGAAGCAGAAAATCGAATCGAAGTTGAAAATACTGCTGGTGAAGTTATAGGCTCTGGTTATGTAGACAGTGAGGGTAATGTATCAGGCTCTTTTTATAAAGTGTATTTAAATGGAGAGGAGCTTACTTTTTTTGTAGTAGATCGTGCTGGTAATCGTAGTGCTGAAGTGAGGTTAAATGCTTTACTTGATGACGTTATGCCAAATCCGATTGAAAACGTCATTTTCAATGAAAATGGTCAAAACTTTTCAGCACAAGCTGAAGCAAATAGTCATATCGAAGTTAAAAATGCTGCTGGTGACGTGATAGGTTCTGGTTATGTAGACAGTACTGGTAAGGCTTCGGGTTATTTATATCAGGTTTATTTACATGGGGAAGAGCTTACTTTTGTTGTAATTGATCAAGCGGGTAACCGAAGTATAGAAGTTAAACAAAATGCTTTAATTGATAATGTTGCACCGCCAACTGCTTCAAATATTACGTTAACGTCAGACGGATTGCTTTTTGGTGAGGCTGAGCCAAATGCAACGATTGAAATTATTGATCAATATGGTGCAGTTATCACAACAACTGATGTTGGATATGGTGGGGTCTTTAATCAATGGATCAATTTGAGTCAATACCAGACACAAAATTTAAGTATCGTTGTCAAAGATAAAGCTGGTAACCGCAGTGAAGTTGTTCACGAAATAGTACCTTTATTAACCAACTCACCAATTGCTGCAACAGAGCTAAAACTGGATGTAGATGGCCATATTCTGACAGGAAAGGCAACAGCGGGGATGATGGTCGCTGTAACATCAGTCAATGGTCAGAGCATTAATTGGTTGTGGGACAGTACAGTGAATGAGGATGGTAGTTTTGCTATTCAGTTAAATGACTATTATTTACAGGAGCAGACATTACAAGTTCGAGTTTATGACCATAATACCAATCAATATAGCCTAATCACTGAAATTATTGCGCCTTTAGACAATATTGCTCCAGTAATTAATGAAGTGATAATTAACAATGATGGATATGGTATTACTGGGCAAACTGATTCAAAAGCAATCATTCAGGTAATGGATGCGGATGGGAATTTACGAGCAGAATCTCAATCGGATGAATTAGGATATTTCAGTACTAGTATTTATCCACCCCTATTACGTGGAGAGCAGTTATTTATCACGGCAACGGATTTAGCTAACAATAAAAGTACCCCATTTAATATTACTTTTAATCTAGACACTAATGCACCACCATCAGCAGATCATGTTATCGTATCTGCAAATGGTTTCTTTATTGAGGGAACTGCTACACCAGATAGTAGTGTGCGTATTTTTGATATACATAGTAATCCTATTGCCAGTGGTTATGTAGATGAAGTGGGGCATTTTAATATCCAGTTATACCCGCCGCAGGCTAATGGGCAAACTTTACGCGTTGTTGTGGAGCATAATGGGTATCAAAGCGCTTACACCGAAATTAAGGCACCTATAGACATTGTCGCGCCAAATGCAGCAACTCAGCTTGTGTTAGAAGATGGAAATGTACTTTCAGGACAAGCGGAAGCATATTCAATTGTTAATATTTTTGATGCTAATAATAATCAGGTTGGGCAAACTACTGTCGGAAGAGAAGGTAGTTTCTTAACACAATTATGGTCACAATATTGGCATGGCGAAACATTGACGGTAAAAGTAGTTGATACCAATCAAAATGTGAGTGTGGGTACAACGGTTGTTGCTATAAATGATACAACAGCACCGAAAGTGGTCACCCAGCTTGCCATAAATGAAGGGGGTAATTGGCTGGTAGGACATGCCGAAAGCAATGCTACTGTTGAAGTCACTTATTATTTTGCTAATCAAGAACCTTCTGTAACGAGTACTACGGTCATGGCAGATGGAACTTTTTCTAATTATATGTATGGGAATGCAACATCATTTGACTTTACCGTTATTGATCGTGCTGGAAATCGTAGTGAAACTATCAATAAAGCAATTAGTGATTTAACTACAATCACTGTTGATCAGTTTAAAGGTGATGCTACGGATAATACGTATGTAGTTGATCATATAAGTGATTTTGTTCAAGAGTATGGAGTTGCTCTTGTTGAAGTATTTGAGGATGTCTGGATAGATACAAGTCATTATGAGGAGCAATGGGTAGCTTCTGGTTATACTGATTATATATGGGTAGATACAAGCCATTTTGAGAATGTTTGGATTGACACAAGTTACCCCCAAGATATTTGGATTGATACAAGTTATTATCAAGATATATGGATCGTTGATGGCACAAGAGATGTCTATACTGATCAACATGGCGTAAATTACTATTTGGATGATGGTTCGTATAATCAATATGTTAATAGTTATTATGATTGTAATTTAAATCAATGGCAGCCAGGATATGGACTAACGGGTCCTTATACTGAAGAGATAGGACATTTTGAACAACAGTTCGTTCAAGATGGGCATTATGAATCTCAATGGATTGAGCAAGGCTATTATGAGCAACAATATGTGTTTGATGGTCATAATGAAGAGACTTGGATTGATACAAGCCATTATGAAAGTATTTGGGTCCAAAATGGTTATTTGGAACCTCAACTAGTTGGGTTTGATTATAAGGATGTGGATTTAGGGGGACACGATAAAATTATCAGTTCTGTTAATTACAGTTTGGTTGGTTTATATCAAACAGTAAATGATCCAACGACTGTAGATTCGTTTTTGGAAAGTGGTCGTTATGTTGAAGACTTGGAGTTAGTTGGCTCTGCTCATCTAAATGCAACAGGCAATGCTTTAGATAATCTTTTAACAGGTAACTCTGGTAATAACGTTTTGAATGGGCGTGAAGGTAACGATACCTATATGACTAATGAAGGTGCCGATACCATTCTGTTCCAATTGCTAAATAGCCAAGATGCGACTGGCGGAAATGGACATGACACAGTGTTAGATTTTACTTTAGGTGATGTAAGAACTGATACTCAAGCAGACATAATTGATTTAAGTGAACTATTAATTGACTATTCTAAAGATGTGAGCACATTAGCGAAATTTATTACTGTAGAGCAAGACGCTGGAAACACGACTATTAGTCTTGACCGAGATGGTGAAGGTACAATGTTTAGTAGTATTTCATTGATTACTTTGAATCATGTAAATACAACATTGCATGAACTGTTGAATAACCAACAACTTGTTGTTTAATATTGTTATTTCTATTAATAAAAGGGGCTATGAAAATAGTCCCTTTTATTTTGTGCTTTAAATTTAATAAAAACTCTTCACAACCTGTTAAAAAATGACCAAAAAAGATAAGTTTTTTTTCATTTTCCCCTTGAAGCGTTTTTTTTCATCCCCACAAAAGTGACATCTAAATATTTTGTTATTGCTATGGATTATGGCAGTAACGATTAATCAAAAAGACTTAGTCTGATGGAGTTAATTATGAGCAACATTCGTCCATTACATGATCGCGTTGTAATTCGTCGCGTAGAAGAAGAAACCAAAACTGCTGGTGGTATTTTACTTCCAGGTTCTGCTGCTGAAAAACCATCTCAAGGTGAAGTAATTGCAGTAGGTAATGGTCAAATCACTGAGAATGGCGTACGTGCTTTGGATGTTAAAGTTGGTGACAAAGTATTGTTTGGTACTTATGCAGGTACAACAGTGAAAGTAAGTGGTGAAGAACTCTTAATCATGAAAGAGTCAGACATTTTAGCTGTATTGGAAGGCTAATCAATCCATAACTCAATTCATTATCAGATTCAGTATTTAAAAAGATTCGGAGTTTAATATGTCAGCTAAAGACGTAAAATTTGGTGATTCAGCTCGCTCAAAAATGATTGCAGGCGTAAACGTACTTGCAGATGCTGTTAAAGTGACTTTAGGCCCTAAAGGTCGTAACGTTGTTATTGACCGTTCTTTCGGCGCTCCGCACATCACTAAAGACGGTGTAACTGTTGCTAAAGAAATTTCATTAAAAGACAAGTTTGAAAACATGGGTGCTCAACTTGTTCGTGAAGTTTCTAGCAAAACTAACGATATCGCTGGTGACGGTACAACAACTGCAACTGTACTTGCTCAAGCAATTTTAAATGAAGGGATCAAATCTGTAACTGCAGGTATGAACCCAATGGATTTAAAACGTGGTATCGATATCGCAGTAAAAACTGTAGTTGAAAATATCCGTTCAAATGCAAAACCTGCTGATGATTTTAAAGCGATCGAACAAGTTGGTTCTATCTCTGCTAACTCTGACACTACTGTTGGTAAACTTATCGCTCAAGCGATGGAAAAAGTAGGTAAAGAAGGCGTAATCACTGTAGAAGAAGGTTCTGGCTTCGAAGACGCTTTAGACGTTGTAGAAGGTATGCAGTTTGACCGTGGTTATATCTCTCCGTACTTTGCAAACAAGCAAGATACTTTAACAGCTGAGCTTGAAAACCCGTTCATTCTTCTTGTTGACAAGAAAATCGGTAATATTCGTGAATTGATTTCTGTTTTAGAAGCAGTTGCGAAAACTGGTAAACCACTTCTTATCATCGCTGAAGATGTTGAAGGCGAAGCGCTTGCTACACTTGTTGTAAACAACATGCGCGGTATTATCAAAGTATGTGCTGTTAAAGCTCCTGGTTTCGGTGACCGCCGTAAAGCAATGCTTCAAGACATCGCGATCTTGACTGGCGCAACTGTTATTTCTGAAGAAGTTGGTATGTCTTTAGAGCAAGCGACTCTTCAAGATTTAGGTACTGCACACAAGATCACTGTTTCTAAAGAAAACACTGTAATTGTTGATGGTGCTGGTGATGCAGCTGCTATTGCTGAGCGTGTTCAGCAAATCCGTGCTCAAATTGAAGAATCTTCTTCAGAATACGACCGTGAAAAATTACAAGAACGCGTTGCTAAATTAGCAGGCGGTGTTGCTGTAATTAAAATCGGTGCGGCAACTGAAGTTGAAATGAAAGAGAAGAAAGACCGCGTAGACGACGCACTTCATGCAACTCGTGCAGCAGTTGAAGAAGGTGTGGTTGCTGGTGGTGGTGTTGCGCTAGTACGTGCTGTAAATGTATTAGACAACCTAAAAGGTGCTAACGAAGATCAAACAGCGGGTATCAATATTTTACGTCGTGCGATCGAAGCTCCACTTCGTCAAATCGTTTCAAATGCTGGTGATGAGCCATCTGTAGTTATCAATGCAGTTAAAGCGGGTGAAGGTAACTTCGGTTATAACGCTGCAACTGGCGAATATGGCGATATGTTAGAAATGGGTATTCTTGACCCAGCTAAAGTAACTCGTTCTGCACTTGAACACGCTGCTTCTGTAGCTGGTTTAATGTTAACTACAGAATGTATGATTACTGACATTCCAGAAGATAAACCAGCTGTTCCAGATATGGGCGGTATGGGTGGTATGGGCGGAATGATGTAATAACGCATCAACGCTTTAACCAAAAAAATCCCTGCTTAAGCAGGGATTTTTTATTTTTATGTGATTTTAAGAAATAGTTAAGTTCAATAACTTATATTAAAAAACAGGAACAGCAGCTAGAAGTTCCTCTTTGTTACAACCATGCTTATTTCCTTATAAGCATGGTTTTTTTTATCCTAATAAAATGAACAACCATGTAATGGCAATGATAGAAAGTGCAACAAATTGAGCAGCACTTCCCATGTCTTTTGCATTTTTAGAAAGCTGATGTTTTTCAAGAGAAACTCGGTCAACGACTGCTTCAATAGCCGAATTGAACAGTTCAACGATCATTGCAAACAAACATACAATAATGAGTAATACATGTTCACTACGACTTACATCAAGAAAAAAACTAACTGGAATTAAAATAAGGTTAATCAAAACAATTTGACGAAAAGCTGCCTCATTTTTATACGCTGCTTTAAAACCGGAAATCGAGTAGCCGGTTGCATTTAATATACGCTTAAGACCAGTTTTGCCTTTATAAGGAGAATAGCTATTCATTTACTTATATTTCTGACACATTTGATGCATTATATAATTTGGGTCTTAAAAAATTATTAAATCTTTTTTAAAGATTTTGACTTTATAACTGAATAGAGAAGAAGAGATGAAAAAATTATGTGTAGCTTTGGGTCTTGCATTTTGTAGCATGCATGCTGTGTATGCCGAGCAAACTCCTACTCAACAAGTACCTGGATATTATAAGCATCAATTTGGCAAATACCGTGTAACGTCTTTACTTGATGGCACCATCTATCTAAATCCTAACTTGTTTAAAAACTTAAATCAGACTCAGAAAACTAAAATATTAACTAAATATGCTGCTGTGAATG
Organism: Acinetobacter sp. WC-141; assembly: GCF_000313935.1. Taxonomy (GTDB): domain Bacteria; phylum Pseudomonadota; class Gammaproteobacteria; order Pseudomonadales; family Moraxellaceae; genus Acinetobacter. The sequence goes on along the minus strand of NZ_AMSS01000088.1, from coordinate 238,486 downwards.
AGAAGGGGATTCAAACTTCGGTTAATGCATTTTTAGTAGATGATGGCAAAAGTTTGACGCTTGTCGATAGTGGGGCAGCAAGCTGCTTTGGGCCACAACTCGGTTCGATTGCAAAAAATATTGAATTGGCAGGTTATCAACTTGCAAATGTAAAAACAGTGTTGCTCACACATCTACACCCTGACCATGTGTGTGGTATTGCCCAAAATGGGAAAGCTGTATTTCCAAATGCAACCGTTTATGCACATGAACGCGAGGCTGATTATTGGTTAAATCCAGCTTCTGAAAAAACAGTGCCAGCTGATAAAAAAGAAAGCTACTTAGGTACGGTGAAAAATATAAAAGCTGCACTTGCTCCATATCAAGCAACAAAAGCATTCAAGACATTTAAAGATGGCGATGTTATTCAAGGTTTTGAAGTGATTGATACGCGCGGTCACACACCTGGGCATCATAGCTTTCGCTTAAAGAGTAATGATCAGCAAATTATTTTTGTTGGAGACATTGTTCACTCACATTCTTTGCAGTTTGATGCTCCAAAAACTGGTGTGGATTTTGATGTGAATTCTGAGCAGGCGATTAATACCCGTTTAAAAATGTTCGCTGAAATTTCAAATAAACAGCAATGGGTCGCAGCACCACATTTACCATTCCCAGGCATTGGCCATGTTTATAAAGTAAACGCTGAGCAATATCAGTGGATCCCACTTTATTTTGATAATGTCGTAGAGAAATAAAAAAAACAGGGCATTTATTGCCCTGTTTTTTTATTAAAAGCTTTAATTATTTTGCGGCTTTTTCATAATTAATAACAGCTTCACGGCCAAGTGCTGGGTCATCTGTAAAGACTCCATCAATACCCGCTTTGAAGTAGACTTCAAACTCTTTTAAAGCACCAGTTGGGCAGCGCTCAGCTGGTTTATCTTGACTGCATTTTAAAGGCTTTGGTAAGAAATTATTTTCTGGACGGAAAGTATAAGGATGTACTTTTAAGCCAGCTGCATGAGCATCAGAAATAAACGAAGTCGTTTGAACTGAACCATTGTCATTAAAGTTCAGAATATAACCTTTACTTGGTCCTACACCGTTTGCATATTTAGCTACGTCTTTTAAGCCTTCTGCTGTGGCTAAATCGGCATAAGTTTTAGTTTCTCCAGATTCAACAAAGTCGGCTGGTTGAGAGGTTTTAGCATCATATAATTGAATAATTTGTGCATGTTTAATAGTTTTATGAAGATCCAGCTGTTCTTTTAAATATTTTAAATTACTTACTTCAAAAGACTGTAAATAGACAGGTGCAATATCACGTGTATATTTATATTTGGCTAATGTTTTAAGAAGGGTATCTTCCATAGCCAGATTATGATTTTTAAAGTAAGTCGGATGTTTGGTTTCAATATATAAACCAATAATTTTTCCTGTTTTTTTATAATTTGCTTCAGCCAGCTCAATCACTTGTTCTAGAGTTGGAACAGGGTAAAGGTCATTATAGGCTGTGTTTGCAGGTCGGAACTCTGGAATACGTTCACGCGCTTTAAGTTGGTTTAATTCACTTAAAGTAAAGTCTTCTGTAAACCAACCTGTTAAGTCTTTGCCGTCAATATTTTTTGTTGTTTTACGGTCTGCAAACTGAGTTAAAGTACTTACGTTAGTTGTTCCACCAATCTCATTTTCATGACGAGTAACCAATACACCGTCTTTTGTAGACACTAAATCTGGTTCAATAAAATCTGCACCATCATCAATGGCTTTTTGATATGAGGCTAGTGTGTGTTCAGGGCGTAAAGCGCTAGCGCCACGGTGCCCAATCACTAAAATCTTAGGAAGTTGATATTCTGGTGTAGTTGGCGTGTTTTCAGTTTTATCATCGTCATTACAACCAACCAAGCTAATTAAACTTAAGCATAAAATTGCTCTTTTAAACATAATTCTACTCATATTGTTTTAGTTGAAACGGCTCTAGTCTGCTCATTGAACTTGACGTGATCATGAAGAATTCATGAATTTTCAGTGACACTTGTTAAAACCTTCTTTATGGGTTTGTAGGAAATAGCCATTCCTGCTTTGTTTTTGTCCTAATTGCATTTATTGTGTTAATTCTACTTGTCTTTTATATATTGCTCGTTGATGATCAAGATGCCGAATTCGGTATTGCCACCTGTTAATTGACGACTTAATTCTGAGCAGCCATGCTATCTAAATTTTTTATTCAGCGCCCTATTTTTGCCAGTGTACTCGCAATTATTGTTATGGCATTTGGTATTTTCTCGGTTCTGAATTTGCCAGTAGAACGCTACCCCGATATTGCACCTCCAAAAATTACAGTATCGGCGAGTTATAGTGGGGCAGATGCACAAACAGTTGAGCAAAGTGTTACTCAGATTTTAGAACAGCAAATACAAGGTATTGATCACTTACTTTATTTCAGCTCTACCAGCGATTCGTCGGGACGTAGCCGAATTACGATCAGTTTTGATAATGGAACAAATCCAGATACAGCACAGGTACAAGTACAAAATAGTATTAGTGGCGTGATAAGACGTTTACCAGATGAAGTACAACGCCAAGGGGTGACAGTAAGTAAGTCTCTGGGCGATACTTTTATGGTGGTAGGTTTATATGACTCGTCTGGTAAAGCGGGGAATATTGAGCTATCAGACTATTTAACGACACACGTGGTAGATAACCTGAACCGTATTGAAGGGGTGGGTGAGTCTGATGTTTTTGGTTCGCAATATGCAATGCGAATCTGGTTAAACCCTGATAAATTAAAACAATATAATTTAATGCCAAGTGATGTTGCTAGTGCAATCACTTCTCAAAATACCCAAGTGGCTGCGGGTGCAATTGGTGATTTACCTGTAGTCGACGGTCAATATTTAAATACTAAAGTTACAGCTGGTTCTCGACTAAAAACAGTCGAAGATTTTAAAAATATTGTAGTCAAATCAAATCAAACAGCGAGCTATGTCTATTTAAAAGATATTGCTAGAGTTGAGCTAGGTGCAGAAAACTATCAGTCTTTTAACACCATTAATGGTTATCCTGCCGCAGGTTTAGGTATTTCACTATCTTCGGGTGCAAATGCCATTCAGACCTCTAAACTCATCCATCAAACTCTAGATCAGCTTACAACTAAACTACCTGCGGGTTATAAAATTGTTTATCCACGAGATAACACGCCGTTTGTTCAAGAGTCGATTAAGGAAGTCGTAAAGACGCTTATTGAAGCGATTATTTTAGTTATTCTGGTAATGTTTCTGTTCTTGCAAAGCTGGCGCGCGACACTCATTCCGAGTATTACCGTTCCGGTTGTTATTTTAGGAACTTTTGCTGTTTTATATGTGCTTGGTTTTAGTATTAACACCTTAACCTTATTTGCACTGGTACTCGCCATTGGCTTGTTAGTGGATGATGCTATTGTAGTCGTAGAAAACGTTGAACGGCTCATGCATGAGCAGCATTTAAAACCGAAAGAAGCAGCCATTGAGTCAATGGGCGAAATTAGTGGTGCTTTAATTGGGATTACATTGGTATTAACTGCTGTTTTTATTCCAATGTCTTTTTTAGGCGGTTCAATTGGGGTGATTTACCGACAGTTTTCCATTACTTTAGTGGCAGCTATGGCGCTATCACTCGTCGTTGCATTAGTTCTAACACCTGCTTTGTGCGCCTTAATTTTAAAACCTAACCCTGAGCCTATGCGTTGGGCAATTTGGTTTAACCAAAAGATTGATCAACTTAAAAATCAATATATCAAGATCGTTCAAACAAGCATTGATTACAGTAAATCAGTTGTTGTGATTTTTGTAGCTCTGATTGCTGTTTTTATGCTGTTCTATAGTGGTTTAAAAAGTGGATTTATTCCTAAAGAAGATCAAGGGATTTTAAGCGTTCAAATTAAGCTTGTTGATAGTGCTCCGATTTCTCAAAGTCAGAAAATTGGTGAACAAGTTCGTCAATATTTCTTATCTCAAGAAGATAAAAATGTCGACTTAGTCTTAATTCGCTATGGTCGAAACAATTCGGGTACAGGGCAGAACTTGGCGCAAGGGTTTATTGCTTTAAAACCGTGGGATGTACGTACTGGAAAAGAAAACTCAGCGGATGCTATACAAAAGCGTGCAATGAAATATTTTAGCCATTTTAATAATGCTCAAATCAATGTGACTTTACCTCCTTCAGTAAATGGGTTAGGTCAAACTGATGGTATGGATTTATGGATTCAAGATTTAAATGGGCAGGGACAAGATTTCCTAGATAGCACTTTCCGTCAGTTGCAAACTCAAAGTAAAAGCTACTCAACTTTTGAAAACTTTGATAAGCAATCAACCAATAGTAAAGCAAATCTCAATATCAAAATTGATCAGAAACAAGCGTTAGCAAATGGTTTAGAAATTCCTGCAATTAATAACACTTTGTCGAGTGCGTGGGGCGGAACGTATGTAAATGACTTTATTGACCGTGGCCGTATTAAGCGTGTCATGATTCAAGGTGATGCCGAGTTCAGATCAAAACCTGAAGATTTATATAACTGGTCTGTGCGTAACAACCAAAATGAAATGGTGCCTTTTAGTTCATTTGCTAACTTTAGCTGGGGCGGGGCGCCTGAAATTGTAAAACGCTACATGGGTTATAGTGCCTTACAGCTACAAGCTGATGTTGCGAGTGGCAGCAGTTCAGGTCAGGCAATGAAAGATGTTGAACAACTCGTGAACCAACAAAAGGATGTTGGTTTAGCGTGGACCGGTTTATCTTTTGAAGAACAGAAGTCGACAAATCAGGCCGTCTGGTTATATTTAATTTCGGCAGGCTTTATTTTCTTATGTCTAGCTGCTCTATATGAAAGCTTGAGCATTCCAGCTGCTGTGATGACCTCTATTCCGTTGGGCGTAGGGGGAAGTGTCATTTTCTCTTATATTTTTGGACTACCCAATGATGTGTATTTCCAGATTGCACTGTTAACTACGATTGGATTGTCATGTAAAAACGCAATTTTAATTGTTGAGTTTGCCGCCTTAGCTCAAGAAAAAGGTAAGAGTGCAATACAAGCTGCTTTAGAAGGCGCGAGCTTGCGTTTAAGACCGATTTTAATGACATCTTTAGCTTTTGGTGCTGGTGTGCTTCCTCTTGTATTTGCTCAAGGCGCAGGGGCTGTGAGCCGTCAAGAAATTGGTATCAGTATTTTAGGTGGAGTCATGTTTGGTACGGTGCTGGTTTTATTCTTTATTCCAGTTATGTACGTATTATTGCGTTCACTATTTAGATCGAAAGTTTCTAGTTAAACGTAAACAATTTAAAAACAGGCACTAAATCAAGTATATTAAGTTTAACTTCTCTTCATATATTTGATTTAGATGCCTCAAGAAAAAAAATTAACAGAGCAACAGGTCATCGCACTAGAACGAGACCTTGCCAAGTTTGCCACCATGATGGACAGCGCGGTACGTATTCCTTTTACAAAGCAGGGCATTGGTGCTGATGCTGCACTAAGCACGATTCCAATTGCCGGTGATATCGCTGGTTTCGTGCTGACGTGTTATGCCATTTATAAAGCTAAACAGATTGGTGTGCCTCAACATAAATTAACTCCAGTCATCAAACTCGCTGTTGTAGATGCTGTGGTGGGGTTTGTTCCGGTTGCAGGGACTATTTTCGATATATTTATACGACCGAGTCGAAAAGCCTTAGATGTGGTTCATACGCATATACGCGAAGAATATGCGATTCAAAGTGATATTCATGTTGTTCATCCATATTTACATGAAAAGCTCGAAAAGAAGCAGCAACACTCAGCCTTCTGGCGTAATCCTGTGGTGAGTTGGTTATGGTTGCATATACCCGATTTATTAGGTGCGTTTGTACTGCTTTTAATTGGTTTGGCTGTTTGGTGGGGAGCGAGTTATCTCTGGGGTCTCTATCAAACCATGTAATAAAAAAATAAAGCCTCCAAATGGAGGCTTTACTTCTTCACGTTAAACGTTTTATGGGCAATCTAATTGATGTAAAGCTGCCACACGTTGTTCAATTGTTGGGTGGGTTTGGAACAAAGCAGCTAAGCTAAAGCCTTGTTCTTTACCTTCCGCAATCGCGAAAGCTTTCATTTCTTTTGGCATTTGATCTGGTAATTCTGTCTCAGCTTGTAGACGTAATAATGCAGAAATCATTGCTTGTTTACCTGCTAAACGTGCACCTGCTTCATCAGCACGATATTCACGATAACGAGAGAACCACATCACAATCGCAGAAGCGAGAATACCAAAGACGATATCTAATACCATGGTAATGAGGAAATAACCCATACCTGGGGCTTGATCATCTTGACGACCAAAAACATTACGGTCGATAAAATCACCGACTACACGAGCAAAGAACATAACAAAGGCGTTCACGACACCTTGGATGAGTGCTAGGGTAACCATATCACCATTCGCAACGTGACCAATCTCGTGCGCAAGCACAGCACGTAGCTCATCTTTATTCATACGCTCAAGTAGACCGGATGAAACGGCAACTAAGGCATCATTTTTGTTCCAGCCTGTTGCAAAGGCATTGGATTGATATGATGGAAAAATACCAACCTCTGGCATATTAATACCAGAACGTTGAGAAAGTTCAGCGACTGTTTGCAATAACCAGCTTTCAGCTTGGTTACGAGGAGCATTCGGGTCGATTAGTTCTGTACCGGTCGTTTTCTTAGCCATCCATTTTGACATGAATAACGAGATTAAAGATCCCACCATACCAAATACAAAACAGATCACTAAAAGGTTGCCTAGATTCAAGCCACCCGCGCCATGGTAACTACCGACACCGAAGAGTGACAAAATAATGCCAGCTACAACCAGTACCGCGAGGTTGGTAAGCAAAAACAAACCAATCCGCATCATTGAGAAAACCCTCTTATAAATAAAATGTTATCTGATTTACAAATTCTAAATCATGCAGCTAATATGCGGGGCTTAGGGGAAAAATTCAAGAAAAAAATAAGGAATTGATACATTCTTTCACAGAGTAGAATGTACCTAAATTTAAAGAATTATTGGCTAAATTCGCCTAAATGGTAAAGATCAGGTAATAGATCATTACAATTTAAAGCACATGGACTTGACGCAATAGAACTGTCAGTAAACGTTTTTATTCTATTCGAATATGTGCAATTGCAGTGGCATTATTCGTGACATAAGTACCCGTAGGTGCATCAGTAATTGTTCCATTAGATAAAGTCACAATTTGACGAGAAGAGGAATATTTAGGTGCCGGTGCTGCTATTTGAGCTGTTGTGTTTTCCGCTAAATTAGAAGTGTGAGAAGTGTCTTGCGCTGTAGTATTAGAAAAAGATGAGAAACCTACACCAGATGCATATAAGTTTTGATATCGACTCGTTACACGGCGTACATAATCTTGTGTTTCACGGAAAGGTGGAATACCGCCGTATTTATCAACGTTACCTTCACCTGCATTATAAGCAGCAAGCGCCATTTGGGTATTGCCACGAAAACGCTTGAGCAACCAGCTTAAATATTTCGCACCGGCAAAAATATTTTGCTGTGCATCAAATGCATTGGTCACGTTAAATCGACGTGCAGTCGCAGGCATAAGCTGCATTAAGCCTTGTGCGCCGACTGGTGAACGAGCATTTACATTAAAACCTGACTCAGTATGCATAACGGCCTTAATTAAGCCTTCAGACACACCATGCTGTAGAGCAGCTTGTTTAATAATATGATCAAAAGCATTTTTATTTTTATTGTAGCTTGGCAGAACAGAAGCTTCTGATGCTCCCCAGTTCGTATAACTATGAATATTACTATCAGGGTAGTAAGTCACTTTTACTTTTTTAAGTGATTGATCATAACTTTTTCGGTTAGTCAGCAATGTACTACCATTTTTATCTTGGTAAATATACATTTGGCCTGCTGAACTCGACGTTATGCCGACCGTAAAAGTGGTCATCCCCAGCAAACAAGAAATAAGAAATTGAACCGAATTTTTCATTTTATGTTATTCACAATTTTAAGGTATTTAAAACTTGCCAAAGAGTTTATCAAAAAATATTACTTAAAGAAGTTTTGTGTAATTTTTTTTATTTCGACTCTTTCAAAAAATCAAGCTATTTTGTTCGAATGCTCATCAAAAAAAATTAAAAATTATTTTTAAAATGATTCTATTGACTTGAATAACATGTTGATATTAAAGGGTAAAAAACATTGGTTAAAAAATGATCAATTTAAATAAAACCCTTAACAGAAGGTCAAAACAGTTTGTCAAGTACGAAGAAATCCACAATTTTATCCACAGGTTTTGTGGAAAACTGTGGAAAAGTCCAAAAAGTAAGCATTTTGCACATTTTTTGAACTCTTCAGTCAAAAATAGAGCATCACTTTTGCATCATGCATGAGCAATGTGACGACTTCAAGAATTGAAACTATTCTTTTGGTGCGATTCTCTTCTGAATCATATAAAATTGCGCGGTATTTTTATTTATGGGTATATCTCGTCTATGTACGCGCCAGTTGAGTCTAATCAGGGATTTAATTTTAAGCCTGAACTTCCAACAAGCTCGGCCTATTACCGTTTGCTCAAGAAGCTTCGCCGTCAAGTTGGGCATGCTATTCGTGACTTCAAGATGATTGAAGAGGGCGATAAGGTCATGGTGTGTGTGTCTGGTGGTAAAGACAGTTATACCTTGCTCGATATCTTGTTGCAGTTTAAACGTATTGCACCAATCAATTTTGATGTAGTTGCGGTTAACCTTGATCAAAAGCAACCCGGCTTTCCAGAAGATGTCCTACCTCGTTATATGGAAGAAAATAACATTCCATATTACATCTTAGAAAAAGACACCTACACCATTACTAAGCGTTTAACACCAGAAGGTAAAACCTACTGTGCAGTATGTTCCCGTTTACGCCGTGGTTCTTTGTACGGTTTTGCACAAGAAATTGGGGCGACTAAAGTTGCTTTAGGACATCACCGCGATGATATTCTTGCAACGTTCTTCTTAAACCTGTTTCATGGCGGAAGTTTAAAGGCGATGCCTCCAAAGCTTTTATCATCAGATAAAAAGAATATTCTGATTCGTCCATTGGCATATGTTGAAGAAAAAGACATCATCAAATATGCCGAGTTACGTCAGTTCCCAATCATTCCATGTAACCTTTGTGGTTCGCAGGAAAATTTACAACGTGCCATGCTCAATGAAATGCTACGTGACTGGGATAAACAATATCCGAAACGCTTACACAGTATTTTCGGTGCGTTACAAAACGTTTCTCCGTCTCAGTTAGCGGACCGTGAATTGTTTGATTTCGAAGCACTAGATTCTCAGCGTGAGCTGGATTTTAAAGATCCGGAAGAGCTTAAAAACCGTTTAGATGTCGTGAACTTAAGCTTTGCTGCTGAATAAACGCTAGACCTAAAGAATGTTAAAGGCACTTTATAAACAAGTGCCTTTAATGTATCAAAATACTAAAAAATGAATGTTCCGTACAAAAAGTCATAGCCCAAAATTTAAATTACATGCTATAACAACGCTCAAGCAGAATTGCTTCACATGATGTTGTCTGGATAGACAACTAGAGAAATTGAACAAATAAATTTGAGGAAGAATCATGCCTGCATTTTTAACTGAAGATTGGTTTGCTACTGTCGAAAAATTAACTGCTGAAGCAGGGGATCTTAATTTGCCACCTGCTCTTGCGAATTTGGCAATTAATTTAGTAGTTACAGATGCTTCTGGAAATACCGAATTAGCTTTAGATGGGGGTAAAATCCAAAAAGGTTTGTCTTCAAATGCCAAAACAACTTTAAATATGGATGCTGAAACTTTACGTAAAGTATTCTTAGAGTTTGATATGGCTGCTGCTATGCAGGCATTCATGACTGGTAAAATTAAAGTTCAAGGCGATATGTCTCAATTAATGGCTTTACAAACAGCTAAGCCAAGCCAAGAACAAAAAGATTTGTTCAAAAAAGTATTAGAGCATACTGCTTAAACTTAAAAGAATTTATATAAAAAGCTTACCCAAAGAGGTAAGCTTTTTATTTGTACAAACAATGAATTTATCAACTTTTAAATAATAAAAATTAGATATTGATTCTTGTTTGCGCCGTTTTAATATGTTCAAGATAAGCACGAATACGAGTGACATATTGAACCGCTTGCTTATATCGACCATTACGCGCTTTATTACTTTGCAAATAATTGTAGAGATTAACCCATTGGTTTGGATCTTTCCCTTGTGCTTGCAAACGTTTCTGAATCTGGTTTACCGCACCCGGTCCCATATTGTAGGCCACCAGCGCGTACCAGTTCCGATCAGGGAAAGGAATATCATCATATTCACTTAGCATCTGGTCGTAATACTTCGCGCCACCTTGAATGCTTTGGGCAGGATCACTACGATTGCTCACACCCATTGCTCGAGCAGTACTATTGGTCAGCATCATCAAACCACGAACACCTGTGGGAGAAACAGATTCTGGCTTTAAGTATGATTCTTGATAACCAATCGCGGCAAGTAAATGCCAGTCGAGATCATATTTAGCTGCGCTTTGTTTAAAGCTCGCTTTATAAATCGGTAAACGCGTCGTTAAGTCACGTTGAATGGTTGACCAAGCTTCTGGTTTAACCACATTGCGGTTATAGAAAGAAGCGAGTTGCTGAGTCACACCATTTTGCTTACTTTGGCATACAAAGCCACTGGCAGTCTGGGTGAGGGGGTCATCAGCTTGTTTAAACACCCAGCTTAACTCAGGATTTAAACCATTTTTTTGCAAATTGACTATGTCACCACAACTTGCAGAAAAAGACATTAAACCTTTGTTCTCGATGGTACTTAAACCTGCGGTCGTCATGGCAAAGTTTGCTTTACCTTGCTGAACCCATCTAAGTGCAGTGGCATTGTCTGCCACGATTTTAAAGTCCAGCTTTACATTAAGGGTTTGCGCATAGTTACGTGCTAAGTCGTAACCAAAACCATGTAAAAACTGGTCTTCTTTGAAAACGGTTGTCGGGCTTTCTACCGCAACAACAGTTAGAGTGTTTGTATTTACTACAGTATTGTACTGTAGGGTTTTTCCTGCATTAATACTATGAAATGGAATAAGCATAGTACTGAGTGCAAGTGCTTTTAACGGGAGAGAGGAAAATAAAGAGTTAAGGCAAAGCCTCGACCCTGAACTTGAATTACTGTGCATGTTGTCTCCGCTACAGATAATTTATGCCCCAAAAGTCAGACAATAAGCTGCCATAACTTCTAAAAGTTGATAAATTCAATAAGGGGTGGGCAGTCATGACGTCATTCAAAATGACATGAAATGAAAAAAACAAACTGTGTAGAAAATCTACATAGTTTTCTAGAAGGTTAAAAAACGCTCAACATTTAATCTGCGCGCATCATAGTATTGAAAAAAAGTATTGTCAAATTTCGTACAATTAAATATTCGATATATCATCATAAACACATGAATTTCTTAAGGAAGAAAATTTATACACTTCTGATATGAGAAAATAGGGTATAAAATGCTACATCTTGTAAGCGATATGTTGTTGAACAGTGGTTTTTAATCATGAAATCTAACTTAATCACTCGGTCAGGGCATGACAAATTAGTTGCTGAATTAAAACAACTTTGGCATGAAGAACGACCAGAAATCACAAAGAAAGTGAATTGGGCTGCAAGCTTAGGTGACCGCAGTGAAAATGCCGATTATCAATACAATAAGCAGCTCCTTAGAAAAATTGATCGACGAGTACGCTATTTAGGAAAACGTTTAGAAGAATTAAAAATCGTTGATTATGCGCCTGAGCAAGACGGTAAAGTTTATTTCGGAGCTTGGGTAGAGATTGAAAACGAAGAGGGAGAGCAAAAAACTTTACGTATTGTCGGCATCGATGAAATTTATGATCATCACCCGCAGCATATTTCGATTGAATCGCCGATGGCCCGTGCACTGCTCGGCAAAGAAGTCGATGATGAGATTGAAGTACATACGCCATCTGGAAAAAAGCTTTGGTATATCAATACAATTCGCTATGAAAAGAACGAAAACCCAGAAAACTAAATTAATTTGTACTTATTTTGAGCGTTTGAATTAAAAGTTAAATAAAAGATTTGCCAACTTGTGTTTTTGTTTATATTATAGCGCTCGTTGGAAGCGTGGCAGAGCGGTTTAATGCACCGGTCTTGAAAACCGACGAGGGTGTGAGTCCTCCGTGAGTTCGAATCTCACCGCTTCCGCCAAAATTCTTAAAAAGCCCTTGTTCATGACAAGGGCTTTTTTTATACCTGTAATTCTAAACTGCTCAAGTGAAGAAAAAATATAATATAGCGTGATTCAACATAACTATTAAACAGTAGGAATCGTCCCACCATCAATCACATATTCAGTACCTGTAATTGCAGACGCACGGGATGAGGCCAAAAAGGCGATAAGATTTGCTATTTCATCAGGTTTAGCTGGTCGTCCAATAGGAATTCCTCCGATTGAATCCATAACTATCTTTTTACCACCCTCGTAATCTGTGCCAGCTTGTAAAGCCAGTCGCTCTGCAAGAGCAATAGATGCCTCTGTTTCAATCCATCCTGGCGAGACTTGAACAACCCGAATACCTTTGGGAGATATTTCTTTTGACAGGCTTTTACTATAAGTCGCTAGTGCTGCTTTTGCAGCAGCGTAAGCTGTCGTAGCTTCTGGTAAAGGAAGTGAGCGTTGTATTGACGTAACGTGGATTACAACACCTTGGCCTTGCTGAATCATATCGGGAATTAATTGACGATCAATACGTATTGCAGGCATCAGATTTAGGTGAAGTTCTTTATACCACTCTTCATCGGTCAATGCTGCAAATCCACCTGCTGGTGCAGATGAACCACCAAGTACGTGTATAATTATGTCCACACCACCTAATATCTCTTGTACTGCTTGGACGATAGCTTCACAACCTTCTCGAGTTGTGAGATCAGCAGAAACAAAATGTGTATTATTCGGTAAATAATCTGGTTGAGTTCTAGCAGTAGTTAGTACTGTTGCGCCGAGTTCATGGAATAATTGAACTGTGGCTGCGCCAGTACCTTTTGTACCCGCAGTAATTAAGGTACGTTTTCCTTTTAAAGTAATAAAATCTTCCATTAATAAATCCTCAATTTAACAACTTTGCCATTTTCAAGTGTGAACTGAAACGTAAGTTTCACAGGGCTATTTGGAAAGTTGCCACTCCCTTGTGTTAAAACCGTGCTGATATGGTCATTATTAGAAACCTCAATAATTTCAATAGAGTACTGGTATTTTTCTTTCATTGTTAGCAACCATGTGCGAATTTCCACAATTCCTCTGTATAGACTGCCATCGTCTTCAACAATGGCAGAGTCAGAAAAAATTTGGTTTAAAGCATCTACGTCGTTCGCTTGATCAGCATCAAAGTATGCACTAACCACTTCTGGTATATCTTTCATGAGTCGCTCTTTTTGAATAATCTAAATTGATGTTTTAAATTTTATAATTTGACGATTGTTCTAACAATCCGTATAAAATGGGATGTTTAGTTGAATAAATCAGGATAATGGAACGAGCAAATTTAAATGATCTAAAAGCAGTAATGGCAATCGCCAAGCGAGGAACTTTTCGTGGCGCTGCGATTGAACTTGGGATGTCTACAACAGCTTTAAGTCATGCAATTAGTAAATTAGAGGAAAATTTGGGTGTACGTCTGTTTAATCGGACAACACGTAGTGTCTCATTGACAGAGGCGGGCAGACTTTTTGTAGAGCAAGTCGGGCCTGCTCTTCAGGATATTCATAGTGCCTTAGATATTGTACGTTCGCAGAGAGAAACACCCTCAGGTACATTAAGAATCAATGCGGCTGCATTTGCAGCGAGAGAGATTATTTCTCCTGTGATTATCGAATTTCTTCGACGTTACCCAGAAATGAATATTGATTTAGTGACCGAGGGTAAACTTGTTGACATTATTGCTGATGGTTTTGATTTAGGTATTCGAGTTGCCCATCTTGTTCCAAGTGACATGATTGCGGTGTCTCTTGGTAAACTTCAAAGATATGTTGTTGTTGGTTCACCTGAGTATTTGGAGCGTTACGGAAAGCCAAAAATACCAACAGATCTTTTTAGACATAAATGTATTCGAGTACGTCTTCCTGATGGTGCACTATTTAGCTGGAAGTTTGAAAAAAATGGAGAAATTATTCAAATTGATGTGCAAGGACCGATTACCCTTGATGAAGCAAGCTTATCAAGAGCTACAGTATTAGAGAATATTGGCTTAGGATACTTTATGGAACAAGATGTTCGTGCTGAAATTGAGTCAGGTCAACTTATTTCTGTTTTGGACGATTGGATGCCTTGTATGTCTGGTCTCTGTTTATATTATTCAGGAAGACGCAACCAATCTGCTGGTTTGAAAGCCTTTCTTGCCCTAGTTCGTGAAGTAGCGTTGTGTAATGAGTAATTTGTTATATATCAATTTTGAATAACGCTATTTAATTTTTATAAAAATATGTGCTTATATTTTTCCTTATTGTCATCTTAGTTTGATTTATAAGTAATAAAAATCGATTGTTCTTTTCATTTAATAAGCCATTCTCCTTTCTTAAAATAAAATCTTTAATCTTCATTTAAGTTCAACTCTTTAATTTATTACATAGCAATTGATTTCTTTAATAGGTCAGAAAAACTCAAACATGACTTTATTTTAGCTAAATCAAAAAATTAAAGTGAGTTATAAAAAATGAACCAATTCGTAACAAGTTCGAAGAATATTATTCGTGGTAAATTTCACCCCGAATTTTTGCAAGATGAAGTACTCGCCGATATTTTTATTCAAACTGCTCAAAATCTCTCAGATAAAACAGCTTTAATTGAAGCAAATAAAACGCTGAGTTATGGAGAGTTATATCAGCAAGCTTTAGTCATGGCGCAACAACTGACTTTAAATGGGGTAAAAGCAGGGAATATTGTTGGGTTATGGCTACCAAGAGGCATTGAACTTTTAAAAGCACAACTGGCAATTTGTTTGAGTGGGGCAGCGTGGCTTCCTTTTGATATGGATACGCCAGCAGACCGTATTGCGGTTTGTCTTGAAGATGCTGAAGCTGTAGGCATGATTACTACAGATGAGTGGTATGAACATTTAGCAGAAGTCCCGCAAACAAAATGGACAAATACTGAACTTCAAAAGCCACTTAGTGAAAATATTCCTTTAGCTAGAACGACCTCCGATCAACCTGCGTATATTATTTATACGTCAGGCTCAACAGGTAAGCCGAAAGGGATTGTAATTACTCAAAAAAATATTTGTCACTTTCTACGTAGTGAAAATAATATTTTAGATATTCAAGAGCAAGATAAAGTCTATCAAGGCTTTTCAGTTGCTTTTGATATGTCATTTGAAGAAATCTGGCTGTCTTATTTGGTTGGTGCAACTTTGTGGATTGCACCTAAGTCGCTTGTCAGTGACCCTGAGCGGTTATGCCAAACATTAAAGCAGGAACAAATTACTGTTTTACATGCTGTTCCAACATTACTGGCTTTATTCCCTGAAGATGTACCTAATTTAAGAATTATTAACTTAGGTGGAGAGATGTGCCCGGATTCACTGGTTGACCGTTGGGCATTACCTCATCATCAAATGTTTAACACCTATGGCCCCACTGAGACTACGGTTACTGCAAGCCTTGAGTCGTTAGAACGTGGCAAACCCGTCACCATTGGTAAACCTTTGCCCAACTACGGCATGCTGGTGATTAATGCTGAAAGAGAATTATTGGCTCAAGGGGAGACAGGTGAGCTCTGTATTTTCGGTCCGAGTGTGGCGCCCGGCTATTTAGGCAGACCTGATTTAACGGCTGATAAGTTTATTGAAAACCCTTGGGCAATGAGTGCGGATGAAGAGTTGCTTTACCGTACTGGGGATTTGGCAAAAATTGATGAATTTGGTCAAGTGCACTGTTTAGGGCGTGCGGATGATCAGGTGAAAATTCGGGGTTTCCGTGTTGAACTCGGTGAAATTGAAGCGGCACTTTGTGATATTGAAGGTATTGGCACAGCAGCGGTAATTTTACGTCAAGAAGATGGAATTGATCAGCTCATTGCCTTTATTGCAGCTGAGCTTGATGCAAAACAACCGATAGAAATTAAACAGCTTAGACATAACCTTGGTCAACGTTTACCACCTTATATGGTGCCGAATCGTTTTGAGATTATTGAAGAAGTACCGCGTTTATTATCTGGAAAAATTGACCGTAAGGCTTTAAAAGCAAGACCGCTTACGAGTGTGATTGACCGCAGTGAATCTGACCAGCCACAAAATCCAGCCGAAGAAATATTATTTGAAATTTTAACTCGTCTGTTTCCGAACATGCCGATTAAACTAGATTCAGATTTCTTTGATGATTTAGGTGGTCATTCGCTATTAGCAGCCGTTTTAATTTCTAACCTGCGTGAACATCAAGAATATAGCCATCTTACCATTCAAAGCTTATATCAGGCCCGAAGAGTGGGAGCTATTGCTGCTTTAATGTTGGAGCAGCCTGAGCCAACTTTATTTGATAGCCAGATTGGGCAAGACAATCCGCGTAATCAAACTTATAAATGGTTATGTGGGATTGCTCAGTTTGCAACTATTCCAGTTTTAATCTCGATTAATATTTTGCAGTGGTTGGCACCATTCTTTACCTATCACTATTTTACAGGTGGAACCCGAGACAGCATTCCATATGCAATTGCGTTGTCTTTATTGGTTTATATCAGCGTTATTATGAGCAGTTTTGTGCTTTCAATTACGGTGAAACGATTATTAATGTTGGGCATTGGTGCAGGACGTTATCCACTTTGGGGAATGACATATTTCCGTTGGTGGTTAGCAGACCGTATTAGCAATATTTCACCAGTTTATCTATTGTCAGGTTCAACTTTACTTAACCTCTATTTAAAAGCACTGGGCGCAAAAATCGGACATGATGTCACCATTAGTTCGGTTCATATTCGCATGCCATCTTTACTCACTGTTGAAGATGGGGTGAGCATTGGCTCTCAAGTGAATTTAGAAAATGCCAAAGTCGAACATGGTCATTTGGTGCTAGGTTCAATCCACCTTAAAGAAGAGAGCTATGTTGGTTCATATGCTGTATTAGAAGAAAATACAGTGTTAGAAAAACAAGCTCATGTAAATGCCCTAACTTCAATTGAATATGACACGGTTGTACCAGCCGGAGAAATTTGGGATGGTACGCCCGCTAAAAAAATAGGGCATGTCGATGAACACGTTAAATTAGCTGAACGTCCTAAATTATCGTTTATTCGTAAAATTGCTGAATATGGATATTATGGAGTTAGTGCATTAATTATTGCTTGTATCTTCTTTATTCCAATTTTCCCAAGTTTTCTTTTGGTCGATTGGTTAGATGTAAATGTATTTAATATCAACCCGAATAACCACCTACAAATCGCAATTTATTATTTCATTTTAGCGATTCCTGCTAGTGCAATGATGATGATGATTACGGCCGTCATTTCTTCTGGTCTACGCAAAATTGTATTACCGAGCCTTGAAACCGGAACATACGCTGTTCATGGCGGAACGTACTATCGGAAATGGTTTGCATCTCAAATTTTAGAAACAAGCTTACAAACACTTCATGGCTTGTTTGCGACCATTTATGCACCTACATGGTTCCGTATGTTAGGGGCGAAAGTAGGTAAAAATACCGAAATTTCTACAGCAAATGGTGTTATTCCTGAAATGCTGACTTTGGGCGAAGAAAGCTTTATTGCTGATGCTGTGATGTTAGGTGATGAAGAGATCAAAGGCGGTTGGATGACATTAAAATCGACCAAAATCGGTAACCGTAGCTTTGTCGGAAACAGTGCTTATATTGCTGATGGAACTGTTTTACCAGATAACGTTTTAATTGGCGTACAGTCAAAAACACCAGATAACCTTGAAATGTATGATGGCCAAACTTGGTTTGGTTCTCCGCCATTGTTATTGCCTGCACGTGAAGCTGCTGAAAAATATCCTGACCATTTAACGTTTAAACCAAGCTTCAAGCGCCGTTTCATGCGTGGTTTCATTGAAGGACTTCGTGTTGTATTACCCGCTGCACTCGCAATTGGTGTGGGTTATATGATTGTATTAGACGTAATCGATGTTATTAATAACTACGGAATTGCAAAAGGCCTATTAGCATTAACCATTGCAGGGCTGCTCTATGGCGTTGGTTGCTTCGTTATTGTTGCATTGATGAAGTGGACTTTAATTGGTCGTTATCAACCGCGTTCGGCGCCAATGTGGACCATGTTTGTATGGTTAAGTGAAGGGATTACTAGCCTATATGAATCAGTTGCGATTCCAAACTTCTTAAATTACTTAAGAGGCACGCCAATGCTGCCATTTTTCTTGCGTATTTTGGGTGTTCGAATTGGTAAAGATGTTTACATGGATACGGCTGATATCACTGAGTTTGACTGTGTAAGCATTGGTGACCGTGCTGAGTTTAATAGCTTCTCAGGTCCACAAACCCACTTGTTTGAAGATCGTATTATGAAAATTGGACAGGTCAATGTTGGAAATGATGTGGTCGTAAACTCACGTAGTATTATTTTATATAACGCCAATGTGAGCCATCATGCAGTGTTAGGACCATTAACTTTGGTTATGAAAGGTGAAAATATTCCTGCTAAATCTGCATGGATTGGTTCGCCAGCTGTACCTTGGGTTCATAAATAATTGAAACTAAGTTTAACTAACTAATTTAAAAGCCTTTGTGAAAACAGGGGCTTTTTTTATGCATAGGACATAAATTACAGTCATAGTTAGCTTAATTATTGCTAACAAATCCTGAAAATTTCATATAAATCAAATAAGTATATATTTTAATCAAAATTGCTATATTCATATAATATATTTTTTATTTTCAATGTCTTACTGTGAACGTGTCTATATATCAAAATCAAGCAAGTTATTTGTAGAATATTCACTTATTGATATATGATGAGCCAATATTTAGAAACTGATTCAAAACATAATTCTATTGTTCAGCGAGCAAGATCAAGGAAGAAATAAGGCTGAATTCAGGCTTCTAAACCCGTATATATCTGGAAATTATTTCCAGCCAAATTTTGCATTTTGACCAAATGGTTGGGAATGTCTCACTCTTTTGTAGAGTAGGCGTTTCCTATTTTAGGATGTATCTATGAAAAAATTATTTAGTGTCCTGTTCAGCGCTTCTGTACTCACGCTGTCTGCATGTAACAAGCAACCTGCACAAACTGAAAATACAGCACCAGCTAAAGACAAAACTGAGTCAGTTCGCACAATTAAACTTGTTTCAACAGGTTCAGATACTGATGTATGGAAATATGTTGCAACGCTTCCTGAGACTAAAGAAGCGGGCATTAAACTCGAAGTGACCAACCTGACTGACTACGTTGTGTTGAACACCTCTGTAGCAAGTGGCGAACAAGACGTAAATGCCTTCCAGTCATTTAACTATTTGGCAGCTTACAATGCTTCAAATAATGCTAAAGTTGCTGCTGTTGCGACAACGTACTTGGAACCAATGGGCCTTTATGCAAATAAAGCGAAAACTGTTGATGAGTTCCCACAAGGCGCTACCATCGCAATTCCAAACGATACTGCCAACGAAGCTCGTGCATTAACATTATTACAGTCTGCTAAACTCATTAAACTTAAACCAGACTTTGACCCTGTAAAAGGGACTGTAAATGACATCGTTGAAAACCCTAAAAATTTGAAATTAAAACCAATTCAAATGACGACAGCAGTTCGTGTTAAAAACGATGTAGATGCAATTGTATTGGGTAATACATTGGCACTTGAAGGCGGTTTAAACGTTCTGAAAGATTCTATCTTCCGCGAGCCTGTTGACCAGTCTACAAAGCTTTATGTGAACTTATTAGGTGTTGCTGAAGCAAATAAAAATGACCCGATCTATACGAAGTTAGGTGAACTTTACCACTTACCTAAAGTACAAAAATTTGTGAGCGAAAAATTCGGTGGTACTAAAGTTGAAGTGAACAAACCTGTTTCAGAGTTTACTGACATCAAATAAGTAATTTTTTAATTAAAATTATTTTTCAAAGCTAAGCCTCGGTAATCGGGGCTTAGCTTTTTTATATAAATTAGTGTTATTAGTTTTCGTTTTATTTTTATAATTCATATAACGCCTATTATTTTAAATTGAGAAAAAGATATATTTTTAAAAATATAAGTAAAAATGGAAATAATTTTCCCTATTTTGTAATGTAAGTCCTAAATAGCAATGTCTATTTTTTTAATATAGGTATATACAATTTTCTTGGCGATCCACCTTTGAAAAATATGAAGTTAAAGATTTAAAAATTATGATACCCGTACAGCCATTCTCTTTTTTTGCAATTTTTCTGTTATTTATTATTCCATTAGTTGGAGTTGTACTAACATTAGGCTTATTGCTGAAAGCAATATTCTTTTGGCAAAAGAAAACTCAGAATCCTGTGAGTTTTTTTTCTCGAAAGACATTGTTCATTGTGCTGTTGGCATTGATATGTGACCTGTGGGCAGGTTATTTATTTTATATAACTGAATCAGTAAAGTATGAGTTCGCACTTGAGCAGCATTATAAGGAAAGTCGCCGTCATTTCGTTTTATCTCAAGATGCGCAATATGGAGAACTGTTAATTCCCAAAGGAAGCTTAATTAGTCGTTACGATGCTTTTGACAACGGTGAGCCACAATTACCTCTGAGTTTACGGGGATTACAGGCTGTACGCTTTCCTCACCCTGTACAAGTTGCAGGAATGTGGGTAACTGCGATGGAGCCTCCTCGAATGGAATTGGCATGGGATCAGCATGTAGGTCCAGTCATGCGTTTTGATCCTAATGGGGAAAATGGCTATGGTAAATGGGTTTACGATACGAAACGTCCTACCATCGCCTGTTCTCGTGGAGACATCGTGCTGCTTGAAATTCCATTAATTGATCACG
Organism: Acinetobacter sp. WC-141; assembly: GCF_000313935.1. Taxonomy (GTDB): domain Bacteria; phylum Pseudomonadota; class Gammaproteobacteria; order Pseudomonadales; family Moraxellaceae; genus Acinetobacter. Next base: position 217,479 of record NZ_AMSS01000088.1, on the reverse strand, counting down.
ATATTGCAAAAGAGTTTGGTAAACCTGAGCCTGATGGAGCTAATGCACGTTTTCGCCCGAGTGAGTGGGGTGTTCAACAATGCGAAAAAGGTCAAGGACCAATTAAAGTTAGCCCTGCCTACATTGGGACTAAACCCAAAAAACCTTGGTTTCAACCTTAATAACTAATGCTGTCATCCTACGTGTTAATAACGCAAAATGCGGAAAAGATAATTCAAAAAACTAGATGTCGGTTTTATATTTATTTTTTTGAAAGCTTATACAAGTTTTCAATCATCTTTTGAATGATGTCCTGATTTTTAACAAAAGTATTATCTATAATATGTTTTTTAACATCTTGAAGAGTATCTTTTCCATATTCTAATAATTTAATTTGCTGACTAATCATCTCTATTTTTCTATCAATCAATTGATTGGAGATAATATTGCATTCTTCAGAAGGAGGCTTTGTTTCAAGTTTAATGAGTTGTTTAATCTCATCTAGTGTAAATCCAATGCTTTTTAAGCATATAATTAACTTAACTTTTTGTTCATGTATGTCCTGATAATTTCTATATCCATTTGTTAATCGATCGGGAACCAATACTTCACATTTTTCATAAAAACGTAAAGTATCTAATGATAGCCCATATTTTTTTGAAAATTGACTAATATTCATTCATTATCCCTTACTTTTTAACTAAGATATTTTACAGATATCATTGTTTAAGGTCTGGTCTTCAGTATATTTTTTGAAGGATCTATTCATTTTATCAAAATTGAACTGTGTAGGCTGAATAACGAAATAATTTAATATAGGTACAAGTAACCCATTAAAATCTTCTGCTTGAACTAATTGAGTTGTATTGGCATTAATTTTAGTGAAAATAAACTGGTGTCGACCATTAAATAATCCATTTATATATAATTTACCTTCCCACTCTAAGTGATATTTCTCAAGTTTTTTTATTACTGGTCGCATTGTAAATTGCACATTTCTATTTTCTTTGTATAAATCTACAGTGATTTGTTGATCTACATGCGTCGGAAATCTATCAATACCAAATAATGTATTCCATTTTGGATACGATGATGTGCATGTGAAAGCTTGCCAAACATGATCTATTGGCTGATTTATAACAATCTTTGTCTCAATTCTTTCATGACGAAATAAAAAAATGAACACAGAAAATACAACGATAGTTAAAATTAATTTCATCAAATAGTACCTTTATTGCTAAATACTATGATGATTCTAAGATTAGAGCTTACTCTAAGCTCAAGTAAAATTTTTACCTGCACAGTAAATTAGGTTGTATCTAATGAGAATCTCTTTTTTGAAAGCTAGAAAGAAGGGCGGAGCACTTTTTTATTTTTTATAATTCAGATAATGCCCATTGTATTAAATAGAAGAATTTATGATTCTAAATGAATATGTAAAAAATATAATTTTCCCTTATTTTCCCAAAAAAACTGATAATTGGGGCCACCTTCATCAGGACTATTCGGAACAATTTTAGAACAACCTAAGATTTCATAACTATTTGTAGTATTTTCAAAATTTAAAGTACATAAGTATTCTTTCAAGAATTTGGCACCTAAGCTCTCTGGAGACTCCTTTAAAATCATATCTAATTGATTTATTAGACCATTGGTTTGTATTACTAATTCTTGGATAGATATTTCTTTAAATTCTGTATTAACAATCCATTCTCTAAATGAATAGTCTCCCCTTGTTTCTTGATTAAGAATACATGCAAGTAACTCATTAATATTGTCTATGTAATAAAACAAATCCAAGCAAAAAAATTGAATATAGCTTGCTTGTTCAGTATGAATATACAAATGTAAGAGATCATCTCCATAGTAAATAGGATTTTTTACTTCTGTTATCTTACTTATTTGAACATCTAATTTTTTCATATTGAATAATTTAGATTATTTAAAAATAAACATAATACACCTAGTACGTAATCTTTACAGCTGAATAAAACAACCTTCCAAGCCAATTATCTCCTCCTTTATAAACCCTCATTTAACAATAACTCACTCATTATTTATCCTTACTTTTTAATGATCTAATTTAAAACAAATACCATTTTGTGTGCTTGACTGCAAAAGGGTTGGGCACTATTCTTTGCCTGCTGGCCTACATTGCCAGCCGGTTTTAGCAGACCGTGCTCAAGTACATTGAAAAACTTCGTTTTTTTAATGTAGACCCGTTCGTCTCCCTTTTGTTGCGGTAGGACGGAAGGGGGACACCTTCGGGTGTGCTGGGTCTTGAGCCAGTCTGCTAACCCCCTTTCGTTCTGCCACCATAATTTAATGTCTGGCAGAACTCCCAATAAAAAAGGAGTTGGCTTTGTACATCCATTATTTCTTGGCAGCCTTTGCCAAAAGCTATAACGACACAACTTAAAAATTTAAAGCAGCTTGATAGCCAAAAGGTTCTCAGGCTTTAAGTCATTACTGCTCAAAAAATTTGTATCAACAATAAAACTTGAGATGTGCCAAGCACAGTCTTTACGGCTTTGCTGTGCCTTTTTTTCTCCCAAAAAAGTATCTCTTTTAGAAACAACAAGAATTTATAACGGTAAAAATATGCCAAATTTAGTTCTCTCTTCACGTGCTATACAAGCCGTTAATATATCAATTCATTTATTTCACCAGCACGGGTTCCATACGGTTGGGGTCAATAGAATTATTAAAGAGTGTGAAATGCCAAAAGCGACTTTTTATAATTACTTTCACTCTAAAGAGCGGTTGATTGATATCTGCTTAACCGTGCAAAAAGAGCGTTTAAAACAAAAAGTAATTTCCATTACTGAGCACATGCACTACACAAGCGCGGTTGATAAACTCAAAGCGTTTTATTACTTACATACAAATTTAGAGGGGCTTTACTATTTATTATTTAAAGCCATTTTTGAAACGAAACTAGGCTATCCAAAAGCCTATCAAACCGCGGTTAGATATAGAACGTGGCTCATCAATGAAATTTATAGTCAGCTCATAAAGCTAAATACCGATGCTTCGTTTCATGACGCCAAACTATTTTTATATATGATTGAAGGGACAATTATTCAGCTTTTAAGCTCAGATCGGGCAGAGCAAAGAGAGACGTCGTTAGATTGTTTTTTGAATCAGTTTATATCGACGTAGTGTGCATGCCTCTATGGTTTTTATAGGTTTCTCAAAGCCTGTTTTAAAAAAGAGAATGGGCTTTTTTATTATTAAAAATCGATATTTTATTCAATTCGATGCACTCTTTAAATTCGAGCAGAACACTCATAAGTTCTACGCTCATCTTATTTGTGGCAGTAAAACAGAATGAACGCTTCTAATTTTAAAGGTTGAAATATAATCAAAAAATACTTTTTTATTCTACATACACAACTCATATGAGGTAGAATTTTTGGCCTTTTCTTTGTTATTCAAATGTATTTTGGATAATGACATCATCGTAAGGAAGTTTGCCCACACGTGGGTAAGGCTGAGATGCCGACTTACCCACTGCAATCATTAAACACACCACATGATCTTCAGGTAAGTTAATGAGCTTCGCCATCGCATCAAAGTCAAAACCGTCCATTGGGCAACTGTCTAAACCATGCTCTTGAGCAAGCAGCATTAAGGTTTGAGCAAAAATGCCCGCACTACGCATAACTTCGTCACGTTGGGTTTGTGGGCGGTCACGGTAATATTGGTCAATCGCGCCTACCATAATATTTTGAACTTCCGGAGAAGCGCCATCCCACACACGTTTAGCATCGGTTTCCCACGAGCTTACTTTTGCGCATAACACAATCAGTAAAGAAGCTTCGGTAACTTGTGGTTGGTCCCATGCAATGGTACGAATTTTTTGTCTTAACTCAGCATCTTCAATAATGACTGGACGCCAGTGCTGCAAATTAAATGCACTTGGTGCATTGGCTAAAACTTCTTGTAATAACTGTTGTTTATTTTCTTCAGAAATTTGAAACGAAGGGTCGAAGCGTTTAACTGCACGACGTTTCTGAATGGCATCAATAACGTTCATAAGACATTCCTATTTGTTGGTTTAACCGTTTTAAAGATAACGAAGTAATGTTTAGTGTTGTTTCAGATTAAACTGAATTAATCTGGCAATATCAATTGTTCTCTCGCGAATGAGTTCTGATGCATGTTCGCAGGCGTGTTCTAATGTGATGGGGCCATTTGTCAGTGAAAAAGCAGCCGTAACGCCGTTTTCATAAAGCGCTTGGTAGCCTTCACCTAAAGTTCCTGCAATCACAATAACAGGTATATTTTGCATTTTCGCGACTCGGCTCACACCAAAAACTGTTTTGCCATTTAAAGTCTGTCGGTCAAATTTTCCTTCACCTGTAATCACCCAGTCGGCGTTAGCGATTTTACTGGCAAGCTGATTGAGTTCAGCCACAACTTCAACTCCAGCCTTAAACTCTGCATTTAAATAACTTTTGGCTGCAAAGCCTAAACCTCCCGCAGCGCCAGAGCCTGCTTCATCTCGTTTATCGAAACCTAAAAGCTCCGCAGAGACATCGGCAAAATGGGCAAGGGCTTGGTCAAGTAATTGTACTTGAGCAGGGGAAGCACCTTTTTGTGGACCAAAAATATGCGATGCCCCGTTTGGACCGCAGAGTGGATTGGTGACATCGGCAGCCAATAAAAAACGTGTTTGCTGAATACGCGGGTCGAAATGTGTTAAATCAATTTTTGACAATCTTTGTAACGCGAGGCCGCCATCGGGTAAAACCTGTTGGTTCGAGTCTAATAACAATGCACCTAGCGCACGGAGTAGTCCAGTGCCTCCATCATTGGTTGCACTGCCACCCACAGTTAAAATAATGTCTTTTGCACCTGCGTCTAACGCCTCTAAAATAAGCTGGCCTGTTCCAAATGTTGTGCTTTGGCAGGCATCACGTTCTGAGGGTGGAACTAACTGTATGCCGCTGGCTTGAGCCATTTCAATCATGGCGATTTTTTGTTTTTCTAACCATCCCCATTTTGCTTGAACAGGCTGCCCTAGTGGTCCAATTACGCTTTTTTCACGCCATTGACCTTCGCAGACTTCTAACACGGCTTCAATTGTACCTTCACCACCGTCTGCCATTGGGCATATAAGCGTTTCAGCCTCTGGAAAAACTTCATGCCATCCTTGAGCAATTGCTTGAGCGACGCCCAAAGCCGATAGGCTATCTTTAAAAGAGTCTGGTGCAATCACAACCTTCATAAGTTCTCTAAATCTGTTTTTTCCAATTAATTTATACTGCTTAAACCCATAAAAACCTACTTAAAATGACGTAAATTTTAGTTCGCAACCTCATTTCCATTTTTAAAAAATATAAAGTGAATTATGTTTTTATCTGTAAAAAACAGATCTTTGTGTTTTTAGAGTATTGTTATTATTGAATTTAATTAATTTTTTGGTTTTGGCTGAATGATTGTAATTATAAAAAATATGGCACATATTATAAGAAGAGTTGAGGCTGCTTCTAAATATCATGGATAAGATAAAAGTGGACTTTTACTTAATTAAGATAAGCAGCAGAAAGCATAGATATAACCATAATTATTTATGAATTTATTGCACCTGCTGAAAGTGTAAAAAGAAATAAGAGGATGACAAAGTGGATAATTCTGAAGAACAAAAGCACATACAAGAAAATAACGGCTTTGCACGAATTGAACCCTATACTCATCCTGCTGGCGGATGGGGTGCGCTTCTGAGTGTTGCCCGAAACTTAAAACGACAAGATATTTTAAAAAAAGGTTCAATTACCTTACTCAATATTAACCAGCCTACGGGGTTCGACTGTCCAGGCTGTGCATGGCCTGAAAAGAAAAATGCTCATGCGTTTAACTTCTGTGAAAACGGTGCAAAAGCTGTCGCATTTGAAGCGACCAGTAAAACAGTGACTCCTGAATATTTTGCCAACCACACAGTCAGTTGGTTGTCTGAACAAAGTGATTTTTTTCTTGAAGATTTAGGCCGCTTAACCGACCCAGTTCGCTACGATGCAGCAACTGATAAATATGTCGCAATTTCATGGGATGAAGCATTTCAGATTATTGCCAAACATTTACATGCGCTAGACCATCCAGACCAAGCGGCATTTTATACTTCGGGCCGTGCGAGTAACGAAGCTGCATTTTTATATCAACTGTTTGTGCGAAGCTTCGGTACAAATAACTTTCCAGACTGTTCGAACATGTGTCATGAAACCACAAGTGTTGGGTTGCTTGACTCGATTGGTTTAGGAAAGGGCACAGTTACGCTAGAAGATTTTGATTTAGCCGATGCAATTTTCAGTTTTGGGCATAATCCGGGAACCAACCATCCACGTATGTTAGGTACTTTAAGAGAAGTGTCTAAACGTGGCGGTAACATTATTGCGATTAATCCGATTAAAGAACGGGGTTTAGAGCGTTTCCAAGACCCACAAGCACCACTTGAAATGATGACTAACGGCAGTACCCCAATTAGTCGTTATTATTTCCAGCCTAAAATTGGTGGTGACTATGCACTGATGTTAGGGATGTTAAAGCACTTAAATGAGTGGGATAAAAATGCCCTTGCTTCAGGTAAACCAAGTGTTTTTGACCGAAATTTCATTGCAGTCAATACAATCGGTTTTGATGAGATGATTGCTGAGGTTGAAAAAACAGAGTGGGCAGATATTTATAAACACTCAGGTCTATCACCTGAACATCTAGAAAAATTAGCCAAACTGTTTTTAGAGTCTGAGCGCTCAATCTTTTGTTGGGGGATGGGTATTACCCAACATCGTCACGGAACAGCCAATGTTCACATGTTAGCGAATTTGTTGTTGGCACGTGGGCAAATTGGCAGACCAGGTGCTGGTCTATGTCCGGTTCGTGGGCACAGTAATGTGCAAGGTGACCGAACCATGGGCATTAATGAACTTCCTAGCCCTAAATTACTCGACAACATTGACCGTGTGTTCGGTATTAAATCGCCAAGAAAAAATGGTTTTGGGGTCGTAGAAACCATTAAAGCCATGGCTGAGGGTGAGGTCAAAGTCTTTATTGGTTTAGGTGGAAACTTTGCAGTTGCAACTCCCGATACGCCGTATACGCAAGAAGCGCTCAGAAAATGTAATTTAACTGTTCATGTGGCAACTAAGTTAAATCGAAGCCATTTGGTGTGTGGTAAAGAGGCACTCATTTTGCCTTGTTTAGGGCGTACCGAAATTGATGAGCAGCTTCATGGTCCGCAGGCCATTTCAGTCGAAGATTCGATGAGTAATATTCATTTGTCGGCTGGGCGTAATACTCCAATTTCTGAAAATATTTTATCTGAACCAGACATTGTGGCAAGAATGGCTGAAGCAGTGCTTCCAGACAGCCAGATTAAATGGAAATGGTACATTGAAAGTTATGATCGTATTCGTGACTCAATTGCTGAAGTGTTTGATGAGTTCCATGATTTTAATTTACGTGTTTATAACCCAGGTGGTTTCCATCTAGAGCATCCAGCCAATCAGCACATCTGGAACACAAAAAGTGGTAAAGCCCAGTTTATGATTACACCACTGAATGAAGTCTATGGCGATAAAGAAAATCAATATGCTGCTGCCTATACCCAGAGCAAAGTTTATACCTTAATGACCACTCGTTCTCACGATCAGTACAACACCACGCTCTATGGTCTTGATGACCGTTACCGCGGTGTCTTTGGGCAGCGCCGTGTCTTGTTTATGAGTCAGGCTGATATTGATGAAGCTGGCTTTGAGGCAAATCAATGGGTCGATATCGAAAGCGTTTTCTCTGATGGTGTTAAACGTATTGTGCATAGTTTCCGTATTGTGCCGTACAACATTCCACGTGGCAGCTTAGCCGCTTACTATCCGGAAACCAATCCTTTGGTGGCGTTAAGTAGTCATGATAAATACGCCAAAATTCCGGCTTCAAAAAGTGTTCCTGTGATTTTGCATCCCGGCAATGCGCCAGAGCACTTCAACTTGGCAACAGCAGTTGACCCTGAAGATGCGGATAGAAAAGTAAGCAACCTTTAAATCAACAGCGATACCAAAAATTTAACTCAAACCCATGGCGCTATTAATGGCGCCATTCCAAGATAAAGGAAATTATTTTGACACCTTCTTATGGGGTTGAAACATTACAAGTACAGCGGTTTAAGAAAACCGAATCTGAAAGTGTTTTAGATAATATTGTTCAAGAATATCCAATTGCTTTGGTATATAACGGTATTTCCCATGCTGTAATGATGGCAACACCGACCGATGTGAATTTGTTTGCTAAAGGTTTTAGTTTGTCGGAAGGCATTTTGACGAGCTTAAAAGAGCTATATGCTCTTGATGTACATCAAAATGAATTGGGTATTACGGTTGAGATGACCATTTCATCTAGAGCATTTGCCGCATTAAAAGAACATCGTCGAATGATGGTGGGTCGTACAGGTTGTGGTTTATGTGGCATTGAAAGTTTAGAGCAGTTTCAGCTCGATATTCCTAAAATTACAACCGAGCCTTCTAAAGAATGGCTCAAGCAAATTCCAATCGCGATTTCTCATTTAAAAGATCAGCAAAAAATTACAGCCTTAACTGGCGGAGCGCATGCAGCAGCTTGGGTGATTCAAGGCAAAATCATAGCTTTATTTGAAGATGTCGGTCGCCACAATGCCTTAGACAAATTGTTGGGTTATTTAGCTCAAGAAAACTATGACACCAGTTCGGGTTTTGTGGTCATGACCAGTCGGGCAAGCTATGAACTAATTCGTAAATGTGCTCAGCTCAATATTGGTTTATTGGCCTCTATTTCTGCCCCAACCAGCATGGCAATTCGACTCGCAAAAACTTCTGGCTTAACTTTGGCAAGTTTTTGTCGTGGAGATGATTTTGTTTTATATACCTAAGCAAGACGCGTACAAAGGATTAATTAGGTAAGCTCAAGTGAAAAGAAGGCTCAAAAATAATCGAGATATACATTTCTATTTTGCCTAATTTTAAGTTAAACATGAGCTTTATACATTATGATCAGATTTTTGTAGGTCAGAGTGTGGGCCAATGACTTGGTTACAGTCTCTAAAAGATTGGGCAAAACGCCTAAAAAAACAAATTATTATGCTTTGGTTTGCATCAAAGCATCCTCAAATGCCGTTATTGCCGAAAGTTTTAGCGGTAATTGCTGTTGCTTATGCTTTTAGTCCAATTGATTTAATTCCAGATTTTATCCCTATTTTAGGTTTTGTTGATGACGCTTTAATTTTGCCAATCCTCATCTGGTTAGCTGTACGCTTTACGCCTAAGCAAGTCATGTTAGAGGCAGAACAACAAGCTGAAGAGTGGCTAGAACAGCAGGAACGTCGACCTCAAAATTATTTGGTCGCTGTGCTGATTATTCTAGTTTGGATAACTTTGGCGGTCATGGCTTATTTCTATTTTGGCGGTGGATTGTAGTTCGCAACTTATCAAAATGTAGAATCGTGAATTTAAAGGCATTAACATTGTGCTTTGCTACAACTCAAAGGATAATAATGTTTTTATAAGCTATGGGTTGCAGACAATGAAAATCGTCGCAGATGAAAATTTGGCATTTACCGACTACTTTTTTTCTGAGTTTGGCGATATTCAACACCATGCGGGACGCACCTTAACTCATGCAGATGTAAAAGATGCAGAAGCATTATTGGTCCGCTCGGTAACCGCAGTGAATGCAAGCTTAATTGAAAATACTGCATTAAAATATGTGGGTAGCGCGACAATCGGCACCGACCATTTAGATATCGCGGCTTTAGAAAAACAAGGAATTACATGGGCAAATGCCGCAGGTTGTAACGCACAGGCAGTTGCTGAATATGTCATTACTGCTTTGCTGCATTTAGACATCACCTTTTTAGAGCAACAAGAAAAATTTACCCTAGGCATTGTGGGGCTTGGAAACGTCGGTAAACGTTTGGCCTATATGGCGCAGTTACTTGGCTGGAATGTGATTGGCTTTGACCCATTTGTTCAGTTAGATTCAATTAAAAATGTGAGTTTAGAAACTCTGTTGCAACAAGCCAACGCAGTTTCAATTCATGTGCCACTTACCAAAAATGGTGAGCATGCGACATATCATTTATTTGATGAAAAAGCGTTTGCAGCACTTCAACCTAATACAATTTTAATTAATAGTGCGCGTGGTCCAGTCGTTAAAGAATCTGCTTTAATCGAAGATATTCAACGTACCCAGCGTAAAGTTGTGCTCGATGTATTTGAACATGAACCAGTCATCTCAAAAGAGCTTATCGATATGTTGGCTTTGGCAACACCGCATATTGCAGGTTATAGCCTCGAAGGGAAGGCCCGCGGTACGCAAATGATTTATGAAGCATTCTGCCAAAAGTTCGGATTCGACATCAATAAGCGTTTCGAGTCCCAATTGCCTGCATGTGACGACTATTTTTCAGGAAATAATTTAAAAGCAGTTTTAAAGCAAAAATTAACTCAAATTTATGATATTGCTCAAGATGACGCCAACATACGTGCCTGCATTAAAGAGGGCAAAGTAGAGCAAAAAGCATTTGATTTATTGCGTAAGAATTATCCGCTGCGCCGTGAGTGGGCAGCGCATGGAGGGCCGCAGGCATGAATTTAAGTTATCAACCAACTTGTTCAATTGATGCCTTAAAAGCGCGTGCCAAGCTCTATAGCCAGATTCGTCAGTTTTTTGCTGAACGTGATGTCATGGAAGTCGAAACACCAATTGTTTCACAAGCAGGTGTCACCGATGTGCATTTAGCTTCGGTTCAGGCTTTACGTCATATTAATGGTAAATTGCAGACTCAATATTTACAGACTTCTCCAGAGTTTGCCATGAAGCGTTTGTTGGCGAGTGGCAGTGGGCCGATTTACCAAATCTGTAAGGTTTTTCGAGATGATGAACACGGGCGTAAACACAATAGTGAATTTACCATGCTCGAATGGTACCGTCCGGGTCTAGACTTAAAAGCATTAATGCATGAAACCGCCGATTTATTGCAGACTTGTTTGCAGCATCGTTTTGGTGAAGTTCGTCCGTTTATTTTAAGTTATAAGCATGCCTTTCAAGATCGTCTCGATATTAATCCGTTGCAAGCAACATTGAAGCAACTCAAAGATACGGCAAATCGTGTGGGGTTAAACCTTGATTTAGGCGATGACCGTTTAGCTTATATGGATTTGTTATTTTCTCATTTTGTGGAGCCAAGTTTAGGGTTTGATGCGCCTGTCTTTTTAACTGACTTTCCACCAGAAATGGCCTCTTTGGCAAAAGTGAAAGTGGATGAAGATGGGGAAGAGGTAGCAGCACGTTTTGAGGTTTATATTGAAGGTTTAGAGCTCGCAAATGCCTACGATGAATTGCTCGATGCAGAGGTGTTACGTTCACGCTTTGAAGCGGACAATGCAGAGCGGGCTAAGCAAGGCCTTCATGTCATGCCTTTAGATGAACACTTGTTAGCAGCGTTGCCTCATATGCCAGAATGTTCAGGAATTGCTTTAGGGGTAGATCGGTTACTCATGGTTGCAATGGATCAGGTTAAAATTGAAAAAGTCATTACATTCCCAGCTGAAATTGCTTAAAAAATGACAAATAAAAAAGCCACAATATTGTGGCTTTTTTATTGAGGATTTATTTAGCTTAAGCTTGTTGAATACCTGCAACAACCCAGTCTTGCTGAGAGCCAGCAGGCTTAACAAAGTGCCAAATTTCAGTAAATGGTTGTGGCAAGCTGTTTAAGTCTTCACTTACAGTACCTGTGAAGCGTACGCTTACAACGTATTGACCATTTTCAGTTGCACTGTCTACAACCATCGCATTCAGATTGCTAAATTCAGCAACGTCTTGATCTTGGTTTTCCATGATGTCGTTATACATAGAACTATAAAGTTCTGGTGTTAAGTAACGGCGAATTTCTTCGATATTACTTGCAGTATTCATCGACTGGATGTGATTAAAACGTTGACGTGCAATACGCAAGAACGCAGCAGGTTCGCTACCATCAGGAAGTTGATTACCATTGCTCGTTGTTGCACCACCAAAAGGCGCTTGGGTTGCTGCACCGCCACCCACAGATTGACCAAAGATATTTGTATTATCTCCAGCATTGCGTGGAGCAGCTTGTGGGGCAGCAGAACGGCCAAATGGGTTTTGACCGTTATTATTTGGTGCGTAAGGATTGTTACCTGCTAATTTTTTTTTTGCGCCCAATTTGCGAAACACAAAAAAGGCTAAAGCTGCTGCAAGTAATACCCAAATCCAGCCAGGAATTCCGCCTTTTTTCTCTTCTTGGGCTTGAGCAGCTTGTTCATTTCCAGCTTGAGTCGCTTGATGTTCAGTTGATGTTGATTTGTCATCAGCTAAAGCATTTGCTGCAACAGCACCTACGGCAGCACCAGCTACACCAGCTGCAACCATTGAACCAACACCTGGACCTGATCGTTGAGGTGCAGTAGCAGGTTGTTGAGCAGGAGTCACTTGACGAGGTTGTTGATAAGACTGGCTTGAAGTAGTTGAGCGTGCCATACCGTGGCTTTTACCACCACCTGCACGTTTAGCTTCAGCAAGAGGCGAAATTGCTAAAGCAGCCATTAAAATACCGGTAATCAAGCCACGCTGGTGTACTTCCATAGGAAATTCCTGTCTAAAGTTAAATTGTAATAGTATTTATGAAGGTATTTACGCTAAATTTCAACCATAAAAGTATGTTTTTTTATGTCAATTCATCACTAAGTTGCATTGCTTCTGTCAATGCTTCATGCAGGCGGGCAACCGCAATGACTTGTACGCCTGGAATTGCTTTTTGCGGCGCATTACCTCTTGGTAAAATGACATATTTAAAGCCATGTTTTGCAGCTTCTTTTAAACGCTCTTGACCATTTGGTACAGGACGAATTTCACCAGAAAGGCCAACTTCTCCAAAAACTGCAAGCTGTTGGGGCAAAGCTTTAGTTCGTAAACTTGAAGCGCATGCAAGTAAAACGGCTAAGTCAGAACCTGTTTCAGTAATCTTTAAGCCACCCACAATATTCACATAGACGTCTTGACCAGTGGTTTGAACACCGCCGTGACGATGCATGACAGCAAGAAGCATATTTAAACGGTTTTGTTCAAGACCTAATGCGACGCGACGAGGTTGCCCTTGAGCATCATCAACTAAAGCTTGTACTTCAACTAAAAGCGGACGAGTCCCTTCACGGCTAATCATGACAATTGAACCGGGGATTGCCTCATCATAACGACTCAAGAAAATGGCAGAAGGGTTGGCAACTTCGCGTAAACCTTTATCTGTCATGCCAAATACGCCAAGCTCATTGACTGCACCAAAACGGTTTTTAACTGCACGAATCATTCGGTAGCGAGAGTCAGATTGGCCTTCAAAGTAAAGTACGCAATCCACCATGTGTTCTAAAACACGTGGACCTGCCAATGCACCTTCTTTGGTCACGTGACCAACAATGAAGAGTGCAGTGCCACTATTTTTTGCATAACGAGTTAATAAAGCAGCAGATTCACGAATTTGTGAAACACCGCCCGGAGCAGACTGAAGTGTTTCTGTATAAAGTGTCTGAATCGAGTCTAAGATAGCCACGACAGGTTTTTCTTGTTCTAAAACTTCGCAAATTCGTTCAACACAGGTTTCTGCCATGACTTTTAACTGGTCAGTAGGCAAGTCAAGACGTTGAGCACGAAGCGCAACCTGAGATAAAGATTCTTCACCGGTAATATAAAGTGCAGAGCTTTTTGCACTTGCCATATAAGTTGCGGTTTGCAAAAGAATGGTCGATTTACCAATGCCGGGGTCACCACCAATCAATACAACTGAACCCGTGACTAAGCCACCGCCAAGTACGCGATCAAATTCGCTAATACCTGTCTGTAAGCGGGTTTCATGGGAAAAAGTAACTTTATTGAGCGTTGTAATATTGGCAACTTGGCCTGCATAGCCCCCAACTTTGGGACGTGCGCGGTGAGCAGTGGTAGGTTCAAGTTTGACTTCAGTCAAAGAATTCCATTCACCACACTCTGAACATTGACCTGCCCATTTAAGGTGGTCAGCACCACATTGTTCGCAACGGTAAACAGTTTTGACTTTGCTCATATTCGACTTCAGTTAAAAACTTCTTAATTAATAGTAGAAACGGAGTATAACAAAACCAAAATAGAGAATCAGTTTTGAAGTGGAATACATTTTGCTTAATTTAAAACAACGAAAATATCAGGTCATTGTCATGTGTTAGTTAATTTAAAAGATTAAGGTCGAGCAGGGGTGTTTTTAATAAACAGATGAAGGACTGAAATGAAATTAAATATTAGAAAAACGGTCAATTGAGTCGTCTTTTTAATTTAAAAATCAGACAAGTTCAAGTCATGTTTTTAGACCGTAAAGTGCGTTGTATTGCTATGGGCTTGTGCGTATTATCAGATTTAATTGTATGTAGCTTGAAATCATCAGCAATACAGATAAAAATCGGTTAGCTGAAAAATTATCAAAAAATATACATTTAAAAGATACCTGCAAATGGTGCGATATCGTCTTTTTGATTTTAGCTAACGGACTAAAAAAAATTACTGGAGTGTATTGATAAGATGTCGAATCAAAATCTGAATGAGCCTCATGAACAAGGTGAGCTCCATCGTAGCCTTTCAAATCGGCATTTACAGCTGATCGCGATTGGCGGTGCAATTGGTACGGGATTGTTTATGGGATCGGGCAAAACGATTAGTCTTGCTGGCCCCTCAATCTTATTCATTTACCTAATCATTGGTGTGATGGTGTTTTTTGTCATGCGTGCGCTTGGCGAACTACTTCTTTCAAATCTTGCCTATAAATCATTTATTGATTTCACCACAGATTTAATTGGTCCATGGGCAGGATATTTTGTAGGCTGGACCTATTGGCTGTGTTGGATCACCATTGGTATTGCCGATCTTTCTGCAATTATTTATTACCTGCAATTCTTCAATAATGGTCTACCTTTTTCGCCTGTCGAAGGTGCCATGATTAGTGTGGCAGCCATTGTATTCATTATGGGCTTGAACTTGTTAACAGTTCGCCTATTTGGTGAGTTGGAGTTTTGGTTTGCGCTTATCAAAATCCTGGCAATTGTCATTTTAATTGCTGTGGGTTTATGGATGATCTTTACAGGCTTTACCTCGACTACTGGTGAAGTGGCATCCTTTACTCATTTGTGGGCAAATGGTGGTTTCTTCCCGACGGGTGTGCATGGCTTCTTGGCAGGCTTCCAGATTGCAATTTTTGCTTTCGTGGGTGTAGAGCTTGTTGGAACAACGGCTGCGGAAACTAAAGATCCTGAACGTAATTTGCCTAAAGCCATTAACTCAATTCCAATTCGTATTATTATTTTCTATGTGTTCGCATTGATTATTGTAATGTCAGTAACACCATGGAATAAAATTGATCCAGCGATCAGCCCATTTGTAAACTTGTTTAGTCAAGCAGGTGTTGCTGCCGCAGCAATCTTAATGAACCTAGTGGTGTTGTCATCAGTGATGTCATCAATGAACAGTGGCGTGTTTTCAACAAGTCGTATGTTATTTGGTTTATCACGTGAGGATCAGGGACCAAAAGCTTTTGGTAAACTTAACCGACGTGCAGTACCTGCAAATGCATTGTATTTCTCTGCTGCGTGTTTATTGTTAGGTGCAGCATTACAGTATTTCGTACCGAATACCGTTGAGGCATTTACGCTTGCAACCACACTTTCAACGATTCTATTCATTTGCGTGTGGTTACTCATTATCTGGAGTTATATCCGTTACTACACTACACGTCCTGAGTTGCATGCAAAATCAACATTTAAATTGCCGGGCGGCCTATTTACATGTTGGATCACGATTATTTTCTTTATTGGTATGATTTACGTGTTGTCTTTAGAGCCAGATACGTTTAAAGCGCTTAAAGTCAGTCCAATTTGGTTTGTTATCTTGATTATTGGTTATTTCTTCTTCTATAAACCACGCAATAAAAAATAATTAAACTTATTTGGTTATGACTAAACGCCGGCTGAAAAGCTGGCGTTTTTTATGCATATTGTTTTTCTCTTTAAGTTTACTCTTTAGCCGCTTGCATGATCACGGTATACTGCATCGAATTGTTTAAATCAGGTGCTCAGATGCGTCGTGTCATTTGCCTCATCAGTTTATTGAGCAGCAGTGTTTTGCTTAGTGCTTGTGGTCAGTCAGGAGTATTACAACTACCTTCTGATCCAAATTATGACAAACGTGCAAAATACTTGCTCTATCGTAATAAAGAACCAAAACAAGTTGTGCAAAACGATGAAAAGGCTGAACAGTCAGCCGAATCTTCAACAGCTCCAACCCAAACAACATCACCTTAAGCTTTGAAATAAGGACACCTTCATGAGTTTCACCCGCATTAATGGAGTATTGCACGCAGAGCAATGTTCTCTGGAGCAGCTTGCGCAGCAATTTGGCACACCGTTGTATGTTTATTCAAAAACAGCTTTTGAAAAACATTATCTAGATATGGACCGTGCTTTTGACTTTATTGATCATCAAATCTGTTTTGCGGTGAAATCTAACTCAAATTTGGCTGTTCTTAATGTATTGGCAAAACTTGGTGCGGGTTTTGATATCGTATCTGGTGGTGAGCTTGCACGTGTTTTAAAAGCGGGTGGGGATGCATCTAAAATTGTTTTCTCAGGTTTAGGTAAAACCGAAGTTGATATTGAAACATCATTAAATGCGGGTATTGCCTGCTTTAACGTAGAGTCTTATGCGGAACTAGACCGTCTTCAAAAAGTTGCGGCTCGTTTGGGTAAGAAAGCTCCTATTTCTTTACGTGTAAATCCTGATGTAGATGCAAAAACACATCCTTATATTTCAACAGGTCTTAAAGAAAATAAATTTGGTATTCCAAGTGATACCGTTTATGAAACTTATCAATATGCTGCATCTTTACCCAACCTTGAAATTATTGGGATTGACTGCCACATCGGTTCGCAATTAACCGAGACTAAGCCATTTGTTGATGCTTTAGATCGTGTCATGTTGATGATTGATGAATTAAAAAAACTTGGCATCAATCTTAAACATATTGATATTGGCGGTGGTTTAGGTGTTTGTTATAAAGATGAGACGCCACCAAGTGTCGAAGAATATGCCAACTCAATGAAACCTGCTTTAGAAAAGTTAGGTCTTAAGGTTTATATGGAGCCGGGCCGTAGCATTAGCGCAAATGCCGGTGTGCTTTTAACAAAAGTTGATTTGCTTAAACCAACGAGCCACCGTAACTTTGCCATTATTGATGCCGCAATGAACGATTTGATTCGCCCTGCATTATATGAAGCGTGGATGGATATCCAACCTGTGGTACCAAGTTCAGATACTGAAGAAAAAACTTGGGATCTTGTTGGTGCAATCTGTGAGACAGGTGACTTCATTGGTAAAGATCGTTCATTGGCTTTAAAAGAAAATGACTTGTTAGCTGTTCTCGGTGCTGGTGCTTATGGTTTTGTAATGAGTTCAAATTACAATACACGTGGACGTGCCGCTGAAGTAATGGTATCAGGCGATAAAGCTCATTTGATTCGTGAGCGTGAGACAGTTGAATCCCTTTGGGAAAAAGAACGTTTATTGCCTGAGGAGTAAATGAGATGTTATTAGAATTTACTAAAATGCATGGCTTAGGCAATGACTTTATGGTGGTTGATCTGATTAGCCAACGTGCTTATTTAGATACAGAAACAATTCAACGCTTAGCTGACCGTCATTTTGGTATTGGTTTTGATCAGCTATTGATTGTTGAACCACCAGATTTACCAGAAGCAGATTTTAAATATCGTATTTTTAATGCTGATGGTTCTGAAGTTGAACAGTGTGGTAACGGTGTCCGTTGTTTTGCTCGTTTTGTACATGAGCGTCATTTAACGAGCAAAACCAATATTACTGTTCAAACCAAAGCCGGTATTGTAAAGCCAGAACTGGGGCAAAATGGTTGGGTACGCGTGAATATGGGTTACCCGAAATTTTTACCAAATGAAATTCCTTTTGTTGCTGAACAACCGGAAGCTTTATATACACTTGAGTTAGCCAATGACCAAAACATTAGTATTGATGTGGTCAATATGGGCAATCCTCACGCTGTAACTATTGTTCCAGATGTACTCACAGCAGATGTCGCTGGTATAGGTCCACAAGTTGAGTCACATAAACGTTTTCCTGAGCGTGTTAATGCTGGTTTTATGCAAGTAATTGATGAAAACCATGTGCGCCTTCGTGTATTTGAACGTGGTGTAGGTGAAACACTTGCATGTGGTACAGGTGCTTGTGCTGCTGCGGTAAGTGGTATGCGCCGTGGCTTACTTGCTAATTCAGTAGAAGTTGAATTGGCTGGCGGTAAGCTACAAATCGAATGGCAAGAAGGCGATGTGGTCTGGATGACTGGTCCAACAACCCATGTGTATGATGGGCGTTTGGATTTACGTTATTTCCAAGGTTAATAGCATTACCTAAATAGAAGCCTCTTTCATCAGTTAAAGTGATAAAATAGGCTTTCTTTTATATGTACAATACTATTTGATTTAATTACTTTATAAGAATATGAATAATTTAATTTTCTTACCCGGTGCATCAGGCAGTACGACATTTTGGCATCCCTTAATTGAAAAATTACCTCAGCATTACCAGACAAAAATTATTGGTTACCCCGGTTTTGGCGATACACCAGAATCCCTTGAGGTCAAAAGTTTTGAAGACCTAACAAATTATGTAGTCGATCAAATTAATGAGAAATCTGTAATTGTTGCGCAATCTATGGGGGGGATTTTTGCTGTTGCCGCAGCGTTAAAGAAACCTCAAATGATTAAAGGTTTAGTCCTGATTGCTACATCAGGCGGAATAGATTTGAGTCCGTTTAATGTTCAGGACTGGCGTGAAGCATACCGCCAAGCATTTTTAAAATATCCAGATTGGTTTGTTACCACTAATACCAACTATGAAGAGTTTTTATCAGATATAAATGTTGAAACTTTATTGATATGGGGCGATAACGATCCAGTGAGCCCTGTTCAGGTGGGTCAATATTTAAATCAAAAGTTTGAAAATTCGACGTTATATGTTGTGAAAAATGGTGACCATCAATTAGCAGAAAAACATGCCGATGAAGTTTCAGTTCAAATAAAAACCTACTTAGAAAAACTAATGTAATTTTTTAAGTATTATTTAGCGTGCTATATGTCAGCACGCTTTTTAAAATTTATCTTTTACTCAAAGCCAATTTCAAAGCAAACAACACAAAAATACTGCCCGTAATCCGGTCCATATATTTCACAAATTTAGGTTGCTTTAGATAACGTGACAGCGGCTGCATGGCCAAAATTAATAAAATTGACCATACTATTCCAATCACCACATGAATCATTACGAGTCCCATGACCCAAGTAACAGCCGATGCTTGTGGTGGAATAAATTGTGGAAGAAATGAAATATAAAAAATACCGACTTTCGGGTTGAGTAAGTTACCCAAGAAACCTTTAATAAACCAGTTCTGGGAAGAAGCTGTATCTGAATTATTCCCTTGCATGTCTGTAAGTTGGCTACGTGGTTTTAAAATCATATTCAAACCCAACCATGCAAGATAAGCAGCCCCCATCCATTTCAGAATATTAAAAGCTAAATCAGAAGCCATGAGCAAAGCACCCAGACCACAAGCGACCACAATTCCCCATGCAATACAGCCAAGGCTAATACCTACTGCTGCTTGAAACGCTTTCGATTTACCTTCAAGAGTAGCGGTACGAATAATTAAAGTCGTATCCAGACCTGGTGTAAGGGTAAGTAATGTAATCGCAATTAAGTAGGGAAGGAGTATGGTGGTCATGACAGCAGGGTTCCGACAAATACTTAAGATGAAGTGTAATATATAAGGTAGTGAGTCTTTATGCAGTACGATCTCAATTTTCCTGAACAACTACTTTTTGATACACTGAAAAAATAAAATGAGCAAATAAAATGGAGAGCAATTTGGATTTTGCATTACAGCTGCTCTCAATGTGGTTAAAAGAAAGAAAAATTCAGAACCAGTCTGAGCACACGATTACAGCTTATGAAAGAGATGTTAAAAGCTTTCTTGAATTCTGCGAACTCAAACAAATTGATTTAAGAAATATTGAAGCTTCAGATTTACGTGAATATTTGGCTCAGCGTGTCGAGCAGGACCAGTTAAGTTCAAGTAGTATGCAGCGCCATCTCACTTCAATTCGCCAATTTATGAAATGGGCTGAACAGGGAAAATATCTAGAAATTAACCCTACTGATGATTTTAAGCTTAAACGTCAGCCTAGACCTTTACCCGGTATGATCGACATAGAAACGGTTAATCAGATTTTAGATCAACCTATGCCTGAAAAACCAATTGATCAGCAATTGTGGTTACGTGATAAAGCCATGCTGGAGTTACTTTACTCAAGTGGTTTGCGTCTGGCGGAACTACAAGGCTTAACAATTAAAGATATTGATTTTAATCGTCAACTGGTACGTATTACGGGTAAAGGAAATAAAACCCGTATTGTACCGTTTGGAAAAAAGGCGAAAGAAAGCCTATTGAATTGGCTGAAAATTTACAAAATCTGGAAAGGCCATTTTGATCAAAATGCTTTTGTTTTTATTTCTCAAAAAGGTGGCGTGTTAACTCCACGACAAATCGAGAACCGTGTAAAACTTCAAGCACAACGAGCAGGTGTAAATGTAGATCTACATCCTCATTTATTACGGCATTGTTTTGCTAGCCATATGTTATCAAGTAGTGGTGATTTACGATCGGTGCAAGAAATGTTAGGCCACAGTAATTTGTCTACGACACAAATTTATACGCATATCGATTTTGATCATTTAGCTCAAGTCTATGATCAAGCTCATCCGAGAGCACAAAAAAGTGAAGAGTTCTAAAAAATTGTCTTAATAAAAAGTTGTTTAATCTGACGAGCTTGGGGCGAATGTAGAAATCATTTGTATTTTTTTACAAATTTGTTTAAGAGAAATCGTAGAAATAGTCAAATTGACCATTTTGATCTTTGGATATTTTATCGCTCCCCCTGACTTTAAAACATCTAATTTAGATTATTTTGGGTCAAACTTATGTTTCTAACTAATAAGCTAAATAAGATAAAAAGATAATAGAAATCAATATATAAAATAGAGAGCAAAAAGAATAAAATAGCACCTACTAAGGCCTCATATTTTTTTTATGAACTCATGGTTCCATCTTTTTTGTGCTGTTCTGGAAAATTGTGACTTGACCGAAATGCCAAACACATTGCAAGATAGGGCACCTAAAAAATTTTAATTGAAGAGTTAATATACTTTTCTCAACATTTACTTTTGCTAGAACAGCCGAGGATTACATGAAGGCTCTTGTTGCTGTAAAACGCGTGGTTGATGCCAACGTTAAAGTTCGTGTTAAGCCGGACAATAGTGGGGTTGACCTTACCAACGTTAAAATGTCAATTAACCCATTTTGTGAAATCGCAGTGGAAGAAGCGGTTCGCTTAAAAGAAAAAGGAACAGTATCAGAAATCGTTGTTGTTTCTGTGGGTCCTAAAGAAGCTCAAGAACAAATCCGTTCTGCAATGGCTCTAGGCGCAGACCGTGGTATTTTGGTTGAAACTACTGATGAAATTGGCGCTTTAGAAGTTGCTAAAATTCTAAAAGGTGTAGTTGAAGCTGAAAAGCCAGAGCTTATCCTTCTTGGTAAACAAGCAATTGACGATGACTCTAACCAAGTAGGCCAAATGCTTGGCGCATTATTGGGTGCTGGTCAAGGTACATTCGCTTCTGAAGTGAAAGTTGATGGCGGTAAAGTACAAGTAACTCGTGAAGTTGACGGTGGTTTACAAACTGTTGAACTGGCGCTTCCAGCAATCATTACAACTGATTTGCGTTTGAATGAGCCACGTTATGCAGCATTGCCTAACATCATGAAAGCTCGTAAGAAGCCACTTGATACTAAATCTCCTGCTGACTATGGCGTTACAGCTGGTACTAAGCTTAAGACTGTTAAAGTTGAAGCTCCAGCAGAACGTAAAGCTGGCGTACAAGTGAAATCTGTAGATGAGCTTGTTGAAAAATTGAAAAATGAAGCGAAAGTGATCTAATACGGAAGGATAAAATCATGAGTATTTTAGTTATCGCTGATCACAACAACCAAGTACTTAACGGTGCTACTTTAAACGTTGTTGCTGCAGCTCAAAAAATCGGTGGTGATATTACTGTATTAGTTGCTGGTTCTGGTGCTCAGGCAGTTGCTGATGCTGCTGCTAAAGTTGCTGGTGTAAGCAAAGTATTACTTGCTGACAACGCAGCTTATGCAAACCAGTTAGCTGAAAACGTAGCTGCTTTAGTTGCTGATTTGGCTAAAGGTTACAAATACGTATTAGCTGCTTCTACAACGACTGGTAAGAACATTCTTCCACGTGTTGCTGCTCTTCTTGATGTAAGCATGATCACAGACATTATTTCTGTTGAATCTGCGAACACATTCAAGCGTCCTATCTATGCAGGTAACGCGATTGCAACTGTTCAATCTGACGAAGCAATCATTGTTGGTACAGTTCGTGGTACAGCATTTGATCCAGTTGCTGCTGAAGGTGGTTCTGCTGCCGTTGAAGCAGTAAGTGAAGCAAAAGACGCTGGTATTTCTACGTTTGTAAACGAAGAAATCGTGAAACTTGATCGTCCAGAGTTAACTGCTGCACGTATTGTTGTTTCTGGTGGTCGTGGTGTTGGTTCTGGTGAGAACTACCACAAAGTACTTGATCCATTAGCTGACAAGCTTGGTGCAGCACAAGGTGCTTCACGTGCAGCAGTTGATGCAGGCTTTGTACCTAACGATTTCCAAGTTGGTCAAACTGGTAAAATCGTTGCGCCTGACCTGTATGTTGCTGTAGGTATTTCTGGTGCGATCCAGCATTTAGCTGGTATGAAAGATTCTAAAGTTATTGTTGCAATCAACAAAGACGAAGAAGCGCCAATCAACAGTGTTGCTGACTACTGGTTAGTTGGTGATTTGAACACTGTAGTACCTGAGTTAGTAAGCAAGTTGTAATTTACAGCTTGTCACTTATTCAAAAACGCCCTTGTGCTATAAATAGCCAAGGGCGTTTTTTATTTAGATCATCATTATGAATATCAATTTTTCTGCTTCCGTAGAGGCTCATCAATTGCATCAATCACTTGTGAGATTGGCAAGAGCAGATATGGCGCGAGATTATTTGTGTATTCGATCAAAAAGCCAGCATGGTCTGTCAAATATTAAAGTGAACCAGTTGCACATGGGCATCATTTTACATGGTCAACAACAACTCAATATTCAAACAAAACAAATCAACTTAAGTGCTGGTCACCTCTATATTGTCAAACCCGATACGATTATTGATGCAGTTAATCGGCCAGATCCCGTGACGGGTGAATACTTAACCATTCTTGTACCCATGTGTGAAGAGGTGATTCAAGCTGCACAGATGATTTGGGCTAAGCCAGTCGTGGATAGAACTGAAGCCATATTAAAATTTTCAATTGATGATTTTGCTAGCCATCTTGCTGAATGGCAGACAGCATTGTTTGATAATGATCTGGTGAAAGCACGTTTAAGTATTGCTTCTATACTTGTGCAATTATGCCAACAGCATTATTCAGATGTGTTAATTGTACCTCCACCTAAATTAACAAAAATAATTCATGACTGGGTAACCGATAATCCGCAGCACCATTGGCAATCTAGTGAGATTGAAATGCGTTTAGGTCTGAGTAGTGCCACTCTTCGCCGCAAACTTAAGCATGAAGACACATCCTTAAGAGAAACGATTACGTATGCACGCCTAGCTTATGCACTTGAGCTGTTATATTCAAATAAGTTGCCAATGAAGACCATTGCAGCCAAATCGGGTTACCAATCTGTTTCTACTTTTCGTGAACGTTTTATACAGCGTTATGGCATAGATCCGACTGTGCTAGCTGCTGAATAACTCAGTTTGAGCGATTTGTGTAGCTTGTTGAGCGATTTAAATAAATAAAAGCCGATAGAGTTAAGTTATTAAAATATTAAGGACTCTATTGTGAAAACATTAAAATCAATTGCAACATTATTGTTATTAAGTGCTAGTGCGTTCACATCTGCTGAACAAAATACAAATGTGCATCAGGTTGATGGTTATTTTTTGCAACCTGTAGGCAATCTTAAAGTGACGGCATTATTTGATGGTGAACTCGGATTACCTCGTAGTGATTTGCTGGGTATTTCAGCTAAAAAAGCCAATCAACTGTTTGCAGAAAACTTTGTTCCTGTAGATGAACATAATCATATTGTCACAGATTTCTCTGCCTATCTTGTTCAAACACCCACACAAAATATTTTAATTGATGCTGGAACTGCAAAATGTTTTGGTCCAACCTTGGGCCATGTGCTTGAAAATTTGAAGAAGGCAGGAGTACAACCTGAACAAATAGATACCATCTTGATTACACATGCTCATCCCGATCATTTATGCGGTATTACACTTGATGGCAAAATGGCTTATCCCAATGCAAAAGTTTACTTGGCTAAAGAAGATGTAGATTTTTGGACATCGCCAGCGAATGAAGCAAAAGCTACTGATTTTTTTAAGCCAATATTTAAAATGACGAGAGATGCATTGCAGCCATATCAAAAGGCAGGAAAACTCGTCGCTTTTACCAAAACCTCTTTTAACGTACCGAATGTTCAACTTATCGTTACCCATGGTCATACTGAAGGTCATTCATCTTATTTAGTAGATGGACAAAACGGTCAAAAGTTTTTAGGTCTTGGTGATGTTGTACATTATGGTGCAGTACAGTTTCCTTATCCTGAAGCCAGCTACAAGCCAGATACTGACTCAAATCGTGCGAGAGCTATCCGTAAAAGTATTTTTGAGCAAGCCTATAAAAACCAATGGTGGGTGGGAGCTGCGCATGTCACTTTTCCCGGTATAGGACATATTGGTAAAAATTCAATGGGATATCAGTGGATTCCTGCTCAATATCGGCCCGTGAAATGACATGTCAAACCTATTATTTAAAGAAGTTAACTGAAGAATAGATTTGTATAAAGGCATACATATTCAACCTAAATATTATTTATTTTAGATAATAAAATAAGTTTTATTTTTAAGAATAGGTGAAAAGTGCTCTAAAGTGAGCACTTTTATATTGTCTATATTTTGGTCGAACTGTTGGGTTTTAAGAAATACATTTAAAACTAGAATTCTCCAATTTTAACTTATTAATTCTAATGGGATTTTTATTGTAAAAAAATGCTATTTTCAGTGTGCTAAACTCCCAGTTATCAAGCAGTTTGTGCTATAGTATACAGCTATATTTTTTTCGATTTTAGTTCAGTTTTCGGAACTAAATTTTTTGCAAGATCAAGACATATAAGCAGATAGAAATTTCTATCTGTAAGAAGGAGTATGCATGAGCGTATCGGAAATCCGACCGATTGCCATTGAGGATGAACTCAAGCATTCATATTTAGATTACGCGATGAGTGTAATCGTATCTCGTGCATTGCCGGATGTGAGAGACGGTCTAAAACCTGTTCACCGTCGTGTGCTATTTGCCATGCACGAATTGGGCAATGACTATAACAAAGCCTACAAGAAATCTGCACGTGTTGTTGGGGACGTAATCGGTAAATATCACCCTCATGGTGACTCAGCTGTTTATGAAACCATTGTACGTATGGCTCAGGACTTTAGCTTACGTTACTTATTGGTAGATGGTCAGGGTAACTTCGGTTCGATTGATGGCGATAGCGCAGCTGCAATGCGTTATACCGAAGTCCGTATGACTAAGTTGGCGCACGAACTTCTTGCAGATCTAGAAAAAGACACTGTTGACTGGGAAGATAACTACGACGGATCTGAGCGTATTCCCCAGGTGGTTCCGACACGTGTTCCAAACTTGTTAATTAATGGTGCTGCTGGTATTGCTGTAGGTATGGCAACAAACATGGCACCACATAACATGACAGAAGTTGTGAATGCGTGTTTAGCCTATGCTGACAATCCGAATATCTCGATTGAAGGATTGATGGAATATATTACTGGTCCTGATTTCCCTACAGGCGGTATTATTTACGGTAAATCAGGTATTGTTGATGCTTACCGTACAGGTAAAGGTCGACTACACATTCGTGGTAAATACCATTTCGAAGAAGATGCAAAGACAGGTCGTATAACTATCGTCTTTACTGAAATTCCATATCAAGTCAACAAGGCAAGAGTTATTGAGCGTATTGCCGAGTTAGTTAAAGAGAAAAAACTTGAAGGCATTTCAGAGCTTCGTGATGAGTCTGACAAAGACGGGATGCGTATTGCGATTGACTTGAAACGCGGTGAAAACGCAGAAGTCATCGTAAATAACTTATTCTTAAATACACAGCTTGAAAACTCATTCAGCATCAATATGGTTTGTCTTGATAACGGACAACCAAAATTGATGAATCTGAAAGATATTATTGCGGCATTTATTCGTCACCGCCAAGAAGTTGTGACACGCCGTACCATGTTTGAATTGCGTAAAGCACGTGAACGTGGCCATATCTTGGAAGGCTTAACCGTTGCCTTAGCCAATATTGATGAAATTATTGAAACCATTAAAACTTCTGCTAACCCAAGTGAAGCGCGTGAGCGTTTGCTTGCAGGTGAGTGGGCTGGCGGTGGTGTTGTTTCTTTACTCGAAAAAGCTGGTGCTATTTCTGTACGTCCAGATGAAATCGAAGGTGAAAACCCAGATCGTCCATTTGGTTTAACTGAATCAATTTACCGTTTATCGCCAACGCAAGTGGGTGCAATTTTAGAATTGCGTTTACATCGTTTAACGGGTCTTGAACAAGATAAGTTACATGCAGAATATACTGAAATTTTAGGCCAAATTGCTGAACTTACAGCAATTCTTAATGATTTCAATTTATTGATGGCTGTGATTCGTGAAGAATTAGCGCAAGTACTGCAACAGTATGGTGATGGACGTCGTACTGAAATTATTGAATCACGTATTGATTTTAGTCGTGAAGATTTAATTCCAGAAGAGCAAGTCGTATTAACGGTTTCACAAACAGGTTACGCAAAAACTCAACCGCTTTCTGACTATCAGGCTCAGCGCCGTGGTGGACGTGGTAAGTCTGCAACCTCAATGAAAGATGATGACTTTATTCAACATCTCATCGTGGCTTCAAACCACGCGACTGTACTCTGCTTTACTAACGTAGGTAAAGTTTATCGTCTTCGCGTATTTGAAGTGCCTCAAGCTTCACGTGGTGCAAAAGGCCGCCCGATTGTAAACTTGTTACCTTTAGATGCGAATGAAACTGTAACTGCTATCTTGCCGTTAACCCAGTTCCTAGAAAACCATTACGTATTTATGGCGACAGCTTCAGGTACGGTTAAACGTGTTGATTTGGAGCAATTCGCTAACATTCGTTCAAATGGCTTACGTGCAATTGAATTGAATGAAGAAGATACCTTAATTGGTGTTGCGATTACTGATGGTAATCAGCAAATCATGTTGTTCTCAAATGAAGGTAAGGCAATTCGTTTTGCAGAAACTGACGTGCGTTCAATGGGTCGTACTGCTAAAGGCGTCCGTGGTATGCGTGTTAGTTTTGCAAGCAGCACTTTAAGTGAAGAAGATGCAGAAGTTGAAAATGATGAATCTGATGATAATGAAGATTCAGCAGATTTAAGTGTAGTAAGCCGCATCGTATCGCTTGTTGTTGTTCCTGAAACGGGTGAAGTGCTGTGTGCAAGTGCCAATGGTTATGGTAAACGTACTCCTGTAAATGACTTCCCAACCAAAAAACGTGGTGGTAAGGGTGTTATTGCGATTAAGACAAGTGAACGTAATGGTGAGCTTGTAGGTGCAGTATCTATTGATGAAAGCAAAGAACTGTTGCTTATCTCTGATGGCGGTACATTAGTACGTACTCGTGCTGCAGAAGTTGCAATGACTGGTCGTAATGCACAAGGTGTACGTCTGATTCGTTTAAGCGAAGAGGAAACCTTAGTGGGTGTTGTTTCTATTGAAGCTGTTGAAGATGAAGAAGAGTTTCTCGAAGGAGAAGTGGATACTTCAGAAGTAGATGGTGAAGAAGCAGTTTCTACGAATGACGATGTATCAGAAGAGTAAGTCGTAATTAAATAAAAAAAGGAAGCGTAAGCTTCCTTTTTTTATGGGTGGTTTATTTAGAGTTATGAAAGATAAACACATCATAATTTCGATAATGCAGAGTTTTAACAGATGGATTTTTAGTCACGAAATTATGGGGTTGACTTACGACAATCAAATCTTGCTTTTGGGTTAAAGCAGTTTCAAGCTGTTGCTCGTTCCATAAGTATTTTTTGCGTTGTGGTTCAAACAACAAACCATCTTTAATTTCTAAAGAGGCACTATCTGAATGCACTGTATCCCATTGGTTTACAATATATACAGGCTGTTTAAGTTGTAAAAGAAATGGCACATCGTAGAAATAGTAATTGTAGAAAACTATTTTTGTTGATGGTGTCATATATTCAGAAAAACTCGTTTGTCCCACATTATTTTTGGTATCTAAAATACGAACGGCAAAAGGGACTGAACTACACAGAACAATTAAGCTGATAAAAATATAGTTCAAATAGTTTAATTTCTGCTTTTTATATAACCAGACCAAAGCCAATGGAAGCACAATTAATAGAGTGCCAATGATATAAATAAACAGGGCTTGGCTTTGGAAAAAAGGTTGATGTGTACGAATGAAATGCGGTGTAGCAGTAATACCTATTCCGACAAGCATAATAAATATAGGCAGGCCCCAAACCTGTAATTTGGTTTTGTAGTCGCTTTTAATAACTTGATTGATCACAAGTGCCAAGAAAATAGCAAGTGGGGGCACAGCAGGTAAAATATAGCCCGCTAGTTTGGAAGGAGGAATAGAGAAGAAAACTGTGACAGAAATAAACCACCATACAAGCAGTGCAAGTAAAGCGGATTGCTTGTAATTTTGAAATACGGCTTTAATAGATTGAAATCTACTCGAGAGAATCCATGGTAAAAAGCTGAACATTAAAATAATCAGATAGAAACACCATGGTTGCTTATTATTAAACTCTTTTGAACTAAAACGGCTAAATTGCTGGTCTATAAAGAAATAATGTAAAAATTGAGGATATTTACTTTGTACTGCGTAGAGCCATGGACTAACCAATAATATAAAGAACAAAATAGCAAAAGGGTTGAGCAATGAAGGGATTTTTTTCCATTGTTTAGTGTAGAGCAACCACGGTAAGAGAATCATACCGGGAATTAACACACCAATCAGACCTTTACTTAAGAACGCTGCCGCACCCGCAAAATAGCCTAAAAATAAAATAGATTTACGTGCTGAAATTGTGAAATCGACAAAACATAAAACACTTACTGTAATCCATGAAGCAAGGAGTAGATCATGGTTAATGTATTCGCTACTACCAAAAAAAAGCAGATTTGTGCCTAAGATAACGGCAGTAAGCTGTGCTACACGTTCTGAAATATGTTTTCTAACGAATAAGAATAGGCTGACTAGCATGAGTGTGCCAGCTAATACAGGAACTAATCGCAATACCCAAATATGCATACCGAAAAGTTCCATAAATATAGAGCTTAACCAATGTAATAAAGGAGGTTTATGCATAAATGGCAAGCTATTGATACGGGGAATCAACCAATCTCCCGACTCAAACATAGACCGACTAATATCTCCGTAGCGCCCTTCATCTGGTACAGAGAGGGGTCTTATCCAAGACAAGACAAACAGCCAAATAGGTAAAAATATTAATAAGAATTTGGAACTACGAAGCCATTGCTGCATACATAATCCTTAATGGTGAAATGCAAAAAAACGGTTAAGCAAGAAAGTCAAAATTGAAGTCAGGACAATAGCAACACAAACTAATGTTGAAACAGGGGTGTTGAAATACAGATTAGAAAGCAAGAGAAAACTCTCATTGAATAAAAAACCTAATCCAGCGACTAAAGTAAATTTTGGTAGTGTTTGTCGATGAGCTATATGCTGTGCTTTAAAAGTAAAAATGCGATGCCCAAAATAGCTCACCCAATAGGCAAGTAGAAAGGCAATTAAATTGGCATACTGCAATGCAATGTTTCGTTTAAACAAGAGCATGACAATACTATAGTGTGTAAGTGCCGCTGCGGCCCCAGTCGTGGTAAACCGCGCGAGCTGAAAAAGATGAGCAAACATTAAAAACTAGAGAAAGTATTTTCGGGGTGAGAGATTGGGTGTTCTTGCTTAATATGAGAATGTTCGGTTGAAACAATATATTTTGGTCGATTTTTAACCTCTGCATAAATTCGACCAATGTATTCCCCCACGATCCCAATAAATAGCAATTGAATCCCACCTAAGAGTGTCATGCCTGCCGCAAGTGTTGCCCAACCAGGCACTGAGATTCCTTCAATCAGTGTTTTAATAATGATCCAAACACCGTAACTCATCGCACCAAAAGCTAATAAGGCACCTAGATAAATACAAATTCGTAAAGGTAAATCTGAAAACCCAGTTAAACCAGACATGGCCAGATTAAATAATGCTTTCGCATTAAAACTAGAACGACCATGTTGACGATCTTGCTCGGAGAAATTAATCCCGATACTTTTAAAACCGACCCATGCATAGAGACCTTTCATGTAGCGATTTTTTTCGGGTAATTGTTTAATCGCTTCAACAACTTTTGCATCAAGAAGTCTGAAATCACCAGCATTTTCAGGAATATCAATAGGAGAACTTAAATTTAAGATACGGTAGTAACCTTGGGTTAAGGTTCGTTTTAGCCATGATTCAGTGGTACGATTACGAATGCCATAGACCATATCATAACCATTTTTCCAGAGGTTAATCATGGTTGGAATTGCTTCAAAAGGGTGTTGAAAGTCAGCATCAATGAGCAATGCGACTTCACCATTGACATGGTCTAAACCCGCACTTAATGCAGCTTCCTTGCCAAAATTTCGTGATAATTCCAGCACCACTAAAGGATAATCTTCGATCATCGTTTGCAGAATTGGAATGGTATCGTCCTTGCTTCCATCATCGACCACAATGATTTCATAGCTAAGATTTTGTTGCTTTAAGCTGTTTGCCAAAGCTGGAATAAATGTCTTTAAATTCTCTGCTTCGTTATAAGCGGGAACAACGCAGGATAAAAAAGGTTTTGTGCTCATTGCATTGCCCCTAGTCTGGTAAGTTGGATGCCATTTTTTTGGCAATCAAGAGGGAACTGATCAGAAGAAAAATATTGGTATTCTTGGATGCGTGCATGCTGAATTGGATCTTGCTCACTTGGTATAGAAAGTGAGGGATGGCACATAATCAGTAAGTGATCTTTTGCTTGAGCAAGCCAATATTGGTTAAGTTCGGCATAATCAGTTTGTTTAAAGTCATAGATACCAGCGAAATATTCATTTTGGCTAAACTGGTAGGTTTGGCATGCTTTTGCTAAGGCATTTGAACCAAGTGCAGAAAGCATTTGAGTTTTAAAACGATAATGGGGAAGATAAATTGGATCTTTTAAATTACGTATCCAACCAGTGAAATTTTTCTCTTTTAAAAGTTGCAGCAAAATATCTCGTATAAACGGGAATTGATGAATATGTTGGTGCCCATCAATAAAATCGGGTTGTTTTCCCATGACGGAAACAAAAGCATTCCACTGTTCTTCAATACTTTGAGTAATTAATTCACGGTTAAGATTTGATGACCAAGCACGTAACATAAGTGCTGGTAATGAAAAAACTGTATTACCTGAAGTGAAGGCATGAGTAAAATTTAAATGTAATCCGATATCAATTTGATTTGAGAAGGGCTTAAGTTTGGCAGCAGCAGTTTCCCATAGTTCAGACTGGGTCATACATGAGGTCGCTTGGAGTACCCCCCTTTCAATTAACTCAATAATTGCACTAGATATCTCTGCATTCATTGCAAAGTCATCTGCGCAATAACATACCTTTGCCATATCAAATTCCGTCATAGAGCAGGGTAGCAGAGTTACCCTTTTAGGCTGCTGGAAAACTAAACAGTTTTACTATGTAGAAATTTTCTTAATTTCAACTTAAAGTTTTTTTAAGGTTTTATGACAATTGTTATTAATTAAAAAATTGAATTTATTCGTTTTTTTTATATTTTTATGGTCAATGATTTTTAAGAAATGAGTTTCAACTATAAGCTTTTATAGTAAATAAAAATATAATTTATGCTCCAAGTTTAGAGAACTCTTCACTTGGATGCTTTTAAACGTGAATATGCCCAGATTAAAAAAATAAGACCAATTGTCGCAAGAAATATTAGTTTTGGTACAACTGTGGCTAACGGAACCCCCATCTGATTAAGTTGTACAAACATTTGTACCGCATGTGTTGATGGTAAACACCACGCAAACCATTGTAACCATTCGGGCATTGCATGATGAGGCCATGCAGCGCCTGTTAATAAGAATAGAGGTACAGAGCTAAACACAATAATATGTCCAGCGCGTTCTGGCATATCTAAAAGTGAACCGATCAACATGCCTAGTCCAATCACACAACTAATAAAAATTGGAACGGCGACGAGTAGACCTATAAAATTTCCACCATGTGGATAGTCGTTGAACCACAAGGTAAAACCAAAAAGATAAAAACATCCTAAACAGCCAATGGTCAATATACTTGCGAAAATTCCAGCAAAGCGAACGGCTGTAATTTTTTGATTTTGTTCACGGTAGCTTGCGATTAGCATCGCTAAACCTAGCACAATCGTTTGATGAATAATTAAAGACGCCACAGCCGGAAAAATATAACTTCCATAGCCTGAAAGGGGGTTAAATAACGGGACTTGATGAATAGAAAGTGCTGGCTGGAAATGCGTGCGCTCTCCAAATTTTTCAATATATTCTTTTAAGGTCGCTTCAATAGATGTGGCGAGACCTAAACCAATTTCTTTAGTTTTTAAAAAGTTGGTTGTACTTAAATATAAGCCAATTCCGCCTGTTTCTCCTCGGCGTAAGCTTTGCGTTAGGTTACTTGGTAAAAGTAAAATACCATCGGCTTTTTGTTCACGAACCATTTGTTCTGCTTGTAAAAAATTACTTGTAACGCTAACGATATGAACATGAGGACTATTGGCACTTTGGCCTATTAATTGAGAAGTTAAGAGACTTTGCTCTTCATCAACAATCACGATAGGAATTGATTCTGCACGCTCAGCTTTATAGGCAGTGGGATAAAAAAAACTATAAAGAATGACCGATAAAATGAGTGTCGTGAAAACCGAACTATTACTTACAATATCTTTAAAAGTCTGCAAATATGCCTGAAAAAAATCTTTCATTAAATTGCTCCCCGAATTAATTTTTTAAGCAGCACATAACTTAAAAAGAAGTAAATAAGGCAGTAACCCAGAAGTATTAAAAATGGAGTGAGTGAAATGAAAATTGGACTTCCAATGACCCATTGTTCAGTTTGCAGTTTGGCATAAGGAGTGTAGGGAATAATAAGTGACCAAAACTTGGTAAAAATAGGAGCATTATTCAAAGGAAGAGTAACGCCTGCGAAACTTAAAGATGACCCACCATAGACAGCAATAAAGCCAAAAGTTTTACTTAAATTTTTAGTGGCAAGAATGACCGTACTGCTAATCAAAGCGTAGGCAAAATAAAGTAGGAACTGTGCGCATAGCAATAAACTAAGAGAACCTGCTACGAACCAGCCACGAATTTCAACCAGCCAGAACATCCATAACCATGTCCAGAAACAGAAAATAAGGCTATAGAGCAAATTTTTAGCCAATAAGCCTTGAATAAAACTTTCTCGGTTTACCCATTGAGTAAGTGTGCCACGTTTTAGTTCTTGTCCAATTGCAAAGGCAACACAGCAGCATAACAATAGATGCAGTACCGCTGGAACCATGAAGGGTTCTAAATAAAACTCATAGCTCATGCTGGGGTTATAGAGCGTTGAGATTTTGACATGCGCAGTAGGTACATCTAAATAGGGAATATTATTTGCAAGATAACTTTGACCTGCATAGTCTGCTAAAGCATTGAGTGTACTCACCAGCATTGCAGAGGAAATCGTGTTCCCGACACTAAAAAAAGACTGGTTAAAAGCAATACTGATTTGAGCATCTTGCGCTTTCACAAAGCGTTTTTCAGCACCGTCTGGAATGAAAATATAGCCCCAGATTTTAGTTTCGTTAAGTAATTGTTCAGCTTCAGTTGAGCTTGCCGTAATCGTTTTAATATCTACCGTATGATTTAATGAAAGATACTTTTCAATGTTACGGCTGAGTTCACTTTGGTCTTGGTCAATAATAGCAATGGGTAAATGTTCAGCTTTACCTGCGTAAAACATGCTGCTAAACAAAAAAATGATAAAAGCGGGGATGAGTGTCACCATACACAAATCCCATTTGTTGCTTTTTAGATAGTTTAGTTCACGTAATATACTGGCAAACATGCTTTATTTTTCTTCTTTAATTTTAAATAGAACACTCATGCCAACCCTTAAATCTTTGACAGGATTTTCAGGTACCAGATGTAATTTAAAGCTACGAATATCATAGCCTCCAGTTTGGCGAGTCGTTTTAATGGTGGCAAATTCACCTTCAGCATCAATATTCTTAATTTTAAAATTCACATTCTGATTAAGAGCCGGAATGAAACCTTCAAGGGTTTTATTTTTATAAACGGATGCATATTGATTTTCACCTACATTTAAACTCACCCATAAATCATCATCTTCTAAAATGCTGACAACAGGCACACCCATAGCGACTAACTCAGAAGGCTTACCGTAAGTTTTTGAAACCGTACCTGAAATAGGGGAGAGTAAACGTGTTTCTTCCTCTAACGCTTTTGCTTCACCTACAGCTGCTTTTGCAATTTCAACTTGTGCATCTGCTGTAGATTTTTGTTGGCTCGTACTGCCACGTTTTGCACGAGCATATTGTTGATAAGAGGCTTCGCTTAACTCTTGAGCGGAAGTTTGCGCCGCAAGCATTTCATCTCGTCTTTGACGTGAAATGACACCTTGTCTATATAAATTTTCACCACGTTGATAAGTCGTTTTTGCAAGATTTGCTTGTGCTTTCGTGCTTTGCCAGTTGGCATAAAGAGTATCGATATTTTCTTGTTGAGAACCGCGGTCTACCGTAGATTGAAATGCTAAAGCTGATTGTAAGGCTGCCAAGGCTTGTTGCTTTTTAGCTTCTATTTCTGGGCTGACTAAACGAACAAGTGGCTGGCCTTTGGAAATTTTTTGGCCTTCTTGCACATATATTTCTTCAATACGACTCGGAACTTTTGTACTTACGTGAATAGTTTCAGCTTCAACACGACCTTGTAGTTCAATAGGTTTAGGTTGATAGCTTTTCCACAAACCAAAAATAATTAAACCTAACAGCGCAATAATGATTAAACCAATAATCAGTTTAATTTTGGAGTTTTTAGGTGGTTGAGAGTCACCTCTATTGATGCTTGATTCTGGATTTTCACTTGTTTGATCATTTTTTGGAGATTGATTTGTTTCTACCGTATCCGTAGCAAGAGAATCTTGTTCTGAATGAGATGATTCTTGATTCATTTTATGCTCCTATTAACGGATATAGTCGGTATGTGGTTGATTAACGTAAGCTTTAAATTGATCAATTGAGCCGTGACTTTGTAGTAAAGTCGCGAGTGACATGACATATTTATAAGCATTTAAAGCCATTTCTGTTTTTAAAGCACTTAATGCATTTTGTGCATCAATTACTTGGGTTGCTGTACCCATTCCTTCACGGAAAGAAAGTTCTTGAATACGCAAATTTTCTTGAGCGGCATTTAGGTTTCTTTGTAAAAGCTGATGGCTTTGTTGAGCAGAGTTGAGTTCGTTATATGACTTATTCAAAAGACCTTCAATCTCTTGTTTAGTTCGTTCAGTCAAGAGTTCAGAAGCGTAGCGCTTCAATTCGGCAGCATGGATATTCTTATTTTTATCTACACCTGAAAATAGATTGTATTTTGCCATTACACCTACAATCCAGTTTTCATTTTCATCAAGGGCATATTCACCAAAGGCAAATAAACTTGGTTTTTTTGCGGCTTGTTGAGCTTGAATATTTACATTGGCCAGTTGAGTATCCATCTGCATTTTTTGTACAAGGCTGGACTTTTGCGAATAACTGGTTAGAAGTGACTCTAAAGACTGGCTTGGCGTGTTATTTACAAATAAGGGTGTACTTAAATCTACATTATTTTGTTGATGTAAAAGATTATTAAGACTAAAGCGGCTAGCATTTAAATTGGCTTGAGTACTTTGTAAAGTACGTTCTGCATTATTACGAGCTACTTCAAACTGCATGCGTTGCCCTTTACTAATAAACCCTTGTTGTTCGAGCTTTAGGGCATTGCTGTAATGTTTTTGCATGGCATTGAAGTTAAATAAACTACTTGCTACCAATTGCTGCTGTAATTGAACATTAAAATAACTTTGTACCACTTCAAAACGCTGTATATCTTGTTGTTGCTGGCTTGAAAGTTCAGAACGCTGTGCTTGGATATTGGCTATTTTTTTTGCACTGCTGGTTAAGCCGCCTGTATAAAGTGGCATTACGACCGAAATAGAAGGGCGTACGACCTGATCTTCTATGGTCAGATTCGCATAATCGGGAAAGCGATTTATTCCATCATGGATAGTTTGATTTGCGCCTTCTTGGACTTGCCCCAGCACATCTGATGGAATGACATTGTTCCACTGCGAAAGTTTATCGTTGAATCCCTGACTTAAATCATTCTCAAGTTTCTGTTTAAAAGAGCCAAGCGGTACGTCAGTTTCGCTATGAAAAGCATATGCTCTGACATTTAAATCAACTCGAGGTAATCCGAGTCCTTTTACAGCTTCAGCTTCTAATTGAGATGCTTGCTGTAAAGCTTGATTGGCTTGAGTACTATATGAACTCTTTAAAGCTTGCTGCTCTGCTTCAGCATAGCTTATGCTTGCGGCATATAAATGATTTGTGAAAAAAAAGCCTAAAGCCAAAGCAAGATGTTTTGGTTTAAAGAAAAAAGGGCAAATAGACTGTCTATATCGATGTGTTGGCATTTTAAATAACAATTTTTGGCATCCCTTATAGTTTAAATTTCTTGTTATTAAATTCAATTATCATCTTGTTTCTTATACATTTGTATAAAAACCTTGTAGTTTTAACCTCACTTTAATTATTGAATATGACGAAGCCTATATATTTGTAATCCTTATCAAAGTATGTGAAATCATAATCTCAAGTCAAGCTGATCTTTTTGATTAAAAAATTTTTTAAATTTGGAAAGTGTTAATTAAAACTAAAAAATAACGATCACACTAATTGAAAAAATAAACCTAAATACAGTCCAGCATTGAAATATTTACTTGAGAAGCTGCTGCAAGCTTAAGCAATCTGTGGTTAAATGCCATTTTTATTGTGTTTGACTTTATACAAGGGAAAAATCATGCGCGCGTACAATTTCTGTGCTGGTCCTGCTGCATTACCTACTGCCGTTTTAGAAAAAGCTCAACAAGAATTGTTGGATTGGCAGGGTAAAGGTCTATCCATCATGGAAATGAGTCACCGTAGTGCTGACTATGTTGCTGTGGCTGAAAAAGCTGAAGCAGATTTACGCAAGCTAATGAATATTCCAGAAAACTATAAAGTACTGTTTTTACAAGGCGGTGCGTCATTACAATTTTCTGCGATTCCTTTAAACCTTTTAGGTAAGAACAGCAAAGCTGATTATATTGATACTGGCATCTGGTCTGAAAAAGCATTAAAAGAAGCAAAACGTTATGGCGACATTAATGTTGTAAATGCTGGTATTAAAGTAGATGGCAAGTTCGCAATTTCTGAGCAAAGCGAATGGAATTTGTCTGACGACGCAGCTTATGTACATTATGCAGATAATGAAACAATTGGTGGCTTACAGTTCGCAGGAATTCCTGATGTAAAAGCACCACTCGTTTGTGACTATTCATCAAGCATTTTATCTGCTCCATTAGATGTGACCAAGTTTGGTTTGATCTATGCTGGCGCACAAAAAAATATTGGTCCTGCTGGATTAACAATTGTCATTATTCGTGATGACTTACTTGATCAAGCTAAACCAGAAATTCCAAGCATTTTAAAATATGGTGACCAAGCGAAAAATGGTTCTATGGTCAATACACCATCGACTTACGCTTGGTACTTGTCTGGTTTAGTATTTGAATGGTTACTAGAGCAGGGTGGGGTAGATGCTATCCATAAAATTAACCTTGAAAAAGCTCAGTTGTTATATGGTTATATCGACTCAAGTGATTTCTACAACAACCCGATTGCCATTCCAAACCGTTCAATTATGAATGTACCGTTTACTTTGGCAGATGAAGCTTTAGACAAGCAATTCTTAAAAGAAGCAGAAGCAAATCATTTGTTGAATTTAGCTGGACACCGTTCTGTAGGTGGTATGCGTGCAAGTATTTACAATGCTGTACCATTAGAAGGCGTACAGGCTTTAATTAGCTTTATGGATGATTTTGCAAAGCGTAATGGTTAAGTAAATCAAATAAATAAAGCCCTCAAATGAGGGCTTTATTTATTGAATAAGTTATCAATTAAAAAGGCACTAAACCAAACTGGTGCATGAATATGGCAGCTAAGAACATACCCAATACAAAAAAGCAAAACGCACCAGTATCGACCTTTATGCGCAGGCTACTAGATTGAATGAGGCTGGTCGTTTGTTCGGGTATAATCTTCATTCAATAACCTAATTATTAAAATATTAGTGAAATTCAATTAGTTTCACCCTTTTTAGCACAAATAGTCGCCTGAATCCAGATATTACCGCGAATATATTCGCCAATATTAAAGTTTTTATACAAATCGTTTTTGGTCGCAATGCGCACCAATATAGCAGGAAGTTCATCCTCTAAAACTAAAGTAACATCATAAAGGGTATATTCTGCCCCCATAAATGTCATAGAAGTTTTACCAACAATATTACCTTGGAACCATGCTTCATCTTCTTGACCAAGATTTTCGCCATATAAATAAGCAACCATTTTAGAAAAATCAACGGTTACAGGTTCTTGATCTTCTGGAGTTTTTGGCTGCCATTCATTAATGAGTTCCTGTAAGTTTTCAGGAGCAACACCATTATGTTCAGTTAAAATTGCATTTAATGCACGGTGATGTTTAATTGAGGCTGGGTCATCAACAACAATTTTTTCACCGGCTGGAACAGATTCTAATTCATAAGCCCATGCATTAAATTGGACTTGATAGTTTTGAGTTTTGTCATATTGACAAGCGTTAACGCTAAATAAATTATCAAATGCATAAACAGTTGTATTTTTATTTAGTCTTAAACTTAACACGGCTTGTGTTGCAGAATCACAAGTAATGATACGTTCAATTTTTGCATTATATTGATATGGGCTTTCAAAACTTGGAAAGGCAGTTTTAAGTGCACGAGGTTTTTGGTTCTCAACCGCAATAATCTGATTGATTGTAACTTTCTGGTCTTTTGGACCTTGAATCAACCAAAAAGATGGGTCCATGTCTTCTTCATGTTCACATAAGCCCATTGGCATGACAGGTGCATCAAGTGCTAGTCCTAACCATTTTGGTACATCTGTTTCAGGATGGGACGTCAATAGATTCCAATGTTCGCCATGACTACCAAAATTTTGGTCATTTACTTTAATTACTTCTGGACTGTTTTGATTTTTCATAAGCACGATGCTGTTGGGTTCACATTACTTGTTATATTAAATCGAGGGTGTTTACTATTTTTCAAGTCGCCATATGTAAATTCTCTTGTAAAAGCACGTATTTAGTCATTTAAAGAGAAATACTGCTTATATTTATAGATTAAAACTAAATTTAATCTATAAAAACTTTAATGTTGAAATTAAAAATAAGTTTAATGTTTATTACTATTCACCTTGGAAAAGCATCTGTTAGACTTACATTTTTAGTGGAAATAGAGAATAACGTGCTGCCATTTAAGCTATGGGTAGATGCAGACGCCTTACCAAGAATATTACGGGAAGTGATTTTGCGTGCATCAGATCGTTATCAGTTAGAAGTCATCTTTGTTGCCAATCAAAATGTTGGAATTACGCCTTCTGTTCGGATCAAGTCAATACAGGTTTTAAGTGGTGCTGATCAAGCAGATAAAGAAATAGTGGATCGTATGAGTGAAAATGACATCGTCATTACACAGGATATTCCACTAGCAGCTCAGGTAATTGAAAAGGGTGGCGTTGCGATTCATCCCCGAGGTGAAGTCTATACAACTGCTAATGTTAAAGCGCGATTACATCTGCGTGATTTCATGGATACGCTACGTGGCGCGGGTGTACAAACGGGAGGACCACCACCTATTTCCGAGCGGGATAAACGTGAATTTTCGAGTGCATTAGATCAAACAATTTTAAAGCAAAAACGTAAAACAGCTAAGTGAGCATCGCATGCCATCGCAAACCAATTTGGCTTTAACTTATGCCTTGTTAGTGTTTATCTGGGCCACGACTCCATTGGCCATTGTTTGGAGTGTGTCTGATTTACATCTGATGTGGGCATTGTTGTTACGCTTTTTTATTGCATTGCCTTTAGCAGTAATCATATTACTAATTTTAAGAACACCTTTTCCGACTCATCGACAAGCAATTCATAGTTACGTTGCCGGATCTTTTAGCTTAATTGGTTCTCAAATTTTTACCTATGCTGCTACCCAATATTTAAGCTCAGGCATGATTGCGCTTATGTTTGGTTTAGCCCCCATTATGGCAGGGCTTATAGGCCGCTTTGCATTTGGCCAGCAACTTTATAAGTTGCAATGGCTAGGTATGGCAATTGCAGTCAGTGGTTTAGCCATTATTTGTTTGAGTGGCGCAAATCAGCATGTGCATCCGTTTGGTATTGTTCTCATGCTGATGAGTGTGTTTGTTTATTCTTTTTCAATTTTCTGGGTTAAGAAAGTTAATGCACAGATTCAGCCGATGGCTCAGGCAACAGGTTCTATTTTAGTTTCTTCAATTTTAGCAAGTTGTCTTATTCCATTTATTTGGCAATATGCACCGACACATTTGCCAGAAGCAAAATCTTTATTTGCCTTAATTTATACGGTACTTATGGCTTCATTAGTTGCTATGTTCTGTTATTTCAAACTTATACAAAATATTCAGGCAACGACTTTATCTTTAACAACAGTAATTACCCCCATGTTAGCCATGATGATTGGAGCTGCTTTAAACCACGAACAACTTTCGATTATGGTTTTTGTGGGGGCTTTAATTATCTTGTTTGGACTCTTTTTATATTTCTATAAAGACATTCAGGCAAATCGAAATTTTGTTCGACATATTAAGTCTAAATAGGAGAAGATTTGGGTAATTTGTTGAGCTTATTCATTAAATTGTTCTAATTCGTAGCGAAATGCATGATCAAATTGATCTCCCAACTCAAGTAGTAGAAAATAGCGCAGCAATATAATATTAGGATTGTTAAGGAAAGGTCAGAACTTACTGATTTTTAAACCTTAATACAGCATCTAACGATATGGTCAAATAGTAGATGAGGATGTAATTTGACATTAGCATCTGCTATTTCCCATCAATCACCTTGGATTTAGAAGGTATGTTTAAACCAATCTCACTGTATATAGGGTTGAGATATACTCGCGCAAGACGCAGTAATCATTTTATTTCTTTTATTGCATTGGTTTCGATGGTCGGTTTGACACTAGGTGTCGCTGTGCTGATTACGGTACTTTCTGTGATGAACGGTTTCGATCGCGAATTAAAAAACCGTGTTTTGGGAATGGTTCCGCAAGCGACAGTTTCATCTACACAAATCCTCACGGATTGGCCTGAACTGGTAAAACGAGTTGAACATCATCCACATGTGACTGGGGTTGCACCTTTTACCCAATTGCAAGGTATGTTAACTGCGCAAGGGCAAGTCGCTGGTATTATGGTGACAGGTATTGACCCAAAATATGAAAAGAATGTTTCTATTATTCAAAATCATATTGTTGCGGGTAGCTTAGATTCACTTAAAAAAGGTGAGTTTGGTATTGTCCTTGGTAAGGATATGGCCGATTCATTAGGTTTGCGTTTAAATGACAGTGTGACTTTGGTTTTACCTGAAGCAACGCCATCTCCAGCGGGTGTAGTACCTCGCTTTAAACGTTTTAAAGTGGTTGGTATTTTTAGTGTAGGGGCCGAAGTCGACTCTATGGTGGGTTATATCGCCCTCTATGATGCGTCAACCCTATTACGTTTACCAGATGGTGCTCAAGGCGTTCGTTTAAAGCTCGATGATATTTTTGCCGCGCCACAAGTTGCCGATGACTTGGTAAAAAGTTTGCCGAGCAATTTCTACGCAACGAACTGGACTTATACGCATGGCAACCTATTTAATGCCATTCAAATGGAAAAAACACTAGTTGGTTTGTTACTTGTACTTATCATCGTTGTTGCAGCATTTAATATTGTTTCGTCGTTAGTCATGGTTGTGACTGATAAAAAATCTGATATTGCCATTTTGCGTACACTAGGCGCTTCGCCATCGATGATTACTAAAATCTTTATGGTGCAAGGTACTGTCATTGGTGTGATTGGTACAGTTGCTGGTACGGTTTTAGGTGTTATTTTGGCTTTAACCATTAGCGATATCATTTCATGGTTTAACAATGTGTTAGGTTTAAATCTATTTGATGCTTACTTTGTGCATTACCTACCTTCTTATTTAAGATGGCAAGATGTGACAATTATTGTGACTGTGTCTTTACTCTTAAGCTTCTTGGCAACTATTTATCCGGCGCTTCGTGCTGCCAAAGTTCAACCTGCCGAGGCACTGCGCTATGAGTAAAATTGTTTTAGAAGCAAAAGATATCTATAAACATTTTGATGATGGTAAATCTAAGGTTGAAGTCATTAAAGGTCTTTCTTTACAAGTTGAAGCAGGACAGTTTGTTTCGATTGTTGGTGCGAGTGGTTCAGGTAAAAGTACTTTGCTTCATGCGCTAGGTGGTTTAGAGCAACCAACCCAAGGACAAGTATTCTTAAATGGTCAGCGTTTTGATAATTTAGGTGAAGCCGAACGTGGCTTCCAACGTAACAAATATCTCGGTTTTGTTTATCAATTTCATCATTTGTTACCTGAGTTTTCTGCGCTTGAAAATGTGGCAATGCCTCTTATGCTTCGACCAGATAGCCAATTCAAATCGGTAAAGGCACAAGCTGAATATTTACTAGATCGGGTGGGGTTATCTCATCGTATGGATCATAAGCCAGGTGAACTTTCAGGCGGTGAGCGCCAGCGTGTTGCTTTGGCTCGTGCTTTGGTCACTCAACCTGCTGTTGTTCTGGCCGATGAACCAACAGGAAACCTCGATCGTAAAACAGCTCTAGGTATTTTTGAATTACTGACCGATCTTAAGAAAGAGCTCAATATGGCTATGCTTATTGTGACTCATGATGAGCAGTTGGCTCAGACAGCAGATTCAATCTTGCATATGGAAGATGGTCTGTGGGTGAGCGGTTCTTAAAAAATTGTCATTAAATCACATTGTTAAAGCCCACTCAGTTGGGCTTTAATTTTGCCCCTAAAAAGATAACGATATGACTTTAAATGTTAAAACTTATTTTAGTGGGGTGGGTTGTAGGTATTGCATTCATGGGAGTAAATATTCCTCTAGTAATGCAATATGGTTGGATTGGTAAAGTTCTGCTCTTTATTAGCTTTATTTTTTATATTTTTAAGCGGTCCATAATTGTAAATCGCCCCATATTAAAGGCAGTTTATTGCCTAATCTGTGGTCTAAGCCTTTTTGTTATAGGTCATCAGTATGCGCAGCATGCCTTAAATGAAAGGTTACAGCTAAGAGAAATGCAGCCTGAATCTTTAGACATTGTTGTCTATATAGACCGAATAAGCGAAGAAAAAGATAATAAGACGCAGCAACTTGCCCAGGTTCTAGGGCAGTCATCTCATGTGGTGAATTGGTTATTATATTTAAAAAATGAAAATGAAAACGCATTGATAGAGGGGCCAAAATTACAATTAGGCCACTACTATCGAATTTCGGGTAAAACCAGACCAGCTCATAGTTACGCGGTATCAGGTGCCTTTGATCAA
The DNA here is from genome assembly GCF_000313935.1 of Acinetobacter sp. WC-141. Taxonomy (GTDB): domain Bacteria; phylum Pseudomonadota; class Gammaproteobacteria; order Pseudomonadales; family Moraxellaceae; genus Acinetobacter. The sequence continues at coordinate 173,285 of NZ_AMSS01000088.1, read as the reverse complement.
GAACAATGGTTCATTCAACGAAATATAATGTCAGGTTTCAGTGTTCAGCATATTCAATCTTTGAGCTCTGATGAAATTTATCGGTTGGGATATCAAAATCATTTACAACAGCAACAAAAGTTTTTTATTAGGCAACAATTAAATATAGAAAAACTTCGCCTTATGTTTAGATTAATGCTAAAAAAATCTCCCTTTCAGAATAAAGGATTGTTATTAGCGCTCCTAACAGGGGATGAAAGTCTTTTAAATGAAGAAACTAAAAATCAATTTAAGCAGTTAGGAGTCTCTCATTTATTGGCCATTTCAGGACCCCATGTCCTTATTTTTTCTATCATGTTGTCTTGGGGATTACACCAACTCATACGACGTTATTATCCGCAGATTTATTTATGGCAACCCAAACAAATATTGGCCATGATTCCATTATGTTTTGGGGTTTTAATTTATACGGCTTTCGTGGGCTTTGAAATTCCAGCCTTAAGAACTTTACTTTCAATATTTTTATTTGCTTTTTTATTGTTGGTTAAAGTGCCTATCAAGCCATTTTCGCTCTTAGTTTACAGCGCAAGTCTACTTTTACTTTTCGACCCATTTAGTGTCTTATCGGCAGGTTTTTGGCTCTCTTATGGTTCTTGCTTTATTTTATTACGCATTTATCAAACTATTGTACAGACTCCAAATCTTGTTTCAGTGAGTGTGCTATCTAGAATAATTCTTTTAACTAAAACCTTAATAGAATCTCAGGGTAAAATATTTATCGCCCTATATCCTTTAATGTTGATTTTCTTTCAGCAGATTTCATGGGTAGCACCTCTCACAAATATTATTGCTATTCCTCTATTAGGAGGAGTTATTGTTCCTTTAAATATTTTCGCTGCTTGTGTGTGGCTTATTTTTAATTCACTTGGAAATACACTCTTTCAGATTAATGATATTTTGCTCAGTATGGTGCTGACATGCTTTAGTCTTTTAGAGAAATTATCTCTACCGTTGCAAGGTTTTAGCCTGACACCAGTTGCTTTGTTGGGTCTTAGCTGTGTCATTATTATTTTATTTTTACCACGTGGTGTTTTACCAAAATCTTGGAGTTTTATATGTTGTTTACCCTTAGTCATTCCGAATAAAGCCTCTCAGCAAATTCAATTAAATATTATAGACGTAGGCCAAGGACAAGCGATTTTTCTACAACATCCAGAGCAGACATGGTTAATTGATACGGGTGGTTCTTATGATGAGAAGGCTTTTAGTATTGGTCAAAATGTAGTGATTCCATATTTACGTCAGAAAGGTATTAAACAACTAGATCATGTGGTGTTATCTCATCTAGACCAAGATCATAGTGGGGCATTTCCTTTTATCGCTCAGGCTTTTCCTATTAAACAAGTCATATCAAATGAGCTATGGGCAGAGCAGGTGACACAACCATTTACTTATTGTCATCAAGGGCAAAAATGGCAATATCCACAGATAGATATTGAGATACTTTGGCCTAAAGAAAAAGATTTAAATTTAGTTTCTTCAAATCAAAATCAATATTCTTGTGTGGTTTATATTCATTTGAAACAAGTAGGGGGATATCAAAATTATTTAATTATGGGGGATGCGGGATGGGAAGCAGAATATCAATTGATAAAAGAATATCCTGATCTAAAAGTAGATGTTTTGGTATTAGGTCATCATGGTAGTAAACATAGTTCAGCCTATGACTTCTTAGCGACTTTAAAGCCAAAGCTTGTTGTTGCCTCTGCTGGTTTTAATAACCGATATGGTCATCCAAGCAAAGAGGTTTTAGCGAGAATACAAGCACTTAATATTCCGTTTAAAAGCACAGTTGAGCAAGGAACATTAAGTTTTGTATCCGAGAATCATCAAATGATTTTATACACTCGACGTTTCGAGCGTACGTGGCTTCACAGAAATTGGTGAAGCTTCAGCTTTAAGCTTATCCACAATTTGAAGAGCTTCAGTTGGATCAATATTATAAATATTATCTAAAGCAGGATTTGCTTTAAAACGTTTATAGCTCCAGTGATAGTGATCTGGGTAGTGTTGAATCAGTTGTTCTATGGCTTGATGAATAACAAAGGTTCCATCATCCGCACTACCTTCATAAATCTTCTCATCCATTGGTTCAATATGCATCGTAAAACCGTCATGTTCATTACGAATTGCATAAAGAAATAATGCTTTGGCTTTTGTTTTTTGGATGAGCTTAGCACTTAAATTGCTTGAGGCAAGTGGAACACCAAAGTAATTAATCATATCCCCACCAACATTCGGTGTATGGTCGGGTAAAATTACAGTAGTTTCGCCTTGTTTTAACGCTTTAAAAATTTGTCTAACACCTGTTTCATCGGTAGGTACTAAGTTGGCCTGTTCACGACTACGCGCTTCACGAACAAAACGGTCTGCATCTACATTTTTTACAGGTTTGTATAAAATTGTCATTGAAGTGAACTGGGCACACCAAGCATTCATGATTTCCCATGTGCCAAAATGTGGAACAATCAAGACCACACCTTTTTTGGCTGCCAGCGCTTCATGAAAGTAGTGCTCACCTTCAATATGGTGAATTCTCTCGATATTCTGACTATTTGATGAACCCCAAATACTTAAAAATTCAAAGTATGAGGTTATTTCATTACGAATAGCTTGTTGCGTAATCTCTATTCGCTGCTGTGGCGTTAAATGTGGAAGGGCGATTTGTAAGTTTAGTTCTATACTTTTTGATGTTTTAGTGATTTTTAAAGTATTGATTAACCCTGCCAACATACGAGCAATAAAACGTCCAAATTTAATTGGCTGACGGCTAAAAGTTTTGAGTAGGTAATAGTTCATGCTTTTTGAATCTAATTTGGTCATCTATCGCGGGAAAAAGGAAGCAACAATTAAAAAAAGATAAAATTATTATAAATGAAATCATATTATTTAGACAGTTTTTATCAAATCAACGTATATAATGACATCATTTTAGATTAATTTGGATTGGAATTTTATGTCCGATTGGCCACCAAAACCACAAAATGAACCTATAACTCCTAAACAGAATGGACAAGAATGGCAAATTCTCGAGAAGGCTGTACTTGCCTCTGTAGAGGAGCAACGTCGTAGTCGTCGTTGGGGTATCTTCTTTAAAACATTAACTTTTATTTACTTATTATTCATTATTGTACTCATGGGTAAAGGCTGCTCAACCAATAAAGATGGCTCAGCTGTGGGTAGTAGTGGTGCTCATCTGGCAGTCGTTGATATTGTGGGCACTATTGATGCTTCAAGCAATCAAGCGGTAAATAGTGAAGATACAAATAAAGCGCTTAAGCGTGCTTTTGAAGCATCAAACAGTAAAGCTATTGCACTTAATATTAACTCACCTGGCGGTTCTCCAGTTCAGTCTGATGAAATCTGGCAGGAAATTTGTTATTTGAAAAAACAGCATCCAGATAAGAAGGTTTACGCTGTTATTGGTGATATGGGTGCATCGGGTGCGTACTATATTGCGTCTGCTGCTGATGAGATTATCGTCAATCCATCAAGTTTGGTGGGCTCAATTGGTGTGATCATGCCTAACTATGGAATTACTGGTTTAGCTCAGAAACTTGGTATTGAAGATCGCACTTTAACCGCAGGAACGAATAAAGACATTTTAAGTATGACAAAACCGATTGATCCTGTGCAAAAGCAACATATTCAATCTGTTCTTGATAATGTCCATACTCACTTTATCACTGCAGTTAAAGAAGGGCGTGGAAAGCGTTTGAAATCGAATGATCCAGCTATTTTTTCTGGTTTATTCTGGACTGGTGAACAAGCAATCCAATTAGGCGTTGCTGACCGTTCAGGTAACATTACAAGCTTGATGCGTGAACTAAACCTTGATAATAAAGTTGACTACACAATTGAGCGCAACCCATTACAATCCATTTTAGGTCGTATGGGTGCACAAATCGGGCAAGGGGTAAGTGAATCTATTGCTCAAGAAGTGCAGACTCGTCAAAGCGCAAAATTACAATAAAATCTGTTTTAGGATAGCGGTATGTCAATGAAACCAGTTATACACTTTGCTCATGCCAATGGCGTACCCTCAAAAGTGTATCAAAAACTGTTTGACCAATTGAAAGGGGAATATGACGTTATTTATGTTCCCTTGATTGGTCCTGATAAACGTTATCCTGTGACGAATCATTGGCCTGCTTTAGTTGACCAGGTGATTGATAGTATTGTGCGTCAGGCGAAAGGACGTAAAGTCATTGGATTGGGCCATTCTCTTGGTTCGGTTTTAACATTGATGGCATCATTTCAGCGTCCTGAACTCTTTTCTCAAGTCATTATGTTAGATCCACCTCTTATTTTAGGACGATATTCATTTGCTTTTCATATGGCAAAACTATTTCGTCCTAAATTGGTTGATGCGATGACACCAGCGGGCTTATCTGCACGTCGTCGTGAACATTGGGAAACGAGAGAGCAGGCTGCTGAGTTACTACGTCCTAAAGGATTTTATAAAGATTTTGATGAAGATTGTTTTCAAGCCTACATCGACTATGCTTTGAAAGAAGATTCGGTTCGCGGTGGAGTAACTTTAACGATTTCTCGTGAGGATGAAGTTGCAATTTTCCGTAAGAATCCTTCTTGGTGGTGGTTGCCTATGCCAAAACCTAAGATGCCTGTGCATTTAGTTGTGGGTAAAGGAAGTGATTTCTTAAAAAGAGGCTTTCCTCAAATGGCAAAGCGAAAAATGGGAATTCCGTTTACTGTGGTTGAGGGTGGGCATATGTTTCCTCTAGAACATCCTATTGATACAGTGAATTCTATAAAAAAATTGATTCATCATCAGCCAAATTAATTTTTAGACTTATAAAAAAGGACATGCTGGCATGTCCTTTTTTTATTTTTTGCTTTTGAGTAAAAAGTTTTACCAATTTGCAAAACGAATAGGGTGTTCAAGAACTTGATCACGGAAATAAGCTTGGCCATTTTTCCATGTAAGTTGACCGTTACATAACCACTCTGCTACTTGTGGGTAGATAAAGTGCTCAAGTGTATGCACTCGATCTGCTAATGAAGCGGCAGTATCATGTTCTTTAACTGAAATAGCGGATTGGGCAATTGATTGACCAGAATCCAGTTCAGCCGTTACAAAGTGTACGGTACAACCATGTAAACGATCACCTGTGTTTAAAACACGTTGATGAGTGTTCACACCTTTATAAGCTGGAAGAAGTGAGGGATGTATGTTCAGCATTTTCCCTTGCCATTTGTTGACAAAGGTGGGAGTTAAAATGCGCATGAAACCGGCTAAAATAACCACATCCACTTGCCAAGCTAAGAGCTGTTGATGCATTGCTTCATCAAACACTTCACGAGTTGGAAAGTCTTTATGAGAAATAACGGCCGTAGCAATATTGGCTTTTTGAGCACGCTCTAGGGCATAAGCATCTGCTTTATTAGACAGTACACCTACAATTTGCCCTGATAGATTTGCATCTATCAAGGCTTGTAAATTACTGCCGTTCCCAGAGACTAGAACAGCAATTTTTATCATGCAAAGATCACACGAATTTTTTCGTCTGCACCTTCCACTGATTCAGCATTTTCTTGGATGTGTCCAATTTTCCAAGCTTTTTCACCTTGAGCATTAAGCACTTCAATTGCTTTTTCTGCATCATTTGCATCAACAGCAATGACCATACCTACGCCACAGTTAAACGTACGGTACATTTCAAAGCGCTCTACATTGCCTTCGCGTTGTAGAAGTTGGAATAACTCAGACCATTCCCAAGACGATTCATCAATAACTGCTTGAGCACCATTTGGTAATACACGTGGTAAGTTACCAGGTAAACCGCCACCAGTGATGTGTGCCATAGCATGTACATCAACTTGTTTGCAAAGCTCAAGAACTGGTTTTACATAAATACGTGTTGGTTCCATTGCAACGTCTGCAAGAGGACGACCATCAATCGTTTGAGTTAAATCAACATTTTTAACGTCTAAAATTTTACGTAGTAATGAATATCCATTCGAGTGAGCACCGCTTGATGCAACACCGATAAGTACGTCACCAGACTTTACTTTAGAGCCATCAATAATTTTGCTTTGCTCAACAACACCAACGGCAAAACCAGCAAGATCGTAATCTTCGCCTTCATACATGCCTGGCATTTCTGCGGTTTCCCCACCTACAAGTGCACAACCTGCAAGCTCACAACCTTTACCAATACCAGTAACAACATTTGCAGCAACGTCAACATTTAAGTGACCTGTTGCATAATAATCAAGGAAGAATAATGGTTCTGCGCCACAAACTAAAAGGTCATTTACACACATAGCCACAAGATCTTGGCCGATTGTGTCATGACGATTGAGATTAAGTGCCAAACGTAATTTAGTTCCTACACCATCGGTTCCAGAAACTAAAACAGGTTCTTCATAACCTTTAGGAATTTTGCATAGTGCACCAAAGCCACCAAGACCGCCCATTACTTCAGGACGACTTGTACGTTTAGCGACTGACTTGATACGATCGACCAGTGCGTCGCCCGCTTCAATGTCGACACCCGCATCTTTATAGCTTAAACCGGTATTTGGGGTAGAAGTTGAGTTGCTCATAAATGAAGTCTCCGCATTGGCGGCAGATTATAACCTGAATATACGAAACTCTTATGTTATTTATGCTCGAAAATGCTATCTTTAATAAAAATATTTTTTCATTTATAACGATTAAATCAAAAAAGGCTAGATTTTATGCAAGATCGTATACTGCGCCGTATTCTTTTACTCGCAGGTATTGTATTGCTGGTATGGGTATTGTACTTACTCAAGCCTGTAGTCATTCCTTTTATCGGTGCTTTTTTCCTGGCTTATTTATTCAGCCCACTTGTTGATGTTCTGGTAAAAATCAAATTGCCTCGCTGGTTAGCGATTAGTGCGGTGTTTATAGGAATAGGCGTTACCCTAACTATTGCACTCTGGTATTTGGTTCCCCTGATTTGGAAACAATTGGTCTACGCTCGAGATAGCATTCCAGCGGGTATTCACTGGATTAATGCAAAACTATTACCCTGGGTTTCTTCGACATTTAATGTTCAGCAAATGGAAATTGATACCGATCAAATGTCCAAAGCGGTCATGGACTATGTTCAGACAAATTACAGTGCTGATAGTATTCAAGCTGTCTTATTAAAGCTTGCGCAATCGGGTCTTAATTTTATTCAGATCGGTGGGACAGTTGTTTTAATTCCAATTATTGCCTTTTATTTTTTACTAGATTGGGACCGTATGCTACAAAACTTACGTCGTCTCATTCCACGTCCATATGAAGCCACTACCTTACAGATAGTGGGCGAATGCCATAGCGTTTTAGGAGCATTTGTTAAAGGTCAGTTCCTCGTTATGCTATTGCTAGGCGTGGTCTATGCAGTTGGTTTGCAGCTCATTGGTTTGGAGGTTGGTCTTATTATTGGTATGGTGGCTGGCCTTGCCAGTATTATTCCTTATTTAGGATTTGCAGTAGGTATTATTGCTGCAGTTATCGCAAGCTTATTCCAGTTTGGATTGGACTGGATGCATTTATTACTTGTTGGTGTAGTTTTTATGATTGGCCAAGTTGTAGAAGGCTATATCCTACAGCCATTCCTATTGGGCGACAAAATTGGTCTATCTCCTGTAGCAGTTGTCTTTGCAGTACTAGCTGGTGCACAGCTTGCAGGTTTCTTGGGAATGTTAATTGCATTACCTGTTGCGGCTGTTATTGTAGTGCTGTTAAAACATTTAAGAGATAATTATGAGCGTAGTTCATTATATGCTCCACCTTCTACTTTATTGATACAAGAAGGCGGCAATATTGAGCAAATTCATGTAGAAACCGAAAGCACTAAGCTTGATCTTGAGGTTAAAACACAGCAAGATACAGATAAAGTGAAACCATCTGACCAGAAATAATTTCAAGGTTAATTCAATATATGCGTCAACTCCAACTGGATATAGAACCTCAACTTGATGCTCGAATCAGTGATTTTTCGGGACCAAGTTGGGGGAATGTAGTCGATGCTGTGCGTCAACTACATGCTGGTCTGGTCAGTAGGTTTTACATCTACGGTGGAGCAGGGACAGGTAAGAGTCATTTACTTTCCGCAATTTGTGACTCTTATTTAGAAATAGGCAAATCTGCAATTAAAGTTTCTTTACTTGAACTCCTTGATGCACCTATCGAAGCCATTACTTCTTTAGAACATTATGACCTTGTTGCTTTAGATGATATTGAATCGATTAGTGGCGTGCCTCATTGGCAAAAAGCTGTCTTTCATTTGATGAATAATCATGAAGGACAGTTAGTATTTTCTTCGCGTGTAGCGCCTATCGAATTAAAGTTGGAATTACCCGATTTACAGTCAAGACTGACCCAAGCTGTCAGCGTTAAAGTGCCGAGTGGAAGTCTATATGCAGACCGTTATGCGTTAGTCACCTCTGTAATGTCTAGACGAGGTATTCATTTTGATCAGCAAATTGTTGACTATTTATTGTTACATGGCCCTCACCAAGCCTCTCTTTTGCTACAGACAGTTGCCCAATTAGAAAAATTACTCAAAGGCGAAAAAACAAAACTTTCGAATGCAACTTTAAGGCAAATTTATGCTTTGATTGATGAATATCAACAATAGATATTCTTTCATTTGGGCTTATTGCTTGGCCTAAGTTTATAAAACCTATTAAAAAAGATTTTCTGATAAAAGATCGCTAATTTTAGAGTACTTATCTTTATGTCTTTTAAATCCCTTCTAATTTTTAAATGAGTGAATTTTTGTATTTAAAAAAGTTTTTTAGGGTATGAAGCTTTTTGTAATCTGACTCAAAAATGACTCTATAGACCGACCAAAATGTCTTGAGAAATTCTACTTGCTGTGACAAAGTACGCACAAAGGATGCGATTGCAAAAGTGAAAATTTTGCAATATTGACAAAAAAAATGAAAAAAGATGTAAGGAGATGGGTATGCTCAAACGGAGCATTGCTTTTGCTTTATTGGCTGCTGCTGGACACGCTTATTCTGCCGATATTCAAGTCACAACTACAACTGATGAAGATGTCGATAACACAGTCTGTTCATTACGAGAGGCTGTTGAACTTTTAAATAGACTTAACTCAAGTGATTCTAAGGTTGTTGCGTCTGTAAAAGATGGTTATCGTGGCTGTGCTAGTGGTGACTCAAACAATATTATTTTGCAAAGAGATAAAGAGTACACACTTAATGAAAAAATAAAGATTACAGCCCCTTTAACAATCAGTACTGTTAAGAATGATTCTACGTTAGTTGATACCGATCAACCAGGTGCGCATAACGCTACAATAAAAATGGTTGGTACAGATCAATTATTTAAAATTGATGATGAGAGTATTGAAAAAGCATCAATTTCTGTTTCGTTAACTGATCTTAACTTACAAGGCGCAGGTTTAAAATCTAAAGCCGTTACTGGTGGATTGATCGATAATCATGAAATGTTGAAGATCCAAAACTCTCGTTTAATCAATGGATATGCAGCTCAAGGGGGAGCAATTTATAATCGTGGGCTAGTCACGAAAAGTGGCCAGACTTATGGTTTTGTCACTATTACCAATACTCTTATTCAAAATAATAAAGCAACACAAGGTAGCGTAATTCATAGCGAGCAGCCTTTGTATTTGGTCACTCAGTCTGTGATTCGAGATAATGAAGTTAGTTCTGCTGCTGGAGCACTTTTCTTCAGTGCAAGTAAATTTGATGATGCAAGCACAGGTGGATACTTAAGTCAGCGCGCTACAGGACTGAGTAACAGTACTTTTTTTCATAATAAAGTAGGTTTTATTGCAAATGTTCAAGATGGAATGTTTGTTAATAACATTACGATGATTAAAAATGATAAAGGATTATTTCTAGATGCTCCGCAAGGTAATGCTTCTATCTCAAATAGTGTTTTAGTTGGAAATACGATCAACTGTCAAGCTAGTTCTACTGATAAAGCAATTATACAAAGTAATTTAGTGACAACAGAATGTAATAGGAATGCGACATCTAAGCTTCCTAATATACTTTATCCCACTAATGAAAAATTAATTGCGGGATCTACAGATGAAGGTGTCTGTGATGTAACAGCAAAAGAAGGATTGTTATGCCCATTTAGCACGCCTAAAGATAGCTTTCTGGGTTTCTTCAAGCCTCGATTGTTAGAGAGCTATAATACTTTAGCTGACTCCCTAATTATTAATAAAGGTCGTTTATATAGTGACGGCACTTCAGTGGGATTAGCAAGCTGTGAAAATGTTGATCAACGTGGGAAAAAACGTAGCGGTTATGATGAGCTGTGTGATCTTGGTGCAATCGAATATATTTTAGATACAGAGATATCCTCAGTAGGTCAAGATATTAGATACGGGCAAGTTGCAAAATTTAATATTCTGGGTTCTTTAAGTGAAGCAGATCTGGTGACTCCAGCTACATGTAAGCGATTGTTTGGTGAGCGGGCTGATGGAAAAGAATGGCAACCTGGATGTCTTCGAATTAAACAAAGTATAGACACCCCAGTTTCGAAAGGCACTATAACTCTAGATCAAAATGGGAATGTAATTTATACGCCAAATGGTAACTGGCATGGTGCAGATATTTTTAGCATTCAGGTTGTTACGAGTGTGTCTCGTTTTAATGAAGGCGTAGAGTTTCAATATATTACTATCCCGACAAGAATTGTTCAGGACCCTGTATCTGGAATTGAAGACAAATCTGTGAGTGCTGGAGGTGGAGGTAGTATTGGTGGCGGCTTTATTTTAAGTCTATTGGGTTTAATTGCTTTACGCCGTTTCAAGTCATGATCAGGGATGAGGACTATGAAAAATTATAAAAAAGCATTATTAGCATTAGCTGTGCTTGCAAATATGCCACTTTTTGCTGATACCACAAATAAGAGAATTGAGGTTACAACTTTTGCTGATGAAGATGGTGAAAATGCGAATGCATGTTCATTAAGAGAAGCGATTAAAGTTGCAGGAACTCGAAAATCTGCTTATGGATGTACTGTTTTTAGTCTTGATACTGATCAGGTAATTCAGCTAAAAGCAGGAACTTATACGTTAAATAAAGAATTAGTCCCAAATGCTAATATTTCTATTTATGGTTATGGTGAGCGTGAAGAAGATAAAATTTGGTCAGAAAAGAATGTTTTAACAAATGACTATCCTGCTTTACCAGAACTTAAAACACGTATTAATGCTGCGGGTAAGTCGCGTATATTTAACACAGCAGAAAATCAAAAAGCTCTATTTCTACAAAATATTATTTTAGAAAATGGTATGGCTTCAAATCAAGGTGGGGCTATTTATGCGGGTGGTAATGTTACATTATTAAATGCTCAAATTTTAAACTCTCAAGCTCCAAAAGGTGGAGCTGTTTTTCTTGGTGGTAGTGGAGTAAATTTATCGGTAACTCATTCCCTTTTGCAAGGCAATCAGGCAACAACTGGTAGTGTGTTAGCAATGGGTTGTAGCAACGGTACTGAATATGCCAAACGAGATGTTGTTTTTACATCTTCAAGTATTATCAAGAATGGTTCAAGTAATTCTGCGAGTACATTTGAATTTTGTGGTGAACCGAAAGCTGAATTTACTATTAATACGATTGCTCAAAATATTGCAAGTACTGTAAATGGGGTGATTTTGAAATTTACAGGAGATGCGATTCCTGGTGCTACAACGAATCCATCAACCATTTTAAGTGGTGGAAGTAGTTTAAAACTACAAAATAATACTATTGTCCAAAACAGTGCCAATACTACTTTTCTTTATGATAGTTTAGGTGGGAAAGAATTGAATTTTAACATAATTGGATATAACCCAGTTGGTTATGCTTGTCGATATCTGGCAGGCTCAGCAGCTGATTTGAAAAACTCTGGTCTCAGATTATCCTTTAATGCACTAAATTTAAGTACGAGCACAGACAAATGTGATTTACCAACAGAAGTACTTTCTTCAGCTAATAAGACAATTGATATTTCAGGTGTTTCCTTTAACTCTTTACTTGAGCGCCATGAAGCTGCCGCAGTAACAGGCTTCTTGCCACTTTATTTTCCATTAAAATTGCCAGCAGGAAAAGAAGATCTGATAGATGTAGACTCTGATGGTAAAGCTATATGCGCTAATATAGATCAACGTGGTTTAGCCCGGCTCCCAACTAATAAACTATATTATCAGCCAGATACCATTGCTCGTAATAGCTGTGATATAGGCTCTATAGAATTAATGAAATTAACTGCTGGTGATTTAAGAGGTTTAGGTAATGAATCACTTACTACTTTACTTGAGAGATATCAAAAACAATATGATACAGTAGAAAAAAATCTGACTAATCCACTTTATTCATATTTGGGGGATGCCTTAAAAATAGATTTGGCAAATTATAAAAATCTTCTTGATCAAACTAAGGCCAATGCAAAATATCGAGCGATCTATATTGATTTGAAGGCAAATGGTTTGCCTTTGCCAAATGAAGATAGTAGCCATCTTCTCAAATTTTTTAATAGCACGGACTATAATATTAATCTTGAATCTGTTGGAACAGGATTGATAGACGACAAAGTTTCAAGCACGAAAAAAGACGATAAACTTTTTTGTGAGTGGAATAGTGCTTTGCAGCAAATTATATTTTATCGATCGGATGATATTACTACCCAAGCTGGCGATTACAATTATTGTAAATATACGGTTAGTACTAAAGATGGGTCTATTCAATCATCAGGACTGCTAGAAGCCCGATTTGATAATGTTGCACCAGTAGCAAATGATAGTAAGGTGGTATTTCAATATTTAGCAAATGAAATCATTCCATTAAACTTACTTAAATATGCAAATGATGATGGGGATGGTCCAGCTAATACACTTATTACAAAGCCAAATAAACCTCAGTTTGCAGATTTACCTATCTATTTACCAAGTAAAAGCTCAAAAGATGGAATTTTTACGGTCGTGAAGGCAGATAGAGAAGGCCCTTGCCCAGGTGAAGATAAGGATAATACTTGTTATGGTGGTAATATTTATATTCAGGCTAAGAACAGTTTTAATAACTTCAATGATACGTTAACTTATTACGTATATGACGCTGATAATAAAATTTCAAATGCTGGTACTCTGAGTTTAGTTAGCAGTAATACTGCCGCTGGTGGAAATAGTAGTGGGGGCGGTGGTGGTAGCTTAGGAATGTTGTCTTTAGCATCTTTACTTGGTTTAGCGGTCTATAGACGCTACCGTAAATAAACGATATAAAATAAAAAGCCTCCAATTGGAGGCTTTTTTATAGAAAATTATTTAAGGCATTAAATCTACTACATGCGAATTTTACAGAGTTATATTTAATGTTCTAAATACTTATTCATATACTCTTCACGAATAGCTGTTCTTTCTTCGCCATTCGCTTTAAGCATACGCTGGCGTAAATCATTACGCTCTTGTGTACTCATTTTTTGCCATGCTTCACGCATTTTTTCTTTTTCAGCTTCGGGGAGCTGAGTAAACCAGTCCATACGTTGCTGTAGGTTCGTACTTTGGTTCGCTGGTAACTCTTTTAAGCTCTGGTAGCGTTTAATAACTGCACGTTGTTCCTCTTCAGAAAGAGCATTCCATGTGTCATCAACTTGTGTATTGGCATCCTTAGAAAAAATCCAAAATCGTTCAAAACCTGCAAAACTGGTTTGCAAGAAACTTAATGAACACAGGATAAGTGCTAATTTTTTAGCTGCCATGTTGTACTTTATCCTCACCCAACACCATTAGCATTTCTAAATCTTCTACCATTTGTGGAGATAATTTAGGATTTACAATCACTTGATTTTGCGGCTTATCCACAATATCTGCTGAATTAGGTAAAATTACAAAACCTGTGATCGCAGCTGCAAGTGCAAAACCAGACATTTTCCAGACACTATAAAAAGAGGCTGGTTTTTGTTGAATATGGTCAAGCACATGATTCATGACCACTGTTTTATTTTTATGGTGATGTGCCAAACTATCAAGTTTAGACGTCACCTTTTTAGTGAAATCATCATGATTCATCAGAACCTCCCAAGGGATTTAAATGGGCTAAGTACTCTCTAAGTCCCTGAATTGCTCGGTGATAATGGGTTTTAACACTACCTTCAGTACAGTTCATGATCTGAGCTGTTGTGTGTGTGTCAAAACCTTCCCATGCACGTAACATAAATGCCTGTTGTTGACGAACAGGTAGCTTTGAAATTGCTTCTCGAATTTCTTCGATAGTCACTGCTTGATCAAGAAAATCTGCAGGATTGATGGCTTTTTCATCAACTACATCAATAACTTCGTCGTCGTCATTGTCCAGACTAACTTTTTTGAAGAATGAAAATGGGTTTGCTCTACGAGATTCTTTGCGGCGCCAATCCTGAAGTTTGTTGTTTAAAATAGTATAAAACAGGGGATACCATTCTTCAGTACTTTTATCGGCATAAGATTTGTGTAAAGCAATAAATGCTTCTTGAACCAAATCCATTGCAATACCTTGTTGACCTTGGGTAGCACTCTCCATCATCACCAAAGCACGACCAGTTACATCTTGCATGAAAACTTTCAGGCGTTGCTCAGCCGTGCTTGCATGAGCACTAGATGTTTCCGATCGAGACTTTTTCGGTGCTAAATCCATGGAGATGGAAAATCCTGTCATTGGACATACCCACCTTATCTTCAATATATCTCTTATATAACGTTGAAAAGAGGTGGGAGGTTGACAACAATCGGTTATTTTTTACTAGTGTAATTGATTTTTTTCACAAATATGTGAGATGTAAAATAAATTAACGTTTTATTGGCGCTGACGAACCATTTCAAAAAAACAAATAGAACCTGCAATTGCTACATTTAATGACTCTTGTCCACCTGGCTGAGGAATAGTCACCGATTCTGCATGCTCTAAGGCGTAATCACTTGCACCTTGACCTTCATTTCCTAAAATCCAGACACATGGTTTGGAAAGATCTTTTGAGTAGATACTGGTTGAGCGATGTGAGCTTGTAACAAAAACTGGAATATGAAATTTTGGAAGAATATCTGTCAGTTGAAAGTTTTCAAAACAATGTAAGCTAAAATGAGCTCCCATGCCTGCTCTTAAAACTCGTGGCGACCAAAGTGATGCAGATCCTTGTGTGCAAATAATTTGTTTAATATTTGCTGCCGCTGCTGAACGTAGTAATGTGCCTACGTTACCTGGATCTTGTATATTTTCCAGAATTAAAGTATCTACTTTATAGTCAATTGTTGATGCAGTTTTAGGTAAATCAATAATAGCTAAACAAGGTAAGCTTGTACCTAGTGTGCTCAAATCTCTATATAAAACTTCGCTAATAACAAAGATATGACCTTGATGCAGTTCAATTATTTTTTTTAAATCAGTATGTTCTAATGCTTGTTCTGTCGTAAATAAAGAAAAAATCTTCTTTTGCTGTTGTAACCACGTCAAGCAGAGATGGGTACCTTCAAGGACAGTTTGTTGGTGCTTTTTTCGGGCGCTATTAAGTTCGATTAACCCACGCAAATGTTTAATTTTTGCATTGTCTTTTGATTCTAAAAAAATAACCGCCATAAGAAAATATCCAACAAAAGGGCACCATCATACTATGATGCCCTAAATAATTAAAATTATTAATGATAGCTTGTTACGCGTTCAACTTCGTTTTTAGAACCAATAATTACAGGAACACGTTGGTGAAGTTCTGTCGGTTCAATATCTAAAATGCGAACACGTCCAGTTGTTGATGAGCCACCAGCTTGTTCAATGAGCATACTCATTGGGTTTGCTTCATACATTAAACGTAAACGACCTGCTTTTTTAGGATCTTTTAAGTCATATGGATAAAGAAAAATACCACCACGACATAAAATACGGTGAATATCACCCACCATACATGCTACCCAACGCATATTGAAATCTTTTTCACGTATAGATGTTTTACCTGCAAGTAATTCATCAATATATTGTTTTACTGGTTCTTCCCAATGACGCTGGTTAGACGCGTTAATTGCAAACTCTTGAGTATCTGCTGAAACTTGAACATTGTCAGTAGTTAGCAAGAATGTTTGAGTTTCTGGATCTAAAGTAAAGAATACTACGCCATTTCCTACAGTTAAGGCCATCATGGTTGATGGGCCATAAAGTACGTAACCAGCAGCAACTTGCTGTGTACCAGCTTGCATGAAATCTTCTGCTTGAGTTACCGCATTCTTTGCAGGCAGGATAGAGAAAATTGTGCCTACACACATATTGATATCGATGTTACTTGAGCCGTCTAATGGATCAAATAAAACCAAATATTTACCATTTTCTTGTGCAGGTGTGAACTCATCAAGCTCTTCAGAAGCAAGGCCACCCACTTGTGGATGAACTTTTAAAGCATCAATTAAATAGTCATTTGAAATTACATCAAGTTTTTTCTGTGTTTCACCTTGAACATTTTCATTACCAGCACTACCCAAAATACCAGCGAGCGCACCTTTTTGTAAGGCTTGATCGATTGTTTTACAGGTAGTGGCGATAGTGTCGATGACTTGAGCCAACTCAGGTGTTAGATTCCCTTTTTGTTGTTGTAAAAATTGGGACAATGTGAGGTTGGACATAAAAAAAGCTCCTGTGCTTCAAGCATCAAAATGAGTCAGATAAATACGAGGCATATTCTAGATGAGAATGTCACAAAATAAAAATTATCTTACTTTATTTGTGTTGGATTTATGCTTACAACCCCCATTTTAAATGGTATGTTGATTACATGACAACGGACTGTATATTTTTAGGAGAATCGAAATGACAACAAAGAAGTTTGATGCGACCCCCACGGCAGGTGAACCAATCAATCTAGATGAAATTTCGAAAGAGAATGTTCAGGAAGCGTGGAAAGATTATGAAGCAAAACCTGAATATAAAGATTTTAATAAGCATGATTTGATTGAATCTATGCAACATACTGAAGAAGAAAAGAAATCTTCTTAAGTTATGTTTTTATAAAAAAACGCTCATATTTTATGAGCGTTTTTTTATGCATATTCCCTTATTTTAATAAAGGGGGTACTGCTTCGTAATTAATTTCAACGCGGCGATTTTCTTTCCATGCAGATTCATCATGCCCTGCATTCACAGGAGCTTCTTTACCATAGCTTACAGCTTCAAGTTGCTGTGGGTTTACACCATTGGTAATTAGGTAGCTTTGTACAGCTTTAGCACGACGCTCGCCTAAGGCCATGTTGTATTCACGTGTACCGCGTTCATCTGTATGGCCAGTTAAAGCAACTTTTGAATTTGCATTTGCCATAAGGAACTGAGCATGAGCTTGGAGAGTTTGATAGTCTTCAGTAGATAAATCACTGCTGTCATAATCAAAATGAACAACGCGTTTAGCTAAAGCAGCTTTATTTGCTTCAGTTACACCTTTCGATGAAGCACCAGCCAAATTTTGAGCATTTAATGCTGCATCTTCACTTAAACCAGAAGTGTTAACTGTACTTGGATTTGTACCAGTTGTTGTAGTTGCTGCAGGTTTGCGGCTAGCACAACCTGTCATCACAAGCGCTACGCTAAGAAAGGGTAAAGCTAAATATTTGATTGATTTCATGACTATCTCCATCAATGGAATTAAAAGTTATTTTGGTGCCCAAGCTGGTTCACGTACTTCACCTTGTTCGCTTGGTAAATTCATACGGAAACGTCCATCAGTAGACATGATAGATAACAAGCCACGGTTGCCTTCACGAGTCGCATAGACCACCATTTGCCCATTCGGTGAGAAACTTGGTGATTCATCTAAACTGGTTGGAGTAAGAATATTGGTGATACCAGTATTAATGTCCTGAATTGCAACTTTATAACTGCTGCCACTTGGACGATGAACAAGAGCAATCTTTTTGCCATCTGCACTCAAAGTTCCACGTGCATTAAATGACCCTTTAAACGTTATACGTTTTACTGACCCATCAGCAAAGGTATAACGATAGATTTGGGCTGAACCACCACGGTCAGAAGTGAAAATAAACGATTTTCCATCTGGTGTATAACGTGCTTCTGTATCAATTGCCGAGTCATTTGTCATACGTTTGACTTGGCGAGTTGATAAGTCCATTTGATAGATTTCTGGATTGCCATTCATAGATGCTGTAAATAGCATTGATTGGCCATCAGGTGAAAAACTCGGTGCGCCATTTAGACCTTTAAAGCTCGTGAGTACTTCACGTGTTCCAGTAGATAAATCTTGTAGATAAATTGCTGGACGTTTGGTTTCAAAAGAAACATAAGCAATTTTCTTGGCATCAGGTGTCCATGCCGGAGAAAGAATTGGGTCACGAGATGACAAAACAGTTTTTGGTTGTTCACCATCTGTATCTGCAATTTGTAAAGTATAACGTTCAGCAGGAGTGGCCGGATTTCTCAGTACATACGCAATACGGCCGCTAAAATCACCTGGAATACCAGTAAGTGCCTGATAAATAGCATCACTTACCATATGGCCAGCTTGACGTATGCGTGAAGCAGGCACATTTAAAAGTTCATTTAAAATATATTGCTGCTTTTGTACATCATAAAGTTGGTAATGAACTTCAAAACCTGTAGCTGTCTGTTTAATTTGTCCAGTAACTACATAGGGAATTCCGGCAGCTTGCCAGTCAGAAGCTTGAATCTGATTGATTGCAGCATTAGCCGGTAAATTTTTAGATGAGCTTGTAAAGCGTCCAGAACGGTTTAAGTCAGTTTCGACAATAGGGGAGAGCCCATTGTCATTGTTAAACGGAACAATAGCAATTTTTGGTGCCTGATCTGGTGCTTTAGCAATTTCCAGATATAACTGAGCAAAAGCAGTTGTAGAAGCAATAGGGCTTAAGGCGGTGATTAATGCTAAAGATAGCAGGTGTTTGCGGCTCGTATTCATAAGTTTAAAGTCATAGCTGGTATTTTTGTGACTGTTGATTTTGTAGCATAGTTACATGCCTTAAACTATTTAAAGCATGTAACTCTTTCAAAATTATTGCGCTCTAAATGTAGAGTTAACACTTCTTGCTTCGCGTCTTGCATCTGGGTCTGATGGCATAGGATATGGTGCAGAGGCTTGAATTGCAGCCTTAATACTTGCATCTAAAGCATCATCGCCACTTGAACGTGTGATTACAATAGAATTAACGCTTCCCGAATCTGAGAGGGTAAAACGAACACTCACTGTTTTACCGCTACTGCCTGTTGGGACATCCCAAGAGCGTCGAATTTTTTGCTCAAAATCACGTCTAGCTGAAGAAGCAATTTTTTTAGCTTCGGCTTTCTTCTGAGCTGCTTCTTCTTGTGCTTTTTGAGCAGATGCAGCTTTTGCTTCGGCCTCTGCTTCAGCTTTACGTTTAGCATCATCAGCAGCTTTTTGCTGTTTCGCTTTTGCATCAGCCTCAGCTTTGTGTTTAGCGTCGTCAGCTTTTTGCTGCTTAGCTTTAGCGTCTGCTTCAGCTTTACGTTTAGCGTCTTCATTGGCTTTTTGCTGTTTAGCTTTAGCGTCTGCTTCAGCTTTGCGTTTAGCATCATCATTGGCTTTTTGCTGCTTAGCTTTAGCATCTGCTTCAGCTTTACGTTTAGCGTCATCAGCTTTTTGCTGTTTAGCTTTTGCATCAGCCTCAGCTTTACGTTTAGCATCGTCATTAGCTTTTTGCTGTTTAGCTTTAGCATCTGCTTCAGCTTTACGCTTAGCATCGTCATTGGCTTTTTGCTGTTTAGCTTTTGCATCGGCTTCAGCTTTACGCTTAGCGTCTTCATTGGCTTTTTGCTGTTTAGCTTTGGCGTCTGCTTCAGCTTTGCGTTTAGCGTCTTGCTGTGCTTGAAGTTTAGCGTTTTCGGCTTTTTGGGCCTCATGTTTTAGCCTTGCATCAGTCTCAGCTTTACGCTTAGCCTCTTCAGCAACTTTTTGTCTGGCCTTAGCTTCTACTTCGGCTTTCGCACTTTGTTCGGTCTTACGTTTTTGTTCAGCTTCAGATTTTGCTTTAGCCTCGGCTTGGCGCTTAGCTTCAACCTGTTGCTTTTGTATTTCCTCTATACGTTGCTGTTCTGCCGCTTGTTTAGCTTTTGCAGCCTCTTCAGTTTTACGCTTTTGTTCAGCTAATTTTGCTTGCTGTGCCTGTTCGGCCTTTTGCTTTTGAGCAGCAAGTTGTTGAGCTGTCGGAGGAGGAGGCGTAACTGGAAGATTTTGAGGAAGCGTTTCATCCACAATAGGGGTTAACACCTCTTTTGCTTCATTTGTAGCTGTAGTCGGTTGTTCAACTTCTTTTGCTAACGGAGGAGGTAAATCTTCTGGCTTAACTAAAATAGTTGTGAGCTTTTTTGGCTGTTCAGGTGGTTTACTCAAGCCTAAAAAAAGCAAGCCAACAATGGCAATTGCATGAACTCCTAGTGTAAAGCTCAATGCAATCGCATTTTGTTTAAAGTGTGGCTTTTGATTTTTATTCATAGCTTATTTTAAAGGCTCTGTCAGAAGGCCAACTTGAGTTAAACCTGCTTCTTGTAAACTTGCCATCAATGATACGACTTCCCCGTAAGGACGAGACTTATCACCATTGACTAAAACTGTGAGTTGTTTATTTTCTTGTTCAGCTTGTTTTTGAGCATCGCTTAAAACTTCTTCAAGTTTTTCACGAGACAATGGTTCACTATCTTTGTAATCTTCATATTGAAGATAAATATTGCCATCTTTACCAATCGTTACCATGGCTGGCATATCTTTTGATTCAATTGGATGGTTATTTGCTTGAGGTAAATCGACTTTAATACCACTAGTAATCATGGGAGCAGTCACCATGAAAATAACCAAAAGTACGAGCATAACGTCAATATAGGGTACGACGTTCATATCACTTTTTAGTGGTTTTTTTATGCGCTCAAAGCGCCCTGAACGCTGAATTGCCATTATGCATCTTCCTGTGACGAACCCACAGACTGACGTTGCAATAAAGCAATCATCTCTTCAGCAAATAAAGCGCGATCAGAGTAAACACTTTCGCTTTTAGAAGTGAAATGGTTAAAAGCCAATACGGCAGGAATTGCAGCAAATAAACCAATTGCAGTTGCAATAAGTGCTTCGGCAATACCCGGTGCAACAGTTGCTAGAGTAACTTGATCAACAGCAGCTAAGCCGATAAAGGCATTCATAATTCCCCAAACGGTACCGAATAGACCGATGTAAGGCGCTACAGAACCGATACTGGCTAAACTACCTAAGCCATATTCTAGATGGCTCTGATCACGACTCAAACCTACACGTAAAATACGTTCAGTCCCTTCAATGGTTTGTGAAACAGGAGCCTGACGTTTTTTAAGTTTAAAAAACTCGCTCAACCCTTGATAAAAGATGTCTTCAAGACCTGAGCGTTTTGAGTTGAGCTGAGCATTGTTGTAAAGCGTATTGAGTTCAGCACCCGACCAGAACATTTTTTGGAAATGCTCGTCTTCTTGATGTGCTTTTTTATAACTCATATGTAACTTGGCAATCAGATACCAACTAAAGATTGATGCTAACAATAAAATTAGCATGACCAACTGAACGACTGGACTTGCCTGTAAAATAAGGTCAGAAATATGCAGGGTTGATTCAATGTTTGTTGCCATAGTTACATATGCCGGTTGTTTTTTTAGTCTTGTTCCAATTCTTTACGAATAAGATCACGTATTTCTTCTGGAAGACGACGAGGCATCATTTCTTTGTTTAAACATGCCAACTCGACCTCACCAGAAGCAAGCAAGATTTCACCACGATAAATATTTTGTTGCAACATAAATGACGCAGCTTTACATGAAACTACACGTGCTGTAACAGTAATTAAATCATCCATTAAAATAGGACGCATGTATTTTACATCAATTTTGTGTACGACAAAGTTGTAGTCTTTTTGATGCCAGTAATGATCAACGCCAGCGGCACGGAGCCACTCTGTACGAGTACGTTCCATATAGCGAATGTGGTTGGCATGGTAAACGATGCCACCTGCGTCCGTATCTTCAATATAAACACGAATGTTGAATTCAAAATGATTCGCCATGAGAGGATTCCGTTTTAGTTCACTATAGAGCTTTGCATTTAAATTGTGACTGCTGAATAAAACATCAATTTTATTCGAGGCCACGTATATGCTTTAAATACGGGGCAGTTTAGCAGATTGCATACTAAGTCCTATGGCACAACCTTTCAATTGCGATTGCTGTATTTCTGGTCTAAAAACGGTACATCTCATGGCGAGTATGCTTTTAAATTATGACGGTTTCCATGCGGTTTGAACCTGTTTTGATATATTCGGATAATCTAATACGAATCTTACATGCAGCTCTGTTCCAGTTTTTAAGGCCTTGTTATCTACAATAAAATAAGGACTATGATTTGGCGTAGCCTGAGTTAAGTCTTGATTTACTGGAGTTGCACCTAAGAAAACAAAAAATGAGGGCATTAACTTGCCATAATAGGCAAAATCTTCACTAGCGCTGGCATTGTGATCAAGCACATGCAGTTTTGAATCTCCAGCAACTTTGGCTAATGTTGGCTGAATAAGTTGAGTAAGGGTTTTATCGTTCATGGTCACTGGTGCATAAGGTGCAATTTCAACCTTAGCAGTTACATCATTGGCTTGAGCATTATGCTCTATCATGACCGGTAGACTTTTTAAGATGTTATTTCTTATTTCTTCGTTATTAGAGCGAATGGTACCGATCATATTAACCTGTTCGGGAATCACATTTCCTGCTGTACCACCTTGAATATTACCAATACTGACTACACCCATACCTTTGGTTAGATCAGTTCTTCGGCTAATAAGGCTCTGTAAATTATTAATCATTTGTGCCGATGCATAAATCGGATCTCTACCTAACCATGGGGTAGAGCCATGGACCTGTTTGCCATTGACCTGAATACGTAAGTGATCTGCGCTGTTTAAAATAGCACCATCCTTGTAATAAAGATGCCCACTTTGCATACCAGATATGACATGCATTCCAAAAATAGCCTCGGGTTTATAATCTTTAAATGCACCGTCTGCGATCATTTTTCGTGAACCGATTTGATCACCCTGAGTGAAGTTATCTATATCTGCACCACCTTCTTCAGCAGGTTGGAAAACAAAAATAACGGTGCCCGATATTTTATCTTTATTCGCAGCTAAAATTTTTGCTGCGCCTAATAACATTGCAGTATGTGCATCATGACCACAAGCATGCATTACGTAAGTTTCCTTACCTTGATAAATTGCCTTTTGTTTACTGGCAAAGGGAACACCACTTTTTTCTTCCATGGGTAGAGCATCCATATCCGCTCGAAGTGCGATAATAGGGCCTGGTTTGTTGCCTTTTAAGATGCCAATTACACCGGTTTTCGCATAGCCTGTTTTGACTTGAATGCCATAAGACTTTAATTCTTTTTGAACAAGTGCAGAGGTTTTAAATTCCATATTGCCCAGTTCAGGATGTTGGTGAATGTTTTGTCTTAGCTGAATGACCTGATTTTCATTTTGTTGAGTAGCATCGTTAACCCAATCTGCTAGGCTCAGCTGACTCATGAAGGCGAGTGGCAAAAATAAAGCGGCTTTTTTATACATGTCCTTATCCTAAAAATATTATTGTTCATAAGATTTAATATCTAGATTTCTTATAATTCAGTTTTTAAAAAAATTAAAAAATCAATAAGGTATAAAGAAAGACTTAAAAGGTATCGATTCGCTAATTGATTGATAAGACAATTATTATTTTATTTAAGAAAGTATAGTGAGACTAAAAAGGAAGAGAAAGTTCTCTTCCTTTGGCTAGTTTTTAGGCTCGGGTGGCGTCAGTCCAAATTGTAAATAAGACTGATTAGTTGCAATACGTCCTCGAGCGGTACGCATAACATAACCTTGTTGAATTAAATAGGGTTCAATCACGTCTTCAAGTGTGCCACTATCTTCAGCCATTGCGGCTGCTAACGCTTCAACTCCTGCAGGACCACCATCAAAGCGCTCTAACAGCATACTCAAATAACGGCGGTCTAGAGTGTCTAAGCCTGCCTTATCAACATTGAGCATATCAAGAGCACGTTGCGCCATTTCGTGGGTCACTTCACCTGTACCTTTCACTTGTGCATAGTCACGCACACGTCGTAATAATCGATTGGCAATACGAGGTGTTCCACGTGCACGACGTGCAATTTCTTCTGCACCCTCAACTGTAGTTGGCACATTCATTAAGTTTGCAGAGCGTGACACAATATGAGTTAAGTCTTCTACAGAATAAAACTCAAGACGTTGCACAATACCGAAACGGTCACGTAGTGGTGATGTAAGCAAGCCCGCACGAGTCGTTGCAGCGACCAGTGTAAACGGTGGTAAATCTAGTTTAATTGAACGAGCAGCAGGACCTTCACCAATCATGATATCTAATTGGTAATCTTCCATTGCTGGGTACAAAATTTCTTCAATCACTGGAGAAAGACGGTGAATTTCATCAATGAACAAGACATCGCCTTCTTCAAGGTTGGTGAGCATTGCCGCTAAGTCGCCCGCACGCTCTAAAACTGGCCCTGAAGTAGATTTAAGATTACCGCCCATTTCACGCGCAATAATGTTGGCAAGTGTGGTTTTACCCAAGCCCGGTGGACCAAAAATTAGCGTGTGGTCGAGTGCTTCACCACGACCGCGAGCTGCGCCAATAAAAATTTCCATTTGCTCGCGTACTACAGGTTGTCCAATGTAGTCGGCAAGTGAAGTCGGTCGAATCGCCCGATCAAAATGATCTTCTGGTTTTTCTGCTCCACTGATTAAACGGTCTTGCATAAGTGTTTTACTTCATCATTGATTTTAGAGCAGCACGAATAATATCGGCTGATTCGGTGTAATCGGCTTTAACCGCAGCAACAGCTTTTTGTGCTTCAAGTGGCTTATAACCTAAAGATTGCAAAGCGGCTTCTGCTTCTGCTACAGGTGAGTTTGCAGCAAACTGAATTTGAGGCAGGGTAGCTGAAGTAGAAGTTCCTTGAGCCAATGTTTTGAAACGGTCACGAAGCTCAATCATTAAACGCTCGGCTGTTTTTTTGCCAACGCCCGGAACTTTGACTAACGTGTTGATATCGTCATGCTCAATCGTATGCACTAACAACTCAATGCTTAATGTCGACAAAATACCTAATGCCATTTTCGGACCGACACCATTTACTTTTAATAGGGTGCGGAAAATAGTTTTTTCTTGAGCATCACTAAAACCGTAGAGTTGCTGTGCATCTTCACGGACAACCAAATGCGTCCATAGCGTAACTTTCTGGCCTTTTTGTAATTGGCAAAATGTTGAAAGTGGCGTATCAATTTCATAACCCACACCATTTACATTTAGTAATACAGTAGGGGCTTCTAGGGCAAACACTTCGCCAATTAAACATCCGATCATAGAGTAGTTTCACTTATTCATAACTGTAAATCTGGTCGTTTTAACATTAATTGAAAACGACACTGGTTTTATTTCTTTCTATATTAAGCCAGCTTAAAACAAACCTATTTTATTACCTTGCAACTCTTGCGCCAAGCTATAAGCCTGATGATCTGAGAACTTACTGATAATATCGAGTACTTGCATAATATTGCTGTAGTGATTATTGCTAAAGTTAGCACCATATAGACTAAGGATAGACATTAAACGTTGTTCTTTAAAGCTTAAAGATTTATGTGGGGTAGTCAGCGGTACAAATGCATCCAAAATCGTTTGCAAACTTTGATGCGCAATAATTTCTAGCCCTGATTTTTGTGGATGTTCAAAAATTTTGTCTCGTGCCAGATTTTTGGCTGTTTCGATACCAACTGCAATATCGGGTGAACAATATTGTAAAAGGTTGCCTTTAAGCTGACCGGTAATGATTTCATAATGATGTTTAGCAAAGGCTGTGGTGACTTCATCAACTAGACGTTTCATGACACGACCACGTAGTGCCGAAATTTTTTGTTGCCACGTACTGTTCGGGTGTGACAATTCTTCGGGCTGCCCATAATCGGCAATAAGATTTAAGAAAATTGGTTCAACTTCTTGGTAAGTGAGCATATTTAAGATAATGCCATCTTCTAAATCAATTAAGGCATAGCAAATGTCATCAGCAGCTTCTAACAAGTAGGTCAGTGGGTGACGGCAGTAGTGATATTCACCTAACTGAATAAGCCCGAGCTGTTCAGCAATTTGTTTTAAAATTTCTTTTTCAGACTGATAGCACCCAAACTTTGCTCGTTGATGAGAAGGGCGATCACCTTGTGAAGCAATGGTTTTTGAAAGCCATGGATACTTTAAATAAGCCCCTAAGGTTGCATAGGTTAAGCGCATTCCTCCATCATTCGGATGATAATCAATACGACTTAATAAACGTAATCCTTGAGCATTACCCTCAAACTGGCGAACGTCTGCTTCTTCTTCTGGACTTAATTTTTTTAAAAAATCATTATGTGAAGCATCATCGAACCATTCTCGAATTGCATATTCACCCGCATGACCGAAAGGAGGGTTACCAATATCGTGAGCTAGACAGGCTGCTTGAATAATTGCACCAACATCGGCAGGAGAAATCCAGACAGGTAATTCATTTTTTATTTTTTCTGCTGCAAGCATGCCCATTGAGCGGCCAATGCAGGAAACTTCAAGTGAGTGAGTTAAACGGGTGTGAATGCCATCATGCTGTGCGAGTGGGTGAACTTGCGTCTTACGGTTTAGCTGACGAAAACTTTGAGAAAATATAATGCGATCATAATCTTTATGGAATGGGCTACGAGCCAGTTCTGTACTACTTTTTTTACTACCTAAACGAACTGCAGAAAGCAGCTCTAACCAACGCATTTGTTCCATTTATCATTATTCAAAACTATAAAACCTGATCATGCCAAAAAAAAGTTAAAAGCACTAGCATGGTGCGACATAGTTTGTCTTAGTTCAGGTTTTATTATGTTATTGACTAAACATGAAACAATTTATTTTTAGCCAGAATGCCTAAAAAAATGATTTTGAACAAAAAACTCATCACTTCTTGCAGAATTAGGTTACAGAATACTGATTCTACATCTAGCTGATTTTAGCAAGACGCAGTAGAATATGCGCTCTCTCTAAAGTCACATTGCGGTAAGGTTCACAAGACCTGCCCGTGGAGCCAAAATCAACATGTTTATCGTGGCCGGTGCAGCAGCACATTCTTCTTTTAAGAAAGCTCAACTATTAACACGTTTATCGTCAATTAGTTCTGTTCAATCTTTTGACAGCCAGTGGGTCTATTTGTTTGATCAAGCGCTCAACGAGCAGCAACATCAATCTGCTTTGCAATTATTAAATGACGGTGAGTCTTTTGAACTTCGTCAATCTGCAAGTGATGAGATTCAGATTTTAGTTACGCCACGTGTGGGTACTATTTCACCTTGGTCTTCTAAAGCAACTGATATTTTCAAGAACTGTAATACGCCAGTACATCGTTTAGAACGTGGTCTTTTGTTTACTTTAAAAGGTGTTTCTGAGATTTCTAATGAAGTTAAACAAGTACTTCATGATCGTATGACAGAAACAGTTTTTGCTCAAATTGATGATGCAAAAGCATTATTTTCAGAAACTGCTCCAAAACCATTAAATTCAATTGATATCTTGGGTCAAGGCAAAGAAGCTTTGGTTAAAGCAAACAATGAGTTCGGTTTTGCGTTGTCTGAACAAGAAATTGATTACTTAACTGAAGCATTCGGTAAGCTTGGTCGTAATCCAAATGACATCGAGTTGATGATGTTTGCACAAGCAAACTCTGAGCACTGTCGTCATAAAATCTTTGGATCTGAATGGACAATTGATGGTGAAAAACAACCATTATCATTGTTCCAGATGATTAAAAACACCTATAAAGAATCACCAACTGATGTTTTATCGGCATATAAAGATAATGCGTCAGTAATTGTAGGTTATGACACGATGCGTTTTTATCCGAAAGCGGATGAAAATGGTCACTTTGTTTATAAATATAAGAGCCAAGCTGCTCATATTTTAATGAAGGTTGAAACTCACAACCACCCAACAGCAATTTCTCCATTTGCTGGTGCTGCAACTGGTTCAGGCGGTGAAATCCGTGATGAAGGTGCAACAGGTCGTGGTGGTAAACCAAAAGCTGGTTTAACAGGTTTCACAGTTTCGAACTTAAACATTCCTGGTTTTGAACAACCTTGGGAAGAAAACTACGGTAAACCTTCACGTATGGCATCGCCATTACAAATCATGATTGAAGGTCCATTAGGTGGTGCGGCATTTAATAACGAATTTGGTCGTCCTGCGTTAAATGGTTATTTCCGTACTTTCGAACAGAATGTAAATGGTGAAGTGAAGGGCTTCCACAAGCCAATCATGATCGCTGGTGGTTACGGTAATATCCGTCCTGACCATGTAGAAAAAGATGCGATTCAACCAGGTGATTTACTCATTGTATTGGGTGGTCCTGCGATGTTAATCGGTCTTGGTGGCGGTGCAGCATCTTCTGTAGATAGCGGTACAATGGGTGAAAGCCTTGATTTCGCTTCAGTACAACGTGAAAACCCAGAAATGGAACGCCGTTGTCAAGAAGTGATCGATACTTGCTGGCGCTTAGAAGACTTCAACCCAATCGTTTCTGTACACGACGTTGGCGCGGGCGGTCTATCAAATGCTATGCCTGAACTTGTGAATGATCATGAGTTAGGTGCAGTTCTTAACCTTCGTAAGATTCCTTCATTAGAACCGGGCATGAGCCCAATGGAAATCTGGTCAAATGAAGCACAAGAGCGTTATGTTCTTGCTATTCGTCCAGAATCTTTAGAGCAGTTCGAAGCAATCTGTGCACGTGAACGTTGTCCGTTTGCAGTGTTGGGTGAAGCAACTGAAGCACGTCACTTAACAGTTGAAGATCCATTATTCCAAAATGATGCTGTTGATATCCCAATGCAGGTAATGCTTGGTGGTACACCACGCATGCAGCGTTCTTATGAAACTATTGAACGTAGTGGCGATGATTTTGATGCTTCAAAAGTTGATTTGAAAGATGCGATTTTCCGTGTATTGAAAAACCCGACAGTTGCATCTAAGTCATTTTTGATCACAATTGGCGACCGTTCAATTACAGGTATGGTTGCTCGTGATCAAATGGTTGGTCGTTGGCAGGTTCCTGTTGCAGATGCAGCAGTAACGACAACAAGTTTGCAAGGTTTCACTGGTGAAGCAATGGCAATGGGCGAACGTCCACCAGTTGCATTGTTAAATCCAGCAGCATCGGCTCGTTTGGCAGTTGCTGAAGCAATTACCAATATTGCATGTGCAAACATTGAACAAATTAGCGATATTAAACTTTCTGCAAACTGGATGGCTGCTGCTGGTCAAAAAGGTGAAGATCAAGCATTGTTTGAAGGCGTGAAAGCAATTGGTATGGAAATGTGTCCTGCTTTAGGAATTGCAATTCCGGTAGGTAAAGACTCACTTTCAATGCGCACGACTTGGAATGACAACGGCGAAGATAAAGCTGTAACTTCTCCAATGACGGGTGTAATCACTGCGTTTGCTCCAGTGACAGATGTTCGTAAGACCTTAACGCCTGAACTTAAGAATCTAGAAGATTCTGTACTTGTACGTATTGATTTATCTAAAGGTCAGTTCCGTCTAGGCGGTTCAATTCTTGCTCAAGTATATAAAGCAATCGGTTCAACCACTCCAGACGTTGATAGTTTTGATGACTTCAAAGCGTTCTTTGCTTTAATCCAAGACTGGAACAATCGTGGCTTGATTCAAGCTTACCATGACATCGGTGATGGTGGTTTATTAGCTTCTGTAGCTGAAATGATGTTTGCTGCACGTTTAGGTGTTGCGTTAGAAAACCAGACTACTGCAGGCTTATTTGCAGAAGAAATTGGTGCAGTACTTCAAATCAAAGCAACTGATTGGGAAGCTTTACAAGCAGAAATCGAAGCTTCTAGCTTAAAAGATGCAATTGCTGTAGTTGGTCGTGTAAATAACTCAGATCAATTGTCTGTAAATGGTTTAACTTTAGATCGTGCTGAATTACAACAAGCTTGGTCTGAGGTATCTCATCAGATCCAACGTCTACGTGATAACGTAGAAACTGCTGATCAGGAATTTTCATTAATTACTGATAATGCACACCAAGGTTTAATTGCTAAACCAACATTCGATTTGAATGAACCTATTGAAGCGCCGTTCATTAATACACGTCGTCCTAATATGGCGATCTTGCGTGAGCAAGGTGTAAATGGTCATATTGAAATGGCAGCAGCCTTTGATAAGGTTGGGTTCAATACTATTGATGTGCATATGAGTGATTTACTTGCTGGTCGCGTTAGCCTAAGTGATTTTGAAGGTTTAGTGACTTGTGGTGGTTTCTCTTACGGTGACGTAATGGGTGCTGGTGGTGGTTGGGCAAAATCAGTATTGTTCAACGCTAAATTACGTGATCAGTTTGAACAATTCTTCCATCGTGAAGATACGTTCAGCTTAGGTATCTGTAATGGTTGCCAAATGTTGTCACAATTAGCGCCACTTATTCCGGGTGCTGAACACTGGCCACGTTTCCACCGCAATATGTCAGAAGTTTTTGAAGCTCGTAGCGTAAACGTTCGTGTTGAAAAATCTGTTTCTGTATTACTTGATGGCATGGAAGGATCAATCTTACCGATTGCTGTAGCACATGGTGAAGGTCGTGCGGTTGCTAGTGAAAGTGCACTTGCTGGTTTAAATGCAGGTAACCAAGTTGTATTACGCTATGTTGATAGCCTTGGTAACCCGACTCAGCATTATCCATTGAACCCGAATGGCTCACCTGAAGCGATTACTGGTGTGACTTCTAAAGATGGTCGTGCAACGATTATGATGCCACACCCTGAGCGTACTTTCCGTGCGCTTCAGCATTCTTGGAAACCAGAAGAGTGGACTGAAGACGGTGCATGGTTACGTATGTTCCGTAATGCTCGTAAGTTTATTGGTTAATATAAAAATTGAAATAAGCCACCGTAAGGTGGCTTATTTGTATGTAGTACAATGTAAATAGAATAAATAGTAGAGAAGAAAAATGAAATCAAAAATCCATTTCCGTGAATTTGCATTGCTTATGGCCTTGCTTATGTCGATTGTTTCTTTTTCGATAGATGCAGTTTTGCCTGCTTTAGGCGAAATTGGACGTATTTTTGAATTAAAAAATAATAACCAGTCGCAGTGGGTCATTATTGGTATTTTTTCTGGCATGACCATTGGGCAGCTCATTGCGGGGCCTCTATCCGATGCGATTGGGCGTAAACGCATTTTATTCACAGGAATTATTATTTATTTTCTGGGAAGTTTATTGTGCTTTACAACACAAAGTTTTGAGTGGTTTTTAGTTGGACGCTTTATTCAAGGTATTGGTGTTTCAGGGCCTTATGTTGCTACTATTTCAATTGTTAGAGATAAATACAGCGGAGCTCAAATGGCTCGCATCATGTCTTTAATCATGATGGTATTTATGGTGGCTCCAGCAGTTGCACCGAGTCTAGGGCAACTCATTATTCATTTCTTTGGTTGGCGTGAGATCTTTGTTTTATATATGGTCTATGCCACAGTGATTGGAGCATGGGTTGCTTTACGATTAGAAGAAACCTTAATGCCTGAAAATCGCTTACCTATGCGGTTGCAAGCATTTCAAGAGGGCTTTAAAGAAGTTGTAAGTAATAAAACTACCATGAGCTATTTGCTATGTGCAGGTTTTTGCTTTGGTGGATTCATTGGTTATTTGGGAACTTCTCAACAAATCTTTATGCAGCAGTTTGGTAAAACAGGACAAGAATTTAGTGCTTATTTTGCTGTGCTTGCAGGTGTGATGGGAATCGCCTCATTTACAAACTCTAAAATTGTTATGAAGCTTGGTATGCGCCCAATCTGTATTTATGGCTTTTTAGGCTTATGTTTAATTTCTTTGATTTTCTTGGGAATTCAGCTTTTAGGCGTGGCTGTATCATTCTGGATGTTTATGCTTTATGCCTGTATTTTATTTTTATTATTTGGAACTCTATTTGGTAATTTAAACGCGATTGCGATGGAACCAATGGGACATGTCGCTGGAATGGCATCGGCTATTATTGGTGCAGCTTCCTCTGTCTTGTCACTTATTCTTGCCTCTATTATTGGGCAATTATATAACGGTACATTAATTCCAATGACTTGTGGTTTTGTCATTTTGTGTGGTTTAGCTTTCGCTATGACAATATATGAGAATAGATATTTAAAGAAATCGGACGCTTAAAATTATAGGGATGAAGATAAATCACTGAATTTTCAAATTTCTTCAAACTAATAGCTGCATATGGATTGTTGAAGCTCTTGAAGCATTTTAAAAAAACGTATAAGAGTATAGACAGCTTACTATTTAACCCCTTATGCTTTATTTGAGGTTGGTTCAATTTTTGCTTTCTCTGTAACAACGATAAAAAATCGGAGATCAAAATGATGAAAAATGAAAATCACATAAAAACGTTTTATAAAAAAGATATGGGCTGGCGTTTATTTGGCTTAGCGCTTGCGATTCAAATACTCTTTATTGGAGCAAATTATTTGGTAATGATGAGCTGACTTTGATTTTGAAGCTTTTTAAACGGTATGATTTAAAGCAAGTCCACTAGTTTTGAGTCATTTTGCTTATGTTAAAGCTGATTTATTACGTACCTGATTCACATCTTGAGTCGACTAAACAAGCCATTTTCTCTGCTGGTGCAGGTGGCATTGGTAATTATGAACACTGCGCATGGCAAGTGAAAGGAATAGGGCAGTTTAAGCCAGTTAAAGGCGCAGATCCTTATATCGGAGAACTAGGTGAACTTGAACAAGTCGAAGAATGGCGTGTGGAAACAATCGTGATTGAAGAAAATGCCAAGGCCGTAGCGAAAGCACTAAAGGCAAGCCATCCTTATGAAGAGCCTGCCTTTGAGTTTATTCAAATCATAGAAATTGATTTTAATTAAACTGAGAAAAATCCGGTTTGCGTTTTTGCATAAATGCTTGCACTGCTTCTAGCATTTCAGGTGAGTGAACGCGTTGCATAAAGATTTCAGCTTCATGATCAATACATTCAATAATCTGTTCTAAATTATGCTTCATAAGCGCTTTGGTTTGTTTTAACGATGCAAGTGGTAAAGCTGCTAAATGCTGAGCTGTTGCCTGAGCAGAGGCATAAGCATCTTCAACGACTTCATTAACTAACCCAGCTTGTACCGCGGTTTCTGCATTGAACTTTTTCGCAGTAAATAGAAGTTCAGCTGCTTTGTGATAACCCGCTTGTTGAATGAGTAATTGACTTGCACCACCTTCTGGAGAAAGGCCAAGACTTACAAATGGAATTTGGAAAAGGGCGGTGTTGTCAGCAAAAACTAAATCTGCGTGTAATAAAATCGTAACGCCAATTCCAATTGCCACACCTTTTACTGCAATAATAAGTGGCTTTGATAATTTGGCAGCCGCTTTAAGTAAAACGAATGGCGGAACTTCTCCGGCTGGACCTATGTTAGGATTTTGTACAAAACCCATAAAATCTTTCATGTCATTGCCAGCGGTAAAATCTTGCTCTACACCACGTAGAATGACTACTCGAACATCTTTATTAAGGTCGGCTTCATCTAGTGCTTGAGCAATCCATAAATAAAGTTCGCCATAGAGTGCATTTTTTGCATCTGGGCGATTTATGGCTAAGGTGAGTACGCCACCTTCTAAATTTGCGTGT
The DNA here is from genome assembly GCF_000313935.1 of Acinetobacter sp. WC-141. Classification (GTDB taxonomy): domain Bacteria; phylum Pseudomonadota; class Gammaproteobacteria; order Pseudomonadales; family Moraxellaceae; genus Acinetobacter. The sequence continues at coordinate 139,516 of NZ_AMSS01000088.1, read as the reverse complement.
AAATGTTGATGAGGTTGTTGAATACAGCTAAGTGTCATCGTACTATCCTTGCTTTAAACCACGTTGTTAATTTTTAGGTTCTCATTATGGCGCATATTTTTTGCAATGAGCGTTACTGATGAGTTCATAAAAAGTGAAAATCTAATTATGTATAAATTTGACTATCTCGTTTTTATAGGGCGTTTTCAACCATTTCATTTGGCTCATATGCAGACAATTGAAATTGCGTTACAACAAAGCCATTATGTAGTTTTAGCCTTAGGCTCTGCTCAAATGGAACGTAATATTAAGAATCCATTCTTAGCAGTAGAGCGCGAGCAAATGATCTTGTCAAATTTTTCATTGGAAGAACAAAAGCGGATTCTTTTTGTACATGTAGTGGATGTTTATAACGACGAAAAGTGGGTAAAACAAGTCAAAACTTTAGTGAATGGTGTGATTGAACCCAACTCAAAAGTTGGTTTGATTGGGCATTTCAAAGATGAGTCTTCCTATTATTTGAGACTATTTCCTGAATGGATTATGGTTGAGCTTGATAGCTTAAAAGATTCAATTTCGGCAACGCCAATGCGAGAAGCTTATTATCGGGGGGAAATCCAAACAGAATTTTTCCCTGTAGGAACCATTCGATTTTTAGATGAATTTAAAAAAACACGTACTTATCAGCAACTACAGCAAAGATTTGAAGAAGATGACCGTTCTAATCTCGATGAGATTTGAATTAATCTACATCCATTAAGCATCTGCCCAAAAAATAATTCGGTTGGAAAAAGGATCAGTGATACTGAGTTCAAGTGTTTCCCAGTCGGTTTTTTCAATCTGAGGTTTAGAAAATTTATATTCCTTTTCACTCAATTCACTATGCAGCTCATAAATAGGTTCCCAATAAATACGAATTGCGCTATGGGGGCTCGCATCTCCAAAATGTTCAGATAAATGAATGACACAATCATCTTTGGAAATTTGTAAATATAACGGAAAGTTCTCTTCAAATTGATGTTGCCAATCAAGCTGAAAACCTAAGAAATCAAGATAAAATGATTGAGCTAAATCAACATCAAAAATTCTTAAAATTGGAGTGATTGAACCAGATTGCATCATTTTTCCTTTTAACGCGTACCAAATTGTTGAGTCCAATAACTCTTTTGCTTTACAGACTGATCAGAAGCACAAGCGATTGCGTAAGTTGTAAATTTTGGATTCATTAGATTACTACAATGTAGAGGGCTCGACAGCCATTTAGACATAACTTGCCCTAAAGTTTTCTGGCCACTAGCGACATTTTCACCATTGGCTTTACCGAGTGTATTATAAAGTTTCAAGCGTGATTTTAAGTCTAGACCCATTGAGCCAACATGTCCGAGAAAGTTATGTGCTGCCATATCTTGGCTATGAGAAAGTGCACCTTTATATAAATTGTTACTCCAACTTAGTGGTTTGGTTGCAGGGAAATACTGCTGACCACATTGGCGTGATTGCTGTCGGATTTGATTAATTGTGTTTAGTACAGCTTGTTGGTAGGCTGAATTTTGTAAATCTTGGCAGCTTATTTCATTGGAGTTTTTTTGAATTTGAGCAATTGATGGGGTGCTATCAGTGGGTATTACTAATGTATTTGCACTACATGCACCCATAAAAAGAGTAGCAGGCAGTAAAGAGCAGGTTTTGAGTAGACTCATATCAATGCCATAAAATAATTATTCTAATATTTTTATGATACGCCAAAGTCAAATTGTTGGGTAATAGTTTGCAAACAAAAAAGCGAGCAAGAAACTCGCTTTTTTGTTTGTTAAGTTTATGAAGCCGTTTGGAGGGTTTTTAAGTCTTCTAGAACTTGTTCTGCATGCCCAGCAGCTTTAACTTTGCGATAGCTTTTAACTAAAGTTTTGTTATGGAAAATAAAAGTAGAGCGTTCAATACCCATTACTTTTTTCCCATACATATTTTTTTCTTTAATTACATCGAAGTGCTGACACAATACTTCGTCTTTATCACTAATTAGATCAATCGTAAGCGCTTGCTTTTCAGTAAAGTTTTGATGTGCTTTTACTGAGTCACGTGAAATACCATAAATACGCGTACCTAAAGCATCAAACTGATCTTTCAAACAAGAAAAACCAACTGCTTGGGTTGTACATCCTGGAGTTGAATCTTTAGGGTAGAAGTAAATGATTAACCATTCATTTTCAACCTCATTCAAGTTCACTTCACCTTGCGTTGTTGGGAACACCTGATTTGGTAATTGGATATTCTCAGTCATTTCTCATCCTTCAAAAAGCTAAATTTGATCTAATTCAAGTGGTAAAAAAGCATATTCCTCATGATAAACAATATCGAGCTTTCTTACAGGAATTGGTTTGTTAAAAATTGGTCCGTCAATCACAGTTGTATGAAATTCACCGCCTTCACCACATGGATCAATGCCACGGTTTTCAAGCTCTCGGATATATTCTAAAGTTAAGGTTTTACCTAAATCTTCAATTGTCATTCCTAGTTTTAAGTTTACTGTCACAATGACACTACGGAAACCAAGATTGATAAATTCTTCAACAACCTCACGGTGTGGACGGAGCCAAAGAGGCATTCCTAATTGAAGACCCACTTGTTGAGTAATTCGATCATGCCAACACCCATGTTCAGGCATATCTAGATCACCTGTAACAAGTACCTCGGCACCTTGTTGTTTTGCCTGAATGAGTAATTCAATAAATTTAGCTTCATAGTCATTCCAGCTTGATGAAGCCCTAAATATGGGTAGGCCGACTGCTTCAGCTTGAGCTTGAATAATATCAAGTGGCATAGCATGCGAACGAGAGCGTTGGCCTTGTTCTTCAAGCATGATAATGAGTCCACTCACCGTGCCAGTTTTCATTGCATGGTAAAGTGCAAGGGAGCTGTCTTTACCACCACTGAATGAGACAATAGACGTTTTGTTTATTGCATTGGTTTTCCATTGTTCTTGCATGGTTTATTTCGAATGAATTGGTCAAATCGATATTATTTTAACAGAGCTACAAAAAAGCCTGCATAAATGCAGGCTTAATTTGGAATAACTAAAAATTATTTTTTAGGAGCTTGTTGTTGAGCTGCTTTCATTGCATCTTCAGTTAATTTTTCAAGCTTAGTTGTTAACTGAGGACCGAAACATGCTTTAAGATCACGGTTTTGTTGTTGTACAAATCCTAGAGAGCTTGGGCTTTTCTTCGCATTGATCGCACTTTGGATTTCCCATTTTTGTGCTTCAGTCACTTTACCTTGTGCTTCAACTTGGCAACTACAGAATTTGCTCACTTCAGATGAGCTTAGTTTGCCACCTTTAGCTGTTTGATCTTTACAAACGTTAACTAATGCACCTTTAACGTTAGTACTTTTATATGCTGCTTGAACTGGGTTTTCGGCAGCATGTGCTGCACCAGCCATAAGAGCAACTGTTGAAAACAAAGATGAAAGAATAAGATTTGATTTTAACAACTTCATAAATTTTACCTACTTATTACGGTATATAGCGTGTTGGGTCGGCAACACCAGCCTCGATAAAGCCTTCTTTACGCAAACGGCAACTGTCACATTTGCCACACGCACGTCCTTGAGCATCTGCTTGATAGCAAGATACCGTTTGACTATAGTCTACGCCATGTTCAATCCCTAAACGTATGATATTCGCTTTGGATAAATGTAACAGGGGTGTTTCAAACTTAAGTGGTTTTCCTTCTACGCCAGCTTTAGTTGCTAAGCGTGCCATATTGGCAAAAGCATCAATAAATTCAGGACGACAATCAGGATATCCTGAATAATCAACAGCATTGATACCAATAACAATCGCTTCGGCATTAAATACTTCGGCTGCCGCTAGAGCATAAGAGAGGAAAATAGTGTTACGCGCTGGTACATAAGTTACAGGAATACCTTCTTGTAACTGTTCTGGTACGGCAATGTTGTGATCTGTAAGTGCAGATCCACCTAAATTAGCCAAATCGATATTAATTACACGATGCTCAACCCCTGCACGTTGAGTTAATGCTTTTGCTGCATCAAGTTCAGTGGTTGAGCGTTGACCATACATAAAACTAATAGCAATACATTCATAGCGTGCTTGTGCCCAAGCTAGGCAAGTGGTTGAGTCTAAGCCGCCTGAAAGTAAAACAATGGCACGAGGGCGCATATTTTTCTCCATATTCGGAATAATTTATTTTATTGAATGATTAACGTCCTGATTCATCGTTCCAGAGCAGTTTATGTAACTGGAGCTGGAAGCGAACAAGGAGTTTATCATCAAGTATCCACTGTGCCAGATCACGTGCTAAACGCGGCAGGCCAACAGCACCTTTTTCAACTGCAAAGGCAGGGGAGAACCAAACGGTACTGACTTTTTTATGCAGTTGATATTTTTCAACTTGTTGCTTTGACCATTCATAATCTTTGCGATTACAAATGACAAATTTAATTTGGTCATGTGCAGTCAAATGATCAAGATTACTGATGAGGTTGCGATGTTCTTCACCAGAAGTTGGAGTTTTTAAATCGAGAACTTTAGAAACACGCGAATCTACTTTTGAGACATCGAGCGCGCCACTGGTTTCCAAAGAAACATCAAAGCCTGCTTCACATAGACGTTGTAATAAAATCAAACAGTTTGGCTGTGCAAGAGGTTCGCCACCCGTTACACAAATATAAGGCGTTTGAAATTGGGTAGCTGTTTCAATGATATGTTCAAGTGAAAAGCGTTCACCACCTTCAAAAGAATAAGTGGTATCACAATAGCTACAACGTAGCGGACAGCCTGTTAGACGGATAAATACAGTCGGTAGGCCAGAGGCGTTTGCTTCACCCTGCAACGAGTAAAAAATCTCGGTAATGCGTAAACCGGACGCAGGGTCTGAGACAGGAATTGCAGAGGAACGTAAGGAAGCCATTCTAGAAATACCACACTATATAAAAAATAAAATCTCTACGATCAGTGTTGACCGTAGAGATGTTTGATCAAACTGAAATTAGTCAGCGCGTAACAAATCGTTCAAACTAGTTTTTGCACGTGTCTGTGCATCAACTTTTTTCACAATGATTGCAGCGTATAAGCTGTATTTACCATCAGCAGAAGGTAGGCTACCTGCTACAACAACTGAACCTGCTGGAACACGACCATAATGGATTTCGCCAGTTTCACGGTCATAAATCTTAGTTGATTGACCAATGAAAACGCCCATTGAAATTACTGAGCCTTCTTCAACAATCACGCCTTCAACGATTTCTGAACGCGCACCAATAAAGCAGTTGTCTTCAATAATAGTTGGATTCGCTTGTAATGGCTCTAAAACACCACCGATACCTACACCACCAGACAAGTGAACATTTTTACCAATTTGTGCACATGAACCTACAGTTGCCCATGTATCAACCATTGTGCCTTCATCTACATAAGCGCCAATGTTGACATAAGATGGCATTAACACTACGTTTTTAGCTTGGAAGCTACCACGACGTGCCACAGCAGGAGGAACAACACGAACACCTGCAGCTTTAAATTGTTCTTCAGTCCAACCAGAGAATTTAGTTTCAACTTTGTCGTAGAAACGAAGATCACATGACTCGATTGGCTTATTGTCATTGAGTTTAAATGATAATAAAACAGCTTTTTTTAACCATTGATGAACAACCCATTCACCATTGATTTTTTCAGCAACTCGAAGTGTACCGTTATCTAAACCAGCAATTGCTTCTTCAACAGCTTGGCGGATTTCGCTTGGGCAATCTGCTGCAGTAAAATTTGCGCGGTCTTCAAATGCTTGCTCAATGATCGTAGAAAGCTGAGACATGATCTTCCTTCCATAAAAAATTTTAAAGATTTTACACTAATTTGTGACAAGAATCTTTGAAAAAACGTGTTACGTTTAATTGAGGATATAAATAGGTTAAATCAAAATAAGCTTATTAGATAATCAAGTGTTTTTTACACAAAAATGATTTGAAAATAAAAATTTAACTCAATTTGTATCAAAAAATAACAGAAATCTAGCACTTTTTGTATAAAAAAGACACTAAGCTCTCTTTATTATGATTTCAGTCACAAGATGAATAAATTAAAAACAGAGCCTTTTGAGGAGAAAACTATGAAAGCATTACGTGTATTAGTAACAACAACAGCTTTATTCGCTGCTGGTGCTGTAATGGCAGATGAAGCTGTTGTTCATGACAGCTACGCATTTGACAAAAACCAATTAATTCCTGTGGGGGCGCGTGCTGAGGTAGGTACAACTGGTTACGGCGGTGCTTTATTGTGGCAAGCAAACCCATATGTAGGTTTGGCACTTGGTTATAATGGTGGTGACATTTCTTGGTCTGATGATGTGAAAGTCAACGGCTCAACTTATGACATCGACATGGATAACAACAATATTTATTTAAATGCCGAAATTCGTCCATGGGGTGCAAGTACTAACCGTTGGGCTCAAGGCTTATATGTAGCAGCTGGTGCAGCATACCTTGATAATGACTATGATTTGACTCGTAATGTTGATGCAACTCGTTCATTCCGTGTCAATAATCAAGACTTTATTGCGGGTGCCGATGGTGTAAAAATTAATGGTCAGATGTCTTACAAAAATGATATCGCTCCATACTTAGGTTTTGGTTTTGCACCTAAGATCAATAAAAACTGGGGTGTTTTCGGTGAGGTCGGTGCTTACTATACTGGGAATCCATCCGTAAAACTTGTTTCAACAGGTTCAGCAGTTACAACTGGTGATCAATCGCTTGAAGAAGCAGTAAATGCAGAAGCGCGTAAAATCGCGAATGACGATAAATACCAATGGTTACCAGTTGGTAAAGTTGGTGTGAACTTCTACTGGTAAGATCTTAAAAAAAAACGAGCTACGGCTCGTTTTTTTTACGTCTAATAAAATAAAAGAGCTAAAAAGCTCTTTTATTTATTTTTAATCTTTATTCATCTGGGTAAGCAATTTTCTTAAGTGCTTTAATATCAGCATCAGGTGAGCATAAAGAAATAAACTCGTAACCATAGCCGCGTAGTAAATGGCCTTTACGAACCGCAATCCATGTTGTATTGACACCAAAAATATCAGTTTTAGTTTGTTTTAAGCGATGATCACGTTCTGTGTCATAGGCCACATCATTGACAATCCCAACGCCCATGCCGAGCTCGACATAAGTCTTGATCACATCCGCATCAAGAGCTGACATTACAATATCGGCATCAAGTTGAGCTTCTTCAAAGGCTTTGTCAATTTTAGATCGACCTGTAAAACCGCCATGATAAGTAATAAGTGGATAGTCCGCTAAAAGTTCAAGCGTAATCTTTTCTGCCTGCACTAAAGGATGATTTTGCGGTGTAATAATACTGTGTTGCCATTGATAGTAAGGAATACTTGCTAGATTTTCTTCAGTTGTTAAAGACTCTGTCGCAATTCCGATATCTGCTTCACCTTGTAAGAGCATTTCTGAAATTTCAACAGGGCTAGCTTGTTGTAAAATTAAATGAACTTTAGGAAATAACTTCTTAAATTGATTGACGATCGGAGGCAGTACATAACGTGCCTGAGTATGGGTAGTCGCGATCGTTAATGTTCCTTCATCAACTTTATTAAAGTCTTCTGCAAGGCGTTTAATATTTTCAGCATCAACTAACATGCGTTCAACGATGCCAAGAAGAGATTGTCCTGGTTCGGTTAAACCTAAAAGACGTTTACCTTTTCGTATAAAAAGTTGTACACCTAGCTCATCTTCTAAATCTTTAATATGCTTACTTACACCCGATTGAGACGTGTAGAGTGCAGCCGATGCTTCGGTTAAGTTAAAGTTTTGGCGTACAGTTTCTCGGATAATTCTTAATTGTTGAAAGTTCATTAACTCTTTTCCTCAAAAGAGGTGAGGACGGGCTTTAGTTCCGCCAGATATTTCCTCACCAAATATATTTCTTAAGCAACTTGATCTGCAAATAAGTGCAGTTGAGATGCACTCACCCAAACAGTTTGATTTGGTTTAAACGCATGTAATTTTGCAGCTTCATTGCTCAGAGCAATCTCAATTAAACGTCCATTACGGTCTTGTAATTCCGCCACAACTTTTCCAGCAATCCAGATTTCACGTACAAACGTCGCTTCAATCGTATTCGCTTGCGGTTGCGAGTGAATATGTAACTCATCTGGACGGGCAAAAGCAATCACTTTTCCTTGAGGCGCTTCAACTAACGTTGGTAATTGAATACGGTCATTGCCAATACGGATAATACCGTCTGTGTTTTCACCTTCAAAACGATTTGCCTGACCCAAGAAATCAAATACAAATGGTGTTGATGGTTTTTCATAAACTTCACGCGGTGAACCGATCTGCTCGACATTACCTTTATTCATGACAATAATCTGATCTGCAACTTCAAGTGCTTCTTCTTGATCGTGGGTCACAAAAATTGAAGTGATATGCAATTCATCGTGCAAGTTACGTAACCAGCGACGTAACTCCTTACGGACTTTGGCATCTAGAGCACCAAATGGTTCATCAAGTAATAATACTCGTGGTTCGACTGCCAAAGCACGGGCTAAAGCAATACGCTGACGTTGTCCGCCCGAGAGCTGAGCAGGGTAGCGATCTGCCAAAAATCCAAGTTGAACTAGATCAAGTAAACGAGTAACACGTTTTTTAATTTCAGCTTCTGAAGGACGTGTTGCACGAGGACGAACACGTAATCCAAAGGCAATATTGTCAAACACAGTCATGTGACGAAATAAAGCATAGTGCTGAAATACAAAGCCGACCTGACGCTCACGCACATGTACATTGGTTGCATCTTCACCTTCAAGTAACACTTGACCGCCATCAGCTGATTCTAGACCTGCAATAATTCGAAGTAGGGTTGTTTTACCGCAACCAGATGGGCCGAGTAGGGCAACCAGTTCACCTTCCGGAAAATCTAGCGAAATATTTTTAAGCGCATGGAATGCACCAAAGTGTTTTTCAATATTTTTAACTTGAATACTCATGATTTCATTCCTTACGAATCAGTTGAATGCGGTTCTGGTTTGTCTTGATGTAGTTCTAACCACGTTTTCAATATCAGTGTTAATAGGGCTAAGAAAGCAAGTAATGAGGACACGGCAAACGCTGCGCTAAAGGTGTACTCGTTATATAAAATTTCGACATGAAGTGGCAGGGTATTGGTTTCACCGCGGATGTGGCCGGAAACTACCGATACTGCACCAAATTCACCCATTGCGCGGGCATTACACAGAATCACGCCGTAAATCAAACCCCATTTAATGTTTGGAAGTGTCACTTTCCAAAAGGTTTGCCATCCTGATGCACCGAGTACAATTGCTGCTTCTTCCTCTTCAGTTCCTTGAGCTTCCATGAGTGGAATTAATTCACGTGCTACAAAGGGAACCGTAATAAAGATAGTGGCTAAAACAATTCCAGGCACGGCATATAAAATCTTAATGTCGTGGTCCATTAACCAGCCGCCTAACCAACCTTGTGCGCCAAAAATCAATACGATCATTAAGCCTGCAATAACAGGTGAAACCGAAAAAGGCATATCAATGATAGTGGTTAAAATTGCCTTACCTTTAAACTGGAACTTAGAAACCGCCCAAGCTGCAGCCACACCAAATATCACGTTAATCGGAACTGCAATTGCTGCGGTGAGTAATGTTAACTTCACTGCTGATAATGTATCTGGATCAATCAAAGCCTGAACATAGACTTCAAGTCCCTGTTTAAATGCTTCAACGAAAACCAAAATAAGTGGCAACATCAGGCAGCTGAGAAAGAAAATCAGTGCAATGGTAATTAGGGTATAACGTACCCAAGTCGGCTCACGTGTCGCGTCACGAGATTGCAATTTCAAGGCAAGTGCATTGCTGTCTGTATGTAGGTTCATGTGACATTTCTCCCTGTACGACGGTTCGCCCACGCTTGAAGTAAATTAATGGCAAATAAAATAATGAAAGAGAGAACTAACATGACCGCAGCAATAGTGGTTGCACCTGCGTAATCATATTCTTCAAGGCGTGAAATGATCATAAGTGGCGCAATTTCTGTTTTAAATGGCTGGTTACCCGCAATAAAAATAACCGAACCATATTCACCCACGCCGCGGGCAAATGCTAAAGCAAAACCTGTGAATAGAGCCGGTAGTAATATCGGTAAAATAATTTTAGTAATAGTTTGCCAGCGATTCGCGCCAAGTGCCGAAGCTGCTTCTTCAAGCTCGGTTTCAATATCACTAAGTACAGGTTGTACTGTTCTTACAATGAATGGAATACCAATGAAAACCAATGCCAATGTAATACCAATTGGACTATATGCGACCTGAATGCCCAAGGGTTCTAAATATTGACCAAGCCAGCCAGTAGGGGCATAGAGCGAAGTCAGTGCAATACCTGCAACTGCGGTTGGAAGGGCAAAAGGTAGATCAACTAATGCATCAACCAGACGTTTTCCAGGAAAGTTATAGCGTACAAGGCACCAAGCCAGAAGTAGGCCAAACACAACATTAATAAAGGCTGCTATTAAAGCTGAACTAAAACTGAGTTGAAGCGATTTTAAAATACGCTCAGACGTTAAAATTTCCCATAACCCGTCCCATCCGATTCCAAATGATTTGATAAAGACTGCGGCTAATGGAATAAGCACAATAAAAGATACATAGGCGAGGGTGAAGCCCAAAGATAGACCAAACCCAGGCAGCACTCGGGATCGCTGCGACATGATATTTCCTCAAAGAGAAAAGCCTGCTGAAACCAGTAAGCGAATAAATAAAGATAAACGGTGCAATATAAGGATGGGTATTAAGCAAATTTCAAAGAGAAATGAGTCTTTACCGGGTCGATAGATGAGTGACTACACATCGAATCTTCTGGAATCAAATAATTCAGCAAATCCGGAAACGGTCCAAAACCTGAGGCAACATTAATATGGCCGACTTCACCAAGGTTAACCGGATTTAATTTCCATGCATTCGCAAGTTGTAAAGCATCAAAAAAACCGAGCCATGGATCATTTTCACTAATGAGAAGAGATGTTGGCACATCAATCTTTAACTGATGAAAATACTCTTTGAAGTCGGTCAAACTATGTCGAGCAAATCCTGCTTCCCCAAAGCGTGCTGGATTTGCTGGAGCGACTAAAATAAGTTTCTTAACTCGGTTTTTTAACTCTGGATACTCTGCTAGAGCAGCCACACTTGTTAAGCAACCAAAGCTATGAGCAACAATTTGTATAGGAGCTGGCGCTACTTGAACTGTTTTAACGAATTGCTCAACCCATTCGCTTAATACGGGTCTATCCCAGTTTTTTTGCTCAACACGAGAACTAGACACGAGTTTACGCTGCAACCAAGATTGCCAATGCTGTTGTTCACTTCCACCTACACCCGGAACAATTACAGTGTGAATCATGTCTGTTCTCCTTATCTTTAGTACAAAGAATTACTTCTCTGCACTATTGATTTTCACGATTTGATCGAAAACACCACCATTGTCGAAGTGTTGTTTTTGTACCTTCGTCCAACCACCAAACTCTTTGTCGATCGTAACGAGTTTCAATGGCTTAAATACATTGCTGTATTTCTTAAGAACGGCTGCATTACGCGGGCGGTAGAAGTTACGTGCTGCAATTTCTTGGCCAGCTGGTGAATACAAGTAGTTGAGATAGCCTTTAGCAATGGTTAAGTTGCCTTTTTTAGTTGCATTCTTTTCTACAATTGCGACTGGAGGTTCGGCCAAAATTGAAAGAGACGGGGTAATAATTTCGAATTTGCCTGGTTGTTCACGAAGAGCTAAATGAGCCTCATTTTCCCAAGCCAGTAATACGTCACCAATGCCACGTTCAGCAAAAGTTGTGGTTGCGCCACGAGCACCAGAATCTAGAACTTTAGTATGTTTATAAATTTGACGAACATACTCTTGTGCTTTTGCATCATTGCCACCTGGTTGATGTTTTGCCCAAGCCCACGCTGCTAGATAATTCCAACGGGCACCACCTGAGGTTTTCGGGTTTGGCGTAATAATTTCTACGCCTGGTTTGATTAAATCAGCCCAGTCTTTAATTTGCTTTGGATTACCTTTACGCACTAAAAACACAATTGTTGAAGTGTATGGGGTAGAGTTCTGTGGCAGTTTTTTCTGCCAGTCAGCTGGAAGTAATTTTGCTTTTTCCGCAATTTCGTCAATATCAGCCGCAAGTGCTAATGTCACTACATCTGCATTGAGGCCATCAATCACTGCACGCGCCTGTTTGCCAGAACCGCCGTGTGATTGTTTGAACTCAATATCTTGACCAGTACGTTGTTTCCAGTAAGTACCGAACTGTTTATTGAAATCTGTATATAACTCACGAGTAGGGTCGTAAGAAACGTTTAAAAATTCTTGAGCTGCAAATGATGAAACAGATAGAAGTGCAGCGATAACCCCGACTTTTAATTGAGAAAAACGCATGAGATAAGTCCTCAAAAAATATGAAATGTTCAAAACATGAACGCAGAATAGCGCTAGTCTTTATTCTAAAAAAATAATAAAAAACGAATTTAATATGAAAAAAATAGAAATAGTAAAAAGAGATAAGTAATTCTTAAATCTTGATATATAACAAGTTTCAAAAGTAGATACGAAATCGGTATAATTTTTTAAAATCAGTCATTTATTATTTAAATGAAAGGTGTTGTATTGTTGGGTGGTTTTTAGCAAAGGGTGAATTAAACATGTGGTGTTTTAAAAATGGGCAACCTGTTGAAACCATTCCTTTACTGGATCGAGCATTTCATTATGGGGATGGATGCTTTACCACAATTCGTGTTTTTGAAAATAAAATTGAGCTTCAAGAAAGACATTGGGAGCGTCTAAAACTTGCATGTCAAAAACTGTCTTTAACTGCGGATTTTGAATTAATAGAGCAGAGCTTACAACAACTACAAAAGCAGAACCTCGTGCTGAACGGCACTTTAAAAATTGTGATTAGTCGTGGGATAGGTGACCGTGGTTATAGTTTGCCAAAGCATGACGCCGATATTTATATCTGGTTTTATCCGAAAGCTTTAGAGCAATTTCAGCCAGACTTTATCCAGTGCGGAGTTTTAAATCAGGCTTTAGGTTTAACCATGCCGAGCTTGGTCGGGCTTAAATCTTTAAACCGTCTTGAACAAGTAGTGCTAAAAAAAGAAGCAGATCAACTAGGGTGGGCTGAAGCATTAGTTACTGATGTACAAGGTTATATTGTTGAAGGAGTCAGCAGTAATTGTTTTATTCGCTTAAATGATAGATGGATTACTCCGGAACTTCGCTATAATGGCGTCCACGGTGTAATGCGGGCAGAAATTCTGGCGCGTATGCAGCACCATGGTATTGCCTGTGAAGTACGTGTAATTGAGTTGGATGAAGTATCTGAAATACAAAGTCTATTCTTTTGTAATGCTTTAAACCCTATGCGAGTAGTCACTCATTTAGGTGAGAAAACGCTAGAAACACAGGCATGCATAGATTTATTTCATATCCTTAACTTAAATCAGATTCATTAATATGCCGAAGCCACCTGTGAATGCGAAAGCAAAAAACGCCAAGAAAAATAACAAAAAACAAGCTCCAAAATTTTCTAAGCGATTGGTTCTAATTGGCCTTTTTATTATTTTAATTTCTACTTTTGCCATTTTATGGTCGAGTCTATTTAAAGCTTATCCTATTGAAGGCAAAAAACAGATGTTATCCATTACATCTGGTGAAACCTATTCTGGTTTTATTGATCGTTTGGCGAAAGAAGGCAAAATTAGCTTTCCAGTGGTATTAAAGCTTTATCAGAAGTTTATGATTCATGACAGTATGAAAGCTGGTGTGTATGAAATTGAACAGGGAATGAGTGTAAGAGAAGTATTAGAAATGCTATCTGATGCAGATAATGCTCAGATGAACCGTGTCTTGGTCATTGAAGGTACAACTTTTAAACAGCTTATTACTGCACTCAAAAATGATAAAAACGTAAAAAATACAATATTAGATTTACCAGATGATCAGCTGATGAAGGCGCTTGGGATTCCTTATGGGCATCCTGAAGGTTTGTTCGCACCTAATACTTATTTCTTTGCCAAAGGTGAAACAGATAAGAAAATTCTTACCGATTTATACCACCGTCAAATGAAAGCTCTAGATGCAGCTTGGGCAAATCGTGCACCGAATTTACCTTATAAAGATAAATATGAAGCATTAATTATGGCTTCTATTGTTGAGAAAGAAACAAGTTTAGACAGTGAACTTACACAAGTTTCAGGCGTTTTTGTTCGTCGTTTAAAAATTGGTATGCGTTTACAAACGGATCCAACTGTTATTTACGGTATGGGTAATAATTATAAAGGCAATATTACTCGAGAAGACCTCCGTACCCCAACTGCATATAATACTTATACTATTAATGGCTTACCGCCAACGCCAATTGCTTTACCAAGCCAAAAAGCAATTGAAGCAGCGTTACACCCAGATGACTCAAATAACATCTATTTTGTAGCGACTGGCAATGGTGGGCATAAATTTACGGCAAGCTTGCAAGCGCATAATCAAGCGGTGCAAGAGTACTTATCCGTGTTGAGATCGAAGAAATAAGGAAAAGAGATGTTTATTAGCTTTGAAGGCACGGAAGGGGTAGGTAAAACTACACTCATTCGAAAAATTCATCAGTATTTTGAAGAGCAAGGTAAACAAGTTGTTTTAACACGTGAACCGGGGGGTACGCCGTTAGCAGAACAAATACGTTCTATGCTTTTGGCAGTGAACCATGACGAAAATATGAGTCATGATACAGAGTTGCTACTCATTTATGCGGCACGTGCTCAACACTTACAACAGGTCATTTTGCCAGCTCTAGAATCTAATAAAATTGTATTAAGCGATCGTTTTACTGATGCAAGTTTTGCTTATCAATGTTCTGGTCGTGGTTTAAGCCAACATAAATTACAGCTTTTAAATCAGAACTTTGTTTTACGCATGCCAGAGGTGACTTTCTGGTTAGATGCCCCGATTGAACTCGGGATGGACCGTGCACGTGAACGCGGAGCTTTAGATCGTTTTGAACAAGAAAAGTTAAGTTTTTTTACTAAGGTTCGTGAAGGTTATGAAACCTTGTGGAAAGCTGAACCGGAGCGTATTAAGCGATTAGATGCAACACAAAGTCCTGATCAGGTATTTGAGCAAGCTTTGCAATATTTAGGCTAAGTAATTGGGTGAGCCACTCTCATATTTTACGGGAGTGGTGAAAAATGACGTTAATTCTGATTTAAAACGTCATAGAAAATATCTGTTATTTTCTTATGCTATCTTACATATGATTTATAGATTGAAGAATAACAAGGATGAAAAGCTCAAAAGAAGAAATCGTGGCATTTCTTGAAAAGGAATTTCCACCAAGTCTTGAACATTGCACGATTGAATCAGTCACACCCAAAGCAGCGGTTGTTTATTATCATGTCGATCAAAGACATCAACGTCCTGGTGGCACCATATCTGGTCCAACCATGATGACTTTGGCAGACTTTGCTTTATATATTGCGATATTAGGGGAAATCGGTATTGTTGGTTTAGCTGTAACCACCAACTTTAATATTAATTTTTTAAGAAAACCTGCTGGTGATCAAGACTTACGTAGTGAATGTAAGCTCATGAAAGTAGGAAAGAGTTTAGTGGTGGGTGAGGTTTGGATTTATTCGGTCGGTTTGGATGAACCTGTTGCGCATGTGACCGCGACTTATTCAATTCCACCTAGACCATAAATATCAAAGCAAATAAAAAAGCACAGTCTGAACTGTGCTTTTTTATAGAAAAACAGCTTAAATATCAGTATTAACCAATGGCTGTTCTACTGCAAAATTTGGCGGTGTTAGAACTGTTTTACGAATCTCACTCGACGTTTCTGGATAATCAAGCGTGTAATGTAGACCGCGTGATTCTTTGCGTTGCATAGCACAGCGAACAATCATTTCCGAAACGAGAACAAGGTTACGTAGCTCAATCAGGTTTTTGCTAACACGGTAGTCTTGATAATACTCAGTGATTTCACGCTTTAACATTTCAATACGGTGCAAAGCACGTTCTAAACGTTTTGTAGTTCTTACAATACCAACGTAGTTCCACATGGTCGAACGTAACTCATCCCAGTTTTGTAAAATCACCACATCTTCATCAGGGTTGGTTACTTGTGAGTCATCCCAAGTGGGTACTTCAGGTAATTTGAAGTTTTCATCAAATTTATTTTCGATATCTTTTGCTGCGCTCATACCATAAACGAAGCACTCAAGTAATGAGTTACTTGCCATACGGTTTGCACCATGTAAACCCGTATAAGAAGTCTCACCAATCGCATATAAGCCTTCAATATCTGTCTGGCTATTTGAGTCAACTACAACACCACCACATGTATAGTGAGCTGCTGGCACCACTGGAATCATGTCTTTGGTAATGTCGATACCTAACTCAAGCAATCGTGCATAAAGTGTAGGGAAGTGCTCTTTAATAAACTCAGGTGATTTGTGGGTAATATCTAACCACACGTGACGAATACCGAGACGCTTGATTTCGTGGTCAATTGTACGTGCCACAATATCGCGAGGAGCCAGTTCTGCACGATCGTCAAAACGCAACATAAAACGTTCGCCATCAGGTAGGCGCAAATAAGCACCTTCACCACGCATAGCTTCGGTAATTAAAAAAGAGCGGGCTTGTGGATGGTACAGGCAAGTTGGATGGAACTGATTAAATTCCATATTGGCTACACGGCATCCTGCACGGAAGGCCATTGCAATACCATCACCTGTGGCAATATCTGGATTAGATGTGTATAGATAAGCTTTCATCGCACCGCCGCAAGCTAGCGCGGTGAATGGTGCAAGGAAGGTATGAACCTTTTCAGTATTTTCATCTAATGCATATAAACCAATAGCGCGATTCGCTTGGTCGGTATAACCTACCTTATGCGAAGTAATTAAATCAATCGCAATATAGTTTTCAAAAATAGTAATATTTTTACGTTCTTTAGCACGTTCAACCAAGGTGGTTGAAATGGCTTTACCTGTTGCATCAGCTGAATGGATAATGCGGCGCTGAGAGTGACCACCTTCGCGAGTTAAGTGAAGTTGTTCATCTTCATCGAGAGTAAATTGCACGCCTTGTTTTAAAAGAAAATCAACAGAAGGGCGGCCGCCTTCTACAGTATGTTGTACCGCATCCATTTCACATAAATGAGCACCTGCAATCATAGTGTCATTAATGTGCTGTTGAATAGAGTCGGTCTCATCCAGAACAGCAGCAACACCACCTTGGGCATAGAAGGTACTTGCTTCGGTTAAAGCAGCTTTGGCTAAAACTGCAATATTAAAATGATTTGGTAACGATAAAGCCAGACTTAAACCAGCACCGCCGCTGCCCACAATAATCACGTCAAAGTGGTGAATTGTCTGTAAATTAGGCATGTCCATTCGCAACAATCTAAAACGTCCGCTAATGACACCCCTTTTTATCTAAAAAGGCAAGAGCCTAAGCGCTCTAACTCAGAGAAAAATTGCAATTGGCTTAAAAAGTTGCAATGCGTAAAATAATGATTGTGATGATGTCTTACAAATAAACATATTGTTACGCACAACCCCAAAGTGTTGTGATACAACAGTTTTATTCTTATTCTCGTAGACCAATTGTGGGTGAGCACCGAATGAAAACTCGCTATTTACAACAAGGAATGTATGCAGCGGTATTTACAGTTGCTGCTGTTCAGGCAAATGCTGCTGTTGATTTTTCAAACCTCGTTGAACAAGTTAGTCCAGCAGTGGTGAGTGTAAACGTCGTAAAAAAAATGACTCAGGATGAATTATTGCAGCAGCAAGTTCCTGAAATTTTAAAACGTTTCTTTGGAAATCAGGTCATCATTCCACAGCAACAAGGTCCACAAGAAAAAACCGCATATGGTAGTGCATTCTTTATTAGTAAAGATGGTTATCTACTCACCAACCACCATGTGATTGAAAATGCCTCACGCATCAGTATTACTTTAAATGACCGCCGTGAAATTGATGCAACGGTGGTTGGTAGTGATGAGCGTACAGATGTTGCCTTATTAAAGGTGACCGGAAATAGCTACCCAGCTTTACGAGTAGGGAATGTTGACCGTTTACGTGTCGGAGAACCAGTTTTAGCCATTGGTTCGCCTTTTGGTTTTGATTACTCAGCTTCGGCAGGTATTGTCAGTGCTAAATCACGAAATATGAGTGGTGAAACTTCGGTACCATTTATTCAAACTGATGTTGCGTTAAACCCGGGTAACTCTGGTGGTCCATTGTTTAACCAAAATGGTGAAGTGGTCGGCGTAAACTCTCGAATATTTAGTGGTACTGGCGGCTATATGGGCTTGTCTTTCTCTATCCCGATTGACGTAGCGATGGATGTTGCCGAACAGCTTAAAACTAAAGGTAAGGTAACACGCTCTTATCTTGGTGTGATGATGCAAGATATTGACCGAAACCTTGCAGAGGCCTATAAGTTACCAAAACCTGAAGGTGCTTTAATTACTCAAATTTCTCCGAACTCGCCTGCACAAAAAGCAGGTCTTAGAGCTGGGGATGTGATTTTAAAATTAAATGGTGCATCTGTACTTCGTACGAGTGATTTACTCTATGCGTTAAACAAAGTACAGCCAAATCAAACTGTTCAGTTCGAAGTATTACGTGATGATAAAACCCGTAATATTTCTGCGACCTTAACGACCGCTCCAGATGAAACACCTGCCACAGGTGCGCAAAGTGCTGTATCTAAAGGACCAGTTTTAGGAATGAGTATTCGTGATTTGGCTGAACCAGAGAAAAGTGCTTTAAGTGTAAAAGGTGGTATCTATGTACAAGATGTTCGCCGTGGTGGCTTAGCATCATTGTCAAATATCATTCCGGGTGATGTGATTGTTCAAGTCAACAATAACCAGATTTTAAATAGTCAGGATTTTGCAAAAGTTGTTTCTAACTTGCAAAAAAATACGGTAGCTCGTGTTGCCATTATTCGTCAAGGACAACGTGCAATGCTGGGTTTACGTATCCAATAAACTTAAAAAAGCAACAATGAGCCACCCTAAACATGGGTGGTTTTTTGTTATTTATCTTGAGCGTATAGTGATATCTACCTACACTTATTTCAGTTTAAAAGTTAATAAATAAGAGTGAACATTTGTGAGTAGTATTTTTGATTTACATATTCAGGTACAGCCACATCATATTGATGCGTTAGGACATGTGAATAATGTGATGTATGTACAGTGGATGCAAGATGTCGCTGCTGCTCATGTTGAAACATTAGGAGTAGGGGTAACTAAATATCTTGAGCTAAAACATGCAATGGTCGCGGTTGAGCATCATGTGCAATATCGTAAAGCTGCATTTGAAGGCGAACAACTTGTATTGCGCACATGGTTAGATGACATTAACGCTCTTTATTCGTTCCGCCAGTATGTATTTTTCCGTCCATCAGATCAGGCTGTATTATTTGTTGGAAATACTAAATGGGCATGTATTGAAATTGCCACAGGACGCCCAAAACGAATGTCTCCAACTTTTACTCATGCATACAAGCCGCTTGATTCAAACATAAATCCGTATGATTTTACTATTTCGTATGCTCACAAGTAAAAAGAGAGGCTGAAATTTGGAGTATTTATTTTCTATAGAAACTGATCGATTAGTCTTAAGTAATCTTACTGAAGATGACAAGAATTTTGTCTTTGAATTATTTTCAAATTCAAACGTACTCGAATTTTATGATTTAAAAGCTTTTACTTCATTAGCAGAAGCTCAGGCTTTGATTGAAAAAATGCATAAAAAATGGGACGAACAGCTAGGTTTTCGACATGCTATTCGTCTTAAACAAGATGGAACTATGCTGGGAACATGTGGGGTAAATGCCATCAAACCGATTGGTGATGATTTTGCGGTAGTCATTGGCTATGAGCTTCATCCTCGTGCATGGGGTGCGGGATATATGCAAGAAGCGCTTACAGGCCTAATCCACTATCTGAAACAAGAGGGGTTATTCCGACAACAAATAAAATATGTTTGGGCTGAAATTTTTGAACCAAACATTAGATCTCAGCAAGTTGTTTACAAACTTGGATTCGAATTGATTGGAAAGACAGCTAGTAATACTGCCAATAATTTATCTGCAAGTCTGCTTAAATTTGAGCTGAAGCTGTACTGATTTAAAGCGAAATAGTTTGTTATGTTGAGAAGTTTAGAAAGCTTTTTTAAAAGAAAGAATTTATGTCTTTTTCATATCTGCAATCTGTTATAATCTCACGCAATTTATTTAACTGCTTTGGCTGTGTATTAAAACAAGCTACATAGCACTCTATATTTTCTCAAGGTAACCCATGGCGCAAGCTAAAAAATCCGTCGATATCAAAAATATACGAAATTTCTCGATTATTGCTCACATTGACCATGGTAAGTCTACATTGGCTGACCGTTTTATTCAGATGTGTGGTGGTCTACAAGATCGTGAAATGCAAGCTCAAGTCTTAGACTCAATGGAGCTTGAGCGCGAACGTGGGATTACCATTAAAGCCGCTTCTGTCACGCTGTATTACACCCATCCTAATGGTCAGGAATATCAACTTAACTTTATTGATACTCCTGGACACGTAGACTTCTCGTATGAAGTTTCTCGTTCATTAGCTGCATGTGAGGGTGCGCTATTGGTTGTAGATGCTGCACAAGGCGTAGAAGCACAATCAGTTGCAAACTGTTATACGGCGATTGAACAAGGTCTCGAAGTTCTTCCTATTTTAAATAAAATTGATTTACCGCAGGCTGAACCTGAACGTGTAATTCATGAAATTGAAGAAATTATCGGAATTGAAGCAACTGATGCACCAACCTGTTCGGCAAAAACTGGTTTAGGTGTTGAAGGTGTTTTAGAACGTTTAGTCGATGTTATTCCAGCGCCTGAAGGCGATCGTGATGCTCCATTGCAAGCATTAATTATCGACTCATGGTTTGATAACTACCTAGGCGTAGTTTCTCTTGTACGTATTAAACAAGGTCGTATCCGTAAGGGCGACAAAATGTTGGTTAAATCGACAGGTCAAACTCATCCGGTAACTTCAGTGGGTGTATTTAATCCTAAGCATACTGAAACAGATATTCTTGAAGCTGGTGAAGTAGGTTTTGTTATTGCGGGTATTAAAGATATTTTTGGTGCACCAGTAGGTGACACTATTACGCTTGCATCTACACCTGATGTTGCGATTTTACCGGGTTTCAAAAAGGTTAAACCACAGGTTTATGCTGGTCTTTTCCCGATTGATGCGAGTGATTTTGAGCCATTCCGTGAAGCGCTACAAAAATTGCAGATTAATGACTCGGCTCTATTCTTTGAACCAGAAAGTTCAGATGCATTAGGTTTTGGTTTCCGTTGTGGTTTCTTAGGGATGCTACACATGGAGATTGTACAAGAGCGTTTAGAGCGTGAGTATGATCTTGATCTCATCAGTTCTGCACCTACCGTAATTTATGAAGCATTAACCAAGAAGGGCGAAACGATTTATATCGATAGTCCATCAAAAATGCCAGACGGATCTACTGTAGAAGATTTGCGTGAACCGATTGCAGAGTGTCATATCCTTGTTCCGCAAGAATATTTAGGGAATGTAATGACCCTTTGTATTGAACGCCGTGGTGTTCAAAAAGATATGAAATTCTTGGGTAATCAAGTTTCTATTACCTTTGAAATCCCAATGGCTGAAGTCGTTATGGATTTCTTTGATAAATTAAAATCATGCTCGCGTGGTTTTGCATCGCTAGACTATAACTTTGTGCGTTTCGAAAGTTCAGCTTTAGTTAAGGTTGATGTATTAATTAATAGTGACAAGGTTGATGCCTTGGCTATGATTTGTCACCGTAATGACGCGCGTCATCGTGGTATTGCATTGGTTGAGAAAATGAAAGATTTGATTCCTCGCCAAATGTACGACGTTGCTATTCAAGCAGCTATCGGTGCACAAATTATTGCTCGTTCTACTGTAAAAGCGATGCGTAAAAACGTATTAGCAAAATGTTATGGTGGTGACGTTTCACGTAAGAAAAAACTACTTTCTAAACAAAAAGAAGGTAAGAAACGTATGAAACAAGTGGGAAGCGTTGAAATTCCACAAGAAGCGTTCTTGGCTGTATTGAAAGTAGAAAGATAAGAAATGAAGGTCGGGGGGAGTAAGACATTACTTTCCCCTACTTTAAGACAAGCAGCTAGGCTGCGAGTGAGGTCGTGTGGATTTTGATTTTAATTTAATTCTTGTTCCAGTTACGCTGATTCTATTTGCAGTGTGGTTGTTAGATAAACTTGTATTCAAACAGCGTGCAAATAAAGGGCGCGGGAACGAAAATTTTGTTATTACATGGGCTTATGACTTTTGGCCAGTTTTAGCTGTAGTACTTGTACTTCGTTCATTCCTTTACGAACCATTTAATATTCCATCAGACTCTATGGTACCTACTTTAGAAACTGGTGATTTTATTCTGGTTAATAAATTTGATTATGGTGTGCGTTTACCTATCGTTAATAAGAAAATTATTGATGTGGGAGAACCAAAGCGTGGTGATGTGATTGTATTCCGTTATCCACCTCAACCTACCATCAGTTATATTAAACGTGTAATCGGTTTGCCAGGTGATCATCTTGTTTATGATCATGGACAATTGATTATTAACGGACAAAAAGTACCGAAAGTATTAACACAGTTTAGCCGTGAAAAAGATGTATTAGATACACCAACGTCTATTTATCATAAAGAGACGATTGGTACGCACACCTTTACAATGCGTGAACTTGAAGGCGTAAATGTGGCGCGTCAAGCACCGTTTATCAACTATGTTGAAAATGGTAAATATGCAAACCAAGACGGTTTATATTGGGAAGTGACTGTTCCAAAAGGACATTACTTTGCAATGGGGGATAACCGTGATCAAAGTGCAGATAGTCGTTTCTGGGGCTTTGTTCCTGAAGAAAATTTAACAGGACGAGCATTCTATGTCTGGATGCATAAAGAACCGGGTTTACATCTTCCTAACTTTGGCCGAAATGGAAAAATAGATTAAAAACAACCATTAGGAAAAAAAGAAATGCGTAAGGCACAACAAGGTACTTCGTATTTAGCAATTTTATTTGGGGTGGTTATATTTGCGGTTGCAGTAAAAGCTGTACTTGCAGTTTGGCCAGCATATTGGGATGATCGATTGATTAATAATCAAATAGAAGAGCTTTTACAAGAAAGCTCTTCTGACATCACCCCGCAGAAGTTTATGACACAAATGGATCAGCGACTGGACATGAATAATATTCGTGATCTTCATTTTAAAGAGATTGCGCAAGTGTTTAATGAGTCTGGTCTAAAAGTCCAAAAGAAATATGAGGTAAGAAAACCCTTCTTATCAAATATTGATTTAGTTTTAACATTTGAGAAGAGTTTTGATAAAACATCAGTTCAAACTAAGTGATCCTCGCTTATTGAGTCGAATCGGATATCAATTCAAGCAGCTTGAATTGTTACAGTTAGCCTTGACTCATCGTTCGGTGAGTCATAAATACAATTACGAGCGCTTGGAGTTTTTGGGCGATTCATTACTAGGCATGATTGTTGCCAATTATCTATATCATGCCTATCCAAATGAAAACGAAGGTCGTTTAACGCGTATGCGAGCGACTTTAGTACGTCAGGAAGCTTTAGGTAAGATTGCAACCGATTTGCAACTTAGCCGGTGTTTAATATTAAGTACGGGCGAATTGAAATCTGGCGGTCATCATCGTGAGTCAATATTGGCTGATACGGTAGAAGCCATTATTGGTGCAATTTATATTGATAGTGGTGATCTCAACTTACTTACAGATATTGTGCTAAAATGGTATGTACCCTATTTAGACCATATCGAACCTACGGATCAACTTAAAGACCCGAAATCACGTTTACAAGAGTATCTACAAGCACGTAAAAAACCTCTCCCTGTTTACGAGGTTGTAGATATTCAGGGTGATGCACCTCACCAGCACTTTAAAGTTGAATGTTTGATAGATGGTTTATCAAAGATTCATGGTGAGGGTTCAAGTCGTCGTTTTGCCGAGCAGGCAGCAGCGGCGGAAATTTTAAAGTTATTGGAGCAATAACCTGCATGTCGATGCATTCTGATCAAATCAATCCAGATTCAAATGATAACCAAGATCCTAATAATCTGATTGATCAATTTTTTAGTTCCAAAGGCGTGACAATTCCTTCGGATTTTAAGAGCGGATTTGTGGCGATTGTAGGACGTCCAAATGTGGGTAAATCTACCCTCATGAACCATTTATTAGGTCAAAAGCTTTCTATTACTTCGCGTAAACCTCAAACAACACGTCATAAAATTATTGGTATTGATTCGCGTGAAAAAATGCAGGCGGTATATGTAGATACCCCAGGTATGCATAAAAAAGAAGTACGCGCTATTAATAAAATGATGAACCGTGCAGCTCATTCTGCATTACGTGACGTCAATTTGGTCTTATTTGTTATTGATGCTTATAAGTGGACCCCAAATGACGACTTAGTGCTTGAAAAACTCAAGAATGCTGAAATGCCAGTTATTTTGGTGATTAACAAGGCTGATACTTTTGAAGATAAAAGAGATATTCTTCCTTTAATTCAAGAGCGTGCCAAGCTTATGAATTTTGCCGAGATCGTTCCTGTATCTGCATTACGCGGAGCAAATCTGGAACACTTGAGCGAAACAATTGAGAAGTACCTTCCTTATCAAGCACCGTTGTATTCATTTGATCAGATTACTGACCGTTCTGAACGCTTTTTAGCTAGCGAAATTATTCGTGAGAAAATCATGCGTCAGTTAGGTGAAGAGCTACCTTATGATTTAACAGTACAAATTGAATCTTTTAAAACGGAAGAAGAGACTGTTAATGAAAAAACTGGTCGTTTAAAACCAGCTTGTACTTATATTGATGCAACGATTTTTGTAGATCGTGCGGGCCAAAAAGCGATTGTGATTGGTGAAAAAGGTGCCAAGCTTAAAACAATCGGTATGGATGCTCGTAAAGACATGGAAAAGATGTTTGAGCAAAAAATTATGCTCACACTTTGGGTAAAAGTGAAGGGCGGTTGGTCTGATGACGAGCGTGCTTTAAAAAGCTTAGGATATAGTGATATCTAAAGGATAAGGATACTGGTATGAAAACAATTACATCATTGGTCGCTATAATTGGATGTACTTTGATGTTGCAAGGTTGTGTATATAAGCTTGTAACCGTACCAGTAGGTATCGCCTATAAAACTACAAAAGGTGTTGTCAAAGGTACAGCAGCGGTTGTAGGGGCGGTAATTCCTGATGGCGATGATGAGGATGACAAAAAAGAAAAAGAATCTGAGGAATAGTTTCTTTTTATGATGCGCAATGAAGTCCTCCATGGATATATGATTCACCACCGTAAGTACCGTGAGAAAAGTCATATTGTGCATCTTTTTACTCAGGAGTATGGGCGAGTCGATGGTATTTTAAGACAGACTCCGCCCCCTCAGTATCAACCTATCCGATTGCAGGCAACGGGTAAAAGTGAATTAAAGAACTTTACTAAGCTTGAAATCTTAAATCAGCCAGTTTTCTTTTTTGGTGATGCTTTTTTTGCCGGATTTTATTTAAATGAAGTTGTTCTTAGACTTTGTCCGTTAGAAGAGACAATGCCACAAACTTTTGAGCAATATCAGTTAACCTTACTTCAATTACAACAATTATCTTCTCATGAAAATCCTGACCTTTTTCTTAGGCAGATTTTGCGCCAATTCGAGCATGTTTTACTTCCTGAACTTGGATACGCGATTGATTTCTCAATTGATACCCAACAACAACCGATTCAGGCTCATCAGTTTTATCAATTTCAAGTGACAGAAGGCTTCGCTCCTGTTGTGCAAGCGGGTCGTTCTTCTTTGTCAGGGAAAGCAATTTTGTCTATGTTGGATTATGAGCAAGGGCAGGATTTTTCTCACGAACAATTGCAATTATTAGGTAAACTATACCGTCAAATGATTACATCGCTTTTAGGAGACCGTCCCCTAAAAAGTCGACAATTGTGGATTCAAAATACTCAAACTCAATCGTAATTAGGATTTATTTATGGCTGCATTGCTTGGTGTAAACATAGACCATGTTGCTACTTTAAGACAGGCGCGCGGTACTACTTACCCCGACCCTGTAGAAGCTGCTCTTATTTGTGAACAAGCTGGTGCAGAAGGGATTACCTTGCATTTGCGTGAAGATCGTCGCCATATTCAAGATGATGACGTGCGTCGTATGCGACCATTACTAAAAACACGTATGAATCTAGAGTTGGCTGTTACTGATGAAATGGTCGAGTTTGCGAAAGAAATTCAACCACAGCATGTCTGCTTTGTTCCTGAAAGACGCCAAGAAGTAACAACGGAAGGTGGTTTAGATGTAGTCGGTAACTTTGAAAAAGTTAAAGCTGCAACTCAGACTTTGGCGGCTATTGGTTGCGACGTATCATTATTTATTGACGCCGATTTAGCTCAAATTGATGCAGCAGTTGCATGTGGCGCACCTACGATTGAGTTACACACCGGTGCATATGCAGATGCGGCAACAGAGCAAGAGCAACAGGCTGAGTTGGCGCGTATTATCAAAGGTGTTGAATACGCAGCTTCAAAAGGCTTAGTTGTAAATGCTGGTCATGGCCTTAATCTTAAAAATATTGCGCCAATTGCAGCTATTCCACAAATTCATGAATTAAATATTGGGCATTCAATTATTGCTGAAAGTGTTTTTGTAGGTCTGGTTCAAGCTGTTAAAGATATGAAAGCAGCAATTCAGGTGGCAGGTTAATCGGTTATGTCGAGTATCAATTACGATGAATTAATGCAACCTGTCTTGGCTTTTTTGGGTTGTCAAACACCAAACGCTTGGTTAGATGAGGCAATCAATAATTTAGATATCTTGATGCAAGATCATGCTAATTGCGAAAAAAAAGCAGCTAGTACAGCAATGAACTTAATGTTCCGTTATAGTTTTTTCCCTGATTTACAAGTAAAGCTTGCACAATTGGTACGGGAAGAAATGCTCCATTATGAGCAAGTGCTTGAGCTTATGGCCAAGCGTGGTCAGAAATGGGATGGGTTAAGTGCAGGGCGCTATGCTGGTGGACTCCGTAAAGAAATTCGTACTTATGAGCCGGAAGCTTTAATTGATGTGCTTGTGGTAGGTGCTTTTGTTGAGGCTCGCTCATGCGAACGTTTTCATGCGCTTGCCCCGCGCGTAGATGAAGAGTTGGGACGCTATTATCGTTATTTACTTAAGTCAGAGTCTCGTCATTTCGAGGACTATTTGGCACTTGCACTTGATGTTGCAAAAACTGCAAAAATGAAAAATCCTAAAGAGGATATTCAGCAGCGCATTGATCATATTCGTGAGGTTGAAAAGAATCTGATTTTAACGCCTGATGATACCTTTCGTTTTCACAGCGGCGTGCCTGCATAATCTTGAACGCTTCAAGTTAAAAAAGTTTACCTTTCACGGTAAACTTTTTTATTAGGTGAGCTTTATCTCTTCGACGGTAGACATCTTCTGCTTTTAGTTTTTTAATGCATATAATTATTTAATAAATATATTTTTATAGGTTTTAATTTCTCTTAAATTTTTTTAAAAAACTTTTATTTTTTTAGGCTAATAATAAATATTGTGTAAATATAAAGGCTGATATGTTCATCATGAATTCAACTGAAATAGTTAATCATTTCTAAGGATATAAGAATGTTAGCATTAGTTACAGGTGCATCGGCAGGTTTTGGTTATAGCATTTCAAAAAAACTGATTGAGTTAGGCTATAAAGTTATTGGTTGCGGACGACGGGCAGAAAAACTAGAAGAATTAAAACAAGAGCTTGGTGAAAAATTTTATCCCTTAGTATTTGATATGACGGGTACGGCAGAAAATATAAATAAGGCATTGGTTGATTTACCCGCCGAATTTCAAATTAGTCAAATTGATTTATTGGTTAATAATGCCGGATTGGCATTAGGGTTGGAGTCAGCAGATAAATCAAATTTAGATGATTGGTACACCATGGTTGATACCAATGTTAAGGGGCTTATTACTGTTACCCGACTAATTTTGCCAAGCATGGTAAAGAAAAAGTCTGGCTTAATTATCAATATGGGGTCAATTGCAGGTACATACCCATATCCAGGTGGTAACGTTTACGGTGCAACCAAAGCATTCGTGGAGCAATTTAGTTTAAATCTTCGTGCGGATTTGTCTGGTACAGGCATTCGAGTAACTAACATTGAACCAGGCCTTTGTGGTGGTACAGAGTTTTCTTTGGTACGTTTTAAAGGTGATCAAGAGAAAGTGAATAGTCTCTATGATAAAAAGAACCCAATTTTGCCTGAAGATATCGCAAATACGGTAGCTTGGGTTGCTTCACAACCTCCACATATTAATATTAACCGTATTGAAATGATGCCGACCACCCAGTCTTTTAATCCTTTAAAAGTGGTTGAAGTAGAATAATGGGTTTTAAAATGATCTAAGAAGAGGATAGAGGGTGATATATCTTTTAGACTTGAATTAGGTCATTAAATTAAGCGAATAGTCTAAGCATTAAACTCTAATCCTCTATGTGCTGATAGGGGATTTTTTATAGATGGGGATATATTGATGGCAAAAAAAAGCCCGCTTTAATGCTGCGGGCTTTTTAGTATTTGGCTCTCCCACCTGGGCTCGAACCAGGGACCTGCGGATTAACAGTCCGTCGCTCTACCGACTGAGCTATGGGAGAATCTGCATGCGATTATAAGGAGATTTTGAGAAGGGTCAAGTCTAAATTGTCATGTTTACTTCATTTTTGTGTTGTATGCTTTTTATTTGATCAGTTAAGTAGTGAGCTGAGAAATTACTTGCACTTTAAAAAATCAATTGCTAGATTCGAGACAGAACAAACGTTTGAAGAAATTCAAACAGTGTGGATTTAAACCAACTTGCCAGCACTAAAATGGCTAAATCGGAGATAAGTATGAAAACACTTACTGTTGCCTCTATTTTTTCTAATTTTGATTTTTATCAACGTAATTATCTCAGTTTCTTAAGTCATTCAGAGTCTTATTACACGCCTGTAGAAGATGCATGGATTGATGCTTATCCTTTCAAAAAACAAGATTTATATTTAGGCGATTTATTGCAGCTTTGGTTCAGTTCTAAATGGAATGTACATAGCTCACTAAAAGTTTTAAAAAGTTCAAAAGTATTAAATTCCTCTAAACCCTTATATATTTTTCAGTTAGAAGGGGAATTATTGTTGGGCAAAAATAAAGTTCTCGCTTGGTCTACTGAACATCAAGAAATTATAGAACTTCAACTTAAAAACATTTGGGCACCGTATGTGATTGCACAAACTTGTGAACGTCCAGATAATCAAGATTACTCAATAAAAAAGGCAGCGGTTTAAGGCTGCCTTTGATGACTATGGACGAATAATCATGCAGGTTGCTGTTGCATAGGCATACAGTTTACCTTCCTCATCAATAATCTTTCCTTCGGAAATACCTAAATTTTTACTTAAGTTAATGACGTTACCTGTTGCAATTAAAGGATGGTTCTTTGGAAGAGGGCGGCACATTTTTACGTTAAGATCGATTGTTCCGTAGCCTACACCTGCAGGTAACATCGTATGTATTGCACACCCAGTTACAGAGTCTAAAACTGTAGCAGCAAAACCACCATGTACGCCACCGAGTGGGTTTAAATGGTTATGATCTGCTTGGGCTTTAAATGTAACAGATCCTTCTGAAATTTCAGTAGGTTGCATAGGTATAGTTTTGCTAATACTTGCTGCTGGAATATGGCCATCTATCATAGCTTGTAAAAATTCGAGACCAGTCATTTCCATAGGATTTTTCATTTTTGAGTCCTTTAATTTTATGAGTTCTAAAACGGAACTTGATATTAGCCTATTATTAAGTCATCGATATGTCAATTCCATGAGTTAAAGATTGAACTGACAAGTTAAATATTAAAAGCTTAATTATTAATATAAAATGTCTTTATGATAAAAATAGAAGTAAATTAGTTGCATAATGAATTAGATAGATAAGTAAGTCTTCTTATACACTATAAAAAATAACAGGAGCATAAGGATAATGCTTTTTAGAATTGCACTTGTGATGGGGGCTTTTGCAGC
This sequence comes from Acinetobacter sp. WC-141, assembly GCF_000313935.1. Classification (GTDB taxonomy): domain Bacteria; phylum Pseudomonadota; class Gammaproteobacteria; order Pseudomonadales; family Moraxellaceae; genus Acinetobacter. Next base: position 109,283 of record NZ_AMSS01000088.1, on the reverse strand, counting down.
AAATTCTGTGTTATGCCGTTTGGCTTTAGCAGGACATCATATTGACCCAATGAGTTTTAGCCTTGTACGAGTAGTGAGTGGCGCAGTTGTTTTATTCGGACTGTTTTTTTATTCCAGATCGTCTCAAACTCTTGTTCATTGGAGTTTTAAGAATGCATTTTTTCTAGCGGTTTATATTCTGGCATTTTCTTGTGCCTATCTTCAAATCGATGCTGGCATTGGTGCTTTACTCTTATTTGGTGTTGTACAACTGACCATGGTGCTTTACGGTTATTGGCATGGTGAACAGATTGGTATATACCGTGGCATAGGTTTATGTATAGCTTTAGCCGGAATTATTGTTTTGTTATTACCCGGTGCTCAAGCGCCTCATTGGAACTATGCTTTGCTTATGATGATGTCTGGGTTGGCATGGGCAGGATACAGTATTGCTGGCCGTAACATGACGCAACCTGTTGGTAGTACATTGGCAAATTTTATATTGGCTGTACCAATCGTTTTGTTGGTAAATATATTGTTTAATCAAGAGCAGTATATTGATTTGCAAGGTTGGATGTTAGCAATTTTGTCTGGTGGCGTGACTTCAAGTGGGGCTTATGTAGTTTGGTATGCAATTTTGAAGCATATTGATCGCGTGACGGCCAGTACCGTACAGTTGAGTGTGCCATGTTTGGCAATTATAGGTGGAAGCCTGTTTGTAAATGAAGCTGTAACAGGGCGAGTGATTTTGTCTAGTTTTATGGTTTTGTTTGGAATTTTGCTGGTTATTTATATGACGCCGAAGAAAGGTAACGTATAGGTCAATTAAAAAAGGGCTCTCTTAATAGAACCCTTTTTATGTAAAAATGCAGTTTATTTCGCAGCTTTTTCAGCTTCAATTGAAGCGATAGCAGCATCTACACCTTCAATTGAGTCAGCAGCTTTTTTGATACGTGCTAACGCATCAACAAGCACTTCGTCAGCTGTTGCATATGAAATACGCATAAAGCCGCCTAAACCAAATGCATCACCAGGTACGACTGCTACACCAGTTTCTTCTAGTAACCATTCAGAGAACTCTGTGCAAGACTTTAAGCCTTTTGCGCGAATAAGAGGGCGAATGTTTGCATAGGCATAGAAAGCACCGTCAGCAGGTAAGCAAGAGATACCTTTAATATCATTTAAGCCATTTACAACTAAGTCATGACGGCGTTTAAACGCTTCAATCATCGGTTGTAAAACATCTTGTGGACCATTCAATGCAGCTTCAGCAGCAACTTGTGAAATAGAAGTTGGGTTTGAAGTTGATTGAGATTGGATTTTTTTCATTGCACCAATGATTTTTGCTGGACCGGCTGCATAGCCAATACGCCAACCTGTCATTGCATATGCTTTAGAAACACCATTTAAAACAATCGTACGATCATATAAATCTGGAGCAACAGTTGCGATGTTGTAGAACTCATCTTCCCAACGAATTGGTTCATACATATCGTCAGATGCAACAAATACTTGTGGGTGACGACGTAAAACTTCAGCTAAAGCTTCTAATTCAGCTTTGCTATAGATCATACCTGTTGGGTTAGATGGACTGTTTAATACAACTAAACGAGTATTAGGCGTAATCGCAGCTTCTAATTGTTCAGGAGTAATTTTGAAACGTTGGTCTTCACCACATTTCACAATGACTGGAGTACCTTCAGCAATAATGACCATATCTGGATAGCTTACCCAGAAAGGTGCTGGAATGATAACTTCATCGCCTTTGTTTAATAGTGCAAGTGCCAAGTTAAAAAAGCTTTGCTTACCACCACATGAAACCAAAATCTGATTCGCTTGATAATCAAGATTATTATCACGCTTAAATTTAGCAATAATTGCTTTTTTTAACCCAGGAGTACCATCTACAGCCGTATATTTGGTGAAACCATTATTAATCGCTTCAATTGCAGCATCTTTGATGTGTTGAGGGGTATCAAAGTCTGGTTCGCCAGCACCTAAACCAATCACATTCTTGCCGGCAGCTTTAAGTTCAGCAGCTTTGTTGGTTACAGCAAGTGTAGGGGACGGTTTGATGGCATTGACACGATCAGAAAGACGTACGTCCACGGCAATATTCCTCTTATGGGATTAAAAATAAAAAGCACTCTATCTTATCGCAAAAATTAAGCAATTTGCGGATGTGAACCTTTTCAGATGTAAAAAAGTTTAGTTTAGTAATCATCTTAAACAAGATTTATTCAATTGAAGCTTTTTTAGAAAGAAGTGAGAAAATCATTTATAATAGGTCGCAATCGAAATTTCGAGAAAGAATCATGACTGAGCAACAGCCAAAACAGAAAAAGGCTTTGGTGAAATTGCCATTCCCAATGCCGAATGATAGCAATCAAGCCGACGATGCGGTACACAACCAAGTGCGTCCTAAACCAGAGCAATACGCAGATAGAACGTGGATGCCGCCACGTGGTACTCGTCGTTCTATGGGAAAACGCTAATTTTGAAAAACAGGCAATATGCCTGTTTTTTATTGATTAAATAAAATTTCCTGATAATAAGATTTTTTCCTTTGGTACATGTGATGGTCTGCTCGTTTTAACATGTCCTCAATTTGTTCATTGACTTGCGTAGTCGCATGTCCAATTGCGATGCTAATTGGGTGGCTTGAATAATATTGATTGTCGATATTAAAAAGCTCCTGAATGGTTTGAAGCATAATGAGAACATTCGCCTCATCTGCCCCTGGCATTAAAATCACGAACTCATCGCCACCTATTCTAGAAGCCGTATAGGCTGTATTTAAAATAGCTTGACCTAGAATATTTCCAACGCGACGTAATAACCCATCCCCAATATCATGACCAAACTGATCATTGGTTTCTTTTAATCCGTTCATATCTAAGAAAATTGAAGAAACAGGGCGAATAATGCTTCGGTTTAAACGATTAAGTTCTTCTGTAAAAAAAGCGCGGTTATATAGTTTGGTAAGAACATCATGTTGTCCTAAATATTCAAGATAGTTTTCTGCTTTTTTTCGCGCCGTAATATCAGTAAGTGCAACTTGTACCAGTCCCCAAGTTTCTTCATAACCGGGAAAAACGGTAAATTGAAGTAAGACATTTCTTATTTGGCCATCTAAAGCATAGTTAATGGCTTCACGTTTATGATGAATATTACCTTGCCATAATTCGATAAGTTGTTCTCGAAAGGTTTCAATCATCTCTTCAGCAAAAATCTTATGTGTATTTCTTAAAAGTGTCGACTTATCAGGCGCCTTAAATAAATCAAGAGTTGCCTGATTAACATCTAAAATCAGAATATCTTCTACACATTGACGGACAAATTCAGGATGGACGTCTAGAAAAGTTCTAAAATCTTCAATACCTAATAGTCTAAGTTGATCAATTCTATTTTTTATACGGCTGAAATCTTCGACCCAAAGAGACGTCGGTGAGTAAATAAACATAGACTCTGCTAATCGACGATTCTTTTCTTCTTCACGAAGGGCATTTTGATAAGGCGTAATGTCTTCGGTGGTAATTAATACACGTTCGAATGTAGATTCAGAGCCAGGTAAAATTGAGCCTCTTAACTGAACATCAATACGTTTACCAGATAATGTGTAATTCACTGTCGTACTTGAAAAGTGAGTTTTACCACTCCATAGTTCTTCAAGTTCATGAATATGTGATTCGAACATTTCTTGTTTAAAAATAAGATTTAAATTGGAATATAGCTCTTCGTGAGTTCGTGCTTCAAAAATTTCTAATGTTTTTTGATTCACACGAACAATTTTAATTTTATGCGCACATTCAATAATTAAATTTTTATTTTGACTCAAAAATTCATGGAGATTTTCAATACCTTGATTTCTCCATAAATCAAATTGTTGTTTAATTTCACTGAAATCCTCAATCCACATTGGAATTGGGCTAAGGTCAAAAATTGAAGAATCTAAAGTTTCCATATGTTTCTTTAAGTATTCAGTTTGTCTTAAAGTATAATGAGAAAAATTAAGATTTGGGAAATAAAGAACTTAAATTTATTAGAATAATTAAAAATAAAAACATTAAATGTAAGTAAAATAAAATAATGAGAAAGCAGAAATGCTCTGCTTAGCTCATAAATTTATAAGAGAGTTTAACGATTAATGGGGTGATCAATATTTTTTTCACCACGCCATAATTTGATAAAATCTTGCTCGTCAAAATCGTAAAGTTCCATGAGGGCAACAATAGCACTCACAAAAATCATGGCGCCTTCAGAGTTTCCATGAAGGTCAAAAATTTTACCATTGAGTTTACCTAAAATATCACGAAGCTCATGATCACGGCCTCGTCCATAACGATCACGAGGGTATAGCTCTTCATTTAATACAATAAGAGCAATGGCTTTTTCGGCACTTGATAAATCTGTTTTATCTAAGGCTTCTTCAAAAGATTCACTTCCATGATTAAAGTAAAAAATAACTTCATCATTAATGAAACTTTTTACCATCTTTTCAGTTAATGTCGGAAATTGAGAAACTGCATTATCTTCAACATAGGGTTTAAAAGATTCTGGAAAAATAACGTTGTGATGAATATCTTTAAACAGTGGTGCAATTTCAGAAACTTTATAACCTGCGATGCCACAACCTAAAGCAGTGACAAAATATTTCATTTTAGGATGATTTTTTGCATATATTTTAAAATCTTCAACATAGTGCTCAATTTGTGAAAGAGGCATTTGTTGAATATGTTCATTTAAGGTGGGAATTGCAAAGCTTTGACCAGCCCAGCCGCGACCTACACCTTCAACTGCTCCGAAGTGTTGTCTGGCAACGCGTGCTGCACCGCTACCGTGCTGTCCAGCAAGGTTACTTCCAAACACAAAAACTGTATCTTCGGGAAGTTCGGTTACAATACTTTCATCATGATATTGGTAGGTCATGGTTATGCTTTTTATTTAATGGATAGCTTCATGTTGCAACTGATTAGAGTATTGGTCAAGTGTTAAGATGCTTAATCTTTTACATTGAATTTCCAACTCAATTTGCACTTTAAATTAAGATAAAAATCCCCATTAATGAGGGAGACGTTAAATTCAATTTTTTCATAAAGAGAGATAACTTTGAACGAAAATCAACCTTTTGATTTGGTCACACATTATCAGCCAGCAGGTGATCAGCCACAGGCAATTGAAAAGCTGGTCAATGGTATCGAGCAGGGTTTTCGTAATCAGTTATTGCTAGGGGTAACTGGCTCGGGTAAGACCTATACCATGGCAAATGTGATCGCCCAAACACAGCGACCTACAATTGTGATGGCCCATAACAAAACCTTGGCGGCCCAACTTTATGGTGAGTTTAAATCTTTCTTTCCTAATAATGCGGTTGAATATTTCGTAAGTTATTACGATTACTACCAGCCCGAGGCTTACGTTCCATCTTCGGATACGTTTATCGAAAAAGATGCGGCCATCAATGATCACATTGATCAGATGCGATTATCTGCAACACGAGCTTTATTAGAACGTCGTGATGCAATTATTGTCGCATCGGTATCTGCAATTTATGGTTTGGGTGACCCCAATGCTTATATGCAAATGTTACTGCATGTGGTTGAAGGTGACCGAGTAAGCCGTGATGAAATCATCCGCCGTTTGGTTGAAATGCAATATACGCGTAATGAACTTGAATTTTTACGCGGTACTTATCGAATTCGCGGCGAAATTATTGATATTTTCCCAGCTGAATCCGATCAACATGCCATTCGCATTGAACTATTTGATGATGAGGTCGATTCAATCCGTTGGTTTGATCCATTAACAGGTAAAATGGTTCGTAAAGTTTCTCGAGTTACGATTTATCCGAAAAGCCACTATGTAACACCAAAAGATCATTTAACTCGTGCCATCGATACAATTAAGGATGAGTTACAAGATCAGCTCAAATTCTTCCGTGAACATGACAAATTGCTCGAAGCACAGCGTATTGAGCAACGGACACGTTACGATCTGGAAATGATGCAACAGTTGGGTTATACCAATGGTATCGAAAACTATTCACGTCATTTGTCTGGACGTCCGTCTGGTGAAGCACCACCGACTTTATTCGACTATATTCCAGAAGATGCTTTGCTCATTATTGATGAATCACATGTTACGGTTCCGCAAATTGGGGCAATGTATAAAGGTGACCGCTCACGTAAAGAAAACTTAGTGAATTATGGGTTCCGTTTGCCAAGTGCGCTTGATAACCGCCCAATGAAGTTTGAAGAATGGGAGCGTATTGTACCGACTACCATTTTTGTAAGTGCAACACCTGCTAAATATGAATTAGAAAAGTCAGATCAAATTGTTGAACAAGTGGTACGTCCAACAGGTCTAATCGACCCTGAAATTGAGATTCGTCCTGTTTTAACCCAAGTAGATGATGTTCTTTCTGAAATTAATATTCGTAAGAATTTGAATGAAAGGGTATTAATTACGACCTTAACAAAACGTATGGCAGAAGACCTGACTTCTTATTTGAAAGAATATGGCGTCAAGGTTGCTTATCTCCACTCAGATATTGATACAGTTGAACGTGTCAAAATTATTCATGAATTACGTACAGGTGTATTTGATGTTTTAGTCGGTATTAACCTGCTCCGTGAAGGTCTGGATATGCCAGAAGTTTCTTTAGTTGCTATTTTAGATGCAGATAAAGAGGGTTTTTTACGTTCTGAACGTTCACTCATTCAGACGATTGGTCGTGCGGCGCGTAATGTGAAAGGTAAAGCAATTTTATATGCTGACCGAATTACCGACTCTATGCAAAAAGCAATAGATGAAACTGATCGCCGTAGAGCCAAACAAATCGAATTTAATGAGCTGCATGGTATTACACCACGTAGTGCTGTTCGTCAGGCTATCAAAGAAATTGACTCGGGTGAGGTACTTTCAGACGATGAGATTGATGAAAAAGTACTTGAACAAGCACAAGCATTGAGTGCCGATGAAAGACATATTCTTTCAGATCCAAAATTGTTTAGTAAACATATCACTAAGCTTGAAAAAGATATGTTAAAGGCCTCGAAAGATTTACAGTTCGAGCAAGCAGCGCGGATACGTGATGAAATCATTCGATTAAAAGCGCAAATGTTGCAATAAACGAATACATAACGCTACATAATGTGTTTAAAAAACAAGCTACTGTAGATGTTTGAGTTCTTTTGTATTCACAACTAATCGTTGAGGGCAACAATGGCATTTCGAAATAATGTTCCGCAAGCCAGTTGGCGTTTGGCTAAAATTGCGTTGGGCGGTGTCGTTTTGGCTGGTTTAGCTGTTGGAACCTATGTCTATGCTCAGCCGAAACCCTTGCAAACTGTTTATAAAGTTGAACTGGACCGATATTTAGGTGTCTGGTATGAAGCCGCCCGTAAGCCTGCATTTTTCCAAAAAAAATGTGCTTATAACGTATCTGCAACTTACACCCTAAATGAAAATGGAAATGTTGTTGTAGATAATCGCTGCTATGACAATAGAAAACAATTACAGCAATCTATCGGTGAAGCCTTCGTGGTTAACCCACCCTATAACACGAAATTGAAGGTGAGTTTCTTACCCGAAGCTGTGAGATGGATTCCAGTTATTCGTGGAGATTACTGGATTTTAAAAATAGACGAAGACTATCAAACTGTTTTAGTCGGGGAACCTTCTCGTAAATATCTTTGGGTTTTATCAAGAACGCCTCATCCTGAACAAGAAGTGGTCGATGAATATCTAAATTATGCAAAAACATTAGGTTTTGATATTCGTGATGTTATCCGTACAGAGCATACAGAATAACTGTATACGTCTGATTAAGAAAAAACCATGTTTTCACATGGTTTTTTCTTTTTTATAGTGGATAAATCAAGTATTGTGGTGAGCTGTTTTTACTAAAGTCTAAGAGGGTGATGATGTTTAAGGGCGTGAGCTTGTCTGTCATGGCATCTGTCACTTTTGGTGTACTTTATTTTTATACTCAATTGTTAAGTCAGCTTGATAGTGAACAGACTTTTGGCTGGCGGATTATTGCAACAATCCCATTTCTAACTTTGTTTATGTGGTGGAGTGGTGATTTAGCGTATATCAAAACTATCTATCAGCGTATTTTAGCTAAGCCCTCTTTATTATTGTTGTTAATCACGACTTCCATTTTAACTTCAGTCCAACTTTGGCTTTTTTTATGGGGACCTATGCATGGGCGAGGCCTACAAGTATCTTTAGGATATTTTCTATTGCCACTTGTTCTTGTCTTGGCTGGAAGTGTCCTTTATGGCGAAAAAATATCAAAATTTCAATGGGTCGCCATTATTCTTGCTGTTATTGGCGTGGGTCATGAAATCTGGCGTTTAGGAAGTATTGCTTGGGAAACAGCACTGGTTGCGGTTGGCTATTCTGCCTACTTTTTATTACGTAAAACAATTAAAACAGACAATTTAGGCGGCTTCTGGTGGGATTTGGTCATTATTCTGCCGATTGTAATTTATTTGACCCATACAGGTTTACTCCCTTATAGCAAATTTATGGACCAACCGAGTCTTACATTCGTCATTGTTGGGCTTGGAATTTTAAGTGCTATTGGTTTGGGAAGTTATATCCTAGCAAGCCGCTTTTTACCCTTAGTTGTGTTTGGTCTTTTAGGATATTTGGAACCTGTCTTACTTGCTTTGGCTTCTCTAGTTTTAGGGGAGAGTATTGGTCAAGAAGAGTGGTTCACTTATATTCCGATCTGGTGCGCAGTATTTGTGTTGGTTTTAGAAGGCGCAGTTCACCTTTATCAACAACGTCAAAAAGCCAAGAATTTGCAGCTAAATATCGCAAAATATCAAAAAAGATTAAAAAATGATGCTTAGAATTAGAGCATCAGAAACTAAAAAGTAAGAAAAAGCAAAAATTTAGCTGCTTTAAACAATAAGATAATAAAAAATAATTATAGGTATTTTATGAATTTATGATGAATTTTAGGAAAATCTAATCACTAACGTCAGCTTTTGATTCATTCTTGCCAATAATTCCATTACAATTACGGGGTTTAAAAAATCACGCCTAGATATAATTAATTAGAGGACGTATCTGTGAGCAAAGACACTATCATCGCCCTGCATGCTGAACACCAAGGCCGTTGGAAAAACCGTGAAGAAATCGCGGAACGTATGATTGCATTAATCGGTCAATTATACCGTGAAAAAAATATTGTCGTATCTGTTTACGGTCGCTCTTTAATTAACCGTTCTGTTATCCAAATTTTGAAAACTCACCGCCGTACACGTGTTGTAGACGTTGAGCTTTCTGTTGTAAATACATTCCCAATTTTAGAAGCTTTAGCAAAAGTTGAAAACATTGGTTCTGCAGAAGTTGATATTGGTAAACTTGCTGTTGAATATAAAGAAAAAGGCGGTGATATTGACGCTTTTGTTGCTCAATCTGTTGAGTCAATCAAAGGAAGCGCAACTTCTGAACAACCTAAAGATGTAGTTCTTTACGGTTTTGGTCGTATTGGCCGTATCTTGGCTCGTTTAATCATTAGCCAATCAGGTTTAGGCCGTGGTTTAAGCCTTAAAGCAATCGTTGTACGTAAGTCTTCTGACGGTGACTTAGCAAAACGTGCTTCTTTACTTCGTCGTGACTCTATTCACGGTACTTTCGCTGGTACAATTTCTGTTGATGAAGAAAACGAAGCAATTATTGCTAACGGTAACTTCATTAAAGTGATTTATGCGTCTAGCCCAAGTGAAGTTGACTATACTGAATACGGTATTGAAAATGCACTTTTAATCGACAACACTGGTAAATGGCGTGATGCTGAAGGTCTAAGCCAACATTTGAAATGCCCAGGCGTTGCACGTGTTGTATTGACTGCACCAAGTAAAGGTGAAATGAAAAACGTTGTATTTGGCGTAAACAACTCAGACATCTTAGATGAAGACAAAATCATCTCTGCTGCAAGTTGTACAACAAATGCGATTACTCCAATTCTTAAAGTATTGGATGACAAATATAAAGTTCTTAACGGTCATGTTGAAACTGTTCACTCATTTACAAATGACCAGAACTTGATCGATAACTACCATAAAGCAGATCGTCGTGGTCGTGCTGCTACTTTAAACATGGTAATTACAGAAACTGGTGCAGCTAAAGCAGTTGCTAAAGCATTACCTGCATTAAAAGGTAAGTTAACTGGTAACTCTGTACGTGTTCCTACTCCAAACGTATCTCTTGCAATCTTGAACTTAACGCTTGATAAAGAAGTTGATCGTGAAGAAGTGAATGAATACATTCGTCAAATTTCGATTAACTCTAACCTTCAAGGTCAAATTGGTTATACCAACTCGACTGAAGTTGTATCGAGTGACTTTATCGGTTCTCGTACAGCAGGTGTATACGATGCTCAAGCAACGATTACTTCTGGTAACCGTTTAACTGCTTACGTTTGGTACGATAACGAAGTTGGTTATAGCTGTCAGGTATTACGTATTGCTGAACAAATGTGCGGCGTAAGCTATAAAAAAATCCCAGCAGAATTGAATGCTTAAGATCATTTAACGATCGATAAAAGATTTTCACAAAAAGACCCAGTTTAAACTGGGTTTTTTTACAACCGTACAAAATATATGCTGACTATTTTTTGTAAATAAATGAGAATAGGAATTAAGGAAAAAAAGAATAGAGTAAGGGATAGGAATTGTCGCAGTTTAAACGTTTGTTGGTCGTTTTTATATTCATCATTATTGCCAATCTATGTGGTGTACTCATTGCAATATGGGTATTTAAGCATTTCAATATTTGTATTCCATTGAAAAATCAAGCAGTTGCTATTGATTTGCAAGAGCCTCTACAAGTTAAGGTTAAAGTGCAAGATGCTTTAAATGTGGATGTAAAAGGGCGGGTAAATGCCAGTATTCCAATTGATGAGAAACTGAATATTCCATTAACACAAACATTAACACCGCGTGTTTATTTCGATAATATGGTGCCAATTAGCACAACAATTCCGGTTAAAGAAACACTAAAAGTTGAGCAAAATTTACCAATCGATACGAAGGTTCAGGTGAGAGTTTTAGGGCGTGACATTACGTTGCCGTTAAAGGGATCAATACCCTTAAAACTTGATGTTCCGATTGATATTAATGTTCCGCTTGAACAAAAGGTTCATTTAAAATTCGATGCACCAGTACGGACAGTATTAAAAGAAAATTTACATATTCCTCTAAAGGCAAGATTAGATACTAATATTCCAATTGAGGGTAATTTAAATGTTCCTGTTAAAACAGCACTAAATGCTTCGGTTGATGTGAAAAATACATTGCCTGTGAAGATTGCAAATGGTGAGTTAAAGATTCCTCTCTCCACTATGCGGTTAAATCGGGTAGTAGGTTCAGAAACACCGCAGACAACAACTGATCAATAGGGTGGATGCTAATGTTTCGTTCACTCAAAAGTATGCTCATCAGTTTCTTTTTAATGATGATCCTTGCTGCTGTTATGTTTTGGGTATACCTCAATATTCAAGCTAATTTAGTCGTATCGGCTCATAATGCAGATATTAGTTTACCTGACTCTTTAGAAACAAAGATCCAAGTTGGCAATACTTTGCAGGTTCAGTCCATTGGTAAACTTGATACCACATTAGATATAGATCGCCAACTGACTTTACCTTTAAAAGGGAAATATCTAGCAGATTTAAGTTTTGCTGTAGAGACGCCCATTACGGTAAGTGTTGATTATTCAACGACTCTAAAGATTGATCAGGTTATGCCTCTTGAAACAACGACTGATTTGATCTATCAAAGTAAATTTTTACCAAAATTTCCACTTAAACTGGATATTCCTATCAAGTTGGACGTTCCTTTTAATTTAAAACGTAGTTATACCATTCCAGTTAAAATTGTTTTTGATGGTCCTGTTTATTTTGAATTTGATGAGCCAGTAAATTTATCAGTTAAACATCAGTTTAAACCAAGCCTAGAAGTGAATGATCCTATGGAAATGGGAAATATTTCTTCATTTAATGCCATTATGTATAATTCGGTTCCAAAAACAAAAGCAAATCTTGATATGCAAATGACTTTACCTTTACGCAATGTTCATCCTTAAAAATTAAATAGTCATGTTGCATTTTATTTTGGGTAAAGCTCATATTTGTGAATCTAAAATGCTTTTGATGACTTAAAGATAAAAACAGTTCGTTATATATGGGAATTGTCCCATTTTCTATTCGAGAATTTTATGAAAATATGGCAGAATAGGCGGTTTTAGAGTTTTTAGAGGATTGGCAGATGCGCTTTGTTGATGAAGCAGTCATTACCGTAGAGGCTGGCGACGGTGGCAATGGCGTAGCCAGTTTTCGCCGTGAAAAATTTGTACCATTTGGTGGCCCAGATGGTGGTGATGGCGGACGTGGTGGAAGTATCTATATTCAAGCTGATGATGATACGAGTACGCTAGTCGATTACCGTTACACACGTAAGTTCCGTGCTGAGCGCGGGAAGAATGGTGCAGGCGCTAACTGTACCGGACGTGGTGGTGAAGATGTGGTTTTAAAAGTACCCGTTGGTACAACAATTGTTGATACAGATTCAGGCGATATTATTGGCGATTTGGTTGAAGACGGCCAAAGAATTCTGGTTGCAGGTGGTGGTGACGGTGGTTTGGGGAATACCCACTTTAAATCATCTACTAACCGTGCTCCGCGTAAATGTACGACAGGCATCAAAGGTGAATTCCGTGAAATTCGCCTTGAATTAAAAGTATTAGCAGATGTTGGTTTATTGGGCATGCCAAATGCTGGTAAATCAACCTTTATTCGTGCTGTAAGTGCTGCAAAACCAAAAGTAGCAGATTATCCATTTACAACTATGGTTCCGAACCTTGGTGTTGTAGATGCTGACCGTCATCGTTCATTTGTAATGGCCGATATTCCTGGGTTGATTGAAGGTGCAGCAGAAGGTGCTGGTTTGGGAATTCGTTTCCTTAAGCATTTAGCACGTACGCGTATCCTTTTACACATTATTGATGTGCAACCAATTGATGGTTCAGATCCTGCTCATAATGCCAAAGCAATTATGAACGAGTTAGCTAAGTTTTCACCTACTTTGGCGAAACTACCGATTGTTTTAGTACTCAATAAACTTGATCAGATTGCTGAAGAAAGTCGTGAAGAGTGGTGTCAGCATATTCTAGATGAACTAGAGTGGACTGGACCTGTCTTTAAGACATCAGGCTTATTAAGTGAAGGAACAAAAGAGGTTGTGTATTACCTCATGGATCAGATTGAACAACAACGTGAACGCGAAGTTGAAGATCCTGAATATGCAGCAGAAGTAAAAGCTTTCCGCGAACAACTTGAAGTTGAAACACGTGAACAAACCATTGCGGCAAAAGAAGCATATCGCGCTATGCGTCGAGCACAACGTCTTGAAGGCATGTTGGGCGATGATGATGATTTTGACGATGATGAAGACGACGACAATGATGTAGAAATCATCTACGTTCGTGACTAGAAAACCGAGGAAAACATGATAGAAGTGGTCGATGGGCAACGTCAGCTCAGTGAGTGTAAACGAATCGTTGTTAAAATCGGATCATCTTTACTCACAGCCAATGGGCAAGGTTTAGATTTGGATGCTATTTCGCTTTGGGCGAAACAGATTGCAGATCTACACAATGCAGGACACGAAATTATTTTAGTGTCTTCTGGAGCTGTAGCAGAAGGTATGGTTCGTATGAAGCTTGCGAGTCGACCCACCGATCTACCCAGTCTACAAGCCTGTGCTGCGATTGGGCAGATGGGTTTAATTCATACTTGGTCTAGTGTGCTTGAAAAACATGGCATTCGTACTGCTCAGGTTTTACTGACACATGATGATTTGGCAGATCGCCGTCGTTATTTAAACTCATGTGATGCTTTGCAAAATTTGATTGATTGGCGTGTAATTCCAGTCATTAATGAAAATGATACGGTATCTACCGATGAGATCCGCTTTGGCGATAATGATACTTTAGCTGCGATGGTTGCAGGTCAGGTTCATGCAGAATTGTTGATCATTTTAACGGATCAGCAAGGGATGTTTGATTCAGATCCACGTCATAACCCTGATGCTAAATTACTCTCTACTGTTCGTGCCATGGATGATGATTTATTCGAAATGGCCGGCGGCGGCGGTTTACTCGGGCGAGGTGGTATGGTCACTAAAGTTCGTGCCGCACGTTTAGCAGCTAAGTCGGGTTGTCCAACACTCATTGCGAGTGGTGAAAGTGATAATGTCTTGTCACGTGCTATGGCTGGTGAAATGCTAGGTACATTGTTTACTACAGATAAAGACCGTATGACTGCTCATCAACAGTGGCTTGCTGCCCATTTGCAGACAGCAGGTCGTCTTGTGATTGATGATGGCGCTATTGAAGCGATTAAATTGAAACATCGCAGTTTACTCCCTGTTGGAGTTAAGACTGTTGAAGGACATTTTGATCGTGGCGATGTAGTTGAATGTGTAGATAAACAAGGTAAACGTATTGCAGTGGGTCGAGTGAACTTTAGCTCGCGATCTGCTGAAATTATTAAAGGCCTAGCCTCTGATAAGGTTTATCAAGTACTTGGTGAAGCTCGTTCACTTGAAATGATTCATCGTGATCATATGGCGATTTACTAGTTTGTTGTGAAATTAAAAAAGCTCGCTTTATGCGAGCTTTTTTTCTGGCGTTAAACGAGGTAGAACACGATCTTCACCCACCATATATGGATGTGTCGCCAGACTCAGCATATCTAGGTCTTCTGAGCTATTACCATACGCATAAACTTGATGGTAATGCTGTAGCGTATATTGCTGATGTATTCTTAACTTTTTTTGTTCACTACTACAATCTGGGGTGGAATAGTAACCCGTCATCATGCCGTTTTTAATTTGAGTTTCGGTACAAATTAATTCGATATCTAGTAACTTGCAAAGTGGGGCAAGGTAGACATCGATTGAAGCAGAAACCAGTACCACCCGATCACCACGTAACTGGTGGTGTTGTAACTGTGCGAAAAGTTCAGGTGAAAGCGCAGAGACTAACTCTTGTGCATATTCTTCACCTAATCTTTGCAATTCAATTGCGGGGGTATCTTTGAACATGCTGCGAAATAACTTAGCGCGCATAGCATGGGCTGGATAAAAATTAAGATAGTAGGCTTGAATCCATGGCAGAATTTTTAAGCCTTGTTTAACAATGTGGCGCTTAGATAAAGCATAAAAGATGAACCCTGTAAAACTATCTTTGCTACACAAGGTTCCATCAAAATCGAACAGGGCGAGACTCTTTATAGTCTTATTCGTTTCGCTCGTTGCATACATGATTCATATCGTCCGTTTACGCGGGTTGCATACCAGTTAGTATTATAGTCACGACTTAATTTTGGCCCAGAAATAACGACTTGCGGCATAATGGCATAGATCGGTTCTTTACCTTTCTTCGCTTTATAAAGTTTAGTCAGGGCAATATAGGTTTGTGTACTTTCAAACTTTTTCTCTTTTTCTAATTTAAGATCATCACGAATTTGTCTTGGGGTAACTAATACATTATTTTTTGCAAATACCGTAATGAGCTCTCTTTCTGACTGGCTTTGAGTCGGGCGTGGATCACCATCTTTTGTGTAAAGAAGTAGATCACCATCAAGACTTATTCCTGTATCAGTTAAGTCATTTAGCATGCTTTGAAAAGCAGCATTACGGCTAGAATACATGCCTGAGTTATAGTCTGCAAATCGATAAATAGCTTTGTCATAATTAGCTGGATAAACCATTAAACGATGTATGCCGTAATATAAACCGCCATATTCGGTATATAGATCATCACGAAGAGCAGCAGTGCTCATGCTTGAGCGTTTATTGGCTTTTGCATAATTAATGTGAACCTGCATAGAACCCAAGGTCGTAATAGGGTTCATTTTCTCGCCAATATCTTGACCAACTAATTTGGCTGCACCTGTTAATGCACTCACATGGTAATGCTTAGCCATAAAATCGAAAATTTCTCGATAAAGTAAGTCGAGGTCTTTCTCGGTTTTAACCTTACGCATTTGACTCATATAGTTATTATCAGGAGAGGGCTGGGTTTTTAGCACTTCTTCAAAATAACCAGCAATTGTTCCACCAATAGTTTTTCCGAGCTTATCTTCAAATTTTTCATTTAAACGGGTACTAACTTCTTCAACTGCTTTTTGGCCTAACCCCGGTACTTGAGGATTAGCTACAAAGTTAGATTCCTGATCAACTACAGCCACGATACTACAAACATTTTTCTTGGTTTTAGGAATATCCAAGTCTTTCATAATGTCGTCAATATCTTTAGCCCATGACTCACGGTCATGCACACGCGATGGGATCAGACGTTTAATTTGTTGGTTTTCTAGTTCAGGCTCATCATTGTTTGACCACCAAGCTTTATCACCACAAGCAGCTAAACTCATGCACACGGCGACCATACCGAATGATTTTAATAAAAAACGGGAAGACAACGGTTTGTTCATGGCGAGGAAAACACCTGCATAAAAAGATGAGCCGATCAAGCGGATGAAGTATACTATGTTGATCATCAATTGTATGAATATATATGTATATTGGTCCCTATCAACTGTCAAATAATTTAATCGTTGCTCCTATGGCGGGGGTCACTGACCGTCCATTTAGAACGCTCTGCAAGTATTTTGGCGCAGGTCATGCAGTCAGCGAAATGATGACTGCCGATAAAACTTTGCGGATGAGCAAGAAAAGCCTTTACCGTGCGAACTTTGATGGCGAACTCGCTCCAATCTCTGCTCAAATTGCTGGTTCTGATCCAGAGCAATTAGCAGAGGCTGCACGTTATCAAGTAGCAAATGGCGCACAAATTGTTGATATCAATATGGGATGTCCTGCCAAAAAAGTATGTAATAAACTCGCAGGTTCTGCGTTATTACAAGATGAAGACTTAGTGGCCCGAATTCTTGATGCTGTGGTAACGGCTGTTGATGTTCCTGTGACTTTAAAAACCCGTTTGGGCTTTTTAAATGGTCAAGAAAATATTTTAAGAGTCGCAAAAAGAGCGGAAGAAGCGGGAATTGCTGCATTGGCTTTACATGGCCGTACCCGTGAAGACATGTATTTAAATACAGCCCGCTATGATTTGATCAAACATGTCAAAGAATTAATTAATATTCCAGTCATTGCGAACGGTGATATTGATAGTCCTGAAAAGGCAAAATATGTGCTCGACTACACAGGAGCCGATGCGATTATGATTGGTCGTGCTGCTCAAGGTCGACCATGGATTTTTCGTGAAATTGCTCATTATTTAAAAACTGGAGAGCACTTAGCTGCGCCTAATATTGAAGAAGTCAAAGATGTACTTTTAGGACATTTGTCTGAGTTATATCAATTTTATGGTGAATATTCAGGTTGCCGTATTGCCCGTAAACATATTGCTTGGTACACAAAAGGATTACATTCAAGTAATGAGTTTCGCCAAAATATGTATAAAGTTGAAAGTACAGCTGAACAAGCTTTAGTGGTTGAAAACTATTTTAACCAGCTATTGGCCGAAGGCAATTTAATGAGTGATGTGCAAGTTGAACAGGTTAATTTATTGCAAACTCATTAAATAAAAAGCCAGTATATGATGACTGGCTTTTTAAGATTTACTCATCTTCTAGCATTTCTACCACTAGTTGGTTAACCAAATCGGCAGCAGCTAATTCACGTATTTGTGAGACATTACTACCCGCCCAAAAAGCGCCAAAACCATAGTCATGATGTTTACTTGCAATTGCATTGAGTTGCTTGGCTAAATCATAGGTATATGGATATTCTGGTTGAGGCGGCCGATTCGGTAAATCAATTTGTGTGTGCCAATGGTTGAGCAATCCACGTGCAGGACGTCCAGAAAGGCTGGCACTAATTTGCGTTACAGACTCATTAAATAGAGCTTTGCGATATTCACTTGATGCGTTCGAAGATAGGCATTGAACGAAAGCAGTTCCGAGTTGGACAGCACTAGCACCTAAGCTCAACATATGTCGTGCTTGAGCACCGTTCATAATACCGCCAGCAGCAACCACAGGCAGTTTGCAATGTTTCACAATAAGATGTACTAAATCGCTGGTTTTAATTGCTGCATCAAAGGTCTTGTTAAAGATTCCACGGTGTCCACCTGCTTCAATCCCTTGAGCAATAATAATATCGATACCAGCTGCTCCAATGGCTTGTGCTTCAACCAAATTGGTAGCAGAAACCATTGTTATAATTCCGGCATCTTTTAATGCCTGAATTTGATGGGGATGGGGAATGCCAAAATGAAAACTGACAGCTTTAGGCTTGGTTTCTAATACGACATTTAGAAAATCATCATTATCAAGAAAACTTGGATAAATACAGTTTAAGTTTTGAGGAGGCTGTTCTCCAAACTTTTCAAATTGTGGACGTAAATATTCAATCCATTGTGCTGAAATTTGAGGATTAAGTTGCTCGGGTTGATGGCAGAAAAAATTAACCTGAAATGATTTCTCTGTAAGTGTTTGGGTTTTTAAAATCTGTTCTCGAGCACTTTGTGCCGTGTTTGCTCCGAGTCCTAATGACCCAAGTCCACCTTGATTAGAAACTTCTGCGGCAAGTTCAGGTGTAGATACGCCCGCCATTGGAGCAAGAAAAATCGGATGTTTAATTTCAAGTTGTTGTAACAGGGTCATTTTATTCACCTCATTTCTTTCTCTTCACCATAACGTGAAATCAGAACCAAGAGCAAATAATATTGGGCATTTAGTTTTTAAATATTTAGTTCTTAAACATTTATAAGTTCAGGTTTTTTAAAGGGGAGTAACATGAAACAAAGATCCGATCCAGCTTGAAAAAGCCATTGCTAAAATTCCCCACAAGGTAATGCGTAAACTTCCTTTAAGCTTAGAAGTACCCGCGAAATGGCTTGATAGCGCTCCTAAAAAAGCTAATGAGATAATGCCAAATAGTAAGACCATTTTTTCAACCCAAATATCTGGGCTGAGTAAAATAGCGAGCATAGGAAACAAGGCCCCAAATGAAAATGAGCCAGCTGAAGCTAGTGCGGCTTGAACAGGATTTGCTGCAGTATTTTCATGAATACCAATTTCATCACGTGCGTGAGCACCTAAGGCATCATGATTTGTAAGTTCGGTAGCAACTTGTCGAGCTAAATCAGGTGCTAACCCTCTGGCTATATAAATTTGAGTGAGTTCATCTAGTTCACGTTGAGGATGTTTCTTTAATTCTTGTGCTTCAAATTTTAAGTCAGCTTTTTCAATATCTTCTTGGGATTTTACAGAAATATACTCTCCGGCGGCCATGGAGGTTGCACCAGAAATTAAACCTGCAATACAAGCAATAAAAAGAGTATGAGCAGAAGCGCCACTTGCAGCCATTCCCATAATTAAACTAGTAACGGAAATAATTCCATCATTAGCCCCTAAAACAGCTGCCCTTAACCAACCTGAGCGGTGAATAAAATGATGTTCTGGATGTTGAGAAAAGGACATGATTTTACCTAATTGTAGTTATAACTTTTTATCTTATCCTATAAGATTATTTACAATAATACGATTAAAAAATGTGTCATTATAGGAAAAACAATCAGATAAGTACTTTTTAAAACATAATATAAAAGGAGATAAAATGTCTAACTTATGGGATTCTTCCATTTACCTAAATCGTGTAATTTATGAGCTTGACTATAGTATTTATTGATTAAATTTTAACTTTATTTCTACGCTTAGATTCTATTCAATTTACTCTAGAGGTCTCGATGAATAGCAAAACAATAAAATCTCTAACCCGTTCCTTTATCGTTATCGGTTCAATCTGTCCAGCTTTAGGCCTCTTAAGTATGGAGACTACATTTGCCCAAGAGATTGTTAATCAAGAATATAAACCAGGTAATCCAATTTATGATAAATGGGATCAATTTTATAAAATTGAGAAGACTCAACCGGAAAATGCTGAGAAATTATTATTAGAACTCGGAGATATGACTCCACAAGATATTAAGGTATGGAAAAGTTTAACTTATTTACAGATTAGAATAGGGAAACAAGAAGCAGCTTTACAAAGTTTAAGAAAAGCAGAGGCATTAGACCCAGCTGACGATAATTTAAAATTACAAGAAGCGTATCTGCTTAATTCTCAGAAAAATAATAAAGAAGCTTTACTAGTTTTTAAGGAGCTTACGCAATCTAAAGATACTGATATTGCCAATAAAGCGACACAAGCTGTAAAAAATCTGAGTGGTGGGGAGGTCAAAACTTATTTCCGTGATGTTTATTTTGCACCTTCATATGAGTCGCGTTATGACGATGTGATTTTCCCACTGAAAGCCCGTTATGGTAAGAATCTTGATAATGGTCGAGCACAGGTGTATGGCTTTTTAAACCTAAACCGCGATACTCAATCTCAAGGTGGTGTACGACCTGAAATTATTGATGAAAATGCAGTAACTCTAGGTGTGGGCGCTAATTATCAGCCTTGGACATCTATACCTGTGCGCATGTATTTAGAGGTGGGGGGAAGCTACGATCTGATTGATCGAAATAGAGATAAATTTCGTGAAAGTGTGGTCGGTGGGGTGACAGGTTATCAAGAATGGTATTCTCAAAATAATTGTAATTATGCACTTTGCTTTAATGATTACTTTACCGACTTATATGGCAATGCAGCGACTTATTCTAGAGAAGATTATAACGTTATTGGCGATTTGCGCTTACGTACGGGCTTAAATGTCTATAAAGGCGAAAATGGAAATGTACAGGCTTATGTGAAGTTGCATGGCTTGGCTGACAGTAAAGATGAATATTACAATAATTTATTCGAATATGGCCCAGGCATTTCATGGCAGCCTTTTAATTATCAACCTATAAAATTACGTGTAGAACGACTATATGGCAATTACTTTAAAGATGTGCCAGTAAATACAAAAGATCATTACAACAATACTCGAGTAGAACTCGTCTTTTATAAGGATTTCTAAAATGAAGAAAGTTTTTATATCTATTGTATTTGGAACCCGTCCTGAATTAATCAAACTTGCTCCTGTTATTTTATTGGCAAAACAAGACCCTCGCTTTCAAGTTGAAGTCATTTTTACTGGGCAACATGACGAATTGGTAAGAGATGCGATAGATTTCTTTGGGGTTGAAATTGATCACCGTCTTAAAATTATGAATGCTGGACAAAGTTTAAATCAGCTATTAATACATGGTTTGAGCCAAATCGAGAATGTATACACTGATGGGCAAAAAAGAGATGCAATTGTTATTCAGGGAGATACAACAACTGTTTTAGCGGCAGGTTTAGTTGCGTTTTCAATGAAAGTTCCTGTTGCGCATGTCGAAGCTGGTTTACGTTCTTATGATTTAGATCATCCTTTTCCAGAAGAGGGAAATCGTCAGTTAGTTTCTCGTATTACCAAATGGCATTTTGCCCCGACTGAACAATCAAAAAGAAATTTACTTAATGAGCAAATTCCGTCAGAGCTCATTACTGTTACAGGCAATACCGTTGTTGATGCCGTATATTTAGGACGCAAATTAATTTCTAAAAAATCGGGTTTGAAAAATCAGCTTGAACCCTATGGAATTCAGTTAAAACAAAATGACAAAGTTGTACTTATTACGGCTCATCGCCGTGAAAACTTTGGAGAAGGAATTCAAAATATTTGTAATGCGGTTGAGCATTTAGCTAACAAACATCCTGATTTACATTTTATTTGGCCAGTCCATTTAAACCCGGCAGTACATGATGTCGTCCATAATAAGTTTAATGATCATCCTCAAATCCATCTTGTTAAACCATTAGATTATCCAAGTTTATTGGCAGTGATAGATCGATCTACTTTTATTTTGACGGATTCAGGTGGTTTACAAGAAGAGAGTCCATCATTTAATAAGCCAGTTTTAATCTTGCGAGACACTACAGAACGACCTGAAGTTGTTGAAGTTGGAGCAGGTGTTTTGGTGGGTACAAACCAGCAAAAAATTATTGAAGAAGCTGAAAAGCTACTCACCGACCAACAGCACTATGAAAAAATGGCACATGTAGAAAATCCATTTGGTGACGGGCAAGCTGCTCGGCGTATTCTCGATCAAATTGCTAAATCTTATGAATTAGCATAATTGTGAGCTAAGGATTTATTCTCATTTATGAAGGTGCTTTTACCCCCATAAGTGAGTCGGTACCACAAGCTCACAATATTAACGCACCAGCGATTCATGTAGTGTGGACCATCAAAAATATAGACGGTTTTACCTTCATATGCTTTTAGTTGAGAAATAATCTCCCAAGGATATGCGGCTCTAAATTGCCCATTATTTTTCACTCTAAAAGCTTCTAGCACTATAATGACTTTATCTTTTCCAAGCCTTTGTTCAAGTTGGTCTAAAATATGTTTGGCTTGCTTAGGTGATCTTACACCTACACCAACCCCATCTTGGAAGAAAACGCCGTTATGTTCCGGTAACCAGCTTTTAACCCATAAATCATAATGTTCGGGTTCGCTTTCACCACTATAAATACTCACCCAAACTGGTACTGGGAGCGTGGTTAAAACCTGACCTAAAGCACTTACTCTTAACCAAGTTGGATCTGCCTCTACTGGAAAATAATAACCTTTAAGCGCTGTTTTTTGCTCTTTTATAATTTGAGCAGATTTTTCCCCTAATTCAGTTACATTTGCTCGAGCTTTAGGTTCGTTATATTCGCCTGCTAAGCCCAAAATTACATTTTTAGCCCATGGCTCTTGTTTAATTTTTTCTAAATTAATGGCTTTTTCCCATTGAGGAAAGTTTGATTCTTTCCACCATGATTTAGACTCAACAACAGACCACTGAGGAACAAATGTATTGACACCCAAGTAATGCCAGTTTCCCTCTGGTGGACTAGTGTTATTGTCAGGCTGCCAAAAAATTCCTTCAATACGCGGGGCTTGTCCTTGATGTTTGAACAACCCCGCGTAAACCATGACACTACATATAATTAAAATAATAAAAGCAGCTATTTTAATTGGTATCTGTTTTTTCATTATTTCGTCTTAACCAGTACCACAAGAAGATAATTATTATCATAATGGCAGATATAATCATAACCAATAAGAAGAACGAAGATTGTTGAACTAAAGGTGCTTTTTGATTGCCGACAATGAGTTTTTGTAAAACATAAATATTCCCATTTTCTGAAACCAACATTTTGGTCACATTATTTGGAATTTTATGCTGTATTTTTTCCCAAAGATGCATAAAGCTTTGTGCACCACCTTCTGAATCGGTAATAACATCAAAACGGTTATTGTTATAACTCACAATAAACCCATTCACAGCGGCAGGTGCATAAATAATATCTTGATGCATTAATACTTGCTGTTTATAAATATCTTTATTCACTCGAACATTTATTGATTGTGGGGCATTGGATGTATAACGAACTAGATTCAAAGGCATTGGTGCTTGTGTTAAAAGCATTTTTTTAGCAACTTGTCCTAACACAATAGCAATATTTAAGGCACCAGATTGGTCATCAATCGCAATGGTTGGGGTGGTTGCCAAAGTCATTGAAATTGCAGCTACGCCATTTTTGAGTTTATGCGGTAGTTTTAAAGTAGATTTGGCTGTATCAATCCAGAGTGACCCATGGGCATTGGGTAGACACTGAGAGTTAGCAATGACTGAATTCTCAAGTTTTAGACTAAAATTAGTCGTATTTGAAATCGCTTTGGCAAAAATATTGAATTGACGGTTTACCGGATCTGAAGCAAGGTCGGCTGTTTTCATACTTCCTGCGAGACCGCCATCAATCCAAGCCGTAATATTTGAACCTTGCAATAAACCACTTTGAATTCGAAGTGCAATTTGTCCTTGCAAGATATCGGTGGGTTGCCATACTGCCGGGAAATCAAGAAATAAGTTCTTTTCAGCGTGATTTAATCTGAAGTCTTCAATACCTAAGTCTGCAAGTGTATTAATTTTTTTAAATTGCGCCCAAGTCGGATTGGAAATTGTTGTAGGGAAAACTGCACTTCCTGTATTAAGTTGCTGGACATAAGAAGGATTAATTAATCCATTTATGGCAGCAGTGAGTTCTTGTTGGGTGTGATAGGTAATTGAAAGAGTTGCCACGCCGTCTGCTGGTTTTGCAATTTGGACTAAAGCACCTCCTTTGAGTGGAGTAGCTGAGTGGTTCACTTCAATAATAAAATTGGTTTCAGGATTTAAGTTGATTTGTCCTGAATCGACCCATTCTATTGGTGTTATAGAACTCCACGAACTAGCTAGCCTAGCAAGCATGGAAGCTTCTGTAATTTCTTTACGATTATATTTTAAGATGCCAACAAATGGGGTAGGTCGTCTTGCTTGCGGGTTAAATAAGGCATCGGGTAAGTCTTTTAAGCGGTATTCGTTGCGAATAGGCGTAAAATCGATTTGAGAGTTACTTAAATAAGTTAAATGATCAATATCTTCTGTACAGAATGTTTCTTTGGTTTGATTTAAAGAGGTAGGCTTAGAATATTGCTGAATAATAAAATCTAGACGGTGGAAACCACTTTGACTTGGGGGAATATCAAATTTAAATTGACCATCGCCACTCAGCGTTGTGTTGTAGATGAGCTTATCATCATATTTAACTAATAAAGTTGTATCACTTCCAGTCGAATAATCACTTGAAAACTGCGTTTTTTCCCATTGGGCACCTTTTCCAATATAGAAAAAATGTGGCTCGACCGTATATTTGGTTGAGGTACTAATATCATCCAGTTTCCATGTATTTGCATAACTAGGAGCAATAAATATAAAACTGGTGCTGGCAAGGAGTACTTGAACCATTTGGTAGAAATTTGAAGGGTATTTCATTTATTTTTTCTCCTTGCTACGTTCCGTTTTGTACCATTGAAGGGAGTTGCCCTGTATTTTATTTTTAAGCATGTCATATGCGGCTTTAAAAACAATAAATAGAAAAATTTGTGAGTAACTTACATAAGATAAAACAGAGTAAAAGTAGAGTTCTGGTTTGACCTTTTCTAAAGAAAGAGTAAACCACATTTGCGCAACGTACAGGCAAAATGAGAGACCCCACAAGGTGGTAAATGGACCCGGAACTGAAATGCCTGCGATACCCAGTAAACCAAGCGTTAAAGTGATATGACTCCAGAATAAAGCGGGTACGAAAAGTATGTAGCACATAATATTATTTAGAATTTCAATGCCAATTGGAAAAGGTGTTCTTAACGCGACAGGTAAATATTTACGAGTCACATAAAAATTACCTTGAGTCCAACGTGAGCGTTGTTTAACAAATACACTCAAAGATGGTGGATCTTGCTGCCAACCAATTGCATAGGGAACCCACTTAATTCGTTTTTGGCCGATAAAAATCCGAAAGCTCATTTCAGTGTCATCGACCAATGACTTCTCATCAAAACCACCTAAGGTTTCTAATGCATCTCGCCAAATAACATAGTTAGTACCCATTAATGTGGATAGCTCAAATCGTTGCCAACGCCCCCCTTGGAAAATCCATTGGAAAAAGATGAATTCGATGGCAATAAATCGAGTCAAAATACTATCTTGCCAATTACGGGTTCTGACTTTGCCATTTACAGCCACTAATTTTTTATCGGCAAGTAAGGTTTGAGCTAATAACCTTACGCAATCGGGTTCAGGTGTACTGTCTGCATCATAGACGACAATGAGTTCACCTGTGGCATGGGGTAGGCCATTATTAAGTGTTCTAGACTTACCTTTGCCTCCCATTCCTTTAGGAACGTTGACAATTTTTATGCAAGGGTAAATCTGTGCTAGTTTTTCGGCTATTTCAAGGGTGTTATCTTTAGAGCCGTCATTAATAAGTAAAACTTCATATGCTTCGGCAGGATAATCCTGTTGAGCGATTGCATGTAAAGTATCTTCAATGACTATGCCTTCATTATAGGCAGGAATCAAGACACTCAAAACGGGCCATCTATCTGGCACAGGCAGGTTCTGTAACTCTTTCTCTGCTGTTTTTGAGTATTTCCAAGCCTGATAACTTAACCATGCCCAAAATGCTTGAGGAATCCAGATTCCTAAAAATCCAAATAGGAAGAGAATATCAATGGGAGCCATTTGATTTAACCCTCCTAATAATAGATGAGATCAGCAATAACAATAAAATCACCCCGATGACCAACGAGAACCATGAAATATAGCTGCCGAAGGTGCCCAGAAGGTCAGGATAGGTCGTGGTTAAAATCAGATCGAGTGGAACCACGACTGTGCTTAAACCAATAAAAAGATACCCAAGAAAACTAGTTTTTATATGTTCAGGTGTGCTTATATAATTAATATTGTTAAATTTCCATGAAATGCCGAGTTGAGGATATCGAATATTTGTGGTTGGTAGATCAGCAGGTGGGTTAATAATAATTTCATAACCCGAAACATGGCCATTAAAACTTTTAGCCGAATAAAATAAGTGCTGCTTTTGTTTAATCTCTCTAGAGGGGAGAGGAAGTTCCAGTGGATTAAACTGAATAATATAGCTGCCAGCGGTTTGTGAAATTAAGTTTTCATCCCAACCTGTTGAAACAAAAGCAGCCATAGGCCGTAATCCTATTGCAGTCGAGAAAGTCGCTTTGGCCGCAAAATATTGGGGTTGTTCCGATTTAAAATGCGCAATAGGAATTGCACCTTGGCTGACTGCTTCTTTTAATAAGAAATAATGAGAAAAGCTAAAAACTTCATCCGGTAGAATGATGCCGGGCTTTATCCCTTTATGAATAAGCCTTTGAAAGCTGTCCGAACTAATTTGGTCAATTGTAAAAATCGGCCACCATGTGTCCTGCGAGGGGAAAAACATGGAAAGGTCGTTAATACTCTGAACCTCGGTTTTTGTTTGTTCAGATTTAATTTCACAATGATAATATTGACGATAGAACTGCTGTAAAGTGCCATCCGGATATTGGCTAGAGGCAATAATAATTCCACAAATATTAAGAAGGTTAGACATTAAGTAGTCTCCTCTTCAGGTGGAATCTGAATAATCTTATATTCTACCTCAAGCCGTAACGTCATAATTTCTCTTAGCTTTTTAATAAAATCGGGTTCTTCTTCCGTTTTTTGTTTACGAATGACAATACTGTATATCTTTTCAAGATCATCATCAGCAAACTGGAAAATAATTTCTTGTGGAAGATGCTGACTCAAAATTTTAATCATTTCATTTTGAGTGGTTTTCCATACATCATCGCCTAACATTTCTTTAATTAAGCTTCGATTGAGAATCCTAATTTCAAAGACTTCATAATCTTGTATTTGATGATGATCTAGAAGTTTAAAGAAACTACGTTGAAAATACTTTAGTGCGCTAAGTGGAAAAATATCACGGCGGTAATTACGGTCATAACTTTGAATATCACGGTATTTTTGGACATTAATTTCAATATTGTGGCGTACAGCACTAAGAAAAAGAGGAATCAGGGGGATAATAAAAAGTAAAAGAAGCTGCCGTTCAATATGGGTTTGTGCACCTAAATCTAGTAGAAAATATACTGCAACGCCTACAAAAGCGATTAAACCTACAATTAAAGAGGCACCGACTTCTAAAAAAGCCCCAGAAATTAAAAGAATGAGAATAAAAATCCAGCTTCCTCTAAAACTCACAGGCAACCACTCATATGCCACCATGCCCATAAATAGATGAGCTGCGATAATCCATAAGATGAGTGTTCTTCCCGGGTTTTTTTGTTGCATGCGAGATATGCGCCTATTTTGTAATGTTAATTTTTATACTTTTATAATGAACTGTGATGACTTTTGAAATTATTGTTGTGTTTGTCCTTTTATAAATCCCTTTAGAATTATATTTAGATTAAAGTCACAATATAGTCAAATTTCTCGTATTTTTTTAATCAAAAATAAACACAAAAGACTGAAGTGGCATCTAAATGTTCTTGTATGTTTCAATTGCTTTTATACGAGTTTCTTTTAAATCAACAATTGGCTTTGGATAATTCAACTGAAGAGGAGTTTTGATTGAGTAGGGTTCATGAATCATTTTATTGTCTAGATGAGCTAACTCATGCACCCATTGACGAATATAGTCACCGTTTGGATCAAATTTCTTAGATTGAGCAATAGGGTTAAAAATTCGGAAATAGGGTACAGCATCAGTTCCAGTTGAGGCACACCATTGCCAACCACCATTATTCGCCGCTAAATCACCATCAATTAAATGCTGCATAAACCATTGTTCACCTATTCGCCAATCGATGAGTAAGTTTTTACACAAAAACATAGCGGTAATCATGCGGACGCGATTATGCATCCATCCTGTTTTTTGTAGCTGACGCATACCTGCATCGATAATCGGTATACCTGTTTGGCCAGTTTGCCAAGCCAATAAGTGCGCTTGATTATTTTCCCATTTAATATTTTGCATATTTTGTTTAAAAGGATAGTGCTTAGAAACCTTTGGGAAATCAAACAAAATATGTTGATAAAACTCGCGCCAAAGAAGCTCATCTAACCATGTTTGCTGACCTTCGTTTGCAAGATGGAAGTTGCCATGCTCAGCTCGAAAAAGGGCTTGTAAGCATTGACGAATAGACAAAATTCCAAGATTTAAATACGGAGAAAGTTGGCTAGTTCCCTTTACATTTGAAAAGTCACGTTCTGATTTATAATGAGATAAATGATCTTCAATAAATAAATCGAGCTGCTCCAGAGCATAATCTTCTCCAGTCGGCCATAGGTCTTGTTGCTCTTTAGAAACAGATGAGTCGAAAAAAGCTTCAATATCTTCTAGACCTAAACTTTTGATATTTGAATCAGACTCGGGATTGGCTGTTTGCTTTCCGGGAATGGGATAGCACTGAGGCAAACCACTTATATCTAGTTTCGAATAACATGCTTTTTTAAATGCACCGAAAACTTGATAGGGTTGCTGTGACTGATTGCGAATGGAACGTAAAGGAAAAATGGTACGGTCATGGAATAAAAAAAGTTCTTTATTCTGCTGATTCAAAGCTTGTTGTACAGTTTTATCTCTTTTTAATTCATTCACACCGACTTCTATATTTGAGTAAACATTTTCGATATGAAGTTGATGTGTAAGCTCGCAAATATAATCTGCAATATCTTGCCAGTAGGGAATGACTTGAATGATAAGTGGAATATTAAGCTGTTCTAATTCTTTTTTAAGTTGTTGAAGCTGAAGTAAGTAGAAATTAATTTTTATAGGCGCATCGCGATGTATTTTCCACTATTCAGGCGACAAAATAATTAACCCGATCGAAGGTCCTTGCTGGCAGGCATGCCATAAGGCAGCATGATCCCGAACTCTCAAATCCTGACGAAACCAAATCAGCTGATTTACGTTTGACATGAAAGCTACCCTTATAATGTTGAGTGAGTTAGAGGTTTATTATCAAAATATTATATAAAATAAATACATAAAAAAAGCAAAGCCGAAGCTTTGCTCTTATTATCTTGAAAGATGAATTAGTGGTGATGACCACCCGCACCGTGTACGTGACCGTGATCTAATTCTTCTTCAGAAGCTTCACGGATTTCTACGATTTCAACTTCAAAAGTTAAATCTTGACCAGCAAGTGGGAAGTTAGCATCAACAACAATGTTGTCGCCTTCAACTGCTTTAACAGTTACGATCTGAACGCCGTCATCTGTTTGCGCTTGGAATTGCATACCAGGTTGAATGTTTTCAACACCTTGGAACATTTGAGCTGGAACTTCTTGTACTAGGTCTGGGTTGTATTCGCCATAACCTTCAGCTGCTGGTACATTAACAGTAAATTTTTCACCAACAGTTTTACCTGTTAATGCATTTTCTAGACCAGGAATGATATTGCCTGCACCGTGCAAATAGGCAAGTGGTTCACCTTGAGATTGATCAAGTGTTTCACCCTCAGCGTTTGTTAATTTGTAGTGGAATGAAACCACGTGGTTATTTGCAATAGCAGTCATGTTTTTGATCCATTCAATCAATTAAAGCGTACATCATAAAGTGAAAAATAAATTTTGTAGACTACAAAATCTTAATCTTTGTCACTTTTTCTGATGCGTTTTTATATAAATAGGGATGAATTTAAAAAATTCAACTTAATACAGCTTAATTTTTGGACGTACACGTCTTGTAAGTAAATCTTTCATTGTGAGTAGTCCAGCTTGAGTGTATCCATGAATTGTTGCTTGATGTAAACGATATAAAGATACATACATGGTTTTGGCAATATAGCCTTGTATACTTACATCGCCCAGTAATTCTCCAACGGCTTTATTACGACTTAAAGACACGAGAGAACCTTTGTCGTTAAAGGTAAACATAGGTTGTGAACGATTGTTTAATCGAGCTGCCATCGCATCGACTAAAAAGCTCGCTTGCTGGCTTGCAACCTGTGCACGCGGCCCAAGTGGAGGTTGTCTCGCATCAAGTTGGCAATGCGCACAGTCACCAAAGGCAAAAACATTTGGATCGGAATAAGTTTGTAAAGTTGCATAGACCATTAAACGGTTAATGTTATCGCGTTTAAAATCAGTAAAGTTTTCTAGTACTTTAGGTGCTTTTACGCCCGCAGCCCAGACCGTAATATCACTTTTTAATTGGTTACCATTACTAAAATAGATGCAATGCTTATCAATTTTTTCAACGCGATGTTGAGTTAAAATTTCAACGCCCATTTTTTTGAGTTGCTCGGCACTGTGTTCAGCAGTTTTATCGGTCAGCGCAGGTAAAATGCGCTCAGATGCTTCAATGAGTGTAATTTTAACTTGGTTAGGATGAATCTTTTTTAAGCCATATTTATAAAAGTTTTTTGTTGTTTCAATTAATTCGGCTGCAAGTTCTACACCAGTTGCTCCAGCCCCAACGATTCCGATATTTAAAGTCCGCTGATTTGGCTGATTTTGAGCTTCAATATAAAGATGTAATAAGTCTTGCTGGAAAACATCGGCTTGCTTTCTGCTGTCGAGGAAATGACAGTTTTCACGCACACCTGTGGTATTAAAATCATTTGATACTGAACCAAGCGCTAAAATAAGCGTGTCATAACTGAGCTCTTGCGGATGATTCTGTTGATCTTTAGACACTTGAGGGGGAATTAACTCAATTAATTTTTTATCTTTATTGACCCCGGTTAAGGTTCCAAGCACAAATTCATAATGATGCTTTTCTGCATGTGCAAAATAATTAGTTTGTTCTTCGTGTGGGTTTAAAGATCCAGCAGCAATTTCATGAAGTAAAGGTTTCCAGATATGCGTTAGGTTTTGGTCAATTAACGTAATCTTCGCTTTACGATTTTTCCCAAAAGTTTCACCCAGTTGTGTCGCCAGTTCTAAGCCTCCAGCACCACCACCAACAATTACAATATGATGTAAATTTTGGGTCATTTTTATCACCTAATTATTTTTCTATAAAAAAAAAGATGGCTGAATTATGCCATCTTTTTTTTATAAAATTTATTGTGCGTCTGTGCACAATTTGATGTTTTTAGTGCGAATCTACAGGGTAGAGTTTTGCGGCACTATGTTCACTCGATGAAAAAATAGAGAAAAGGCTAGAAAACCACATCATGATTTTTTGGAAAATATTGGCTTCTTCAATATGCACGTTATCTTCAATTTGAAGACTACGGATAAGCTGGTTGTTTTGATAAATAGATACTGTTGCCAAACTCATGACTTTCATTAATGGCGCAGTTAACTGTTTTTCATTGAGTTCAATATTTACACGTGTTTGTGTCGTTTCAAGTGGAGCAATAACCTTTGGTTGCAGGTTGCTATCAAGCACTTGAACGCGTTGAGTCACATTATCAAAAGTATTTAAGTCAATCGGTGCTGGGTCAGCATATAAAGACGTCGTGACAATTGTCGGTTGCTTTGTTGCTACCTTAAACATTTTTAAAGTCGATTTTACAACAGGCAGTTCGGCAATTATTTTTTGCTCAGGAATAATGACTTCATCGCGTGTATAGGCATAAGCAAGATTCATTAATTTATCTGCGATCTCAGCGCGTTTTACCGCACTCGGTGTACCTAAAACAATCACCAATAAACGTCTTTGAGCTAAGTCAGATGAAAATGAAGGACGAGATGCCGTTAATGCCAAATTATAACCCGCTGCTTTCGTGTAACCCGTTTTTAAGCCATCAACAGATGGGTCATATTTCAGTGCAAGGTTAGTCGCATGATGGAAACGTTGGTTGTAGCTAAAGCTTGGCATTTTTGAATAATGTAAATATTCAGGAGTTTGTTTAATTACAGCCTGACCTAATAAGCTTAAATCATGCGCTGTGGTGTAATGATCCGGCATTGTAATCCCGGGAGGATTACTAAAGTGAGTATCTTTCATGCCCAACGCTTGAGCTTCCTGATTCATACGTTGTACAAAGTGAGGAACATCGCCAGAAATTTTTTCAGCTAAAGTCACAGCTGCATCATTTGCCGACATCACAATTAAACCTGCTAATAACTGATCAACTGAAATTTGTTCACCAGCTTTAAGATACATTTGTGATTCATCCCACTGCACCACACCAACCACCGGCGTTGCAGTAATGATTTCTTCTTTTTTAAGCCTTCCAGCTTTAATCTCTTTTAAAGCAATATAAGCAACCATCATTTTTGTTAAAGATGCTGGTGCGCGTTGCACATGGCTATTATGCTCGGCAATGATTTGACCCGATTGAGTATCTACAATAGTCCATGCTGCGGCTTCTACACTTTCAGGTGCAATATTGAGTAACGCAGCATTGGTTAGGGTAGTGCAAAAAATACTGAAGAGGGTAAAAAGAGATAGAAAAAATTTCACGGATGACCTTAACTTTTACGAGCAAATACGGGGCACAGATGCACAGCATGCTATGCCTTTTTTTCGTGGAAGGCTAGTGGGAATTGTTGCCAAAAAATACATCTACGCAAGACGATATAAAAAAATGCTAAGCTAATGTGAAGCCGTTCTTATTTTAAATTGAAGAATTTATGTTGCATTATCAAATTGAGTTCGATGATTACAAACAGCACCTTGTTCACGTAACAATTCGTTTTTTAGCCAATCCGAATCAGGAGCTGTGGCTGCCAACGTGGATTCCGGGTAGTTATCTAATTCGAGAGTTCTCAAAACACATTGAATCCGTTAAAGCTTATGATGAAGCAGGACGTATGCTGGATATTAAAAAAACGAGCAAAAATCGTTGGCGTTTATTTAATACAGATCATGAATTAATGACAATTGAATATGATGTTTATGCATATGATTTGTCTGTACGCGGTGCCTATGTAGACCAGACGCGCTTATATATTAATCCGGCGTGTGTATGTTTAGCATTAGAAGGGCAAGAACAGTCTGCTTGTGAAGTCGAAGTTTTCTTGCCAGATGAATTAAAGCATTTTCAGTTAGCAACAGGCTTAGCCTCAAAAAGCCTAGTCAAAGGTCGCTTTACTTTAAAAGCTGATCATTATGATCAACTGATTGATAGCCCGTTTGAGTTGGCTGATCAAACACGCTTTAATTTTGAAACACATGGCATTGAACATGAGTTTGTAATTTCCGGCCCACATAATGCCAATACGGAGCGCTTAAAAGCCGACATTGAAAAGATTTGTGCAGCCGAAATAAATATGTTCGGTTCAGCGCCATTTAAAAACTATACCTTTATGACGATGGCAACCGGGAATAGTTATGGTGGTTTAGAACACTGCAATAGCACCAGTCTGATTACACCACGCGAAGATTTGCCAAAATCGAATGAACCAACTGAACCTTCTAAAGATTATCAACGCTTTTTAGGCTTATGTAGTCACGAATATTTTCATTCATGGTTGGTAAAGTTTATCCGTCCAGAAAACTTTGCAAACTATAATTTGCATCAAGAAGGCTACACTTCTTTGCTTTGGATATTTGAAGGCTTTACTTCATATTATGATGACCTGATTTTATTGCGTAGTGGCGTAATTTCTCAGAAGTCTTATCTTGATTTACTTAAAGCACAAATTGACCGTTATTTGCAAAACCCGGGCCGTTTTGTTCAAACCGTTGCTGAATCAAGTTTTGATGCATGGATTAAATTTTATCGTCAAGATGAGAACTCAAATAACGCAGGCACCAGTTATTACAATAAAGGTGCTTTAGTTGCGTTGTGCCTAGATTTAGGTTTACGTCTACGTGGTTCTAGTCTTGATGCTTTAATGCGTCGATTATATGAAAATACTCAAAATGGTATGCAAGTAAATGAAAGAACCATTTTTGATTTGTGTAAAGAACTAACGGGTGATAATTGGATTGAACAAATTAATCATTTGATTAACACGACTGATGAATTACCGCTTGATCAATTGTTTCCTGAATTTGGCTTAAGCTATAGAGTTAAAACCGATAAATCTTTGCCATTAGGCTTAAAACTTGTCGATAAACCAGAAGGTGTGCTTGTGCAAAGTGCTCGCCGTGATAGTGCAGCAGCGAAAGCAGGTATTTCTGCCAATGATGTGATTGTTGCAATTGATGGTTTAAAAGCGACCACCAAGCTTATTGAGAAATATTCAAAACAAGGTGGTACGTATACTGTCTTTGCTTTCCGTCGTGATGAGTTAATATCTTTTGAAGTCGATTGCACTACAACTGATTTAACTGAAGTTGAACTCATCGTTGAAGATCAAGCTAAAACTGAAAAATGGTTAAAAGCTTAAATTAAAGCTAAATAGTTTATAAAAAACCGATGTTTTGCACATCGGTTTTTACTTTTATGTACTTCCCAATGGTGAAATCCGATTTACCTTTGAGTTTATTTTGAATGAAAAGTATAATAATTGTCAGAACACTGAAAGATATCTCATGTATTTTAATGATGTTTAATGTCTAAAATGTAATCTGTATATGCGTATTACAATGACTTAGATATCAGAAAATTATCTATACATTTGAATTATGTATTATTTCATTGCGAAATGTCGTTATCACTGGATATTTCGTTGACTGGAAGGCAATGAGAGCCGATACTCTCAGGGTTTTATTTAAGCATATCGGTTCGTAGGCACTGGGTCAAAAGCTCGGTCCTCAACACTCAATCAAACGGAAGGGGCTATATATGGCTGGTGAAAAGTCAACTATTATTTACACACTGACTGACGAGGCGCCACTATTGGCGACCTATTCGCTACTGCCGATCATTGAGACCTTTACTAAGCCAGCTGGCATCGAGATTATTAAAAGTGACATCTCTGTAGCTGCACGTGTGCTCGCAGAATTCGCTGATTACCTAAGTGAAGAGCAAAAGGTATCCGACAACCTTGCAGAGCTTGGTCGTCTTACACAAGATCCAGATACTAACATTATCAAACTCCCGAACATTAGTGCGTCTGTTGCGCAATTAACTGCATGTATCAAAGAGCTTCAATCAAAAGGTTATGCAATTCCTGATTATCCGGAAAATCCTGCAACCGAAGAAGAAAAATCAATCAAAGCTCGTTATGGTAAGTGCCTTGGTTCAGCAGTAAACCCTGTCCTTCGTGAAGGTAACTCTGACCGCCGTGCTCCAGCAGCAGTTAAAAACTATGCGAAAAAACACCCTCATTCAATGAGCGAGTGGAAACAGTGGTCACAAACTCACGTTTCACATATGGAAGAAGGTGACTTCTACCATGGCGAAAAATCAATGACACTTGATCGCGCACGTGATGTGAAAATGGAACTTATCACGAACAGTGGTAAGAGCATTGTTCTTAAGCCAAAAGTTGCGCTTCAAGAAGGCGAAATTATTGACTCAATGTTCATGAGCAAGAAAGCACTTTGTGATTTCTATGAAAAAGAACTTGATGATTGTAAAGAAGCAGGAATTTTATTCTCTTTACACGTAAAAGCGACAATGATGAAAGTTTCACACCCGATTGTTTTCGGTCACTGTGTGAAAATCTATTACAAAGAAGCTTTCGAAAAACATGGTAAGTTATTTGACGAATTAGGTATTAACGTTAATAACGGTATGGCTGGGTTATACGAGAAAATCGAAACTCTTCCAACGTCATTACGTGAAGAAATCATTGAAGACTTACATGCTTGTCAAGAACACCGTCCTGCACTTGCAATGGTTGACTCGGCAAAAGGCATCACTAACTTCCACTCACCAAACGACATCATCGTTGATGCTTCTATGCCAGCAATGATCCGTGCTGGTGGTAAAATGTGGGGTGCTGATGGTAAGCAATATGATGCTAAAGCCGTTATGCCAGAATCAACATTTGCCCGTATTTACCAAGAAATGATCAACTTCTGTAAGTGGCATGGTAACTTCGATCCGAAGACTATGGGTACTGTACCGAACGTTGGTTTGATGGCTCAAAAAGCTGAAGAATACGGTTCTCACGACAAGACTTTTGAAATTTCAGAAGCTGGTATTGCAAACATTACCGATCTTGACACTGGTGAAGTGTTATTGACTCAAAATGTTGAAGAAGGCGATATCTGGCGTATGTGTCAGGTTAAAGATGCTCCGATTCGTGACTGGGTAAAACTTGCAGTAACTCGTGCACGTAACTCAGGCATGCCTGCAATCTTCTGGCTTGACCCGTACCGTCCACACGAAAATGAATTGATCAAAAAAGTACAAAAGTACTTAAAAGATCATGACACGACTGGTCTTGATATCCAGATTATGTCTCAAGTACGTGCAATGCGTTACACACTTGAACGCGTAGTACGTGGTCTAGATACTATTTCTGTGACTGGTAACATTTTACGCGACTACTTAACTGACTTGTTCCCGATTATGGAACTTGGTACTTCTGCAAAAATGTTGTCCATTGTTCCGCTTATGGCGGGCGGTGGTATGTACGAGACTGGTGCAGGTGGTTCAGCGCCAAAACACGTACAACAGCTTGTTGAAGAAAACCATTTACGTTGGGATTCACTTGGAGAGTTCCTTGCTTTAGCGGCTTCTTTAGAAGAAATGGGTATTAAAGAAAATAATGCTCGTGCTAAGTTGCTTGCGAAGACTCTTGATGAAGCGACTGACAAGTTACTTGACAATGGTAAGTCACCATCACGCCGTACAGGGGAGATTGACAACCGTGGTAGCCATTTCTACTTGTCACTTTACTGGGCTCAAGCGCTTGCTGCACAAGACGAAGATGCTGAGTTAAAAGCTAAATTTGCTCCTCTTGCAAAAACTTTAGCTGAAGAAGAACAGAAGATTGTTGCTGAACTTGCTCAAGTACAAGGTAAACCAGCTGACATCGGTGGTTACTATGCAATTGATAAAGCAAAAGTAGATGCTGTAATGCGTCCAAGTGCTACATTTAATGCAGCTCTTGCAACTGTTGAAGCTTAATTACTAATTCGTTAGTAAATAGCTCAAAAGCCGGTGTTTATACACCGGCTTTTTTATTTTTATAAAAATAAAAGGCATTAAAAAAGCCCACCTAGGTGAGCTTTGAAAATTTAGATCTTATCGAGCATTGCGTCCACGACCACGTGGGGCTTTAGCATTTGGACGAGTTGTACCGTTGGTCTTACGACGCGGCTTCTCACTTTCATCCATCTGCCAAATACGTTTTGTACCAGACTTTTTCGCAGAACCATCTTTATTCTTACGAACCATTGGTTTACCGCCAGTACCACCTGGTTTTTTCACATATGAACGTGAACGATAAGGTTCTTCAGCTGGAACATCTTTAAAGTCAGGGTAAAGCAAAGGTTCAATTTCTTTAACATCGCCTGGTTTTAAGCCGAGTTGAACTAGATCAATTGAACCAATTTTAGTACGAATTAAACGTAAAGTTGGAAAACCAACCGCAGAAGTCATACGACGAACTTGACGGTTGCGGCCTTCGCAAATTGAAATTTCGATCCAAGATGTTGGAATATTTGCACGAAAACGTACAGGTGGGTTACGTTCCCATAACCATTCTGGCTCACTTACTTTAATGGCTGTGGCAGGAAGCGTCATACCATCATTAAGTTCTACACCTTTACGAAGCTGCTCAAGCGCTTCTTCAGTTACATCGCCATCAACTTGAACTAAATAGGTTTTGTATTTTTTATTCGCAGGGTTGGTAATGAACTGATTCAGACCACCATGATCGGTTAAAAAAACTAAACCCTCAGAGTCCATATCAAGACGGCCTGCCAAACGCAAAGTCGGGTCATCAACAAAGTCAGAGACGGTCATATGCGCTTCGTCTTTACGAAACTGGGAGAGAACGTCATATGGTTTGTTGAGAATGACAATTTTCATAAAAAATGGCTTCTTCTTTCAAATAACTAGAGAAAACATTGAGGTTTATTTAAGTGAGAAATTTTATTATTTCTCATATAAATCCCAAAAATGATTAAATTCAATTAAGCTATTATGCGTTAAGAAGCGTTGAAAGTATTGTGTATCGATAATTATTTTTAGTTAATTAAATATTATAAAAGGGAGAAAACACACAATGGGTTATCAGAAGATTGTGGTTCCTGCAGATGGCGACAAAATTACAGTAAATGCAGACCTGTCACTGAACGTACCAAATCATCCAATTATTCCTTTCATTGAGGGTGATGGTATTGGTGTGGATATTACACCAACCATGAAAGCAGTCGTAGATGCTGCTATTTTAAAAGCTTACGGTGGCAAACGTTCGATCGAATGGATGGAAGTGTATTGCGGTGAAAAAGCAAATAAAATTTATGGCAGCTATATGCCAGAAGAAACTTTTGAAGCGCTTCGTGAGTTTGTTGTATCCATTAAAGGTCCTTTAACCACCCCCGTAGGTGGTGGTATTCGTTCACTCAACGTTGCCTTACGCCAAGAGTTAGATTTGTATGTATGCGTACGTCCAGTGCGTTGGTTTGAAGGTGTTCCTTCTCCAGTTCAACACCCAGAATTAACTGACATGGTGATTTTCCGTGAGAACTCGGAAGATATTTATGCAGGGATTGAATGGAAGGCCGATTCTGAAGAAGCTAAAAAAGTAATTAGATTTCTTCAAGAAGAAATGGGTGTGACGAAAATCCGTTTCCCTGAGGGATGTGGCATTGGAATTAAACCTGTATCGAAAGAAGGTTCTCAGCGTTTAGTGCGTAAAGCCATTCAGTTTGCAATTGAAAATGACAAGCCTTCTGTGACCCTTGTTCACAAGGGCAATATCATGAAATACACCGAAGGGGCATTTAAAGAGTGGGGTTATGAGCTGGCTCTAGATCGTTTTGGCGGTGAGCTGATTGATGGTGGCCCATGGGTTAAAATTAAAAATCCGAGAACT
Source organism: Acinetobacter sp. WC-141 (assembly GCF_000313935.1). Classification (GTDB taxonomy): domain Bacteria; phylum Pseudomonadota; class Gammaproteobacteria; order Pseudomonadales; family Moraxellaceae; genus Acinetobacter. The sequence continues at coordinate 70,042 of NZ_AMSS01000088.1, read as the reverse complement.
GGTAAAGACATCATCATTAAAGATGTGATTGCAGATGCGTTTTTACAGCAAATTTTAATGCGTCCCGCCGATTACTCTGTTATTGCAACGCTTAACTTAAATGGTGACTACATTTCCGATGCTTTAGCGGCAGAAGTAGGCGGCATTGGTATTGCACCGGGTGCAAATATTGGTGGTGCAATTTCAGTTTATGAAGCGACGCATGGTACTGCACCTAAATATGCGGGTCAGGATAAAGTAAACCCGGGTTCTATCATTCTTTCTGCGGAAATGATGCTACGTGATATGGGTTGGACAGAAGCTGCTGATCTGATCATTAAAGGGATTTCAGGAGCGATTGCCGCTAAAACCGTAACTTACGATTTTGAGCGTTTAATGCCAGGTGCAACCTTGTTACGTTGCTCTGAATTTGGTGGTGCGATTATAAAACATATGGAAGATTGAAAAATCTTGTATAAGCAAGCCCTCAGTTGAGGGCTTTTTTTATTGCATAAATTCGGGATGTTTCGGAGTTTTAATAAGACCGATTTTCTTTTGATAACTCTGATCTAGGGCCTGAATAACGAGAACGAAAGCAACTAGAAATAAAGGAAAGAGCAGAGTTTTCATGATTCGGTTTCTCCGAGAGTTGAGGTGAAAGAAGGGCGTACAGGTAGTAAAAGGCAAATTGCAAAGAGAAGAACGATTCCACCCAAAAGAAAGAGGTGGGCATAAGACCAATGCAAATGATGCAAAGTACTAATGACTACGCCACCTAAAAGCTGAGTGCTAGCAAACCCAATCGTGGCAAGACTCCAGAGCTTTTGATAACGCTGTTCATAAATCTGTAGCAAGCTATAAGAGCTAATAAACACCGTTGCGGGGGTCAGTAAGCCGGTCAGAAAAGAAGATAGGGCGAGTAAAGAAGTGGTCTGTGAAAGGAAAGGTAAAACAACGGCTAGGCAGTAAATGCCATATAACCATTTAATCGCCTGTATATATCCCACTATTCGGCTTAAGCAATAAGCGACAAATGCACCAATGCAGCTTCCCACTCCATAGAGAACCCAAAATAAATTCCTTTGCTGTAATGGAAAATGCAGAGTCCCAGATAAATAATCCATCCAGAACAAAGAATGTGGAATATAGGCAAAGGCACTACACATATAGGCAATAATAATGACAAGGCCTAAACGTGATTTTTGGGAGACTTGCAGCGTTGTAGAATGCGGCTTAATCATCTGAGCCTTATTAGTGCTTAATAATTGATAAAGAGTTAAGCTTCCTAATAGAGAAAGACTAGCAAAAATATCCCAAACATACTGCACAGGCATATTTTTAAGTAGGGGAATAATAATAGTGGCAGATAAAACGCCCACACCAATCCCGCTAAATCCTAAAAAATTAACTTTTAATCTTTGATTGGCTGGAATGTATTTCATCGCAAAGCTAGGGGCTAAAATCATAAGTAAGCCTCCAGCAATACCTGAAATCGTACGCCAGAAAATAAACCATGCCAGAGGCATATCCATGAATGAACAGCCTAGTAGGCTGACGCTACCCGCAATAGTTGAGAGTACGATCATGAATGGAATGTACTTTTCTTTAATACTCAATAACGCCAATAAAGCACCTATGAGATATCCCAATAAATTTGCACTGCCTAAGTAACTGGCAAAATCATGGGTCCAATGGTATTGCTCGATCATGATGGGCATAAGCGCAGTATAGGAAAATCTAAAAACACCAATTCCCAAACAAGTTGCCAAAAAGACAAGTAAGCTCATTCGATAAAACGTAGACATGAGAAGACGCTCAATTTTTTTATTATTAAAAGCGAGTTTCTTCATCATTAAAAATGATTTAATATGATTGTAGTTATCTTGTTTTGAGATAGTAGTATGTTGCTTAAGTCTCTAGAGTTTTTTTTAGCAGTGGCAGAGAGTGGAAGTTTTTCATTAGCTGCGCAAAAAATGTATACGGTTCAATCGAACATTACGAGTCATATAAAAAAACTTGAAGAAGAGTTAGGGGTGATTTTATTCAATCGTAATAATCCTGTGACTTTAACGAATGCCGGACAACAGCTACATAGTTATGCTGTTCAAATGATTGCACTACACAATAAAGCTAAGAAGATCTTTCAAGAAGGTGGAGTTGATCCTACTGAAATAATTCGCCTTGGAAGCATGGAGACAACTGCCGCAATACGTTTGCCACAGTTACTCAATCAATGTATGCAGCAATATCCTACTTTACCCATTGAGCTCCAAACTCATCCGACGCGTTATTTATTAAATGCAGTACATCAGGGTGAATTAGACTGTGCTTTTATGGCATCTAAACATTCTATTCCTGAGTTATATAGTTTTCCTGTGTGGCATGAAGAGCTGGTTCTGGTTTGTCCTAAGCAACAAGAAAGCTTTCCAGACATGGCAACCCTTGCAAAAACTAGATTTATTGCCTTTCGACAAGGTTGCTCATATCGACATGCCATAGAGCTTTTCTTGAATGACTTTAGTATTCCACCCTCGCAAATTATGGAAATGGGAAGTCTGGATGGAATCGTGAGCTGTGTAGAGCTGGGAGTGGGTTTTGCTTTATTACCGAAGTCATATCTCACAAAAGTTGCAGATAAAGTGTCAGTCAATTGTTTTGATCTAAATACTGAATCTGCTTATTTCACTACATATTTAGTTGCCCAGTCACCAGAAACCTGGGGAAGCAATTTAAAGCAGTTTATTTATTTTATTGAGCAACAATTTGAATTAAAGGTTGCTTAGGTAGAGGTTGATTTTTATACATAAATATCCTACGTAATTTATAAATTAAAAGTGATATATATGTATTTAAAAGTCATTTTATATTCTCACGCAAGTTTGTAATCATCTTGATGCTATAAAATTGTGGAAAAGGGTAGTTTATATAGGCCGGCTATGGTCAAATATGCCCCCTTGAAAGATGACACAAGCAATAATTTGGAGTTTGGGAATGAATATACCCTTAATCATCAATATTGTGGTTTTCGTCGGGTTAATATTTTTACTCGCCCAAACACGTAAAACAGATTGGAGCTTATCGAAAAAAGTTCTGGCTGGCTTAATTCTCGGTGTGGTGTTTGGTTTAGGACTACATTTGATTTATGGCGGTGGCCATCCGATTCTTGCTGAATCTATTAGCTGGTTTAATATCGTTGGAAACGGCTATGTAAAACTTTTACAAATGGTTGTTATGCCTTTGGTATTTGTGTCTATTTTGGGAGCGGTTGCAAAACTACACCAAGCATCGTCATTAGGCAAAATCAGTTTTTATACGATCGGCACTTTACTCTTTACAACGCTCATTGCTGCATTGGTAGGGGTATTTGTTACTAACCTGTTTGGCTTAACGGCGAAAGGTTTGGTGCAAGGCGCTGCTGAAACTGCACGCTTAACTGCCATTAATACAGATTATGTGGGTAAAGTTACCGATTTAAGTGTACCGCAGTTTATTCTTTCCTTTATTCCAAGTAATCCATTTGCTGAATTAACTGGTGCCAACCCAACTTCAATTATTAGTGTGGTTATTTTTGCTGTCTTTTTAGGGATAGCAGCGCTCAACCTAATGAAAGATGATGAAGAAAAAGGTCAGCGTATTTTAACCGCAATCCAGACTTTACAGTCTTGGGTCATGAAGTTGCTTCGTCTCGTTATGACATTAACACCCTACGGTGTTTTTGCGCTTATGACCAAAGTTGTGGCAAGTTCGAATGTCGCAGATATCTTAAACTTAGGCGGCTTCTTGGTGGCATCTTATTTAGGTTTAGCCATCATGTTTGTTGTGCATGCCATTATTTTGACCCTGACAGGTGTTTCTCCACTTAAGTTCTTTAAAAAAGTTGCTCCTGTTCTGACTTTTGCATTTACCAGCCGTTCAAGCGCTGCCAGTATTCCACTGAGTATTGAAGCGCAAACTCGCCGTTTAGGTATTCCTGAATCTATTGCAAGTTTCTCTGCTTCTTTTGGTGCGACCATTGGTCAAAATGGTTGTGCGGGTTTATATCCAGCAATGCTAGCAGTTATGGTTGCGCCAACCATGGGAATTAACACATTAGACCCAATGTGGATTGCATCGTTAGTGGGTATTGTGACCTTAAGTTCAATTGGTGTTGCCGGAGTAGGTGGTGGTGCGACTTTCGCTGCGCTGATTGTTCTTCCCGCTATGGGCTTACCTGTGACTTTAGTTGCACTTCTTATTTCAATCGAACCACTCATTGATATGGGCCGTACTGCGTTAAACGTAAATGGTTCGATGACTGCTGGTGTTGTGACCAGTCAATTGATGGGCCAGACAGATAAAGACATATTAAACAGTGAAGATGAAATTGAATTAACACATCACTAATACACTGTAAGAGACGATCCAATCAATTTGATTGGGTCGTTTTTTTACGAGTGAATGATGACTGTGATGCTAATTTTTTAAAATCTATGTCTGTTTATATTTAAAAAAATTGAAGAAAATGAGCTAAATTATAAGAGTTAAATATCATGAAAATGTATCAAGTCGATGCTTTTACAAAAGAGTTATTTCGTGGCAATCCCGCTGCTATCGTTGTTGAAAAAGAATGGCTAAATGAAGAGCTAATGCAGAAGATAGCACTTGAAAATAACTTATCTGAAACTGCCTTTGTAAAAATTATAGATGCTGAAAATTATGAAATTCGTTGGTTTACGCCAACGGTTGAAGTCGATTTTTGTGGGCATGCCACACTGGCTAGCGCTTTTGTAATATTTAAAGATTTTACTGACAAGAAGACGATTAATTTTCATGTACGAAACTTAGGTCTTTTTATCGTTCATCAAGATGATGATGGCAAAATCAGAATGGATTTTCCGATTCGTAAAGCTCATCAAGTCGAAGATTATCCGGCTGTTTTACGTGAGGCATTAACTAAGCCCTTTAAAGCCGTTTATCAAAATGTTCAAGCTTACATTGTTGAATATGAGTCAGTTCAAGATGTATTAGATGAACAACCTGACATGAACTTACTCAAAAATTTAGGTAAACGGACTGCAATTACAACTACAGGTATGGACGTGGCAATAACTTCAAAAGCCGACCTGCAATATGACTGCATTTCTCGTTATTTTGCTCCTGTCGCTGGTATTGATGAAGACCCTGTTACAGGCTCAATCCATACTGCTATAGCGCCGTTATGGGCAGAAAAGCTGGGCAAAAATAATATTATGGCTTATCAGGCTTCTAGCCGCGGTGGGGTTTTATATTGCAATATCCTGTCTGAAGATCGTATTGAAATTTCAGGTTATGGGAAACTTTATATGCAAGCTGAAATTTTTCCTTAAAATATAAGGCCGTTTAAATAAACGGCTTTTTTTTCAAAACTTTACTATGAAAGTCAGCTTAAATTTCCTACTATAGCCCCACAACTATTGATTTTTTATTATTCAAATTAATTGGTATTTATATGTTTATGCAGTTTAAACAACTGACTCTCTCCCTGTGTATTCTTGGTTTAAGTGCTGCGTCTTGGGCACAAACTACATTAGTAAAAAGTAAGCAAAATATTGAGGAATATAAATTAGATAATGGCTTTCGGGTTGTACTTGCACCGAATGACAAAGAAAATAAAATCTTTATTAATACCATTTATTTAACAGGTTCATTAAATGACCCCCAAGGCAAAAGTGGCTTAGCTCATTTGCTTGAGCACTTGGCTTTTAAGGGCACCAAGAACGTTAAAGGGGAAGAATTCCAGCGTCGTTTAGATCAATATACGTTAATGACGAACGCCAGCACAGATTATTATTCGACCAAATATACCAATATCGTTCGTCCAGAAAAGACTGCACTAGATCAAGTGCTGTATCTTGAATCGGAACGTATGGATAAATTAGTTTTACAAGAAAAGTTTGTTCCTTCAGAAATTGAAATCGTAAAACGTGAACGCGAAGTCCGTATGGATCAGCCATTTGCTGTCTTGATGGATCAAATGTGGAAATCGGCTTATGGTAATCAATATTTAGGTCGTTTACCGATTGGGGATTTACCTGAGCTTAAATCGATTAAAATGGCTGAGCTAGACCGCTTTTATCGTAGCTGGTATGCACCCAATAATGCAGTCATGGTGATTTCAGGTAAGTTTGATAAAACAGATGTTTTAAAAACAATTGATCAATATTTTAGTCCAATTGCGGCAAGAGAAGTCCCGAAGACTGTACAGATTCCTGTGCTTGACTCTACAAAAATAAAAGATCGTCAGTTTGTGGTGAAAAAGGGGAGTGATCTCGCTAAATTCCATATCTATATGAATGGTAAAAATACCAAAATTCAGCCGACACTCGCGTTAGCTCCTTTGTTATATACCATGCAACCAAGTGGTCATTTATATCAGAACATGGTTGAAACAGGTATTACCACCAATGTTGAGGCGAGTACTTGGTTAGATCAAGATTTTAATGTGGTATTTCTGGGTGCCATTTATGCGCCAAGTAATGACCCTAAAAAAGTTGAGAGTTCTTTGCTTGCAGGTATTGAGAAAGGGAAGCCTTTCACTGAAGTTGAGTTAAATCGTGTTAAGAGTTTAATGAAAACACAAGGCGATTTAATCACTAAAGATGCAGTAGCACTTGGGTCACGTTTGAGTGATTACACTGTCGCTGGTGGGCAATGGGATCAATATTTTAAAGATTTAGATTCAGTAGCAAATGTTAAGTTAGATCAAGTAAATCAAACTTTAAAACAGTTCCTTGTTGCTGATCATCGTATTGATGGTGATATTTTACCAACACCTGAAGACCAGAAAAAAGCTCAACAGCAAAATTCAAAAGAGGCACCTAAAACTCTCGATCAGGTAGAAGCAAAGGCAGAGCCTTTAAAAGACCCGAAAGCTTATCAACAAGAAGTGACAGAGTTTTTAAAAGCTTCAAAACAATATGTAGAAAGTAATGAGAAAAAGATTATTCGTGGAAAACTGAAAAATGGAATGAAGTACGCTTTATTCCCAGTCGAAACACGTGATGATCGCACTTATGCAACGATTACAATGGATTTCGGGACAGAAAAATCTTTATTTAATAAAGGTACGGTCGTCGATTTAACCTCATATTTATTACTACGTGGTTCTGATAAATACAGTTTGCAAGATATTGCTGATAAATCGATTGATGCAGGTGGTGCGGCCTATGCAAGTGCCGATGGCAATGGCATGACCATTAACATTCAGTCTAAATCAGAAAAATTTGATGAGTTTTTTAAGTTTGTTCTTGATGTGATGAAAAATCCGAAATTTGAGCAATCTCAATTTGATTTAATTAAATCACAGAGTTTATCAAGTCTAGATCGTCCTTATACCGAGCCAGATGTAGTAGCAGGCTTAACACTTTCACGTTTGCTTGAAGAATATCAACCGGGTGATTTGCGCTATCACTTTGAACCTGAACTGGCAAAACAGCAATTGAAGAATGCAACTCAAGAGCAAGTGAAAGAGTTGTATGAGCGTTTCTTTGCAATGAACCACGCTCAAATTGCCATTACGGGTAAATTTGATGCGAAAAAAATGCAGAAATTACTTAATCAGGAGTTTGGACGTTGGAATGGGAAGCAGCCTTATCAAAAAATCTTGATTGATCATGTAGATTTTCCGGCTCAGCAAGTGCATGTTTTATCTGAGCAGCGTGAATTTGGTAGCTACCAAAGTGTGCTCGCTCTACCAGTCGGGAAAAATCATCCTGATGCATCTGCTTTAATTTTACTCAACTATATTTTAGGTGAGTCTCAAATTTCATCACGTTTGGCTCAAGAGCTTCGTGAGAAAAATGCATTAGTGTATGGTTTTGGAAGTGGGTTACAGCTTGATCGTGATACGAATGTTGGAGCCTTAAGCATTAGCGCAAATTATACTTCGGGTCGTTCAGCGCAAGTTTCTGCTTCAATACACAAAGTATTAAATGACTTGTTGAAAAAAGGTGTGACTGAGCAAGAGCTTGAAGCTGCTAAAGCAGATATCATGAAGAAACGAGTTACGGCATTAGAAGATGAACGTAATATTCATGGTATGTTAAATCTTCAGCTCGAGTCTGATAAAACATTACAAGATCGAATTCGACATGATCTAGAGCTGACTAAACTGACTGTTGCAGACGTAAATAAAGTCATTAAAAAGTATATTAAACTTGAACATTTAGTTGAAGTTATGGCTGATCAATATGGTCAGGCAGCAAAAAAATAAAGTCTTCTTTTAAATAAAAAGCCACTAAATTGTGGCTTTTTATTTGGCTATTTAAATCATCTTAATGATCATGTTTATGCGCGTGAAAATCTTCATTTTTACGGAAACGTAAATAATTTTCGAACTGTTCACAATATTCATCAAAGTTATCTTCAAGCATCATTTGAAATTGTTGCACAAGATAAGACATGACTTGATCTTTAGCAGCGCGCATTTCTTCGCCATCTTTAAAATTATTTGCTGCTACCCATGTGTTAAAACGCGCACTCGCAAACAACATTGCGGCACTTACTTGACCACGCAGCTCGGCTGGATCAGGCTTTTCACCTTTTGGCGGGCGACAAAAATCATTGGCTTGTTTAATGAATTCATCCGCACGCTCAAAGAAAACAGCATTTAATGCTTCTTCTTCAGTAATATCTGTTGCATTAATCTTTTGAGACATGACTTATTCCCGCAAAAATAGAGCTGCTTATTATAGGCAAACGCTTGCGGAAACAAAACCTTTGACTTAGTCTGTAAATAGCCTAAGTATTGGTAGGAGAGACTAATATGCAAGATGCAATTGCGATTCAAAGTTTAAAAACAGACATTGCTTTATTACGCCAGCATATTTTCCCCCCTCAATATTTAGAACATGTTGAAGGGCTGCCAATTTATTATGGGTTGCAAGAAGAAGTCGAAAATTATTACCAGCAATGGCAGGGGCTAATTGAAAGGGCACAAGAACTTTTTCAGCCATTTATGGAAGATGAATTACCAGATGCGATTCATTTGCCAAGCCATTTAAATTTACCGCTATTCTTTTTTCATGTAGACCGAATTCGGATTAATAAAACACGCGCAAAAGAATCTAAAACTTTCCGTGGTGTTGCGAGTCTTATTGAAAAATGCGGACAGTTCGAAACAGACCAGATTTTTACGATGCAAGAATGGTTGCAGAGCGATGATACTGCGGCTTTGGTTGCTCATCGTGAGTTCATCGACTTAAGAACCTATGTATTCCAGCATGGGCAAAGCGAATATACACGTTCACGGTTTTACACCAATGGTATTGTGTTAGGAGTTGAGCCACATTTTAAATTGGTCGATGCTCGCGATAAGCCAAGAAAGCAACGTAGTGATAGCTATAGTGATCCGTTAGCAGATAACGGTGTATGGAAAGTATTTGGTAAGTATCGATAAAAAGTCGCTGTAAACACGCAGCGACTTTTTATAAATTACCAGAAAGTTTCAGCCTGACTAAAAGTTTGTAAAGCTTTTGCCGAGCGCTTTTGTAGGTGAGGCTGTTTTGCTTTTACCCAGCCTAGAGCAAACCAGAAAGACGAGTCATTTTCGACAACTTTATTGAAAATACCTTCTGCAATAAATAAGTCGTTATAGTGACCTAAGGTATTTTGTACTGGTTGTAGCTGTTTTAAATATTGCTGTACTTTCTTGTCGGGATAAAGACTTGAAATAAACTCAACACAATAACGTAACTGTTTAGCTTGCTTTCGTATTTTGTGCTGTTCAGCAACTTCAAGTTCAGAGAAATGTTCAGCATTACTGATCACTTTATGATGTAGCTTATCTAAACTCTTTTTAATATGTTTTTTTAAGCCACCTGTTTTGTTCTTTGAATCTTCTTCTGAATACGCAAATGCTAATAAATCGAGTAATAGCTTAATCGTGTCCGCAGAAGTAAAGAGTGTTGAGAGTTCCTTTGTGGGCTGTGCTGAAACTGGCAGTAAAAGCTCAGGTGAGCCATGTTTTTGAATAGTAGGTAACACTTCAGTACGAATAGCATCTTCATCACGAGTGTCGCCAAGCTGGCGAAAAAGCTCGGCAATTTGTTCTTCCCAAAGGGGATTTAACTCGCTTGACCAGCCAGAAAAATGCTTAAGTGCACTACGTAAACGGCGCAAACTCACACGCGCCTGATGAATATGTTCAGCTTCGGCAACACCATCGGCAATTGCAGCCATATTTGGTAAAAATTGTCCTAAACAGTTTTCAACAATCTTTTTGAGGGCCTGTTCAGCAGTAATATCTTTATTTAATGTCAGCGCTTTAGCATGAACAGCAGGTGAGGCTGCTTGCCCCAGTGCTAATAAATTACCACGCTCGGCTTTACTTCTTACATCAAGCCAAAGGGCATAACGATTAATCCATTGCTGTGCAAACTGAATGAGCGTTTTCACTGCGCCTTGCTTGAGTTCAAACTCAACTTCGCAAATTACACTTTGTGCATCTGCTGTTTTTACGACACCGTCATCAAGGCAAACTTCAATAGCTGTATTGTCTGCTTCAAATACATGATAAGTACGTTGTACATCCGTCTCAAATTGCAAACTTAACTTTTCGGCTTCTTTACCTAGAGCTGTATTAATTAAATCAGTTATGACTTTATTATCTTGATATAGCTCAAGGTTTAAGTTGGGCTCTTGGTCACACACACCTAAATGAATTTCTTCTTCAACACGGTGTAGGTGGCTTTGCCCTGCGGCTTTAAATGTTTGTACCCATTGATCATCTTCTTTACGTAGACGTAGGGCCATGCCATTTTTTGCAAGTAAACGATCAGGGGTATCGTAATACTTTGCCTGTAAGTGAATATTCTTTGCTTTATGTTTTTTTAAGTATTGCTGGACAGTTTTTTTCTTCGATTCAGGTAACTGAAACTTTAGCTCGACTTCGACCATAATATATCTCCCTGAATCAGGTATTTAAACTATCTTGAATAAGTATAATAGCTTAGTGCTAAAAATAATGGTTTTGATAGAGAAAGTTACAATCAAACATATGACGCTACACTTTTATTTAGGTGTACAATCAGGTGATGTTTTGATCAAATAAAAATCAGGAAGATGATCGTGAATGCACCAGTGAATTTTAACCATGAAGCTCAGCCAGAGTTTGAATTGCCGATTAAAAACTATCAGGAATTTTATCATTTTTATTTAACTGAACACCGTAACATCATGAGCAGACGCTTACATGTGGTGGGCAGTAGCATTGGTCTATACTTTTTTTCTAAAGCCATTCGTAAAAAACAAGCCAAATATGTGCTCTATGGTTTGGTAGCGGGTTATGCAAATGCATGGGTTGGACATTTTGTGTTTGAAAAAAATAAGCCTGCCAGTTTTAAACAACCTTTCTATAGCTTTATTTCTGATTGGCGAATGTTGTCTGATGTTGCACGTGGTCGTTTGAGTTTGGTTGACCGTAAGCACGACAAAATTCTGAGCTAATATTTACTTTCTAATTTTAATATACCGATTGGTACTGGTAAGCCTATATCAATCGGTACTTATGATGTTCTATAAATCCGTTATACTAGCGAAGTTTTTTAAAACGAGAGTAGAGTATGCGCGGTTTATATCTCATTACCAACGATGACCCAATCCAATTATTATTAGAAAAACTAGATGCCGCGCTCGCTACCAAACAGGTCGCAATTTTGCAGTACCGCCGTAAGAAAATAGACAAAGCCGACCAGCCTGCTGAAGTCGAACAAATCAAACTTTTATGTGAAAAATATCAGGTTCCTTTTGTGATTAATGATGACCTAAAACTGGCCGCTCAGTTTGGATTAGGTGTGCATTTAGGGCAAAGTGATGGCGAAATTACCGATGCAAAATCGCAATTACCGGAAGGTGTTATTATCGGTCGTACTTGCCTAAATTCTTTAGAGCTTGCACAAAAAGCAATTACAGATGGCGCGACTTATATTGCATTTGGTGCAGTCTACGCGACCTCTACAAAACCTGAAGCAGGTAATGTGGGTATCGATGTGATTAAGCAAGCAGCAGCCCAATATGATTTACCAATTTGTGCGATTGGTGGTTTAACGGTTGAAAACTCAAAGCCTGTGATTGAGGCTGGGGCTGACCTGTGTGCAGTCATTAGTGATATATTAGGCCGATCAACTGCTGAAATTCCTGCCCGTGTACAAGCGTGGGCACAATTATTTTCTTAAGCTTTCAAAATTATTTTTTAGATATTTAAGACGAGCATTTCCATGAGTTTATCTCCAAAGCAAGAACAGTTATTTAAACAAGCCAGCAAACACATTCCAGGTGGTGTGAACTCTCCGGTACGTGCCTTTAATGGCGTTGGAGGAACACCTGTTTTCATCGAGAAAGCAAAAGGTGCTTATTTATGGGATGTAGATGGTAAGCGTTATGTTGACTATGTTGGTTCTTGGGGACCAATGATTTTGGGTCATGCTCATCCAGAAATTATTAAAGCAGTGCAAACAGCCGCAGAAGATGGTTTAAGTTTTGGTGCACCAACCGTACACGAAACAACGCTGGCAGATATTATTTGTGAAATCATGCCATCAATTGAATTGGTACGTATGACGAACTCTGGTACAGAAGCGACTATGACGGCTATTCGTTTAGCGCGTGGTTACACTGGCCGTGACAAGATTGTGAAGTTTGAAGGTTGTTACCACGGGCATTCAGACTCACTTTTAGTAAAAGCAGGTTCGGGCTTACTCACTTTAGGTGAAGGTGAACCGACTTCAAAAGGTGTTCCTATTGATTTTGCTAAACACACTTTAACGTTACCTTACAACGATATTGCAGCATTAAAAGAATGCTTTGCTAAATTTGGTCATGAGATTGCGGGCGTTATTATTGAACCTGTTGCGGGTAACATGAATATGGTGAAACCAATCGACGGTTTCTTACAAGCCATTCGTGATGTGTGTGATGAATATAAATCTGTATTTATTATTGATGAAGTGATGACAGGTTTCCGTGTTGCTTTAGGTGGTGCTCAATCGGTTTATAACGTTAAGCCAGATTTAACAACTTTAGGCAAAATTATTGGTGCGGGCTTACCAGTTGGTGCATTTGGTGGTAAACGTGAAATCATGGAATGTATCGCGCCTTTAGGCGGCGTATACCAAGCAGGTACATTGTCTGGAAACCCACTTGCTATGCGTGCGGGTATCGAGATGTTTAAACATTTGCGTCAACCAGATTTTTACAGCAATTTATCTGCTCAACTTGAAAAGTTACTTGCAGGTTTACAAGCCGCAGCTGATGAAGCAGGTATTCCTTTTAAAACTCAACAAGCGGGTGCAATGTTTGGTCTATACTTTACCGACCAAGAAGATATTACAAGTTTTGACTCTATGTTGGCGTGTGATATTGAAGCTTTCAAAAAGTTCTTCCATGGCATGTTAAAACGTGGGGTAAACTTGGCACCTTCAGCATTTGAAGCAGGCTTTATTTCATCTGCTCACTCTGATGAAGATATTGCGTTTACAATTCAGGCTGCCAAAGAAACTTTCGCTGAAATGAAGTAAGCAAAAAAAGCCCGTGTTAAACGGGCTTTTTAATTTGAGCTATTTTTATATCTGTAGAGAACAATGTTTTATCCCTTACCTCGAAAAATCCAATTAGCAGCAAATACTTCAAATTGGCCGATTGAGTCTACGCAAAGTATTTTGCTCATGGTTGGGCTAAATGAACTTGAGAAATCACCTGACTGGGTGCACCAGCCATTAGCCGATCATTTAGAATTGCTAAGTAAAAGAGCACAGGCCCTCGAAATTCCAGTTATTTTTATTGATGCATCTCAGCTTCAGCAAACCATGTTGCAGTTGGGGCAGCGACTGTCGTCAAATGCTAAAGCCCAAGTTGTGATGGTAGGTGATTTGTCACCTCTGTTTAAACAAGTCATGCAGCTTGTTTTATCTATTACTGATTATGTAGCTATTGTAAATGATGCGATCTTGGCGGCTAATCTAGAGCAACATATCCAATGGGTTGAAAAGATCAGTTTTGACCATATAAAACATTTAAGTACACAGACCTTAATGCGCCTATGGTCTTTAAGTGCGCCGTCTGAATATATTTTGTCGGATAAAGGAATCTTATTGGCAATTGCTGAACAGGTGGGGCGACACCCCATGGAGATTCATCCTGAAATTGATTTACGAAACTACGGTTTAGATCAGTCTGCTGTGGATTATCTGATCGAACTGTGGCGTGCGAATGGTGCGAGCTTGAACGCTGAAGAGGTAATGCAAGCACCGACATTGCAGCATATTATGCAGTTATTGAAGCCTTGACTAACTATAGTCTGCAAATGATCCATAATATTTGCAAATTATGCTGTTAATTTACCCGAACGGCATTGTAATTCGGACGTAAGCTTTTTATTATTGCCCGCTTGTTTTTCATCTTGCCTTGGGAATACAACTTTGAGTGATTTTCTAAGTGAACATCTGATCTATCGTGATGATGATTTTATGGTGATTCATAAACCTTCGGACATCTTGAGTGTTCCTGGTAAGGGTGATTTACATGATAGCGTTTTGACAAGGTTGGTTGCGATTGAGCCTAAAACTTTGCTCATTCACCGTCTAGATCGAGACACTTCAGGTATTTTGGTATTTGGTTTATCCAAGCGCGGTCAAAGTGCGATTGCTCGTCAATTTCAAGATCGTCAGACTTCAAAAATATATGAAGCGCTTGTCGCAGGTCATTTAGAGGGTGAGGGGACTGTAGATATTCCTGTTATCTATGATCCAAGCCGACCTCCTTTACATATTGTCGACGCTTCTCACAACAAGCCTGCTTTAACTCATTGGCAGGTACTAGAACATTTTCAGATTCAGGGACAGCCTGTAACTCGTGTGAAATTAACACCAATTACGGGTCGTTCCCATCAACTCCGTGTACACATGCAATATCTGGGACATCCAATTGTAGGTGACACGCTGTATGCAACACCGGAGCAACAACTTGTTCCGCGTTTATGTTTGCATGCCAAACAGTTAAGTTTTAATCATCCTGTCACAGCAGAAACATTAACTTTTGACTGTCCTGTACCGTTTTAATGTAAAAATTTTAATGCGTGATTTTTTGTAGCAAAGTCATTTAATTGGTTTTTGCTTCAAAATTTTGCTTTAAAGACTACATAAAAAGATGCAAAAATAAGCTAATTTGCATCGTACAATATGTAGTGCGAACTTGAGAGAAAGGTGGAAAAATTGCAGCAGTATGCTATTGGTCAACGTTGGCTATCAGACACAGAAACTGAGCTCGGTTTAGGTGTGCTTATTGATGTAGATGAAAGATCTGTCAGCATTTTATTCCCCAAAAGTGATGAGACACGTGTATATGCACGTAATAATGCGCCACTATCTCGTATCATCTTTAACACAAATGATGAAGTTCAAGATCAAGAAGGTAAGAAGTGGATTGTTGAGTCGGTTGAAGACCGACATGGTGTTTTGCGTTACAACGTTGTTCGTACCTTAGAAAATGGTGAACAAGATCGTAAAGCGCTAAATGAAACACGTATCGGTGCGCAAATTCAGTTGTCGAAACCTTTAGATCGTTTGCTTGCAAGTCAGGTTGACTATAAAGAGTGGTATGACCTGCGTATTGAAGCGATGCTTATGCAAGCACAAATGCAGAATAGTCCTCTACGTGGGATGGTTGGAGCGCGTGTTGGTTTAATTCCACATCAGCTTTATATCGCACACGAAGTTGGTAAACGTTTTGCACCTCGTGTTTTACTTGCCGATGAAGTGGGCTTGGGTAAAACAATTGAAGCTGGTTTAATTATCCACCAACAGCTTAAAACCGGTCGCTCAGAACGAATTCTTATTTTAGTCCCTGATTCTTTACAGTATCAGTGGATGATTGAAATGCGCCGTCGTTTTAATTTGCAATTTTCTCTGTTTGATTTGACACGTACCGCATCTATTAAAGAACATGATCCGGAACTTAACCCGTTCTTGACTGAGCAATGCATTATTGCCAGCGTTGACTTAATGGTTGACCATGATGATTTGCGTGAGCAAGCCATAGAAGCTGGTTTTGATTTGCTCGTGGTCGATGAAGCACATCATTTGATGTGGAGCGAAGAAGAAGGCGGTAATGATCGCTACGATTTAATTGAAGAATTAGCTGAAAATACAGCAGGGGTTTTATTACTCACTGCAACACCTGAACAATTAGGTGTGGAAAGCCATTTCGCACGTTTACGTTTACTTGATCCACAGCGTTTTAGTAGTTTAGAGCGCTTCTTAGATGAAGAAACTCAATACCAGCAGACAGCAAAAATTGCTGAAGTGCTCATGTCTGATCAGCCTTTAACGCCTGAGCATTTATCTGCTTTAGAAGGCTTGTTAGGTCACACTATTGAAGACCAACCTGACCAGCGTTTTAGAGCAATTCACGAATTATTAGACCGTCACGGTACAGGTCGTATTTTATTCCGTAATACGCGTGAAGCAATTCAAGGCTTCCCAGGACGTGATTGTCAGCCAGCCCCATTACCAGCGCCAGAAGATTGGTCAAAAGATGGAAAACTGCGTGAGCAGATGTGGCCTGAAGAAGCACAACTTGATGGTTCATGGATGCAAAATGACCCACGTGTACTATGGGTAATGGAAGTTCTGCGCAAAGATCTCAAGCATAAAAAAGTGCTTTTAATTGCGCGTAGTGGACCTGTTGTTGAAGCTCTAGAAAATGTATTGCGTTTGCATGCAGGTATCCGTACTGCAATGTTCCATGAAGGAATGAGCTTACTTGAACGTGACCAAGCGGCTGCTTATTTTGCTGAAGAAAGTTATGGTGCACAGATTCTACTGTGTTCGGAAATTGGTTCAGAAGGCCGTAATTTCCAATTCGCCAGTGATCTAATTTTATTTGATCTACCTGCGAACCCAGATGTTTTAGAGCAACGTATCGGACGTCTAGACCGTATTGGTCAAGAAAACCGTATTCAGATTCATGTGCCATATCTTGTTGGAACAGCTCAAGAACGTATGTTCCGTTGGTACAATGAAGCACTTAATATTTTCAGCAATATTTCGCCGACAGCGCAAACGTTGCAAGAAAACTTTATTGTTGAATTAAAAGACTGTTTGCTTGCAGACCAAGGCCAAACATTTGAAGATTTGCTTGAAGAAGTGAATGTTCAACGTCAAGCTTTAGAAGCTGAACTTCAAGCAGGCCGAGACCGTTTACTTGAATATAACTCTTGTCGTCCAGTTGTGGCACAAAAGATTGTTCAGGCTTTAGAAGATTATGATGACAATACAACGCTACCAATGTTTGTGAAGCGTTTTATGTCGTCAACCAATATCGACTTTGATGAGCAAAGTAACGGTACTGTGATTATTCGTCCAACAGACCAAATGCAAGTGCAAGGCTTGGCGCTAGACGAAGAAGGTATGACAGCAACGTTCTATCGTGATCAGGCTCAGCTTCGTGAAGATGCCCAATATTTAACTTTAGAGCATCCATTTATTGAAAGTGTGATGGAAATGATCCGTACGCAATCATTTGGTAGTACTAATGTTGCTGTACTCAAATCTAATGCGTTAAAGCAGGGCTCAGTATTAATTGAAGTGTGGTTTAAAGTCGATGTAGTTGCGCCTAAGGCGTTGAATCTACCATCGAGCTTGCCTAAGCAGTTAATTCGCGTGTTATTAAGCGAAAATGGTCAAGATTTGTCTGAAAAAATTGATCCAACAATTTTGAAACCATATTTGCATCACCTAGATGGCAATAGCTGTCGTCAGGTGGTTAAAGCTCGCCGTGATATTATTGAGCAACGTTATAAACAAGCTTTGGATATCGCGAAAGTGGATTTGCCACAGCTTCAGCAGCAAGCGAAAGAACATTATGGCAATAAATGGCAATATGAAATTGACCGTTTAACTTATCTAAAACAGTTCAACCCAAGTATCCGTCAAGATGAAATTGATCGTTTACAAAAGCTGCAAAAAGAAGGCTTGAGCTTGCTTGATGGTTTAACTGTTACACCAGAAGCGATTCAGGTGTTGGTTGTGGTTAAGCCATAATTAACTCAAAATAAAAAAAGCGCCTAGAGGGCGCTTTTTTTATAGATCGATTTTCAATTAGATGAGACCAGCATCTTTAAGTTCTAATTTTAAATATGCATAGAAAATTGGAGCTGCAATTAAACCGCCTAAGCCAAAAATTGACTCAAATACCAGCATCGCTAATAAAATCTCCCATGCATTTGCATTGATTTTATGTCCAATAATTTTAGCGTTAATGAAATATTCGAGTTTATGAACCAAAACGAGATAAAGTAATGCTACCCCTGCGAGTCCCAGAGAAACAGTAAGAGCGGCAATAAACGTTAAAGTATTAGAAATAAGATTACCTAAAATTGGAATCAGTCCAAACATAAAGGTCAAGATAGTGAGAGTTTTAGCAAAAGGAAGGTGGACTCCCCAAAGCGGTAATAAAATAAAGGCAAATAAAATAAAGAGCAGCGTATTAATAGCTGAAATTTTGATTTGTGCAAAAACAACGTTTTTAAATGAAATTGATAATTTTTGAATACGTTGAATCAGAAGAGACTTAAAAACAGGTTGGGGACTACGGTGATGAAAACCATGTATAGCCACCAAAATACCGATAATAAGTCCCATAACCATCGTCACGAAGTTATGTAAGATATCGGAACTGGTATTTTTTAATATGGTCACGTTATCTTTCATAAACGCGAAAATTTCGTCTTTTAATTCCGTCACGCTATCGGGAATATAACCCGGAAGATATTTGCCAATTTCAGCTTGTAAATGCAATAGAGTTTGATCGACTTTGGCATTAATACTATGTAATCCGACGCCTTTTAGGTCATATACAACAAAGCTAATCAGACTCGTAATGAAAAAACCAATCAGGGAAATGGTAATAATACTTAATAAAATACTAATAAAAATACGAGCTCTTTGACCATCAATATAGCGCTCTACAACCGAGCTTAAACTAATAATAATTTCATAAATAAGAAAACCTGCAAAAAAACTTGCTAATAGATGTAATGGGATAACCGAAAGCAAAAAGATGCCCATAAGAATGTAGCTTGCAATCAGACTTTGACGATTATTCAAATTTTGCATGTTGATCCCTGAGATCGTTGGGAATATAGAAGAAAGAGCAAATGGAATAATTATTTATACTCTCGCAAGCTATTCGCTTCAATTGGTGAATTATATTTTTATTGGGAAATAGAGGAGTTAGAGGAAAAAATGGCCTGTTCATCAACAAGCCATTCATTAGATGATTTTAACGAATTTTTGCTTCATCCAAATGACGAGCTCCCTCTAAAATCATTCGAATCATAATCATGGTTTGCTCAGCAACTTCCGCACGTTGATGAATTGGAAGATCAATCACTTTGGCACCCATGTGAAATACAAGTTGCGTAATTGCTTTTGCAACGAGTTCAGGATGATATAAATGATTGTTATTTAGGCGCTCCAGACGAATTAAATCTTCTTGCAGTTCTTGTTGGAAGAAGTTTAATTGACGATCAACAGCAGCTTTATAAGAAGTAGAGCCTGTAAAACCTTCACGTAGTAATAAACTTAAATTACCTTCATCGGCATCTAATTGCTGAAGAAAAATATCGACAGAACTACGAATAATACTTTCTTGCAAAGAAGCACGGAGGCGAGCCTGCCGGATAATTTTACGTAAAACAATACCTGCACGGTCAATTAAAGAAATTGCTAATTCATCAATATCTTTAAAATGCCGATAGAAACTATTTGGCGCAATGCCAGCTTCTCGTGCTACTTCACGTAAACTTAGTGAAGCAATACTCTTTTGTGGGCCAATCAGATTTAGAGCAGCCTGAAAAAGTTCTTCTTTAGTAATTGTCGCTTTTCTTCCCACAGAACGCGTAGCTGTTTTAATTTCAATGACATCTTGTTGTAGAGGTGTGTCATTCAGGTTCTGAGAAAGTGAAGATTGGGTCATGCTGTTCAATATATTTGTAAACTCACAAGATTATAGCCTTAGAAGCTGAACTTGTGAAATTGTAATTAAAAGTACGGGTGTATATACAAATATATATACATGTGTATAATAATTAAAAAAGAGCGACAGAGCCCCAGCTATGCAAGTAATCGAAAAGAGAAATTCTCTATTCAATTCATTGACACAAGCCATCTTTGATAAAGAAATGGCTAATTTCTGGCTACAAAAAGTTAATCCTTTATGGTCTGTAAAACATGGGCTTGTTCAAATTGTAAAAAAAGAATTTGTCGCTCATGACATGGTAAGCCTTACATTAAAATGTAACCGCTTAGTGAAAATGGGTGTTGCTGGTCAGCATCATCCTGTCATTGTTGAAATTGCTGGTCGTCGCTATGAACGTACTTATAGCTTGACGCAAATTGATGAACAACATTTACGTTTAACGATTAAAAAAGTGGAAGATGGTATCGTCAGCAATTGGTTTATGACTGAAAGCCAAATTGGCGATATTTTTGAGCTTGGTCAGCCTTATGGTGACATGCAACAAAATATTGAAACACCGAAATTAATTATGCTGGCTGCGGGTAGTGGTATTACACCAATGTTGAGCTTAATCACTGCGATTAAACAAAGCCAGCAGTTAGATAAAGTTCAAGTACAGCTTTTATATTGGGTAAAGCAACGCTCAGATGCAGCTTTTATCGAATACTTTGAAAAAGTTGCACAGCAATTCCCAAATTTTAGTTATCAGGTTTTCTACACACAAGAAACACCAAATGATGAACGTTTAAATGCAGAGCATTTAGCATTAATAGATGATTTGGAAAATAGCACTGTATATGCGTGTGGGCCTTCTGGCTTCGTTTCAACAGTGGAACAGCTTTTTGAAAAAGCACCGACTGTATTAACAGAAGCTTTTAGTTTAACTCAGGACAGTACGGCTGAAGTGGGTTATGTAAATGTCACATTAACCCAGTCTAATAAGATCATTGCAATTCCAAAAGGCCAATCAATTTTGGTAAGTCTGGAACATGAAGGCCTTAAGCCAACACATGGCTGTCGTATGGGAATTTGTAATAAGTGCGTTTGTAGTAAAGCTCAAGGGTCTACACGTAACTTACTCAATGGTAGTGAAAATACCGAACCAAACCAATTACTCAAAATTTGTGTGAACTCAGCACAATCTGATCTAGTTATTGATCTTTAAGAGAGAACTTTTATGAATATGCCAGTGAAAGTCGAATATTTTAAAAATCCTAAAAATCGCGATTTGACTCCAGCAGAACTTGATGCATTTGCAAAAGAGCTCGATCAGATCAAACAAGAAGTATTGGATGATTTGGGTGAAAAAGACGCTAAATATATCCGCCGTGTCTATGCAGCAGTTCGTTACAGTAGTTTTTTAGGCCGAGCTTGTTTGTTTGCAGGTTGGTTCCCACCAGCATGGATTTTAGGAACAGGTCTATTAGGCTTTTCTAAAATCATGGAAAACATGGAACTTGGTCATAACGTGATGCATGGCCAATACGACTGGATGAATGATCCTAAATTTAATGGTCAAACTTACGAATGGGATACCGTCGGTACTTCTGATAACTGGCGTCAAACTCATAACTATAAACATCACACCTATACCAACATTAAAGGTATAGATGATGATATTGGTTACGGTTTACTTCGTTTATTCCCAGAGCAACGCTGGAAGCCAGGTTTCTTACTTCAACCTGTTTATAGCATTCCATTTTGCTTATTGTTCCAATGGGGCGTAGCCATACAGAACCTTGAAATTGGTCGCGTTCTTTATAAACGTAAGAGCATGGCAAAATTTTTGGAAGAATTAAAACCTGTTAATAAAAAGATTGGTACACAACTTTTTAAAGACTATGTTTTCTTCCCTTTAATTGCCGGTCCAGCAGCACTACCTGTGTTTACTGGTAATCTGGTTGCGAATGGTCTTCGTAATATCTGGACATTTACGATTATTTTCTGCGGTCACTTTACTAAAGATGCAGAAGTATTTCCAAAGTCTGTTTTACAAGAAGAGAGTCGTGGTCATTGGTATATGCGCCAGATTCGTGGTTCTTCAAACTTAAAAGGTTCAGAAGCGTTACATATCTTAAGCGGACATTTGAGCCATCAAATCGAGCATCATTTATATCCTGATGTTCCTGCGCGCCGTTATCGTCAAATGGCTCCAAAAGTTGAAGCTGTATGTAAAAAATATGGTCTGAACTATAACAACGCAAGTTTGGCTAAACAGTTTGGTCAGGTTGTGGGTCGTATCTTTAAATATGCTTTACCCTTTAAAAAATAATCAAAAAAAGCCCTGATGAGTTCAGGGCTTTTTTATTACTTCTTTTTAGAAATCCACATGGTAATCGTAGCTTGGAAGACTTTATCTTTCTGCGAATCATAGACTTCTACATTTACTAAATATTCACCAGCTTTATCCCAGTCATAATTTTTTTCTACAGGCGTTGCAACTGCAATTAAGTCTGTTTCTGCCTTTTTTAAATATTCGACAGTCATGCCCTTGGGAATCCAGCGGTGTGTGTTAGGCACAGTAACTTCTGTCATTGTGCCACCTGCGAGCTCAGCCATATTACACATCGCAATCGCATGCACTGTTCCAATGTGATTGAGAACAGAACGCTTTTTCTTAATCGCTATTTCACAATAATTCGGTTTTAACTCAATAAATAATGGTGAAATACTGCCGAAATACGGTGCTTTTAAACATAGCATGCGTGAGAAAGTCCATTTTCCTTTAGGAAAAGCAGACACTTTGTTCCAAAGTTCTAAAGTGGTTGCCATGATTTAAGGCTCCATATAATAAAAACAGAATTATTTTCTGTTAAAGAATATAATTCTGTTTACAAAAGCGAGTCAAGTCATTCAGAATATCTCCGATAACTGGTTGGGGAACAAATAATGCAATCTGCACAAGAGTTATTAGAACGGTTATATCCAGGCAGAAGAGCTGCTTTAAAGAGACAGATTTTGTTAGATGCCTTGTCTTGTTTCTTAGAGAATGGAATTGAAACCACAAGTATTGAGATGATTCGTTCGAAATCAGACAGTAGTGTAGGGGCTATTTATCACCACTTTAAAAATAAAGAAGGGATCGTTGCGACTTTATTCTTTGCTGCTTTAGATGACCAAGCGACGTTAAGAGATGACTATCTGGAAGGCGCAAAATCCCTTCAAGACGTTTTATATGCTTTTATTCATAGTTATATTGATTGGGTAAGTGAACAACCTGACTTTGCTAAATTTTTAATATCTGCTCGTTTTAGTGTGATGCAGGGTGAGGACCAAGAGCGTCTTGTTCAAAAAAATAAATTAAGAAATCAGAAAATCTTTAGTGAAATTTCAAAGTATGCTGAGGCTGGGTTTTTAAAATCTATACCGCATGAGTTATTACTTTCATTAGTCATTGGATCTACAGAAAATTACTGCCGTGCATGGTTATCGCAACGCGTTTCTTCAAATCCTAAAGTTTATAAAGATATTTTGGCAAAAGCTGCTTGGGATTCTTTGCAAAATTTGAGTTGAATATATTAAACCGCACATACAAAAAAAGCCGCATCTTTCAAGCGGCTTTTTTGATGAAAAAAATTATTTAAATTGAATTGAGCCGTTTGCATTTACGGTGATTTTAGACTCACCAGCTGCCATGTCTTGGGCTGGAGCCGCTTCAGCAGCAGCGAACTTTGCCATACTCGCTCGCATTACAGGCTGTGGGAAATAGTTGTTAGTGTTTAAATTTAAGTTAACGAGCGTGTATTGGCTTTTATTCCATGCTTGAGTCAACATTTGAGCACGTTGTTGAAAGTTTTTAGACGCTTCAACCATCAAATCATTTTCAACTTTTTTACGTTGTTCATCAGAAACCGTAAAATTAATCGATTGAGTTTGGAAGTTTTGCTGTAATTCATTGACTAACTGGCTTGCTGCTTTAAAGTCTTTACTTTCTAGACGAATTTCAGCGCGGCCACGCCATTCTTTGAGCTTATTACTATCGTTATCGTAAATTGGATAAGTGCTCTGCGCGCCAGTTTCCACTTTTACTTGCGGATATTTACGAGAAATATTAAGCGCTTGATTCATCAATTGATTAATTTGATTTGAAAGTTCGGCTGGTTGTTTGTTACTTTTTTCAATATATAAAGTTGCATGCATTTCATCATTAGAAACTTGACGAGAAGCTTCAGCTTGTACGTTCACAATATTATAGTTCAAAGCATTATCATCCTGAGCAAAAACTAAAGGGCTAAGGAGGGAACCTAAAAGAAGAGTTGAGACAGCTAAAGTACGCATAAATTTTTCCTTTAAAAATTAATATAGATTTAATTTTTTTCATTAAGAAATGTTAAACATAACTTATGCATAACTTTTGCAGATTTTGTGGCGTATTTGTAATATTTAGAACAGATTTTTTAAATTTTGGTACAGATAAAATCTTCTAAAAATAAAGACTTAAAATTAAAGTATTTCAATGTAACTTAAAAAATCAAAGTAATATAAAAAAAGAATATTTTCTTTAGGTTGTCACATAGTATGATGATAATTCATCATAACTATTGGGATGATACATTTTTTCAATAAGATTAGATGAGTAAAGTACATAAAAGACGTTTTTTTTCTTGTAAAATTAGGTATCATCGCGCTCCTAGTTACAAGATATAAAATAAGTGTCTTTACTAGTTCTATAAAGCACCGAGTCAAAGGACCAATCGTCACCAGACTTATTTCTTTCTACCCCTATCAGAGATGGTAATCCGATATGAGCGTTACTTCCGTTAACCCTGCCACTAATGCTACTAACGAATATTATTTGACTCGCCAAAGTCAAATGGAATCAAATGTTCGTAGCTATCCACGTAAATTACCGTTAGCGATAGCGAAAGCACAAGGATGCTGGGTTACTGATGTTGAAGGTACAGAGTACCTTGATTGTTTAGCTGGGGCAGGTACATTGGCTTTAGGTCATAATCATCCTGCGGTGATTCAAAGTATTCAAGATACATTGGCAAGTGGTTTGCCATTGCATACTTTAGACTTAACCACACCTTTAAAAGATGCATTCACTGAAGCATTGTTAGCATATTTACCAGGTGGTAAAGAAGAATATTGCTTGCAGTTCTGTGGTCCTGCTGGTGCAGACGCAACTGAAGCAGCAATTAAACTTGCTAAGACTTACACTGGTCGTAGTTCAGTGATCAGTTTCTCTGGCGGTTACCATGGTATGACCCATGGTGCACTTGCTATGACTGGTAATTTAAGTGCAAAAAATTCAGTTAACGGTTTAATGCCTGGCGTACAATTCATGCCATATCCGCATGAATACCGCTGCCCACTTGGTTTAGGTGGTGAAGCTGGTGTTGACGCTTTAACTTACTACTTTGAAAACTTTATTGAAGATGTTGAAAGCGGTGTAACAAAACCGGCTGCTGTTATTCTTGAAGCGATTCAAGGTGAAGGCGGTGTCGTTACAGCTCCAGTAAAATGGTTGCAAAAAATCCGTGAAGTGACTGAAAAGCACAACATCGTTTTAATTTTAGACGAAGTTCAAGCTGGTTTTGCACGTTCAGGCAAAATGTTTGCATTTGAACATGCAGGTATTGAACCTGATGTTGTTGTAATGTCTAAAGCGGTAGGTGGTGGTTTACCACTTGCAGTATTAGGTATTAAACGTAAATTTGATGCGTGGCAACCTGCTGGTCACACGGGTACTTTCCGTGGTAACCAACTTGCTATGGGTACAGGCCTTGTCGTATTAAAAACGATTACTGAACAAAATCTTGCTCAAAATGCCCAAGAGCGTGGTGACTTCTTACAAGCTGAATTTAAAAAATTAGCTCAAGAATTCCCATGTATCGGTAATGTACGTGGTCGCGGTTTAATGATCGGTGTTGAGATCGTTGACGAGCGTAAACCAGCTGATCGTATGGGTTCGCATCCTGCTGACTCACAATTAGCTGCTGCAATTCAAACTGCTTGTTTCAACAATAAACTATTGCTTGAAAAAGGTGGTCGTAACGGTACAGTAATTCGTTTACTTTGCCCGCTTATCATCACTCAAGAAGAGTGTGTTGAAGTAGTTGCTCGCTTTAAGAAAGCAATTGCAGAAGCATTGGTTGCAGTACGAGGCGCATAAGTATGGTGGATTTTGCAGAACATCGTAAAGCATTACTCTGCAATGATGCACAATCCATTGCTGACTATGAGTCAGCAATGGGCGAAGCGGTAAAAGCCGTTTCAGCATGGTTGCAAAACGAAAAGATGTACACAGGCGGTAGCATTAAAGAATTGCGTTCAGCAATTTCTTTCCAACCTTCAAAAGAAGGTATGGGTGTACAAGAATCACTTCAACGTATGATTGAGCTTTTCTTAAATAAAAGCTTAAAAGTACATCATCCGCATTCATTAGCACATTTACACTGTCCCACGATGGTAATGAGCCAGATTGCGGAAGTACTTATCAATGCAACTAACCAGTCTATGGACTCATGGGATCAAAGCCCAGCCGGTTCATTAATGGAAGTTCAGCTTATTGATTGGTTACGCCAAAAAGTGGGTTATGGTTCTGGTCAGGCAGGTGTGTTCACCTCTGGCGGTACTCAATCTAACTTAATGGGTGTATTGCTTGCTCGTGACTGGTGCATTTCGAAAAACTGGAAAGACGAAAACGGTAATCCGTGGTCTGTACAGCGTGATGGTATTCCAGCTGAGGCAATGAAAAACGTCAAAGTCATTTGTTCTGAAAATGCGCATTTCTCTGTGCAAAAGAACATGGCAATGATGGGCATGGGCTTCCAGTCAGTTGTGACTGTTCCTGTGAATGAAAATGCACAGATGGATGTAGATGCTCTCGAAAAAACGATGGCGCATTTGCAATCAGAAGGTAAAGTGGTAGCTTGTGTTGTTGCGACAGCAGGTACTACTGATGCTGGTGCAATTGACCCATTGAAGAAAATCCGTGAAATTACCAATAAATATGGTTCATGGATGCATATCGATGCGGCATGGGGCGGTGCATTAATTCTGTCAAATGACTATCGTGCAATGCTTGATGGTATTGAATTATCAGACTCAATTACCCTTGACTTCCATAAGCATTATTTCCAAAGCATTAGCTGTGGCGCATTCTTGTTAAAAGATGAAGCGAACTATCGTTTCATGCACTACGAAGCTGAATACTTGAACTCTGCTTATGACGAAGAACATGGTGTGCCAAACCTTGTTTCTAAGTCATTACAAACGACTCGTCGTTTTGATGCATTGAAATTGTGGATGACAATTGAATCGCTTGGTGAAGACCTTTACGGTTCAATGATTGACCATGGTGTAAAACTTACTCGTGAAGTTGCAGATTACATCAAGGCAACTGAAGGTTTAGAACTTTTAGTTGAACCACAGTTTGCTTCGGTATTATTCCGTGTTGTTCCACAAGGCTACCCAGTTGAGTTTATCGATAGCTTAAACCAAAACGTAGCGGACGAATTGTTTGCACGTGGTGAAGCAAATATCGGTGTAACAAAAGTTGGTAATGTACAGTCATTGAAAATGACAACATTAAGCCCTGTTGTGACATTCGAAAACGTTAAAAACCTTTTAGGTCAAGTATTGGCTGAAGCTGACCGCATTAAAGATGCAATTGCTTCTGGTAACTATGTACCACCAATCGACTAATTGAGTTGA
Source organism: Acinetobacter sp. WC-141 (assembly GCF_000313935.1). Taxonomy (GTDB): domain Bacteria; phylum Pseudomonadota; class Gammaproteobacteria; order Pseudomonadales; family Moraxellaceae; genus Acinetobacter. Next base: position 42,370 of record NZ_AMSS01000088.1, on the reverse strand, counting down.
TAACAAAAAAAGCTCGGTTTATTACCGGGCTTTTTTATTGCAGATTGTTTTTATTTGAATTGTGTATGAAGAAAAGGATACATGCACAAATCATGCATATTTTCACAAAACAAAAATAATTATGCATGATTTATGGGGAGCAAATTTCTTATTGTATTGGTATGTTCACAATATTTTTGGTCACACTGATATATCAATATCGTACTTACTTTAAATAATCCCGTTTTAACTGAAAAAAGTAAGTGGCTGTAATTACAATTAAGACAAGGAAGAAGAAATGCAACAAGTTAATGTGCTTAGTGAATTTAAACTGATTATTGGCGGTCAATCTTGTTCAGGTGAGCAAGGTGAACTGGAAATTATTAACCCTGCTACAGGTTTAACTGCCGCGCGTTGCTCAAAAGCATCTGTTGCTCAAGTAAATCAGGCTGTTGCCGCAGCTAAGCAGGCTTCTAAAGCATGGCAACTCGTTTCCCATGATGAACGTAAATCCATTTTGAATAAGATTGCGGATGGTATTGAAAAGCATGCTGAAATGCTCGCTGAACTTGTTGTGCTTGAACAAGGTAAGCCACTGGCACTCGCGCAAATGGAAGTGCAGGGTGCAATTGGTTGGACTCGTTATGCGGCTGCTATGGATTTACCCGTTGAAATTATCGAAGATAGTGAAGCTAAGCGTATTGAGCGCCATCGTCAACCATTAGGTGTGGTGGCTTCAATCACACCTTGGAACTGGCCACTGATGATTGCAGTTTGGCATATTATGCCAGCATTACGCGCCGGAAACGTTGTCATCAGCAAACCTTCTGAATATACGCCACTATCGACTTTGCGTTTATGTGAAATCATTCAGCAAGAAGTTCCAGCAGGTGTTATTTCAATTGTGGTGGGTGCTGGTGAGATTGGTGAAGCACTCTCTTCTCATCCAGATGTACAAAAGGTTGTGTTTACGGGTTCAACCAGAACTGGTCAGCACATTATGACGGGTGCAGCTCAACAACTAAAACATTTAACTTTAGAGCTCGGCGGTAATGACGCGGGTATTGTATTACCAGATGCAAATATAGATGAAATTGCAGCTAAGATTTTCAATACTGCCTTTTTGAATGCGGGTCAAACGTGTGCGGCGTTAAAACGTTTATATGTGCATGAAAGCCAATACGATGCTTTAGCCCAAAAACTAGCTGATATTGCTAATGCTCAAATTGTGGGCGATGGAATGGAGACTTCTACCACGTTTGGTCCAGTACAAAACCAAATGCAATATAACAAGGTGAAAGAACTTATTGCCGATGCAATTGAGCAAGGCGCAAAAGCACTTTCTGGTCAACAGCAGTTACCAGAGCAGGGCTACTTTATTGCACCTACCATTTTGACAGAAGTGTCTGACTCTTGCCGTGTTGTACAAGAAGAACAATTTGGTCCAGTGTTGCCTGTTTTAAAATATACAGACATCAACGATGCAATTGCACGAGCCAATGACAGTGAATTCGGTTTAGGTGGCTCAATTTGGTCTTCTGATATTCAAGCTGCTCAAACTTATGCGACTCAGCTTCAATGCGGTACTGTTTGGATTAATACCCATGCAGAAGTACTGCCTCATGCGCCTTTTGGTGGCTGGAAAATGTCAGGCTTAGGTGCTGAGTTTGGTTTAGAAGGTTTACTTGAAAATACGATCGGGCAAACAGTTCATATCAGTAAAGTCTAAATATTAATTTTAAGGCGGATGATAGATCCGCCTTTTTATTTTAAATTATTTTATTAAATACTAGTCTGCCTAAGTTGTGTGATGGTAACCGTGACCTTTAGGTTTGATTAAAAAATGATTCTGTTCTTTGATTTTTTTCAGAACAATGTAAGACTTTATGTGACCAATAAAATTATAAGAAAGCAATCTTTCGGTTACAAATTGAGAAAGCTGTTCTAAGTTTTCTGCAACGACTTTTAAAATAAAATCCGCATCACCACTAATTGAAAATGCATCTTGAATGTTGTCTTCCGCTTCAATTAATTCTTGAAAAGCCTGCTGTGATTTTGCTTCGTGTGTTCTTAAATTAATATGAATCATCGCTGTGACTTCCAGTCCTAGCGCTTGCTGCTGGATGCGGGCGGTGTAGCCTAAAATTATGCCTTTTTGCTCAAGGAGCTGTCTTCTTCTAGAACATTGGGAAGCAGATAAACCGATTAAATCTCCAACTTCCTGATTGGTGAGCCGTCCATTCTTTTGTAGCGCCTGAATGATTTGCCAGTCGAACTTATCCATTGCATAAAATCCTTTTATGATACACAAATCATGTATTTTTATTAAAATGCGTTTTCATTATGCACGAAATCTAAAAGGTAGATGAAATATTATTTTTCTATGGAATAAAAATTGGTCTCAAAGGATATAGAGCAATGTTCATAGAAATCGGTGACTTTTTAAATCTTCGTCTAAAACAAATGGGTATCCAACATCTCTTTGGTGTACCTGGTGATTTTAACCTCTCATATCTTGAACAAGTTGAAGCAGATCCAGAACTCGAATTTATTGGAAATTGTAATGAATTAAATGCTGCCTATGCAGCAGATGGTTATGCACGAATTAACGGTTTTTCTGCCTTGGCAACTACTTATGGTGTAGGTGATTTAAGCGCGATTAATGGCATTGCAGGTGCATATGCAGAAAATGTACCTCTCATTCATATCTCTGGCATTCCACCTTTACATGCAGTTCAAAAGGGCACTTTAATTCACCATACGTTGGTTGATGGCAACTACGACAATATTATGAACTGTATGAAAGAGTTCACAGTTGCTCAAACACGTTTAACTCCTGCAAATGCAGCCTTTGAAATTGATCGTGTATTACGTCAGTGTTTCCTTGATCGCCGCCCTGTGCACATTCAACTACCAGGCGATATTACTCACTTTAAAATTGAAGTTAGTGAGCGACCACTTGATTTAAGTTATCCAGCAGTTGAACCAGATTTATTAAACAGCGTAGTCAATAAACTTTGCGACATTTTGAACAATGCAAAAAGCCCAGCGCTTCTCATTGATAATGAAGCTTCAGTTTTTGGCGTGACTTCTTTGCTTAATGATTTATCTCAAAAGTGCTCAATTCCATTTGCGGGTATGAATACTGCAAAAAATATTATGGATGAAGGTTCGCCACGTTACATCGGTACTTATGTAGGTGGGGCAAGCCAGCCGCATGTAAAAAATATCATTGAGCAATCTGACTGCCTAATTGGTATTGGTGCACGTTTTACAGACGTCGGTTCAGCCGTCTTTACTCATCAAATTGAGACTAAAAACTATATTGAAATTAAGTCTTATGGCCTGAATATTTTTGGTCAGGACTACCCCGGTATTGAGATCGGGCAATTACTTGTTGAGTTAAATAAAAAAGTTGCACCGCGTAAAGCAACTAAACCTGTTCTTGAACAACAGCCTCAAAAAGCCTTTGAAGCTCCAGCCCAACAAAAGCTAAGCCAAGATGTGCTCTGGAACTATATTGCAGGGTTCTTAAAAGAAGACGATGTGATTATTGGTGAGGTAGGAACTTCAAACTCAGCTTTGTCTGGTTTAAAACTTCCTGCGACAGCTAAATATATTGCTCAGCCACTTTGGGGTTCAATTGGTTATACCTTACCAGCTTTGCTCGGTAGTTTGCTGGCCGCACCTGAACGTCGTCAAATTTTATTTATTGGTGATGGTTCATTCCAACTTACGGTACAAGAACTCTCTACGATTATCCGTCACGGTTTAAAACCTATTATTTTCTTGCTGAACAATGGTGGTTATACCATTGAGCGATTAATCATGGGTGAAAATGCAGCCTATAACGACGTGCAAAATTGGAAATACACCGAAATTCCAGCTGTATTTAACGGTAAAAAAGGCCATACCACTTATGTAGTTGAAACCGCAGGGCAGCTTAGAAGTGTTTTAGATAATGTTCATTTAAATGATCAGTTAACTTTTATTGAATTAAAACTACCAGCAATGGATGCGCCAGTAAGTTTGAAAAAATTTGCTTCAGTCATCGCGCGTTTTGATTACGGCGATCGTGGCTACGAAATTTTAAAGGAGCGTTCCCAGCCTATTAAATGTAAGGATGCAAGCTCGTTTTAAATAGAAGATAGGACAAGTCTTCTTAAAATTAAATGGACTCATATTAAAGCAAACTTATGTCCGAAGGTCGGTTTCTGATCTTCGGATATGGTGCTGAATAAAGGTGTACAGGAAGTGACACCAACATTGGAGATAATGTTATGGATGCAAACAATAAGCACGAGTTAAAACAAGGCTTATCCAATCGGCATATTCAACTCATCGCACTCGGAGGCGCGATCGGAACAGGGTTATTCTTAGGTCTTTCTCAAACGATTAAATTGGCAGGTCCTTCAATCTTATTGGGATATGCAATTGCAGGAATTATTGCCTTTTTGATTATGCGTCATTTAGGTGAAATGGTTGTTGAAGAGCCAGTAAGTGGTTCTTTTAGTTATTTTGCCAATAAATACTGGGGCAAAATGGCTGGTTTTATGTCTGGCTGGAACTATTGGGTGTTATATGTGCTGGTAAGCATGGCGGAGCTCAGTGCAATTGGAACCTTCATTCAGTTCTGGTGGCCTGAAATTCCGACATGGCTGACTGCTTTATTTTTCTTTATTTTGATTAACGGCATTAACTTGGTCAATGTCCGCTTTTTCGGGGAATCTGAATTCTTATTTTCGTGCATTAAGATTGTTGCAATTTTAAGCATGATTGGTTTTGGTACTTATCTTTTATTCACAGGTTCTGCTGGTCCGCAAGCAGGTATTGCAAATTTATGGCAACACGGTGGTTTCTTCCCGCACGGGATTCACGGTTTTGTCATGGCTTTAGCTGTTATTATGTTTGCATTTGGTGGTCTAGAACTTATTGGTATTGCTGCTGCTGAAACGAAAAAACCTGAAACCACTATTCCAAAAGCAGTGAATCAGATTGTTTATCGTATTTTAATTTTTTATATCGGCGCAATTGGGATCTTACTGTGTCTTTACCCATGGAATATGGTGGCAGAAGGTGGTAGTCCATTTGTAATGATTTTCCAGTCTTTAAACAGTAATGGCGTTGCGAACGTTTTAAACTTTGTTGTTTTGATTGCTGCTATTTCAGTTTATAACAGTTGTATCTATTGTAATAGCCGTATGTTGCATGGTTTAGCAGAGCAGGGCAATGCTCCGGCAATTTTGAAAAAAGTAAATAGCCGTGGTATTCCAGTTCCAGCAGCAGTTGTTTCTGCATCTATTACAGCAATATGTGTGGTTGTGAATTATCTGATTCCTGGTCAAGCTTTTCAGCTCTTTATGATGCTTGTTGTGGCGGCACTTGTTATTAACTGGCTTATGATTTCAGTCACACATTTGAAATTTACTAAAGCAATGAAATTGCAAAAACGTCAAACTAAGTTTCAAAGTATTCTTAGCCCATGGAGTAATTATTTAACCATTAGCTTTGTATGCTTTATTCTTATTATCATGGCAATGACGCCAGATATGAGATTGGCTGTTATTTTAGGCCCCATCTGGCTTGCTGTTTTAGCACTGATGTATTTCTTAAAATATCGTAAAAAAATGGTAGCGATGCCAGAAGTACAATCGAATTAATCCGCTAAATTTACAATGATATTGCGGTTACCTTACATACGGAAGGTAACCCTTTATCTTTTGTCATATTATTTTAATGTTACAAAGAAATTATTATTTATCGCAAAATTTAATAACAGTTTTAGTCATAAAATTATTTTTAGTAGTAAAAGTAAAAATAAACTTAAATTATCGATTTTTAAAATATTTATAATATCTTTTTATTTTATATTTTATGAATATTTAAATTCTATATTTTTAATGAGTGTCATAATACAGACTAATATATAAAGTAAAATACCCACTTGGTTTGAATTAAATATTTGATAATAGATAAAAAATAATAATGTGACAATTAACAATATCGAAATCATTAAAGCGTCATCATACTGTAACTTAATTGTCATATTTTCTATTCACAATGCAGCTATCGAAGAGCGTACAAGCACTCAACAAAAAGTGACGTACAACCTATTGCATTAATGAGAGAGAACAGAATGCGCTTAAATCCACGTCAAATCGCAATTGCGTTAGCAGTAACTGGGGCAGCTGTAACAACGACTGCAAATGCAGCTCGTGATACGATTCAAATTGCTGGTTCTTCAACTGTATTACCATTTGCCAGCGTTGTAGCTGAAGAGTTTGGTAATACATTCCCTCAATTTAAAACTCCTGTAGTTGGTTCTGGCGGTTCTTCTGCTGGTTTAAAACAATTCTGTCAAGGTGTTGGCGATAACACAATCGACGTTGCTAACGCTTCTCGTAAAATTAAAAGTACTGAAATTGAAGCTTGTAACAAAGCTGGTGTAAAACAAATTCAAGAAATCAAAATTGGTTACGACGGTATCGTATTTGCGTCTAACTCACACAAAGCAGCTTATAAATTAAAACCTTACCATGTGTTTGCTGCTTTAGCTGCACAGTTACCTTCAAAAGGTAAATTGGTTCCAAACCCATATACAAACTGGAACCAGATTGATAAATCACTTCCAAACGAACCAATTACACTTGTAATTCCTGCGTCTAACCACGGTACGCGTGAAGTTTTCCAAGAGAAAATGGTTGATGCTGGTTGTGAATCATATGAATACTTCAAGAGCCTAGATAAAGATGCTCAGAAGAAAGCATGTTCTACTTTCCGTAAAGATGGCCGTGTAATTGAAATTGCTGGTGACTACACAGAAACTCTAGCTCGCTTAAAGACTTCTCCAAGTGCAGTAGGCGTGTTTGGTTTAAGTTTCTATGATATGAACCGTGACAAGTTACGTGTAGCAACAGTAAATAACGTTCTTCCATCTGAGAAAACAGTATTGAACGGTACATATCCTGTGTCTCGTCCATTGTTCTTCTATGTGAAAGGCGAACATTTAAAATCAGTTAAAGGCTTACCGCAATATGTAGAATATTTCGTAAGCAAAAAAGCGACAGGTAAAGGTTCTAAAGCTGAACGTGATGGCTTAATCGCAATGTCTGATGCTGAACGTGCAAAAGTTTTGGCTGACTTTAAAGCAGGTAAAACTGTTAAATAAGTTAGTTTGAATAGGGGGCTGGTGATCTTGAGAGTTCATCAGCCTTTTTGTCTAACTTGTTTTTCCAAATTATGACAATTGAGAAAACAGTGGAGAGTACATGAATCTGCTACTTATCGGTGTGTTGTTAGCCCTTGTGGCAATCGCATATCAACTTGGGCTGAGAAAGAGCCGTAGCCTAGCAGGTAAGGGAAGCAACTCGGCGACATTACATTCTCGTCCTGGTTATTATGGTGCACTGGTTGGGCTTTGGTGCGGTATCCCTGCTTTTTTAATTTTGATCATTTGGAGCTTGGTTGAACCAAGTATTTTAAATCATATTATTTTTAATAATATTCCCGCATCGATAAGTGCTTCACTTGATGAAGCGGGAAGAAGCGTATTAGTTGATCGTGTTCAAGCGATTGCTTCAGGTTTTGGGGTAAGTGACAAACCAGCAGCCTATGAGTTAGCTGCTGCTCAACAGTTCGCAAAATTTCAAACCATTGGCTCTTTTGCCAAATTTGCTGTTGTCGTTTGTGCAGCTTTATTAGGTTTAGTGTGGGCAAAGAAAAAAATTAATCAACAATATCGTGCACGTAACCAAGTTGAACGTGCCATTAATGTTGCTTTGATTTTATGTTCTGGCGTTGCGATTTTAACAACCATCGGTATTGTGATGTCGATGTTTGGCGAAGCAATGCACTTCTTCCGTTTTGTAAGTCCGCTTGATTTCTTCTTCGGAACAGAGTGGAACCCTGGCTTTAGTACTTCAGGTAATGTCGAGGGCAGTTATGGTTTATTACCATTGCTCTGGGGCACACTCATGGTCAGCGGTATTGCTTTACTCGTTGCCGTACCAATTGGATTAATGATTGCCATTTATTTAGCTGAATATGCTTCTCCTTGGTTACGCTCATGGGCAAAACCAGCAATTGAAGTTTTAGCTGGTATTCCAACAATTGTTTATGGTGTTTTTGCCATGATGATTATTGGACCATTTTTCAAGACAGCGGGTGCCTATGTTGGTCTTGAAATTAACGCGACCAGTGCTTTAACTGCTGGTTTTGTGATGGGGATTATGATTATTCCGTTTGTTTCTTCTTTATCAGACGACATTATTACCCAAGTACCTCGTGCTTTACGTGACGGTTCTTTAGGACTTGGAGCAACTAAGTCGGAAACAATTCGTCAAGTCGTTTTACCCGCTGCGTTACCGGGCATTACAGGCGCCTTTTTATTAGCTGTCTCGCGTGCCGTAGGGGAAACCATGATTGTGGTTTTGGCAGCCGGGAACAGTCCACTTTTACATGCAAATCCATTTGAAGCTGTTTCGACAGTGACCGTTACAATCGTAAAACAGTTAACTGGTGATACTGACTTTGCCAGCCCACAAGCTTTGGTTGCATTCGCGTTAGGTCTAACACTCTTTGTGATTACCTTATGTCTAAACATTGTCGCACTGTACATTGTGCGTAAATACCGTGAGCAATACGAATGAGTACATCAAATACATCGTCTCCTATGGATCAGAACGTATTTGATCCAAAAGCTGCTGCTGAATCACGTGAACGACGTAAAAAGGTCATCGAAAAATCTTTGGCTAAACGTCATCGTAAAGAAAAAGCTTTTCGTTATGCTGGTTTCTCGGCAGTCGTAATTGGACTTGCATTCGTTGCGCTATTGTTTACCAGTATTTTGGCAAAAGGTTTACCTGCTTTTTGGCAAACAAGTATGACTGTTCCAATTTACTTTGATCCGCAAGTGATTAATGCAGGTCCTGTACCTGTTCGTGGGCAGGGGGAAACACCTGCACATTATCAAGAGCGTTATATCGACTGGCAAACCAAAATGGGTATGGTCGATTGGGATGGTATCATTGTAAATGGAATGATTGCGAAAGATCCTGCACTTGCATCACAGCGTGATTACTTGAGTAGCCTATATGCAAGTTCAGAAGCTTATCGTTTACGTGACATGGTTTTTGCAGACCCATCACTCATTGGTAAAAAAGAAAATCTTAATTTCTTAGGCGATGCGAATGTCGATGTCTGGTTAAAAGGTAATATTGACCGTTCATTGCCAGATGATCAGCAACAACTTGACCCAGAAGTTCGTAAACTTGCAGATGAGCTAAAAGCAAAAGGTATTCTTGAAAATACGTTCAATTTGAACTTGTTTAAGAATCCGGACTCTCGTAGTTCACCAGCAATTAGTGGTCTTGCAGGTGCATTCATGGGTTCATTATTCATGATGCTGATTGTGATCATTATTGCAATTCCGATTGGTGTTGCCAGCGCAATCTATCTTGAAGAGTTTGCTCCAAAAAATATTCTTACAGACATTATTGAAGTCAACATCAATAACCTTGCTGCTGTTCCTTCAATTGTGTTTGGTTTACTCGGTGCGGCAATTTTTATTGGGTGGATGCATTTACCTTTATCTGCTCCGTTAGTAGGTGGTTTGGTCTTAAGTTTGATGACATTACCAACAGTCATTATTACGACACGTGCTTCACTAAAAGCAGTACCACCTTCTATTCGACAAGCTGCACTTGGTTTGGGAGCTTCTAAATTTCAGACTGTTTTCCACCACGTTTTACCATTAGCTTTACCAGGCATTATGACAGGCTCGATTATTGGCGTTGCCCATGCGCTTGGTGAAACTGCACCTTTACTTTTAATTGGAATGAGTGCATTCGTTGCAAGTATTCCAACAACTCCATTTGATCAATCAACTGCTTTACCTGTCCAGGTTTACTTATGGCAAGGTAATGAGTTGCGTAACTTCTTCGAAGGCCGTACTGCCGCTGCGATTATCGTACTACTTGCTTTAATGATTGGGTTAAACAGTCTTGCAATTTGGTTACGTAAAAAGTTCGAAGTGCGTTGGTAATAGAGGATAAATTATGAATACTATTGATATTACGAATTCCTTAGAAAAGGATAAGTTAGTGAACACTGAACAATCTCAATTTACAGATAAATCGCAGAACCATGGCACTTCGTATGTTTCGCATTTTGAACCACACACTTCAAAAAAGCAGAACTCAACCGAAATCAAAATTAGTGCACAAGATGCCCATGTTTATTATGGTGATTTTGAAGCGATTAAGGGTATTGACCTCGATATTTACAAAAACGAAGTTATTGCTTTTATTGGCCCGTCAGGTTGTGGTAAATCGACCTTTCTTCGTACGATAAACCGCATGAATGACACAATTGATGGTTGTCGTGTAACAGGTAAGATTACACTCGATAACCACAATATTTATGATCCAAATCTTGATGTCGTATTATTACGTGCTCAGGTTGGTATGGTATTCCAAAAGCCAAACCCATTCCCTAAAACTATTTTTGATAACGTGGCTTATGGCCCAAAACTTCATGGTCTAGCGCGTGATAAATATGATCTTGAAGAAATTGTTGAAAATAGCTTGCGTAAAGCGGGTTTATGGGACGAAGTGAAAGATCGTTTGAATCAACCGGGTACGGGTTTATCAGGTGGTCAGCAACAACGTTTATGTATTGCACGTACAATTGCAGTTAGTCCAGAAGTCATTTTAATGGATGAGCCGTGTTCTGCACTCGATCCAATTGCAACAGCAAAAATTGAAGAATTGATCTCTGATCTATCAGCGCAATATACAATTGTCATTGTGACTCACTCGATGCAACAAGCAGCGCGTGTTTCTGATCGTACTGCTTATTTCCATTTAGGTGATTTGATTGAAGTCAACTCAACTGAAAAAGTCTTTACGCAGCCTGACCATCAGTTAACAGAAGCCTATATTACTGGACGCTTTGGTTAATTGATAATCAAGAAAAGAAAAAGAGCCATGAGCTCTTTTTTTTATTATATAAATGAAAATGACTCTATTTTGCAAAAACGCTATTGAATTTTAGTCAAAAGGACCACATCTTAAGGCTATAAAAGATAACTTATGAGCTTAGAATTTTATGTTATTCCATTTGCCTAAACTCCCTGCAGAAATACGTGTTAGTCATTTAAATGCACGTGTAAATGAACAGAGAAAAAAAATTGCACAAACAACTGCAAGCCGTTTAGAACTTTTACAATTGGCTCAACAACTTGCTAAAGAAGCTAAAATTCGCCGTAAAAATAATCAGAAAATCTTTGTGTTAGATTTTAAAGGTGATATTCAAGCATCAGCAGTTGAAAACTTACGAGAAGAAATTACCCTCATTTTAGCAACTGCTAAGGCAGGGCGTGATCGTGTTGTCGTTCGCCTTGAAAGCCCTGGAGGCATGGTACATGGTTATGGACTAGCAGCAGCTCAATTGGTGCGTTTACGCGATGCAGGTTTCCATCTGACGATTTGTGTAGACAAAGTGGCAGCAAGTGGCGGCTATATGATGGCATGTATCGCAAATGAAATTATTACAGCACCATTTGCTATTGTTGGTTCAATTGGTGTGGTTGCTCAAGTTCCAAACTTTAACCGACTTTTAAAACAACATAATGTTGATTTTGAACTTTACACGGCAGGGCAGTATAAGCGTACAGTGACGATGTTTGGCGAAAATACACCTGAAGGTAAAGCGAAGTTTGAAGAAGAGCTTCAACAAACGCATGTGTTATTTAAGCACTTTGTTGAAAAGTATCGACCACAGCTTAATGTTGATAAAGTCGCTACAGGCGAACATTGGTATGGTGAAGATGCGCTTAATCTCAACCTAGTTGATAAATTACAAACATCTGATGAGTATCTATTGGCTTTATTAGCACAGCATGATGTCTATGTAATTAACACTCGTAAAAAAGCGACCTTAGGTGAAAAGCTAGGTTTGCAAGCGGCACAGATGGCTGATAGCTTGATTCCCGCTGTAATGAATAAAGTTGTAGATAGTTTGGCAAAAGCTAATTCAACTTTAGTTCAAATGCGTGATACTAGATTTTAATTAACCTAAATTTTTGAACTAAAGAGTACCTAAATGGGTACTCTTTTTTTATGGGGGGTGAAAGAAATTGATTAATATTTGTTTAAGTTTCAATTGTAAAAGTTATAGTTAACTTTTCACTTTTGAGCTTTTGTGATGACAAAAACATGGTCACATATTGATATTCTAATACGCATCTTACATATAACTATTATGCTTGGCTTTATTGGTGCTTACTTTACCGGAAATAATGAAGATCTACACCAAGTCCATATGATGTTTGGTTACGTACTTCTTATTAGTATTACCGTGAGAGTGATCTGGCATTTTTTGAGTCCGCGTATTTCAAGTACAACATCGTTTGGCATTAAAAAGCGAAGTAATATAGCGATAAGGGCGATCAAAAAATCTTTAGTCCATTCAAATTTTAGAAATATTTTTTCTAAAAATTCAATTCATTCAATCAGCATTGCACTTTTTCAAATTTCAATTGTACTTATATTTCTCGTGATTCCCATTGTGGTGGGGCTAGGGTATGCAACTGAGCATGTTAATTTTTCTTTGAAAGACCTACACGAATTTTTTGCAAACTTATTTTTAGCTTTGGTTTTGTTGCATGTTTCAACTCTTATTCTAAATAGCATTTTTGCAAAACATTTTCAGGGCTGGAGTATGCTAAAAATGACGCTATCAGATGCGAAGATTACTAAATTGTCTGCTTTATGCCTTTTGATTTTGATAGGCACTTTTAGCTTTTTTTACTTAAGAATGTAAAATGATGCTCTTAAAATAGGGGGAATTAAGTAAATACTAAAATATGTAATATTTAAGGCTTATATAACTTTTATGAGAAATAGATATTTTAATTAAAAGTCAAAAATAATTATTGATAAATATACTTTTTGAATTGTGATAAACACATGGTTTTGATATTTTAAACAGCAATAAAATAGCTTTTAGATGAATCATTTAAAAAGTTAGACATTTAAAAATATAACTGAAATTCAGGATAGGAAATAATGACAAGAATAATTGTGGCATCCAAAGAGGGTTTGGACGTTCTGCAAAATGGTCAGCTCAATAAAGTGGTTTTAAACCAACCTGCAATCATTCAGATTGGTGTTAGCCAAAAAGACATAGCATCGATGGAAAAGCAGGGTGGAAGTCTTATCATCCATTTAAAAAATGGAGAAACCCTTGTTTTAGAAAATTTCTTTAATGAAGCAACAAACACAACAGAACATTCGCTTGTTTTTCCGACTGAACAAGGAAAATTTGTTGAAGCACAATTCGATGCACAAGGTAAGGTTATAGACTATAGAGGTCTAGACCATGTCACAGATTTAGCCTATACAAGTACTAGTCAGCCAGCTTCAACCATGGCAGTTGATGATTCTCCAAATTTTTCGATGGGTAATGTGTTAAAAGCAGGCTTAGCAGTTTTAGCCGCTGAAGGTTTATACCTTTGGGCTTTTGATAAAGATGATAAAGATGACTCATCATCGGCGCCAGATTTAATTGCACCTAATCAACCCACAGCTACTCTGGCTGATGATACTGTTACGGTCAGTGGTAAAGCAGAGGCCAATGCAAAGATCTATATTCAAGATGCAAAAGGACAGGTTCTTGCTTCGGGTACTGTCGATAGCAATGGTAATTTTACTATTAAACTTGATAAGCCATTGGTAAACGGTGAAAAAGTAGCTGTTATTGCTCAAGATGCTGCTGGAAATAACTCTAAAGCCACCGTTGTTACTGGTACCAAAGACACAATTGCTCCAGATGCTCCTCAGGCTCAATTAAATGAAGATGGTTCGATCTTAGAGGGTAAAACTGAAGCGAATGCTACTGTAAATGTCTATGATGCTAGCGGAAAATTATTAGGTACTGTAAAAGCAAATTCAGATGGAATTTTTTCTTTAAAGCTAACTCCTCCTTTGACAAGTGAAGCCGGTGGTAAAGTCATTGCTCAGGACGCTGCTGGAAATAAATCCGAAGCGACTCTCATCTTTGCTGGGAAAGATACTATTCCTCCAGAGACTCCTTTAGTTGAAGTCAATAAAGAAGGAACAGTGGTTGAAGGAAAAGCTGAAGCTAATGCGAAAGTTCAGATAAAAGATGCTGATGGTAAAGTCATTGGAACAGGTACGGCAAATGCGCAAGGTGAATTTCAAATTACGCTTTCTTCGGCCTTAAAAGAATCGCAAAAGGCGACAATCATTGTTGAAGATGCAGCGGGTAATAAATCTAAGCCTTTAGAGGTTACCCCTGGCTATGACACCATAGCGCCAGATAAACCCACAGCTCAAGTCAATGCAGAAGGAACTTCTGTTACTGGTACCGCCGAAGCCAATGCAAAAATAGAAATCAAAAATTCAGCAGATAAGATTATTGGTACTGGAACAGCAGATGCGAATGGAAAATTTACAATCACTATTTCTCCTGCTTTAACCGATAGCTTGAAAGGTTCTGTAATAGCAACAGACAGTGCAGGAAATAAATCTGTTGCGCTGGAGATTGTTGGTAGTGATAAAGATACGATTCCACCAGCTAAGCCTGTTTTAAAAAGTTTAGATGATGATGTGGGGGCTTTAAAGGGAGCAATTACAGCTGGTTCTGAAACCGATGATGCTAAACCAAAATTTACTGTTCAAGTTGAATCCAATGCGACTTTGACTATTTATGATAACGGAGTCGCAATTTCGATTATTAAAATAGGTGATTTAGGTACGAGTAAGACTTGGTCATTTACACTTGATAAAGATTTAGCCCTCGGTAAACATACCATTACTTTAATTCAAACTGATGCAGCAGGTCTTACCAGTGAAGTCAGTTCACCATTCACCTTTTATGTAGTCGCACCAAAAGTGGCGGCTAGTGAAGTTATGAGTAGTGATACACATGAAGTTGTTCCTTCTGTGGCGGACAGTGTTGGTTTGAGTACTTTAAAATTCGCGCAAAATGCAACAAGCGAAACGAACCATCAACAGCAAAAATCTGTGTCCTTAGATGATTTATTAAAAAGTTCTTCAACAGATACTTCTGACCCGATCGCAAAGCTTTTATCTTCAACAGAGTCTAAACCAGTGGTGCATGAACATAGTGATGTAAGCAACACCACTAGTGATGTCACAACTAATCTGGATCAACTTCTACCAAACACAGCTACTTCAATTTTGCCAAATCTTTTAGATCAGACTTATCCGGTAGTCTAAAGAACCTTTAAAAAAGCGCTCATTGAGCGCTTTTTTTATTTATGACTATGTGTTTAGGTGTTTTTATAAGAGCCGCAAGTCCATAGAGAATTGCACCAATTGTTGCTAATAGTATATCTTTATGGGCATCCCACATGTCGCCTTGTTGACCATTATAATTCTCAGCTTGCTCTGGTGATAAACCAATGGCAATTGCCCATTCAATGAGTTCATAAAAAACACTAGATGCCATCACGAACTGGACCACAAGTAAAAACAGAGTGAAAGGCCGCGCTGTAGGTAACCAAACCTGAAAAACTCGATAAATAAGAGGGTAGAGTAAAACCCCATAGGCCAGATGAACTAAACGATCATACATGTTACGGGTCCAACCCATGTATTGATCTAGATTAAAATGGAATATGTGTTGAATCCAGTCATTGTAAGGCACGTATGAGTACAAATAGTGCGCACCAATAATATGGATGAGCAAAAAACCTAAATAGAAAGTAAAACTTAAAAAATCGAGACCAATCTTTTTAAAAATAATAAATAGGATAACTAGCATAAAGACTGTACCCATCTGATGAAGTAAATAAGCTTCAAATTCAAGAGGCTGAATACCAGATAGTATAATGGCAATCAAAATAAGGCTAAGAGCAATATAGTGTTTAAGTTTGAATTGTTTTTCGATCATTTTATGAAGACTTTATTGTGATTTATATCAGTGTAATAAAAAAGCGAAGCCTAAGCTCCGCTTTTTATAAATTTTTTAATTAGATTTTGCTAATTAAATCGTTAATTTGTTTAGCTTGTTCAGCTGCATTACCTGTGTAAGTTGCAGGAGTAAGTTCAGCTAAACGTGCACGCTCTTCGCTTGGCACTTGAGAAAGTTCATCACCATTTACGAAGTTAACCATCATGTCGCGAGTCATGGCTTGACCACGAGTTAATGCTTTTAATTTTTCATATGGCTTTTCAACGTTATAACGACGCATAACGGTTTGAATTGGCTCTGCTAACACTTCTTGAGCTTGATCAAGATCTTCAAGTAAGCGGTTTGCATTGAGTTCAAGTTTACCGATACCTTTTAAACAAGCATCAAAAGCAATTAAACTCTGTGCAAAACCAACACCCATATTACGAAGTACAGTCGAGTCAGTTAAGTCACGCTGCCAGCGAGAAATTGGTAATTTTTCACCTAAGTGTGCTAATACGGCATTCGCAATACCTAAGTTACCTTCAGAGTTTTCAAAGTCAATTGGGTTAACTTTGTGTGGCATAGTTGAAGAACCAACTTCACCGTCTTTTAATCTTTGTTTGAAGTAACCTAAAGAAATGTAACCCCATACGTCACGGTTAAAATCGATTAAAATTGTGTTGAAACGACGTAACGCATCAAACAACTCTGCCATGTAGTCATGCGGTTCGATTTGTGTAGTGTACGGGTTGAATGCTAAACCTAAAGATTCAACAAAAGCTTGAGCATGCGCAGCCCAGTCAACATCTGGATAAGCAGAAAGGTGAGCATTGTAGTTACCTACAGCGCCGTTGATTTTGCCTAGTAGCTCAACATTTTCAAATTGTTTGATTTGGCGAGCTAAACGGTATGCCACGTTCGCCATTTCTTTACCCAAAGTGGTTGGGCTTGCAGTTTGACCGTGTGTACGTGACAACATTGGTTGTTCAGCGTGAGTTGTTGCCAAAGCAGAGATCGCATTTAAAATTTGCTTCATGCTTGATACTAAAACTTCGCGGCCGTTTTTAAGCATGAGTGCATGAGACAAGTTATTGATGTCTTCTGAAGTACATGCAAAGTGAATGAACTCACCCGCATTTTGTAATTCAGTAATACCTGCGATTTTCTCTTTTAAGAAATACTCAACAGCTTTTACATCATGGTTAGTTGTGCGTTCAATTTCTTTAATGCGGTTAGCATCTTCTTTAGAAAAATTGCTAACAATTGCATCTAAAGCTGCATTTGTTTCATTTGAAAAAGGAGCAACTTCAACAATTTCCGGACGGTTAGAAAGCGCTTGTAACCAACGCACTTCTACAGTGACACGAGCATGAATTAAACCAAACTCAGAAAGAAAAGGGCGTAGCGCATCACATTTGCTGGCATAACGTCCATCTAATGGTGATAGTGCGGTTAAAGCGTTCATAAAGATTCCTTAATGTTGGAATAAACATAAAACTAAAAATAATCTCTTTACAGTCAGATAACTTGGTACTGTAAACGAGCAAGTGCTTGAATATCTTGTAGCAATTTACGTTTGCTAAAAATCATGTTCCACGAACTACCACCGAGTTGTCGCCATAAATGGGCCATTTGCAAGCCTGTAAACAGACAAGCGCGGATGCGGTTAGTATGGTTGGTATCTTTAAATGCTTCTGCATTACCACGAACAAGAATGCGAGGGTTAATCTGCCCAGCCGTATCAACATAGGTTTGAGCCAAATTGGCTAAAATGCTTGGGTGTAAATAATTATTATCAAAAAAAGAAAGCTGTTTTAAAATCTTTTGCTGCGCTTTTTCAATGATTGCGACGTATTCAGGGTTGCTGTAGACCTTCTTTTCTAATTGTAAAAGTGACATCGCATAGGACATTGGAAGCTTGGCCGTGCCCATTTTTGGAAGGCGAGATTTAGGCATATTTGTAAAAGGTTGAGTAATACAATTTTCGAGTGTTTTAAGCCCTAAAGAAATATCTGCCAACTGATTAAAAAAATCTAATGTTTGAACACCATTGTTGACTGTAGGGCGAATATTTAAACTCGCTTTGATTAACAGCTCAAAATAGAAGTTACCACTTTCACCAATACTCTGCTGACCCGTTAAAGCTGTCATGTGCGTGAGCTGGGTAGCTTGAAATACCCCAGCCAAGGCAAGGGCACGGTTTTGGCGAACATTCAAGGCTTGTGATTGTTGAAATGGTAACTCCACCATGTCATTCATTCCCTTAAATAAAATTTGGTGTAGGGGCATTTGTATGGTGAATGACACCCCCGCCTAAGCAAACTTCATCTGAATAAAATACAACGCTTTGACCCGGTGTAACAGCACGCTGAGGTTCATCAAACTCAACTCGTACACCGTGTTCACTATTTTCATCAATAAAAATGGTACATGCCTGATCAGGTTGGCGATAGCGTGTTTTAGCCGTACAGCGTAAACCTTCAACTGGAATATTCTGTTCACCCGCCACCCAGTCAATTGACTCACTCCAAAGCTGTGTGCTTTGCATGAGTGGGTGTTCATGTCCCTGACCAACAACTAGGCGGTTATTGGCAATATCTTTGTGTAGTACGAACCATGCACCTTCAGCTGCACCTTTCAAACCACCTAGACCAATTCCGCCACGTTGACCGAGCGTATAGTACATCAGACCGTGATGTTCACCAACTTCTTTACCTGTATCAAGTACAATTTTTCCAGGTTGAGCGGGCAAATATTGTTTAAGGAAGTCATTAAATCGACGTTCGCCAATAAAACAGATCCCAGTAGAGTCTTTTTTCTTGGCTGTAGCGAGATCAAGTTCTTCAGCAATTCTACGGACTTCTGGCTTTTCGATCTCACCGACTGGAAATAGGGTTTTGTTAATTTCTTTACCATGAACAGCATGCAAGAAATAAGTTTGGTCTTTGTTATTGTCTACACCACGTAATAATGGTGCGTATGCTTCGCCTTTCGAGTTATATGCGGTTTCACCACGACGTGCGTAATGACCAGTCGCGATAAAGTCTGCACCTAAAGTCATGGCATGATCTAAAAATGCACGGAACTTAATTTCTTTATTGCATAAAATATCTGGGTTTGGCGTGCGTCCAGCTGCATATTCAGCTAAGAAAAGTTCAAACACCCGATCCCAATATTCCATAGCAAAGTTTGCTGTGTGTAGCTTAATGCCTATTTTATCGGCTACTGCTTGAGCATCGGCTAAATCTTCCATTGCCGTACAGTATTCCGTGCCGTCGTCTTCCTCCCAGTTCTTCATGAAAAGACCTTCAACTTGATATCCTTGTTGAAGTAAAAGTGCTGCAGAAACAGAAGAGTCTACACCACCAGACATACCGACGATGACACGTTGTTGCATAGGACTAGGCATCCAAATGAGAAGTTAATGAGGGAGAGAAAGGGTGCTCATAAATAAGCGATAAAGGATAATGGTAGCCTTTCATGGCATCTTCAACTGCTTTTAGTACGAGCGGACTACGAGCACGAGCAGATTCTTTGAGCTCATCTGGTGTCATCCACACAGCAGCTACAATATCTGTATCGAGTTGAGGATTGCTTTCAATCTGAGTCACATGTGCTAGAAAACAGAAGCGGTAATAGGTACGATCCGGAAACATGGGCGGGGTATAAGTATAAATACCGAGCAAGGCATCAATTTCAACATGATGACCCGTTTCTTCAAGTGTTTCACGAATGGCTGCTTGTGTTAATGACTCACCACATTCTACATGACCAGCAGGTTGGTTAAATACGGTGTGTACAAAACCTTCGCTATGCTCTTCAACAAATAGATAGCGTCCGTCTTTTTCTACGACTGTAGCAACAGTGACATGAGGAGTCCATGCGGTCATAAAAAAGCACCATGATTTAAAAGACGTATAATACGAAATTTAGGGGTTTTTGGCTACGGTGATCTGCTAAACGATATGAGCAATACTACAAAACCATATCGTTTAAAAAATCAGAATTTTATTGCTGATATTTCATAGAGCTAATTAATCTTGTTCTGCTTGAGCCGCTTTATGATTATTTTGTACTTTCACATAATGTCTTGCCGAATAGGGAAGAAATGCTAATTCTTTTTCGGTAAGAGGGCGTACTTGCTGTACAGGGCTTCCTACATACAGATAACCACTTTTTAAGACTTTACGCGGTGGAACCAAACTTCCCGCGCCAATCATCACATCATCCTCAATAATCACGTCATCTAGAACAACGGTATTGATCCCGATTAAAACACGGTTACCGATGGTGCAACCATGCAAAGTGACATGATGTCCAACCGTCACATCTTCACCAATAATGAGAGGTGAGCCATTAGGTTTTGCATCATTTTTGTGGCTAACGTGCAACATACAATGATCTTGTACGTTACTGTTTTTACCAATTTGAATACTATTTACATCACCACGAATCACAGCAAAGGGCCAGACAGAAACATTTTCAGCTAAGCTCACTTCACCGACTACAACGGCCATGTCATCGATATAACAGGTTGTATCAACTTGAGGACGATGTTCAAGATAAGGACGGATGTTCTTTGCCATGAGAGGTATCAACATAGAATTTAGATGAATTATAAAATAAAAAAGCACTCAGACTAAATAGCATGAGTGCTTAATTCAACTATTCAAAAAATTAGAATAAGTTGCTGAAGAATTGTTTAACATGGTCGATTAAGCGTGCAAAGAATCCTGCTTCTTCAACTGGCTTTAATGCAACTAATGGCTTTTCAGCAATAACTTTGCCGTCTAGACTCGCAACAAGTTTACCCACGACTTGGCCTTTTTGAAGCGGCGCATTTAAGTTAGGCTGAACGACTAATTGAGTTTTAATGCCCCCAGCTTTACCTTTAGGCATGGTCACGCTAAAGTTTTCAGCCAAGCCCACTTGAACTTCATCTTCTTTACCAAACCAGACTTTTGCTTTTGCAAGAACTTGGTTGGCTGGTTGAACATTTGCAGTTTCAAAGTTTGCAAAACCCCAAGCCAATAATGTGCGCGTTTGGTCTGCACGTTCAGACATGCTTGGCGTACCAAAAATCACTGAAATTAAACGCATTGGACCGCGTTTACTTGAAGTAGTTAAGCAGTAGCCTGCTTCATCTGTATGGCCTGTTTTTAAACCATCTACACTTGGGTCTGTGTAAAGCAAGGCATTACGGTTACCTTGTTTAATACCATTAAAGGTAAATTCTTTTTCAGAGTAGATTGGGTAATATTTTGAGCTATCTTTAATAATATGCTGTGCTAAAACTGCCATATCTTTTGCAGTTGAATAATGACCTTCAGCTGGCATACCGGTCGAGTTAATAAACTGAGTGTTTACCATGCCGATACGTTTTGCTTCCTGATTCATCATATGAGCAAACGTGCCTTCATTTCCGGCAATATGTTCAGCCATTGCTTTTGATGCATCATTACCTGACTGGATAATAATACCACGGAGCATTTCTAGAACAGTCGCTGTACCATTTAAAGGGACATACATACATGATTCAGAGCTACTTCCTTTACACCACGCAGATTCGTTCATGCGAACCTGCTCATTTTCAGTCAGGTCACCTTTTAATAATTTTTGTTCAATGATGTAACTAGTCATCATTTTAGTCATTGAAGCAGGTGCAAGCTTTTCGTTTTCATTTTTAGAAGCGAGAATTTGTCCTGTCTCATAATCCATTAATACATAAGACTTATTATTTAATTCTGGCGGAGCTGATAAGACAGTTGCTGCATAAGAAAAACTTGGTAAGAGGAGTAGTGCAGCAATAGCGCTTTTTCGAGTCATTCTAGGTAATTCCAATATCTTGTATGAAGCAGAAGAACCTAGCATTTTAGGATAAAGCAAAGCCGACTTCTATGGGGGAAGTCGGCTTTTTCAAACAGTATTGTAACTCAAGAGTTTTTTACTAATTTAGTTTTGCGATTGATACGCTTTCACGTCTTGGCAAACTAATGTGTTTTGCTTATCACCCGCTGCTTTAGCATCTTTACGTGCTTCTTTTAAGTATTTTTTGAAGCCTTTGTCTTTACTACGTTTTTCTAAAGCAGAGACAGGATCAGTTTCATTTGGTAGATAGTCTTTAACTAAACGTTCGTAGCCTTGAGCAAAATCAGCATCTTTTTTGCCAATAAGACTTGGGCAAATTTCAGAAAGTACTTGAATTGCAGCCAATTCTTCAGGAGTTATCCCTTGTTGTGGAGTTACTTCAACAACATTTTCATTTTCGGTTTTCTTTTCAGTTGTTTTCTTCTTATCAGCAGCAAAACCAACTGTTGCCATGCTCATAAGTAAAACCAAAGAGAGCGATTGAACTAAGCTTTTCTTCATAAACATCGATAACCCGAAATAAAATTTTTAAATATGTCGATAGCTTAACCAATTTGCAGGTTAAAAAAATGGAAAAAATGTATTGTTATGTTGGTTTTCTGCTTAATACCAAGCAGAAAACCTCAATAAATCTCTACTCTAAAAGAGCAAACATCTATTCTTTATAATTGACGATCTCTTCACAGAGCTCATGTTGCTCATGATGGTCCATTTGTTTTGCCGCAAGACGCGCTTCATTTAACAAGGTTTTAAACTCTGCATCATTTTGTAGAGTGGCGAGGGTAATGGATTTATTTGAATAACCGCTTAAATACATTGCGATAATTTTTTGAGTATTTGTCTCAAGTTTTTTAGTTGTCCCAACGAAAGCTGGACAAATTTCTTGTAAAACTTGCGTTGCGGCAATGTCATCTTTAATTAAGCTATCAGCCTCTTGTGTTGAGATGTCCTCATCTGCAAAAACCGCTTGCGTACACAATGTGATGCTAATCCCCAATACCTGAAAAAAAGGAGCAAAAGTTTTCATTTTTTCACAATTTTATAATGCTATGGAGGCATAAATATATATAATTCAACAAATAATTCAATTGTGAAAACCTTTAGGTTTATTTGTAGAGAAAGATTTTAGTGAATATTTTGATAGCGAATGATGACGGTGTTTTTGCGCCAGGTATACAGGCTTTAGCTGAAGCATTAAAACCACTTGGACGGGTGGTTGTGGTTGCCCCAGAAAGTGAAAGAAGTGGTTTCTCAAGTGCATTAACATTAGATCGACCATTGCGCCCAATCCAAATTGCCGAAGATGTATGGGCAGTAAATGGTACGCCAGCAGATTGTGTTTATTTATCAATGAATGGTTTGTTTGATTTCGAATTTGATTTGGTGGTAAGTGGAATCAATAGTGGCGCAAACTTAGGGGATGATGTTTTATATTCTGGAACAGTAGGGGCCGCATTTGAAGGGCGTTTAATGAAGCAACCAGCAATTGCTGTGTCTTTAGCTGGTCCTGATGTACGCGCTTATAACAATAAAGAAGATTATGCTCAGGCTGCTCAGTGGGTTCATGATTTTATTGCAAGCGGGCTGCCAGCTTTGCCTCCACGACATATCTTTAATATCAATATTCCTGACGTGCCACAGTTACAAGGAGCACAAATTACGTATCAGGGACGTCGTGCTCAATCTAAGCCTATTACCAGTCATGTTGACCCAAGAGGTCGTCAAGTTTACTGGATTGGGTTAGCAGGCGAGGCGGTAACAGATCCAGAGCGTGTTTCAAGTCAGATTCAATCGGATTTCTTTGCGGTAGCAAACGGATATGTGAGTGTTACGCCTATTCAAATGGACGCTACAAATTACGCCGTTTTAGAAGACCTTCAGCTCAGTTTGAGTCAATAATTTGCTTCGAATGTTATAACTTTGTGAATAAAGAAAAAGAGGAACGTGTTTCCTCTTACTTTTTTGGTACTCTTAGCCGAAATGATTTGTAGCATTTAGTGAGGGAGATCAATGCATTTAATTGGGCAACAAAACAGAGTGCATAGCCAAAAAGACAAAATAATGAAAATTATGATGCTGTCTGTAGTAGTAGGCTTTACTGCGGTTATGGCTGGATGTGCTTCTAAACCACAAATTAATAATAGTTCTCGCTATGCAATGGCTCCTAACTATTACACAGTTCGTTCAGGTGATACTTTAAGTGGTATCGCAATGCGTTATGGTTTGGACTATATCAGTATTGCCGAAATGAATGATATTCCTGCGCCATATCGTATTTATGTCAATCAGTCTTTGCGTTTGAAGAAAGGTTCTTCACCAAGAACGGTATCTACGCAAGTTATGGCGCAACCTGAGCAAATCAAACGTCAAACGATTGCTTTACCAACCACACAGCCTGTTACTCCAGTAACTCAGCCGTCAACTACTGCACCGTCAACGAATACTACAGTGACTTCGGTTGCACCAAATTCGAGCTTACGTTGGATAAAACCGACTAATGGTCCAGTAATTCAAGGGTTTAATTTGGCAAATAATGTCAAGGGAATCCGTTATGGTGGAAATCAGGGTGACCCTATTTATGCCGCAGCCGATGGTCAAGTCGTTTATGCCGCTGATGGCTTAAAAGAATACGGAAATCTGGTTTTAATTAAGCATATTGACGGTTACATCAGTGCGTATGCTCACAATAGCAAGATGTTGGTGAAAAGCGGTGATAATGTAACTGCTGGACAAAAAATTGCCGAAATGGGTTCTACCGGAGCATCTCAAGTCATGCTTGAGTTCCAGATTCGTTTGGATGGAAAACCGATTAATCCTATAAATCTTTTACCAAAATAGCTAATGCAAAAAACTTAGGTTTCCTCGTATAATGTAATTGGTTGCTTTCATTACAACAATAAGCATTTTTTATAAATTTAAAATTAGATTTGAGGAAACCTATGTTAGATCAGCTTCGTGCGATGGGTGTTTTCGCTTGTGTGGTCGAAAAAAGTTCATTTAGTGGTGCGGCACGTGAATTAGGAATTACAACAAGTGCGGTGAGCCAGCAAATACGCTCGCTTGAGCATGAAATGGATGTAACTCTATTGCATCGCTCCACTCGTAAACTGAGTTTGACAGAAGCCGGACAGGCTTTTTTTTCAAGCTGTCAAGAGATGTTGGCGGCTGCTGAAAGGGGAAAAATCAGAATTAATGAATTGAGGGATGACTTAATCGGGGATTTGCGTATTGCAACAACTCCTGATTTAGCAGTTCAACACCTCATTCCTGCATTATCTCACTGGATGTCTGCTCATCGCGGTTTATCTGTGCATTTCGAAGTTGGGCATCGTTATATCGATTTACTTGAAGAGCGAATTGATATTGCAGTACGCATGAGTTCTACTCCGGTAGAAGAGAGTAGCTCTGTCATTCCGATGGCTTTTGTAGACCAAATTTTGGTAGCTTCTCCCAGTTATTTGAACCAGTCTAGTCCAATTGTGCATCCTAATGATTTAAGAGATCATGAACTGTTGCCGATTAATGTCATGAATGACTCGCGCCATTTCAATTTCCAACATGTAAAAACAGGTGAAACACTGAATATTGAAATGCAAAGCCGTTTGCAGAGTAATAATTTACAAGTTGCAAAAGCCTTATGTCAGCAAGGGCATGGTATTGCACGAATTTTATATTTAGATGCTCAAAAAGAATTAAAAAATGGTTCTTTAATTGAGCTCATGCCAGATTGGAAATTACCAACGTTTACATTGTATGCTGAGATTGCGAAGCATGAACAGCAACCAATGAAAATTCAACGTTGTGTTGAGGCACTTAAACAATATTTTAGCCAGTTAGCAGGGGGACGAGCGATTCAGATCGTTCGTTAATTTTGCCACTCTAAAAGTAAAAAGGGCCTGTATTTTACAGGCCCTTTTTTTATTACTTCTGTTTTAATGTGGCAACTTCTTCTGCATTTTCTTGTGGCAGATCGTCAGCAGTAAGTTCTTCATGCTTTTTAATTTTCTTCTTATTTTTCTTTTTCTTCTTTGGCTCTTCTTCAATTTCAGCACCATCTTCAATGGCTTGCCAATATTCAAGTTGTTCCATCACTGCCGCATAAATTGAATTTTTACTGTATTTACCCTTCTTATCGAGTGTACCAACCGGACGAGCCATTAAAATTTCAAGTGCCTGATCGATCGTATCAATCGCATGGATATGGAATTGACCACTGCGAACAGCCTCAATCACATCCTGACGTAACATTAAATGCTGCATGTTTTGACGAGGAATAATAACACCTTGCTTACCAGTCAAACCTTGTAGCTTACATGCATCATAAAAACCTTCAATTTTTGCATTTACACCACCAATTGGCTGAACTTGTCCTAACTGGTTCATAGAGCCGGTAATTGCCCATGATTGATCAATTGGTATCTGGCTAATCGCAGAAATCAACGCTGAAAGCTCAGCAACAGTTGCACTATCACCATCGACTTGACCATAGCTTTGTTCAAATGCAAGTGCAGCAGAGAAGTGCAAAATCTGTTGACGGCCAAAGTGAGCTTTCAAAAAGCTAGACATGAGCAACACGCCTTTCGCGTGAAGTGAACCACCAAGCTCTACACTACGTTCAATATCAAGAATATCACCGCCACCTTGATAAACAGAGGCTGTCAAACGTGAAGGCAGACCAAACTCAACATCTGCATAATGAATAACGGAAAGGGCATTGATCTGACCTAAACGGTATCCTGACGTTTCGATTAATTGCGTGCCACGTGAAAGATCTTGCCAATATAACTCTCTCAAATAGCCTAAGCGGTATTGTCGATGTTGTAGAGCTAGGTTGATATGCTGTTCAGTGACAATCTTATCATCGGCTTTAAACGCATGGTGATGTGCTTCCCGAATGAGGTCACCTAGAGTAGAGGCATGTAATGATAATGAGCTTTGATCTTCAGCTTGGCGGCTAGAATCAGTTAATAAAGCTGCTAAAGCGCTACGATCAAATGGTAATAATTTATCGGCTTGTACGTAGTCAGCAATCAACTGCATATAAGCCTGTTCATTTGCTTCATTGCGTTGAAGTGTATCGGTAAAATCTGCACGAATTTTAAAGACACTACCAAGTTCCGGCTCAACCTCTAAAATTTCATAATAAATTTCAGGTTCAGCCATTAAGATCACTTTAATGTCGAGCGGAATTGCAGCAGGTTCAATCGAAATGCTACCTGTTAAAGTCAGCATATGTTCGAGTGACGATAATCTAAGCTGCCCAGATTTAAGCGCACGTTTTAAACCTTGCCAAGCATAGGGTTGTTCTAATAGCTGCTCAGCTTCAAGCATTAAAAAGCCACCATTGGCTTGATGCAATGAACCAGGACGAATCAAGGTGAAATCTGTGGTAATTGTGCCGTTATGGGTGAGCTGTTCAACGTGACCGAGTAAATTATAGTGTGTTGGAAAGTCTTCAAAAATAACAGGAGCACCGCTATTTGGTTTATTTGCAACAATGACATTGGCTTGATAACGTGCAGGAACACGATTGAACATTGAAGGAGCATAATCATCTTCTTCTTGTTCTAAAATCAGTTCTACATTATCAATAATATCTTGCGCATATTGTTTTAAGTAGTCTTCGAGTCCTTTAACCTGACCGTATTTATTTAAAATAAGATCCATTCTTGGCATAACGACTTGCGTTGCAATATCTCGATTTAACACAGACACTTTGTCACGTGCATCATCTTCTAAATCACCTAAATGTAGACCAAGGCGATCCAGCTTTTTATCCATATAGCGAATATTGGCCGCAATTTCAGCGCGTTGTTTACTATTTAACGCATCAATATCGTTTTGGGTAAGTTCTTGAACTTGATCATCTTTGACTTGTACTGGCACAAAACCATGTTTCTCATTACGGGAAATGAGTTTTAAGTCGAGTTCTTCACCTTCTTTGGTCAGTTCAACAAGTGCTTGCTGTTGTACATCACCTGTTTCCTGACGGATCCGTTCAATACGGTTATGATAAGTTTCTGCACTAAAACGGCGTTCAAGTTGTTTTAAAATAATTTGCCAAGTTTGTTCATGTGCTTGCTGAAACTTAGTCCCTTGACCTGCTGGGAAACGTAGGGCAATAGGTTGACGTGCTTGTTTGAAATTATAGACATACACCCAATCATCAGGCGTTGGCATTGTTTTGGCGTGCTGCTGTAACAAACGTTTGATCATGGTACGTTTGCCTAAACCAGCAGTTCCTACTGCAAAAATGTTATAGCCTGAGTAGGGCAACGAAATTCCTGCCTCTACAGATGCTTTGGCACGATCTTGACCTAAAAAGTTATTAAGAGGTTTGATGCGTTTGGTTGAAGCTGGAATTTTTTCAAAATCTGGGATATGTGTAAGTTGTTCGGGTTTTAAAACGGTCTTATCTAAGGTCATTTTTATATCAGGTTGCTCAAAAGCTGAAGGAAATGCATTTACTGTGACGTTTGTGGTGGTTGTTTTAGCGAGTGATAAAGTTGAAATAGTCACTTGATCAAGTTTTTGTGTCACTGTTGATATCCAGCAAAAGAAAACGAAGTTTGAAGCCTAAAGGTATACAGGTTTAGCATAAAATATCAAGCAAACTTGCGGTTTTTATCGCCAAAACAAAAATGTTTGCATAAAGAATCTTGAAAGCAATTGTAAGAAGGGTTTGAATAGGCACATTTACAATTTATGGAAAATAAAAAACGAATGACCACACAAGCTTCGGGTTGGGTCTCTGCTTTTAAAGCATTTTTAGATCGCCGTGCATTAATTATGCTGTTTCTTGGTTTTTCTGCCGGAATTCCAATTTTATTAATTTTCTCTAGTCTTTCTTTATGGCTTGGAGAGGCGGGTATTGATAAAAGTGCAGTCACTTTTTTTAGTTGGGCGGCTCTAGGTTACTCTTTTAAGTTTGTTTGGGCTCCTCTCATTGATGAGTTACCTGTACCTGTTTTAACCAAAATGTTAGGTCGAAGACGTGCTTGGTTGTTAATTGCACAGTGTTTGATTGTTCTTGCTATTTGTATCATGGCTTTTTCTGATCCTGCTTTAGGACAGAGTTATCTTGTTCAAATGGCAGTGGGTGCGGTGTTGCTTGGTTTTTCAGCAGCAACCCAAGATATTGTGATTGATGCCTACCGTATTGAATTAGCAGAAACAGAAATGCAAACAGTGTTGGCATCTACCTATAATGCTGGTTATCGAATCGGAATGATTGTGGCTGGAGCAGGAGCACTATTTCTAGCTGCATATTTGGGGACGGCTAAAGGTAATTACATTTACGAAGCTTGGAAAATGACTTATTTAACCATGGCAGCGGTTATGTTAGTCGGTATTGTAACGACTTTGCTCATTCGTGAACCTCAGGTAAATCGTGTTTATAAAAACTATAAGAGTAGTGATTACTACCGCTTGGTTTTCGTATTTTTTGTTGCCGTTATTTCATTTGTAGTCACCTATATTTATTCTGGACAGATAACAGAGGCAATTTCGCAAGCTGGAAATATAAAAGACAACGCAGCATTATTTGGTTTAGAAGCTTTAAGATTTTTAACGGCCACAGCTTGTGCCATTTTTGTGGGTTATTTACTGGTTAAATTTGGAGTAGTTAACCAACAAATGGCTAAAGAAACATGGATTGCACCAATTTTAGATTTCTTTAAACGTTATGGCGTCAAACTCGCATTAGTCTTATTACTTCTCATTGGTTTTTTCCGTATTTCAGACATTATTGCCGGTGTCATTTCCAATGTGTTTTACCAAGACCTGAATTTTAGTAAAGAAGAAATTGCCGAAGCAGTCAAAATCTATGGTGTTTTATTTAGCCTAGTTGGTGGGTTCTTAGGCGGTCTTTTAGCACAGCGCATAAACATTATGAAGCTTATGTTTGTGGGTGCAGTTTTGGCAAGTTCTACGAATTTAATTTTCATTGGTCTAGTAAAATCTGGTCAGCCATTAGATATGGTTGATGTAAAAGTTGGCGGTCAAAATTATCAAGTTAAACCAGATGAAGTGGGATTATGGAAATTAGAAGTTCCAAGTTCTGCTTTTAGTGGAACAAAACAAATTGAAGTAAAAGCTGCTTATGCTGCACAAACTAGTGTGCTACCTGTCATACGTACTCAGCCATTACTGACCACTGAATTAGCAAAATCACCTCTACAAATTTTACCTGTCATGGGCAATGATCAGGTTTCACTTAAAGAGGGGGAGGGAAGTGTTGTGGTTCGAGGCCAATACTTTGGGCAAGCTTTAACTCCTGCACAAAAAATCATAATTAGTCTTGATGGACAAAATTTTGATGCAAAAATGTCTGATCAAAAAGGTGTTTTCAGTGCAACCATTGATGCGAAAAAATTAGTGGCATCGAAGAGTAAAGAGCTTGATGTAGCTGTAATAGAGGGCGAACAGAAAATACTTTCTGCAACTCATCCTTATGCGGTTAGCTCCAATCTAAAAGCGACAAGTGAATTAGATGTGAATATTGAGCCGCTCCCTTATATTGATCCACTCTCTGGTCAATCTGTTGAAATCAGTGGTAAGGTGATTAAACCATATAGTTCTTTATGGCTTTATTTTGCCATTATTGTCGACAACTTGGCTTCTGGCTTAGCTGGCGCAGCATTTATTGCATTCCTTTCAAGTTTAACGAGTGTTTCATTTACAGCTGTTCAATATGCGATCTTTAGTTCACTCATGACGCTTACTCCAAAACTTTTGGGTGGATATTCAGGTACCATAGTGAGTAATATTGGTTATCCAAAGTTCTTTTTGATGACCACTCTTATTGGTATTCCAATCTTAATTTTAGTGGTTTGGGTTGGAAAACTTTTAAAAGATCATCAAACTCATGAATCAGAAAAGGCAGGTGAATAAACATGCGAATGCTTCATACAATGTTGCGAGTAGGCAATTTAGAACAATCTTTAAAGTTCTATACCGAAGTATTAGGAATGAAGTTACTTCGTAAGCGCGATTATGAAGAAGGGCGCTTTACACTGGCATTTGTTGGTTATGGTGATGAAGAAACCAATACTGTGCTTGAACTTACCCATAACTGGGATACATCAAGTTATGAGTTAGGCAATGCCTATGGTCATATTGCTATTGGTGTTGACGATGCCTATAAAGCGTGTGAAGAAATTAAAGCACGTGGCGGTAAAGTGGTGCGTGAAGCGGGTCCAATGAAAGGTGGTGTTACCGTTATCGCATTTGTTGAAGATCCAGATGGTTATAAAGTCGAATTGATTCAACAAGATGCTAATGCGACAAATAACTAAAAATTGACTATGACGCTTTAAGATTTAGGTCTTAAAAGTCTAGCTTTATTTTTTTAGCCCAGTATGATGAACGCTTGACCAAATGGTCAATTTATCAACTGGGTTTTTTATTTATCTAAAATAATCATAGGATGTGGCTATGTTGAAGTTATTGGCACTTGATCGATTTACAATTTTGTTAGTTGGAATGGTATTACTAGCAACATTTTTTCCAGTCAGTGGTCAAGCAGCGCAATATTTCAATACACTGACTACTGTCGCGATTGCAATTTTATTCTTTTTACATGGTGCGAAGCTGTCCCGTGAGGCTGTAATTGAAGGCATTTTGCATTGGAAAATGCATTTACTTGTCTTCGCATTTACTTTTTTTGTTTTCCCCGTGATTGGTTTGTTAGCTAAACCGATTCTGTTACCTCTATTAGGTCAGCAGCTATATTGGGGTTTTTTGTTTATGTGCTTTTTACCCTCTACGGTTCAATCTTCTATTGCATTTACATCAGTTGCAAAAGGGAATGTGGCTGGAGCGGTCTGTAGTGCATCTTTTTCAAACTTGATTGGTATGTTTATTACACCAGTGTTGGTCAGCTTTTTTATTTTAGGCCAAAGCCAACATGGGTTTGACCCGACTGCTTCAATTATACAAATTACATTGTTGCTGTTAGTGCCATTTATTTTAGGGC
This sequence comes from Acinetobacter sp. WC-141, assembly GCF_000313935.1. Taxonomy (GTDB): domain Bacteria; phylum Pseudomonadota; class Gammaproteobacteria; order Pseudomonadales; family Moraxellaceae; genus Acinetobacter. Next base: position 10,605 of record NZ_AMSS01000088.1, on the reverse strand, counting down.
AGATATTACGTCCTTATATTTTTCCTTATATGGCAAAAGTTCCAAGTATTGTTAAGGCATTCGATCAAGGCTCAATTTTGATGGTGGTGTATGGAGCTTTCAGTGGGGCAGTGGTCGCAGGGCTTTGGCATCAGGTGAGCTGGAAAACCTTACTCATTCTAACAGTTGCTTGTTCAGTTCTATTAACCATCATTATGCTATTAGCACTGTATCTGCCTCGTGCTTTAGGATTTAACCGCGCAGATCAAGTCACGGTTTTCTTTTGTAGTTCAAAAAAGACATTGGCAAGTGGCGTGCCAATGGCGCAAATTTTATTTATTGGCCAGCCTTTAGGCATGATTGTGTTACCTATTATGATCTTTCATCAAATCCAATTAATGGTTTGCGGGGTAATTGCAAATTACTGGGCTAAATCTAAAGATTAATTCGCAAAAATAAATTATTTGACGTATAATGTTGTCCACTTGTTGTGCTTAGCTCTAACCCTAGAGGTTTCGGTGGGCCAAAAGAATGGTCTGTTGTGGTGTTGATCTGCTCATTTTGAGCTTTCCTCGATTTACATTGAGAGTGATCAATTGCGATGACAGCTTAAGCCTTTCTAATTAGGAGTAATCGACGATGCGCGCCGATATTCACCCAAAATATGCAACATTAGTAGCAACTTGTTCTTGCGGTAACGTAATCGAAACTCGTTCTGCTTTAGGTAAAGACACTATCTACCTTGACGTATGTTCAGCTTGCCACCCATTCTATACTGGTAAGCAAAAGAATGTAGACACTGGTGGTCGTATCGACAAATTCAAACAACGTTTTTCTGGTATGTCTCGCTCTATCAAGCGTTAATACTGCAAAACGAAACAAAAAACGGGCTTTATGCCCGTTTTTTGTTTGTGAACGACAAGACCATTATTGGTCTTGTACGTCTGTTAATCGATCAAGCCTTTTCTGGAAATAACGACCTTGTAAGAAACGTGCTTCTACATTCCAAGCGTTAGCAAATAAGTTCATATCATTAAGATCAGCAAGTAAAATCCCTACAGGTTTTACAGCCAGATAGTTCAAAATCTTTTCTTGTAGTTGCGCTAACCCATCTTCTGAGTTTAATAGCTCTGTCTTCTTCAATTGCAATTTTAAATATTGAACATCAAGCTGTTGCAATATCGATTCGCTATAAAGTGAAGAGGTGAAATCTCGAATTGAAATTTCCGCCCCGTGTTGACGTAGGCGGGTTATGTGTTGCTGAACAATTGAAAGATGTGGCTGAATCGCCTGCTCTGAAAATTGCAAAATCAACGGGCTTTCTTGCTTACTCCCAATAATAGTGAGTAATTTCGAAATGAGCTCAGGGAATGTTTTATCTTTGAGTAAGATATCAATATTCAAGTTAATAATGAGTTTAGCTTTCGGGTACTGCGTAATGAAATTATGTAGTTGCTTGCAAGCCTCTACCAAAACCCAACGGTCTAATTGAATTGAAAGTTCACTATCATCTCTTAATGCAGCTAAATCGTTTAAATCATGCCACTGTTCATCTGCAATAAAGCCACTAGTTACTTCATAGTTATGAGTGTCTTGATCATGCTTATCATAAATCTGCTGATATTTTAAATGAATTTCACCCCGAGCTAGCTGTTGCTTTAACTGCTGCAATAGCGATGATTGCACAGGGGCATCGACATGTTGAAGGGTAAGATCAAGTGAGATAGAAGAGCTGGTCGGTTCAGAAGAAATAATATCGATGGTTGGTACTAACTCAATGTCTGACTTCGCCTTAGGTAGCTCTTGCTGATTTGTTTGATCAAGAAGCTCTGCAAAGCTAGCTTCATTTAAAGGTTCACTAATTTCAGCATAACTGAGTTTGAATTGTACTGAATAATTAAGCTCATCAATCGTTAATAAATGCTCTTTTTGCAAACTTTGCAGACTAGCCAATTGGGAGTTAAGGACTGTACTGTTTTCGGCTTGCAAAACCCCAAGATATGCCCCAAGTTCAAGATTGAAAATCGGCATTTGCGTTTGTTCTTTCAGGAAACTTTGCAGCTGATTAAAATATTGTGCAGGAGTTTGCCAATCGAGTTGAAATACACGTTCTGGGCACTGACTTAATCTAAATAAAACCAATGCATTCGCTTGAGCAGGGTGGGTTGATAGCTGTCGATTAATCTGTTGCCAAGGTGTAACGGATCCGTAACTCTTTTCAGAAAAAACTGTATTTGCAGGTGCTTGTAAATCCAGTTGATAGTCAATGGTTAACTGTACGGCGTCTTCTTCCTGACTCGGAATAAATTCAAGTTTTAAAGCATTATTGCCTGAAATGGCTACATGTTGGCTTTGAATTTCAAAACGTGCCTGATCAAATTGACCTAATGAAATTTTCTTAAATCTTTGTTTAAAAATATTTAAATCATTGGGTTGTAACACATCTAAAATAGGCAGGCCAATAATCTCTTCTTCTTGTTTAAAGCCAAAAAGGTTGAGATATTCTGTGTTTGCCTTAACGTGCATACCTTCTTGAAAAAGGGCAACTGCTTTATGACTGTTATTGACCAATGTTTGTGTATGAGAATGAATAGTCTCTAGTTCATTGGTCAGACGTTGTTCGGTCTGCAATAAGTGGCTATACGACAAGGTCCGAATAAGCGTGATATAAAAATAATCTAGTGGTTCTAATGGAACTACATCATAAATACCTTTATGAATGTACGCTTGATATTGCTGAGGTTGATAATCTTCAGGTTGCAATAATAAAACAGGTAAATGTGGCTGCTCAGATGCTTGAATGAGGGAGAGGGTTTGTTCAATTTTTAGGTCATAAGCACGACCAAAAATAATAGCATCCCAAGGCGTATTTAACTGTTTTTCGAAACTTTTTAGATCATCAAGTAGTAAAGCGTGGACTTGATAATTATTCCCCAATAATAAATTTAAAATCTGGTTATAACGTAGCTGGTTGTCATCAATAATGAGTAAACGCGTTTCAGTACGTTTTAACTTTTTAGATAATAAAGAGTTTCTCACTTTAGTGCTTCCCATAAATCTTGACTGCTAGAGTTGCTATTCTTTTTCATCATGAATTGATCAAGCAGATTTTGTTGCTGCTCATTCAGAAGCTCGAAATGAAATTGAATAAAACTTTGAGTAATGAGTTGTGCTTTGAGTAGATACACTTTGATTTCTTCTGTCCCCAATCGTAAATGAATTGTTTGTTGCTCTCTAAAAATTTGTGACCCCGGTAAAATTAGTGTGTTTTGTATTTCTTCTAGGTTTTGTGTTTGTAGTAATAGTGCAGGATGATAATTGCGCGTATGACGCTCAGCTTGAATATGCACTGCGCAAGGGAACATGGCCTGTGACAAAATCTCTAGACCTAACTCTAGTGATTTTTCTGTCGACTGCTTAATCCAGCGGATTACGCCACCACGCCATTGTCCATGCAGGGTTTCTTTAACTAAAATATATTCACCGGTTCTTAGATTTTTTGGTGCTTCCCCAGACCATTTAATACGATATCCATTGACACTAATATCAAGAACAGTCGTTTGATAAATAGTTTTAGTTTCACGACTCAAGCGTTGATAGGATGTCGTTTGTTGTTCTTTTTTCTCTAAATTGGATAGGACTTTAGACTCACTTTGTAAGTTGTAGTTATTATTAAGATGTAAGGTTTCTTCAAAGTTTTTTGCTTTTGAAAGATAGAAGTGGGCCGTGCTTAAACCGAAACAAATTTGTAGCTCTGCATTATATTCATAACGCTCATGACGACGTTGAGCCGTCGTACCTAAAATTGTTTGAACATGAAACTTTAAAGCTGGGCTTAAATAAAACTTTTCATTCTTGGAAATATATTGTGCATTTTTATGCATGGTTGCAGTGACATGCTCAAGTAAAGCCTGTGTGCCTATAAAAATGCTTGGGCTAAAGTTAGAGCTACGTTTGGTGTTATAAACCGGCGGATGGTCTTTATTTGGGTCGACTACATATTTTGTTAAAGCTGTATCTTTTGGCAAGATATGAATCATTCTTGCCCAGTCAAAACTACATTGAAATAAAGCCTGAATTTCTGACTGACGAATTTGGTTCGTATTTAAAATATCGAGCAAAATTAGCTGTGCATAGGCTTGGGTAATATTTGCTAGGGGATGATGTACACCCTGAATGTGGTTAATATTTACCAGATGATATTTATGTTGAACTGCGGTTTCGTAGAGTTGATGTGCAATTAACCATTGCCCTTTAACCGGTTCACTGTAGAGCATATGCTGCTGATATAAGAGACTGGTTAATTGTTGTAGGGCATGGAAAGTTGATAAAGTACGTGCTGTTTGTAAATTCTTTTTTTGTCTATAGGCAAATAAAGAAAACTTTTGATGCTGTAATTGCTCATGGCTATTTTGCGCAATATTTAAATAAATACTGGCGAAATAGCAACGGAGCAACATCGCTAACTCAATAATATGTTCATTACGGTCTGTGCTAATAACACCTTGGTTAAAAAAGTTTTTTTCTAGACTTGAAAGAACATTATTAATGGTGGGGTGAAGCGTTTGAATGAGATCAAAACGCAGGGTTTCACTACATTTTAATTCATTGAGCTCTAAAATAGCGGTGAATAATGCTTTTGAGGTATCGCCGAGTTGCATAATAGAAAGGGTAGTGACCCATTCATTAAGATCTTTAATATTGGCTTCACAAAAGCTTAACCGCTCACGAGTGAGTTCGGTTTGATTGTGAAAAATGTCCGACAGTGCATTATTCATCATCACTTATTATATAACTCAAAATGTTGTAGCCCCAAAAAGCGGTGTTTTATTCTTTTCGCCCGCAATTTCCCTGACGAGTTTAGGAACCAAATACCCCGGTAGGTTCGCTAACACATCACGATATATATCATCTATCTCAGATGATTCTAAATCAAAATGTTGTGCACCTTTTACTTTATCTAAAACATGTAAGTAATAAGGCATAACGCGAGCTTCAAATAAACGATAACTTAAATCAATTAATGTTTGTGCAGAATCATTCACACCTTTAAGCAATACTGCCTGATTCAGTACAGTAATGTGCTCGGCAGATAACTGCAACAATTTTGAACAGGTAAAGTCATCGAGTTCAGAAGCGTGATTTGAGTGTACCACCAGAATAATACGCAGCCTACTGTTTTTTAATAAAGAAATCAGCTCTTCGTCGATCCGGTTTGGAATCACAATTGGAACCCGTGAATGAATTCTCAGAATCTTAATTTGTTTGAGAGATGATAAACGTTCTAGCCAAAGTGCTAATTTACGATTAGAAAGCGTAAGGGGGTCTCCACCACTCAAAATGATTTCATTAATGTGCGGATTCGCTTCAATATAATTTTTAATATTTAGCCAATCTTCATTTTTTGGCAAATTTTCTTGATAGGGAAAATGTCGACGGAAGCAATAACGGCAATGTACGGCACAGGCACCCGTTAAAGTCAGTAAAAAGCGCGATTTATATTTATGTAATACACCGGGTAATTGATTTGCTGCTTCTTCGCCTAATGGGTCAGTAACAAATTCAGGATGTTCTTCAAGTTCTAAATGATGAGGTAAAACTTGTAGCAAAAGCGGGTCAAAAGGGTTTTGTGTGTTCATTTTTCCGACGAACGCACGAGGAACACGTAATTTAAACTGTTCAGAAGCCAGAATCGCACCCGATAATAGCTGCTCTGAGGATAACTCGAGTAGGCTTAGCAATTCAGAAGGATCAGTAATAAGGTCACTCAGTTGTGATTGCCAGTTTTGCTCTTGGTATAAATAGTTTATCATTTGACACGATTAAGATAATGCAACAACGCATTATATCGCATAGTTGACTTGTTAAGTTTGGAGTGTGCCTTTCATGGCCTATTATTCTACAAATGATTTTAAAGCAGGCCTTAAGGTTATGCTTGATGGTAACCCATGTTCAATCATGGAAAACGAATATGTAAAACCAGGTAAAGGTCAAGCGTTCAACCGTGTAAAACTACGTAACCTTAAAACCGGTAAAGTATTAGAAAAAACTTTCAAATCAGGTGACTCTTTAGAAGCTGCTGATATTGTTGAAGTTGAAATGGAATACCTATACAACGATGGTGAAATGTGGAATTTCATGGATCCTGTATCTTTTGAGCAAATCGCTGCAGACAAAACTGCAATGGGCGATGCTGCAAAATGGTTAAAAGACGATTCAAATGAAAAATGTACGATTATGTTGTTCAACGGCGTACCTTTAACTGTAAACCCACCGAACTTCGTTGTATTAAAAATTGTTGAAACTGATCCAGGTGTACGTGGTGATACATCTGGCGGTGGCGGTAAACCTGCTAAGCTTGAAACAGGTGCGGTTGTTCGTGTTCCGTTATTTGTTCAGCAAGAAGAAAGCGTTCGTGTAGATACTCGTACTGGCGATTATTTAGAGCGTGCATAATAGTTAAAAAATAAACTATTATCGAAGGGATGATGTCAATCATCCCTTTTTTTATGCGAAAGTATAAGAGGAAAAAAACGAAAGGAGGAGTACAGTCACAAGGATTTGATAGGAACAGTACATAACAATATAAAAATGCTGTAGTTATTTATTGAGAGGTTAAGAATGGACACAATGCAAGCGAAATCTACGCTTCCCTCCAAGCTGGTCTGGAGCCTAGTGGCAATTATAGGTGCGATTTCTTTTGGGATGCTGGCACTCAGTCGTGGTGAACATGTCAATGCGGTTTGGCTTGTACTCGCTGCAGCATGTGTATATAGCATCGCATATCGATTTTATAGTCTATTTATTGCAACTAAAGTATTTGAATTAAACCCAAGACGTTTAACCCCAGCACATCGTTTAGCCGATGGTCTGGATTATGTACCCACCAATAAATATGTACTTTTTGGTCACCACTTTGCTGCAATTGCCGGAGCGGGGCCATTAGTCGGGCCAATTTTAGCGGCACAAATGGGTTTTTTACCGGGGACAATCTGGCTACTGGTTGGTGTGGTTGTCGCGGGGGCAGTACAAGACTTTTTAGTTTTATTTATTTCAACGCGTCGAGACGGTCGGTCGCTTGGTGAAATGGCAAAACAGGAATTAGGTTCTTTTGCCGGAATCGTTGTAATGCTTGGTGCGCTTGGGGTAATGATTATTATCCTAGCAGTATTGGCTTTAGTTGTAGTTAAAGCACTTGCCCATAGCCCATGGGGTGTTTTTACAATTGCAGCAACTATTCCAATTGCATTATTTATGGGCGTCTATATGCGATTTATTCGCCCAGGACGTATTGCTGAAGTTTCTATTATTGGCTTCGTGTTAATGATGCTTGCTATTGTCTATGGTGGACATGTTGCAGCAGATCCTTACTGGGGTGAATTTTTCACTTTAACGGGAACACAGCTCACTTGGTGTTTAATCATTTATGGTTTTATTGCCTCAGTATTGCCAGTCTGGCTACTGTTAGCACCACGTGATTACCTATCAACTTTCCTTAAAATTGGTGTCATTCTCGGTTTAGCAGTCGGTATTATCATTGCATTACCTGAATTGAAAATGCCAGCAGTGACCCACTTTATTGATGGTACTGGTCCTGTTTTCTCAGGTAGTTTATTTCCATTCCTATTTATTACCATTGCCTGTGGTGCGATTTCTGGTTTCCATGCGCTTGTATCCAGTGGTACAACACCAAAACTCATTGATAACGAAGCTGATATTCGTGTGATTGGTTATGGCGGCATGCTCATGGAATCTTTCGTCGGTATTATGGCGATGATCTGTGCAACTGTCTTAGACCCAGGCGTGTACTTTGCAATTAATGCACCTGCGGCTGTACTTGGTACAACTGTAGAAACTGCGGCAGAAGCTGTTCGTAATTTAGGGTTTGTGGTTACTCCTGAAATGTTGACGGTGTTGGCACAGGAAGTCGGAGAATCTTCGATTTTATCGCGTACAGGTGGAGCACCTACGTTTGCGATTGGTATGGCACACATCATTTCGGAAATTTTCAATAGCCGTTCAATGATGGCGTTTTGGTATCACTTTGCCATTTTGTTTGAAGCATTATTCATCTTAACTGCTGTAGATGCGGGTACACGTGCTTGCCGTTTCATGGTGCAAGACACAGTGGGTATTGTTATTCCTGCGGTTAAATCTTCTGGTTCATTCTTGGGTAACTTAGTGGGTACTGCGGTTGCAGTGGGTGGATGGGGTTTCTTCGTCTATCAAGGTGTGATTGATCCACTCGGTGGTGTCAATTCACTCTGGCCTTTATTTGGTGTTGGTAACCAGATGCTGGCTTCAATGGCACTCATTTTGGGTACAGTCATTTTGTTTAAAATGAAAAAAGAAAAATATGTATGGGTAACAATCGTCCCAACAATTTTCTTATTCGTGACTTGTATGACTGCGGGTTGGCAAAAGATTTTCCACGAAAATCCAAAGATTGGATTCTTGGCACAAGCACATAAGGCTTCTGATGCGATTGCTCGTGGGGAAATAATTAAACCAGCCAAAACTATTGCTGAGATGCAAAACATTGTGATGTCGAATCAGATTAATGCTGCGCTTTGTGGCTTCTTTATGATTGTATCGATTGTCATGATTATTGCTTCAATTGGTATTGTACGCCGTGCTTTAGCAAGTCGAACACCGACTGTAAACGAAGCGCCTGCGGTATATGCCGATCCTAAAGTGGTCACCACTCGAGGAGAGTAAAGATGAATTTTAAATTTGCAAAAAATGGAACTGTCATTATTGCGAAAATCATCAAAATGACGGTGCTCTCGCAAAAAGAGCTGTTGTTGTCTCCAAAGAACTGGTCACGCATTGCAACACTGTGGCAGCGTTTGCAGCAAAGCTTTCGACTCATGGTTGGTGTGCCAGATTACCAAACTTATTTGGAACACATGAAAGCGCATCATCCTGATTTAACACCAATGGATGCAAAGACTTTCTATCGTTATTGTGTGGATGCGCGTTATCCAACGGCAGGCGGTACTTTAAAGAAATGCCCTTGTTAAGTTGAGCTTGATATTCAGCTAAACAAAACGGTATGTGGTTAAACCATGTACCGTTTTTCTTTTTTAGAAAATGAAAAAAGTTTGCTTAAAGTCTGCTCATTTGTATTTTTTTCAATTGAAAATCACTTGTTTTGCTTTTGAAAAATGAATATTATGCTTTCCATTCTAGGTGTATAGCTCAGTTGGTTAGAGCGCTACGTTGACATCGTAGAGGTCTCCAGTTCGAGTCTGGATATACCTACCAAAATTATGAATTAGTATAAAGCAATATGACTGTATACTAAAAAAAAGCCTCAAAATTCAATGTTTTGAGGCTTTTTTATTGCGTTTAATAACGATATATAACGCTATATACCGCTGGTATTTTTGTATCACAGTACGTATCATTAAAATAAATCGAACTCGTGATACAAAATTATATGAAAAGAAGTGAAATAAAAAAGATACCTTTATCGGATACCGCATTGGCTAATCTAGAACCTGAGAGTGTTGATTACAGGATTAGAGATAGTGGCAAGTTATATTTTTTTGTGAAGAAAGATGGAAGTAAGTCTTGGCAATATCGCTCTAAAAATGAATTGGGAAAGGACGGTTATCAGGGGTTAGGTAGCTACCCAAACGTAAGTGGACAATATGCTAGAAAAAAAGCTAGTGAATTAGCACTTAAAGAATCAAATGGTGAGATTGTTAGATTTAGCAAACATTATAAAAAACATATTGATAGTAAAAAAAACTTAACATTTGAAGTCATTATCAATGATTGGCTTGAAACTAAAAAAAATACTTGGGATGAAGAAACGTTTTATAAAGCTAAAAAATCAATCCAAAAACATGTGATAAAGGAATTTGGTTATAGAGAATGTATATCAATTAAAAAGAAAGAATGGTTTGATTTCTTTCAAAGATTAAGAACAGTTAATAAAATTAATAATCAAGTTGATAAACTAATCTCATATTGTACAAATGCCTATGATTTAGCAAATGATGTGTGCTGAAAAAACAGGAGGTTTTAACTTGGTAAACTAAACACACTCATCAGGAGTTTACCATGAGCAAGAAACACAAGACTTACACCACAGAATTTAAAGCTGAAGCCATCAAATTAATTGAAGCCAATCAAGGCAATGTCTCGGAAACAGCCAGACAACTTAGCATTTCAATGCAAACTCTTTCAAATTGGAATACCAAAGCAAAGGCTGGAACTTTAGCAGGTACAAAACAGTATTCACCTGATCTAAACGCTCTACTCGAAGAAAATAAAAAACTCAAACAACAGCTCAAAATAGCTGAAATGGAACGTGAATTTTTAAAAAAGGCAGCAGCGTACTTTGCCAAAGAAAGTCAGTAAGGTACGCCTATATGAAACAAAAAAGATATTCTTTTCCAATTACCTTAATGGCTCGATTACTTCATGTTTCAGTTTCATGTTTTTATGATTGGCTCAAGAGAGGCGTGAGCAAAAGAACGATTCAACGAAATCAACAGACGATATTGGTGAAAATAGCCCATGAGGAGACAAAGCAGAGCTATGGTTATATTCGATTAACCAAATACTTACAAGCTCAGGGTATAAAAATGAGTATGTACGCTGTACGTCAGATAA
>NZ_AMSS01000087.1 GCF_000313935.1 Acinetobacter sp. WC-141 | reverse complement strand
AATCTTGTACTTCATCCAAAGTATCAAATAAATGCTTGCTCAGCCAACTATAACGTATGGTCCGATTATAGCGTTCAATATACGCATTCTGCTGTGGCTTACCCGGTTGAATATATTCAATACGAATACCGTGCTCAGTAGCCCAGCGCACAAATTCGTGACTGATAAATTCGGGACCATTATCGCATCGGATCACTAACGGTTTTTCTCTCCACTCCAGCAATTGATTCAACGTACGAATAACCCTGATTGTGGGCAATGAGAACCCTGCTTCAATGGCTAGGCCTTCGCGGCGGTAATCATCAATCACATTCAATAATCGAAACTTGCGACCATCGGAAAGCTGATCATGCATAAAATCTAATGACCAAACCTGATTTTCTCGGATTGGTTCTTTCAATGGTTCAGGCGCATGCCGTTTTAGTCTTCTTCTCGGTTTAATACGCAGATTCAGTGCCAACTCACAGTAAATGCGGTAAACCCGCTTGTGATTCCAGCAGCAACTCTCAACATGCCGTAAATACGAGAAGCACAAACCAAAGCCCCAATCGGAATTTTCCTCAGTGAGTTCAATGAGCTGTTCAGCAATGAGTGCATTGTCATCGCTGAGTTTGGCTTGATAGCGGTAGCAGGTTTCACTAATGCCAAATGCTTTACAAGCCAAACGAATACTAATGGCATGCTGGGCAACTGCCTGTTGTGCCATCTTACGCCGGCAAGATGGCTTTACCACTTTTTTGCCATCGCTTCCTGGATGATTTCGGCCTTTAATCGCTCTTCCGCATACATCTTTTTAAGTCTGGTATTTTCGGCTTCTAGCTCTTTCAGTCGAGCCATTAATGATGTATCCATACCACCATATTTGGCACGCCATTTATAAAAGGTAGCATTACTCATGCCGTGTTCACGGCAAAGGGTCGCTACAGGTGTGCCAGATTCTGCCTGTTTCAAGATGGACATGATCTGACTGTCAGTAAATTTAGATGTTTTCATGCAGAATCTCCTGCTCGTATCTTAAGAGAAAATTCTACTTTTAGATCCTTTTATTTTTAGGGGGGATTACCGAAATACCTAACTTTAATATGATAAATTTCATGGTATTAAAGGGTAGAAGTGTAAAAAAACAGATCACAAAAAGTATTCAGTAACGAACGTTTTCTTATTTTTTCTAAAATTGTTTTTATTTTATCAAAATCAATAATTTTATTTAATTATTTAAAATCAAATAGTTATTTGTTTTATGGGAAAGCTAACTTTTGTCTGGAACAAAGTTATTATCGACCTTAATCAAGGTTGTAGGTTAATATTTCCTAAGAATTAAAAAAACGACTGATGCGTAAACAAACCTGCGTGTGTGAGTCGTTTTTTTTCATGTATGCTGTCCTTAGTTCAAGAGTTGATTTGAAATGCACTGTGATATTTATAGATCGAGCAAAAAAGATGAAATGTACATGTATATTGCTCGTCCAAACTATCCTGACGATGCGGAACAAGCTGATCCGTTTGAAAATGTTCCTGAAGCTGTTTTACAAGCGTTTGGTCGTGCAACGTTTGTCATGCATTTAGAATTAGCTCCAACACGTAAATTGGCGCGTGCTAATGTTTTACATGTTTTAGACTCATTACAAACAAAAGGTTTCTTTATTCAGATGCCGCCAGAAGGGTTAATTAATCCAAATGCGGTTGAACCAGAGGGCTTACGTGGTGCGTGAAAATCAAACTGGAATAATGAATCAATTATTCTCTTTTTTGGATGTTATTCCTGAAGATGCTATTGCTTTAACAGCTTATGGAATAGGCGCTATTATTGCTTTATGGTGTTGGTGGCGATTAATGCGTCGTCTTCCTACAACCTTTGGTGCAATTAGCTGGCTTGTTGTATTTGCTATTTTAGTTACACCAACAGTGTCTGAAGGGCCAAATGCATCGGTAGCACCTGCTATTTTTGGACTACTATTTGGTGTTTTAACCAAAGATAGCCCTCTAATTTGGTCAAATTTATCTTTAATTCTGTTTGTAGTTGGTCTAGGTTTGGTTATTGGCTATTGTTGGTCAAAATATACAATAAACAAAAGCATGCGTTCCATCTAACCATTGAAATAGAAAAATAAGGTCTTTACATGTCTGCTGATACCCAACATTTTACCGGTACAGATCAATATATCGCGACTGATAGTCTTAAGCTCGCTGTAAAAGCAGCTCGTGCTTTACAAAAGCCTTTACTGGTTAAAGGTGAACCTGGTACGGGCAAAACTTTACTCGCTGAACAAGTAGCAGAAAGTTTGGGTTTAAAACTCATTACTTGGCATATCAAATCCACAACCAAAGCACAGCAAGGGTTGTATGAATATGATGCTGTTTCTCGTTTACGAGACAGCCAGTTAGGTGATGATCGCGTTTACGATATTAAGAACTATATTAAACCCGGTAAATTGTGGGAAGCTTTCACAAGTGAAGAGCGTTGTGTCTTGTTAATTGATGAAATTGACAAAGCCGATATTGAGTTTCCAAATGACTTGTTGCATGAACTCGATAAAATGTCTTTCTATGTTTACGAAACGAGCGAAACCATTACGGCAACACAACGCCCAATCGTCATTATTACCTCGAATAATGAAAAAGAGTTACCAGATGCTTTCTTGCGTCGTTGTTTCTTTCACTACATTGAGTTTCCAGATGAAGTGACCATGCGAGAAATTATCGATGTTCATTTCCCGAATATTTCTGCAACACTGGTCAACGAAGCTTTACAGGTTTTCTTTAAACTACGTGAAATTCCTAATTTGAAGAAACCACCATCAACTTCTGAATTAATTGATTGGTTAAGCTTGCTCATGGCAGATGATATGCCTGAAGATGTATTACGCAATCGCGATACATCTAAAGCTATACCACCTTTATATGGTGCGCTGATCAAAAACGAGCAGGATGTGCAACTCCTCGAACGTTTGGCTTTCATGTCTCGACGTTAAAGGAGGGAATAACCCATGTTTGTGCGGTTATTTTACACCTTACGTAAATACGGTGTTCCAGTTACAACTCGTGAACTCATTGACTTAAACCGTGCAGTAAGTGAAGGTTTGGTTTTTGCTGATCAAGAAGAGTTTTATCAACTTGCTAAAACTATTTTAGTTAAAGATGAACGCTTTTTTGACAAGTTTGATCGTGCCATGAAAGATTATTTTGATGGCATTGAAACCTTTGATCTGGACGAGTTACTCAAGCAAGTTCATAAGTTGCCAAAAGACTGGTTTGATTTAGAACTTTTAGAAAAGCATTTAACTCCTGAACAACGAGCTGAACTCCAAAAAGCAGGTTCCTTAGAAGAACTGATGAAAATGCTGGAAGAGCGGTTACGCGAACAGCATAAAAAGCATCAGGGGGGTAACCGCATGGTGGGTACTGGCGGTACTTCACCTTTTGGAGCTTTTGGTGACCATCCAGAAGGTGTCAGAATTGGTGGACCAGGGCGTAAACGTTCGGCGGTTAAAGTCTGGGAACAGCGTAAATATCAAAATCTAGATGATGACCAAGTTCTTGGTACTCGTCAGATGCAAATTGCTTTGCGCCGTTTGCGTAAATTTGCCCGTCAAGGTGCAGCTGAAGAGTTGGATGTTGACGGTACAATCCGTGAAACAGCCAAGCAAGGTATTCTTGATGTTCAAATGGTACCTGAGCGTCGAAACCGAATAAAAGTGCTGATGTTGTTCGATGTAGGCGGTTCGATGGATGCTCACATTGCCCAATGCGAAAAACTCTTTAGTGCCGCTAAAACTGAGTTTAAAACACTTGAGTACTTCTATTTCCATAATTGTCTCTATGACTATGTTTGGAAAGATAACCATCGCCGTACAGCCACGCGTATGAATACATGGGATCTATTTCACACCTATGGACGCGACTATCGTGTAATTGTAGTCGGTGATGCCAGTATGGCACCGTATGAGTTGAAATCGGTGGGTGGCTCGGTTGAATATATGAATGATGAAACAGGTGAGGTTTGGTTACGTCGCCTACGTCAACATTTTGATAAAACAGCGTGGCTAAACCCTGAAACAGAAGGGTATTGGCATTACACTCAAACCATTGGTTGGATCAAAGAGATTTTTGAAAATCATATGTATCCAATGACACTAAAAGGCATTGAGGATTTAACGCGTTACCTTTCTCGATAAGCTTAATAACTTTAATAATTTTAAAAAGAGGGATGATATGCAACATCAAATTAATGGTATTGCTTTGCCGAATGAACAAGGATTTTTTGGTGAATATGGCGGACAGTTTATTCCTCCACATTTAAAAGAAGCAATGGATGAAATTAATGTTGCCTATGAAGAAATTCGCCATACATCTGAATTTCAAGATGAACTATCAGACCTCTTTTCAAATTATGTAGGCCGCCCAAGCCCTTTATTTCACGCGAAACGTCTTTCTGAACAGTTAGGTGGTGCACAAATTTATTTAAAGCGTGAAGACTTGAACCACACAGGTGCTCACAAAATCAATCACTGCTTAGGCGAAGCTTTACTTGCTAAATATATGGGCAAAAAGAAAGTTATTGCTGAAACAGGTGCTGGTCAGCATGGCGTTGCTTTGGCAACCGCTTGTGCATTAGTAGGCATTCCCTGTGAAATTCACATGGGTCAAGTAGATATTGAAAAAGAACATCCAAATGTGGTCAAAATGAAAATTTTGGGTGCTGATTTGGTTGCAGTAACACGTGGTACAGCCACGTTAAAAGATGCTGTAGATAGTGCATTTGAAGAATATTTAAAAGATCCAAAAAACTTTATATATGCCATTGGTTCTGTCGTAGGCCCGCATCCATTTCCTAAAATGGTTCGTGATTTTCAATCGATTATTGGCAATGAAATTAAAGCACAAACGCATCAGCGTTTTGGGAAAAGCCCTGATTATGTTGTGGCATGTGTCGGCGGTGGTTCAAATGCAATAGGTGCATTTACTGCATTTTTAAATGACTCAGATGTAAAACTAGTAGGCGTTGAGCCAGCTGGACATGGTTTAAACACCAATATGCATTCAGCAACGCTAACTTTAGGCAAGCCAAGTCAAATTCATGGTATGGCATGTTATGTGCTTGAAAATGAAGCTGGTGAACCTTTACCCGTGCATTCTATTGCTTCAGGATTAGACTACCCAGGTGTTGGACCACAACACAGTTTTTTAAAAGATTTAGGGCGTGTTGAATATAGCACTGCAACTGATCAAGAATGTTTAGATGCTTTTATGACACTTTCTCGTGTTGAAGGCATTGTTCCTGCGCTTGAAAGCTCACATGCTGTCGCATGGGCAATTCGTGAAGCTCCGCAATTAGCCAAAGAAACCATGATTGTGGTAAATCTGTCGGGGCGTGGAGATAAAGATTCTGACTACGTTGCCGAAAAGCTTAAGCTTTAAGCCGCCTAAATTCGAAAAGCGGTCAGTATTTAAAGGCCGCTTTTTTTGTTTCAAAGACTACATCTAACGCTACTTATAAAGTTCATTATTTCTTAATTAAAACAAAGTATTCTGATTTTAATGTGTGATTGTTAGAGATAGACCTGTAAAACTCCTGTTCACAAGGCAAAGCGTTGCTTTGCTGTACCTCACTCAGTAGAATAGTCACTTTGCAAAATTTGCCTTTGGAGACGCCTAAGTGGAGCGACCGACGATTAGCCCTGAAAATTTACAGGAAGCGGCTGAAAATTTATCAACAATTCGAGATTTTATTCGTTTTGGGGTATCAGCATTACGTCAACATGATGCACATTTAGGACAAGGTACTGAAGATTATTTTGCAGAAAGCTCTGCATTAGTTTTACAAACCTTATCTCTTGAATGGTCAGCAGACGCAGAAATTCTAGATGCTAAACTTTTACCAAGTGAGAAAGCAGAATTCTTAAGTTTATTGGAGCGTCGTATCAATGACCGTATTCCAACATCTTACCTATTAAACCTTGCTTATTTCTTTAATAAGCCATTCTATGTAGATGAGCGCGTACTCATTCCTCGTTCACCAATTGCAGAATTAATTGAGCAACGTTTTGCACCATATTGTTTAGATGAAAATGGTCAAATGCGCGAAGCTCTCAATAATTTGCCAGAAAATACAAAACCTAAAACGCCACAACGTATCTTAGATATGTGTACAGGTTCTGGATGTATTGCAATTGCTTTGGCTTATGCATATCCAGACGCTGAAATAGATGCAACTGATATTTCTAAAGAAGCTTTAGAAGTTGCTTCAATTAATACAGAACATCACAATAAGCAATATCAAGTTGCATTACTTGAGTCTGACTTGTTTGCCAAGATTCCAGCTGAAAACCAGTACGATTTAATTGTAAGTAATCCACCGTACGTTGATGCTGAAGATATGGCTGACTTACCAGAAGAGTTTTTGCATGAGCCTGAACTTGCACTGGCAGCAGGCCAAGATGGTTTAGACTTAGTTCGCAAAATGCTTGCACAAGCGGCAGATTACTTAACTGAAGATGGCCTTATTGTCATTGAAGTCGGTAATTCTGAATGGTCAATGCGTCAGAACTTTAATACGATTGATTTCAACTGGCTCACTTTCCAAAAAGGTGGTTCAGGTATTTTTGCTTTGACTGCTGAACAATGTCGCCGTTATAGAAAACTATTTGAAGAGCAAATATAAGGAGTTGGGCATATGGCAGGGAATAGTATTGGACAACTCTTTCGTGTAACTACTTGTGGCGAATCTCATGGCGTTGGCTTAATGGCAATTGTTGATGGTGTGCCACCGGGCCTTGAGCTGTCTGAAGAAGACTTGCAAAAAGACCTTGACCGTCGTAAACCGGGTACTTCTAAATTTGCGACTCAACGTAAAGAGCCTGATCAGGTTAAAATCATTTCGGGTGTTTTCGAAGGTAAAACGACAGGTACGCCAATTGGTTTATTGATTGAGAATACTGATCAAAAATCGAAAGATTATGGTAATATTGCCCAAACTTTTAGACCTGGCCATGCCGACTATACATATACGCAAAAATACGGTTTCCGTGACTATCGTGGCGGTGGCCGTTCAAGTGCTCGTGAAACAGCTATGCGTGTTGCAGCGGGCGCAATAGCTAAAAAATATTTAGCAGAAAAATTTGGTGTCTTGATTCGTGGTCATGTTACTCAAATAGGCAATGAAGTTGCTGAAAAACTGGATTGGAATGAAGTTCCGAATAATCCATTTTTCTGTGGTGATGTAGACGCTGTTTCACGTTTTGAAGCTTTGGTGACTTCTTTGCGTGAACAGGGAACAAGCTGTGGTGCGAAGCTAGAAATTTTAGCTGAAAAAGTTCCTGTAGGTTGGGGTGAGCCTGTTTTTGACCGTTTAGATGCTGACATTGCTCATGCGATGATGAGTATTAATGCGGTTAAAGGTGTTGAAATTGGTGATGGTTTTGCGGTTGCTGGACAGTTTGGTCATGAAACACGTGATGAATTGACCAGTAATGGTTTTTTAGCGAATCATGCTGGTGGGATTTTAGGTGGTATCTCAAGTGGTCAGTCCATTCGAGTCGCTATTGCACTAAAACCAACAGCCAGCATTACCACACCGGGTAAAACGATTAATTTGAATCGTGAAGATACCGATGTGTTGACTAAAGGTCGTCATGACCCATGCGTGGGTGTACGTGCGACACCGATTGCTGAAGCAATGTTAGCAATTGTGTTAATGGACCATTTTCTACGCCATCGTGCTCAAAATGCAGACGTTATTCCGCCATTTTCTCCAATTGAACCGTAGTCATAATTTTTGACTTGAGTAAATAACCCCCCATATTTAAATTAAATATGGGGGGTTTAAATTTTTATGTTCTTGAGTTTGATTAATTTTAAATTATTTCTTGTTTTATAATCTCTCTGTAAATATAATATCGTCCGATTTATTTTGAATATATTTATCTGTAGAAGTCGGAGATTAAATCTTATTAATTTTTTTGCTGCACCAGATATTTATATTTATCTCTTAAAGTTAATTTGACTCAAATTGCTTTTATATAAGTTATTACATATTTAAATTTTTATTACTTTAAACAAATAGTTTTCAACGTCATCATTGAAATTGGGGAAATATCAATGAAGCAGAGTACATATAGAATTGGCTGTATGTCAAAGGATAGGCTATTGCCTAAAAATTTACAGGCAATGATAAAAGTTATTCATGACTTATCTTTGTCATCTCATCTTTTAGGGAATTGGATATACGGTGAAGATAATCCAGATATACATATTATTGATTTAGATAGTGGCTATACCAATATACTTATTCCTAAAAAAATTAAGATTGTATTAAGTAATAACCCTGAGCTCTTAAAGGGCTATCAGTATGGTTTGAAGAGACCTATAAGATATCAAGAACTTCTAAATATTTTACAAGAGGTTGAGAAGAATGAATATTTTAAAATCGGACATCAAGAACGTATAATTAATAAAGAAAATAGGGTAACTACAAAACACTTGGAAACAAAAATTATTTATAAGCTTGTTTGTTATCCAAACTTTAAAAATATTCATGCAGAGCAGATTGTTAATGTTACTAGAGTTTGTGCTTTATTATCTATTGAATCAAAAACAGCTCAAGAAATTAAGAGGTTTTTAAATTTATCTATTGATGAAATACAAAAAATTATAGAAATAATAAAAAAGGAAGCCTATCCAAATTATGAAACAATACATGAGAATATTGTGTCGATCCTACCATTTTCAGCTGAGGCTATTTCCACTACACCGCAAAGAGTAGATCAAAATTCATTATTTTATTTTTTAATAAGATTTTGGAAGAAGTTGAAAGGTGAGCTCTAATGAACTTGATTTTTTCTATATTAGATTAGCTGTGGTTAGTAATTTTTACTAACTAAAAATAATATCTTGATGCATAGAAAGGAGCTAATTTTATATAAGTCATTTTTAACAAATGGTTTAAACTTAAATAAAAGAAAATTTCCTACTTACGAGTTCTAAATTAAATTTTAGCTTTACCACGGATGGAAAAGCTAATTGTGTATTTCTATTCATTTTAATTAGAGAAGAAGTGATAAAAGAAACTAAAAGATAATAATTAGTCAAAAATTATTTTGAATACAAGTCTGACTTTTTAAGTTAAATCTACAATTTGTTCTTCGTTTACAGCAATTTTATATTGATTACGTCCATTAGTTTTTGCTTTATACAAAGCATGATCAGCACGGGCTACAAAAGCAGAAATTGAATCATTTAGTCGTGGAATTGTGGTTGCAACTCCAACACTAATGGTGACATTTGGTGATACCTCACTACATGGGTGTTTAATTGCAATTTTATTAATAGCATTCATTAAACGTTCGACTTGGATCAAGGCTTGCTGAGCGTTTGTCATTGGAAATAGTAGTAAAAACTCTTCACCACCATAACGAGCAACTAAATCACCACTACGAGCAGCAATCGAAGAAATAGCAATTGCGATTTCTTTTAAGCATTCATCGCCCTTTAGATGTCCCAAGGTATCATTGTAAGATTTAAAATAGTCGATATCGACCATCATGATCGTAAGGGGTGTTTCATGTCGTAAAGCACGGCGCCATTCGTTATCCAGTGTTTCGTCTAGATAGCGTCGATTGGCTAAACCAGTAAGTGCATCTTGCTGTGAAAGTAAAGATAATTGCTGTGCTTGCTGCATCAGCTCAATGCGATTCAGCTCGATCATGCAGTTTTGTAAGTAGTTTTCTCGATGTTGGCGGTCAGTTGCATAGGCGAGGGTCATTCCCAAGAAGCTACTGAAGGTGTAAGTTCGGTTCAAGAAAGTCCAGTCGATCACCCCATTTAAATAGTTACTTGCCAAAATTCCAACAAGTCCTCCAATCCATCCAGCAAATATGGCGGTATAAAAACGCATACCCACTGCACCATAGATAATTACAATCGCATACATCATGGCTGCATGAAAAAGAACGTTCTCTTGGCCATTTTCTATAACGTTAATTAAAATAAAAGTAATTGCTACCGCTAAAGCTGAGCCAATTCCTACATAATAATCAAAGTACTGATTTAATTTTTTAATAAACGATAAAATCCAGGCAAGAAAAATAATTACACCCACCCAAGAATAATAACTAAACCAGGGTAAAACTTGTTCAGTTGGTAAAACTTGATATATACCAAAGCTTAAAAATATATATAATATTAAAATAATAGGCGCTCTATAGCGGAACTCATAGGCAGCACCATTTTGGTATTGAAAACGATAAATCGTTTCAAGCTGCTTTGGAAACCATACGAAGTTTAATCCTCGTGTGGTTAATAAATCTATTTGTTCCTGTCCCAATATATTGGAACCCTGCAACTTCATAATTAATGCTCTCTATATTGGAAGTTGTCATAAAATGAGACTTATTTTAGTAAAGTTCCATCTAAAAATATTGATTATATAATGTGTGGATTATTCAAAATAATAATACAGTTTTTTTAAAAAAGTAATGATTTTTATCTGTGTTAAGTGTGATAAAAATCACGACATTTCAATGATTAGCGTAACAATTATCTAAAGAGTTACAATCCATCGAAAAAAGTTACAAATGGTCGATTAACGATTGTATCTTTATCATTTTCGGATAGACTTGTAGCGTGAAATACAGATGATTGCTGTCATATAAATAGGAAAATTAGCAATGACTGCTCTAAATCAATATGGAATGCATTTAGAAATTACACCGCATAATGGATGGTCACAGCAGTTCTGGGATGACCTGCTACCAGCGAAAGAACGGGTAAGTAAACATCCGTTTTTTTCAGAAATGGCCAATGGGGGATTGAGCCTAAATAGTTTCCGTTATGCTTTACTTAATTTCTATCCTTTAGTCGCCCATTTCCCGTCATATATGGCTGGAGCATTAGCCAAAGCCACTATGTTCTCTGAACCCGGAGTTACAGAAGCACGAGATTGGTTAATCCAAAATATTAAGGTAGAAGAGCGACACTTAAAATGGTATCGCGATTGGGCTGGAGGTTTTGGCTTAACTGTTAATGAGCTTGATAACGTAAGACCGCCTGCTGCTATGAATGCGGTGAACCATTTCTTATGGAATATGAGTCATCGGGGTAATTTAGCAGAATGCCTTGCTGCAACAAATTTGGCAATTGAATGGGCAACCGGAGATTGGTCCATTCAAGTCTATAAGGGGATTCATACCTATACTAATCATCCTGAAGTAACGATTGATAAACGTTCTTTGGCTTGGTTACGTGCTCATGCCCACTATGATGATCTTCATCCTTATGAAGCTATGGAGCTGATTAAGCGTTTATGTAATGATCGTCCTGACTGGCAGCGAAAAGCATTTCATGCTGCTGAAGAAGGGCTGCGGTATTATGAATTAGCCTTAGATGATTGCTATAAGGTACAGCTTCAAGCCTCTGCTTGATCTCACCTTAAAAAGGGAGAATATCGTATGGATATTCTCCCTTTTATTTTATTCGAGTAGTTTTAACAGCTTTGTTCGATAAGGCGTTTCTTCGGGTAATAATTCAAGCAAACGCTCAACAGCATCTACACGGTCTGGAACACGGCTGACTACCCGTAATAATTGGTCAACATCTTCAATCTGGTAAATCACATGACTTAAGCGAGCATCAAAACAGTCTCTCCATGCACACAAAAATGGACTTTCCGATTTAGCTAAAAAACTCCCTCTATAGAGCGTTAATGTTGTTGCTGTGAAGCCTAAATTTAAGGCTTGCTCGGCCATTAAAAAATCACATTGGATTTCACAATTAAGTCTGTAAGGGCGTGACTCAATTACATCGGGAATCAAGTTTCTGAGTTGAGAAAGTTCTGCTTTTAAAGTGGTGGTACTTACTGGCCGGTCGCCATATAAAGCATAGTGAAGCTCTTCAAGGTTAATTCCTTCGGGACAAAGCGTGAGAATGCATAGAATTTCAATTTGACGTTGAGTTAATGTCAGGCTGTGTTGGTTATATTGAATTTTTGGTGTTCCAAAGGCCTTAATATATAAAATATTTTTTTGATGAAGCTGAATTGCTTGCTTCACAATATCAGCACATCGCTCAACAGCTAAAAGACCAAGAGAATTATGCTTATGAGATTTAGTCGATAAATTCATAATGCCGTAAAATTGGCCTGTATGTGTATCAGTAATCGGTGCTGCATAACAGACCCAGTCTCTGACGCTATTCATTTGGTTTTCATGTGAGTAAACGCAGTTAGCTGAATGGGTGTTTAGCGCTAAACCAATTGCATTTTGTCCTACTGCTTGAGTAGACCATTGACCACCTTCAACAAAATGAACCTGTTCTGCTGATGAGCGCATGGGATGGCTACTCCATGTCCAAAGTAGCGTACCATGTGGGTCGGTCACGCCGATTGCCATATCGGCATCTTCAGCAATATGCATTAAATTCCGGTGACACTCATGAATAGAACGCCCGAATAATGAATGTTCCCACTCTTCAGTGAGGTCAAATAACGGAGCCGCTTCAAGGTCAACGGGTGGCTTTTTTCCTAATTGTTGAGAATGAGATGACTTTTCTGGCCGGAATAAAGACGGCGTAGTATCTATAAAAGGCGATGATAATTGTTCTGACATATCCATATCGAAATTCCTTTATCATTGAAATGGCGTATCCGTAGCCGCTCAACAGGTATAACTTTCTTATTGTGACTATTTCCTCGTTATCTCCTTACCTTAAATACTTTTATAAGTCTTGACCATTATTCTATTGGATAAGTTTTGTTAATTGTCTGATCGTTACGATAGGACATCTTGTCGACTAAAAGGCTTTGGTACAGATTCTCCAAAATATTGCCGATCAGCAAAGTAGCTAGAACGGACCATAGGTGCACTCCAGATATTTTTAAAACCTAACCGTTTACCATGTTGTGTGTATCTTTCAAATTCTTGTAAATTTACAAACCGATGAATAGGCGCATGTGACTTTGAAGGCTGCAAGTATTGCCCAATGGTAATCAGATCTACTTGATAATCTTTTAAGTCATTGAGTAGAGCAATAACTTCTGCTTCAATTTCTCCTAACCCAACCATTAAACCGGACTTGGTTTTGATGTCAGGACAATATGCTTTAAAGCGCTTTAGTAACTCTAATGAGTGCTGATAGTCTGAACCTGGGCGCATTGCTTTATATAAACGCGGAACAGTTTCAATATTATGATTAAATACATCAGGAGGAGATAAGCTCAAAGTCGAAAGAGCTGTCTCTAAACGTCCGCGAAAATCTGGCACTAAAATTTCAATCAAAGTTTCTGGGCAGCGTTTTCTAATTTCTTCAATGCACTTTACAAAATGAGCGGCGCCACCATCATGTAGATCATCACGGTCTATAGAGGTAATCACGACATATTTTAACTTTAAGTTTGCGACCGTCTCTGCCAAGTGTTTAGGTTCATCTTCGTCTAAGGGGTTTGGGCGGCCATGAGCGACATCACAGAATGGACAACGTCTGGTACAGATGTCTCCCATAATCATAAATGTTGCCGTACCTCCACCAAAACATTCGGGTAAGTTTGGACATGCTGCTTCTTCGCAAACACTATGTAATTTCTGTTGGCGCAGCAAATTTTTTATACGTTTGATTTCTTCAAAATCAGTTATTTTGGCTCTAATCCAGTCTGGCTTAGTCGGTAATTCTTCTGTTGGTAAAACTTTAATAGGAATGCGAGCTACTTTATCAGCTCCCCGTAATTTAATACCAGCTTCCACTTGTCTTTTAAAATCCATATTATTAATTCCATTTTATTTAAAACTTGCTTAAACTCCTGTTTCTTTAAATTGTAGATTTATTTAAATCATTTTAATAATCAAAATTAATTAAAGCACAGGGTGTGGCTAATATTCTAAAATAATAAAGGTTGGTTAAAGGTTTGTTTTATACCTTGTTGAAAATTATAAAAATTTTTTAAATTTATTTTTGCTAGTTAAGTTTTTGAAAATAAAAAATTAATAACCATTAAATTTATTTAAAACTTTTTAGTCTAATAGAATATTAATTTGATTTGAGCTTTATTATTTATAGCGAAATATATTTTTTGCTGAAACTTGGTTGGTTTTAAATAATCAAGATAATAAAGGAAAAGGATATGCAATTAACGGAAGAGCAATTACTCGCAGCATATAAAAGCATGCGTGATATTCGTGAATTTGAGGATCGACTTCACGAAGAAAATACCAATGGTGATATTCCAGGTTTTATTCACTTATATAGTGGTGAAGAGGCGGTAGCAGTCGGGATTTGTGAAAACCTAACCGACAAAGACTATATCACTTCAACCCATCGTGGACATGGTCACTGTATTGCAAAAGGTTGTGACATTCACGGCATGATGCTGGAAATTTTCGGTAAAGATGATGGACTGTGCCGTGGAAAAGGCGGTTCTATGCATATTGCCGATTTAGATAAAGGTATGCTCGGTGCCAACGGGATTGTGGGTGGCGGGCCTCCGCTGGCAATTGGTGCAGCATTGACAGCAAAAACCTTAAAGACTGGTGGTGTCGGGCTGTCTTTTACAGGGGATGGAGGTTCAAACCAAGGTCTTACTTTCGAAGCAATGAACATGGCAGTTGTGCTTAAACTTCCAGTTATTTTTGTCTTTGAAAATAACGGTTTTGGTGAGGGTACTGGCCATGATTACGCCGTCGGAAGTAAAGACATTGCAGGACGTGCAGCAGGGTTTGGTTTACCAGCCGTTAAAGTCGATGGTACCGATTTCTTTGCAGTCTATGAGGCCGCTCAAACTGCGATTGAACGTGCACGCCGTGGCGAAGGTCCAAGCGTGATTGAAACTATTACAAACCGTTTTTATGGCCACTTCGAAGGTGATCCTGGCTTGATTCGTTCTAAGGAAGAAGTCGACTTCGTTAAAGAAAATAAAGATCCTTTGAAAATTTTCCGAGAAAAAGTTAAAGGCAAAATTGATGAAGCCAAATTAGATGAGATTGATGCAGCATCTAAGGCGAACGTTGATGATGCAGTTGCTAAAGCTCGCGCTGCGGCATATCCAAAACCAGAACAACTCCTTACCGACGTCTATGTCTCTTACTAAAGGAATAGTAAAGATGCCAAATAAAAGTTTTCGTAATGCAATTAAAGAAGCCATTGAATCAGAAATGCGCCGTGACCCAACTGTGTTTGTGGTGGGGGAAGATGTGCGTGGTGGTCATGGCGGTAAAAATACCGAAGAGAATGAGCTTGAAGGCTTCGGTGGTGTGCTGGGTGTAACTAAAGGTTTATGGACAGAGTTTGGTTCAGAGCGTGTTATTGATACGCCAATTACTGAATCAGCAATTATCGGTATGGCTGCTGGTGCTGCAGCAACAGGTTTACGTCCTGTTGCGGACTTAATGTTTATGGACTTCTATGGCGTTTGTCATGACATGCTTTATAACCAAGCTGCAAAGTTCCGTTATATGTTCGGTGGAAAAGCAAAAGCGCCAATGGTGGTACGCGGGATGATTGGTGCAGGTTTTTCTGCAGCAGCTCAGCACTCTCAATCTCCATATAACGTATTTGCTGCAGTTCCCGGCTTAAAAGTTGTGGTTCCATCTAGTCCATACGATGTGAAAGGGCTGTTAATTCAGGCTATTCGAGATGACGACCCAGTGGTGTTTTGTGAGCACAAAATGCTCTATGACATTAAAGGTGAAGTTCCAGATGATGCCTACACCATTCCTTTTGGTGTAGCAAATTACACCCGTGAAGGGACAGACGTTACCATTATTGCGTTAGGACTGATGGTGCATCGTGCCAATGAAGTGGCAGACAAACTGGCGAAAGATGGTATTTCGGTTGAAGTGGTAGACCCTCGTACAATTTCTCCTTTGGATGAAGAAGGAATTTTAGAATCTGTGGCATCGACTGGACGTGTTGTGATTGTAGATGAATCAGCAGCGCGCTGTGGTTTTGGTCATGATGTTGCTGCGCTGGTCGCACAAAAAGGTTTCCACTATTTGAAAGCACCTGTTGAGCTTGTAACGCCACCACATACGCCTGTTCCATTCTCTCCGGTTTTAGAAAAAGAATGGATTCCAAGTGTAGAGCGTATTGAGCAAGCTGTGCGAAAAACATTGGAGGCTTAGGATGAGCGAAATTAAAACGTTGGAGATCCCGAAATGGGGATTATCCATGGAAGAAGGCACGATTGCCCAATGGTTGATTAAAGAAGGCGATAGCTTTAATAAGGGCGATGAAATTTGTGAAATTGAAACCACAAAAATCGTCAATGTATTAGAAGCGCCTTTTGCTGGAACGCTCCGTAAAATTTTAGCAAAAGATGGTGATACTTTACCTGTCGGTGGTCTTATTGCTGTATGTGCTGAAAGCCAAGTTTCTGATGCAGAAATTGAAACTTTTATTGCATCACTAGGTGGTTCAGCAGCTAAAGCCCCGGAAGCACCTTCGGAGCAAAGTAAAGCGGAAACATCTGCACCTGTTGCTGAAAAAGTAGAACAGCCACAGATTGCAGCAGCTAGTGCTTCAGCTCCTGCAAAGGTCGCTAAAGGTGACTATGCTGTACCCGAGTCATTACAAGGCTATCAAACACCTAATGAGTTGTTTACAACACCGCATGCCTTAAAGCTTGCAGAAAAGCACAATGTAAACTTAGCAAAAGTCACAGGTTCTGGCCGTGAAGGACGTATTAGTGTTCAAGACATCCAGAAAACTGTACAAGCTGCTGGTGGTCAGTGGCCTGATATTAAGCAGCAAACTAAAGTTAAAGAGGTTAAATCTACGGCCGATGATAGCCGAGTTTCAGCGACACCTGTAGCACGTCGTTTAGCAAAGCAGTGGGGCATTAACCTAAATGATTGTCGTGTTTCAGGTACTCGTGGCCGTATCTGTAAAGAAGATGTTGAAGCGGTTTATTATCGTAATAACCCAACGTCGGTAAATGAACCATCGACTCAATGTGCTGTTCAACAACAATCGACTATTACGACTGTCGCGATGAATGGTATGCGTAAAGCGATTGCTTCACGGTTACAGGCTGCAAAACGTAATGCACCGCATTTCCGCTTAGTGGTCGATCTAAACGTAGAAGCTTTGCAAAATTTACGTAAACAGATTAATGAGACCGTTCCACAAGTCAAACTTTCTATTAATGACATGCTAATTAAAGCAGCTGCCGCGGCACTGATTAAAGTACCTGAGGTAAATGTCCAATTTGATGAGGCGACTCAATCAATTTTACAGTTCTCTCAAGCGGATATTTCGGTGGCTGTAGCGATTCCAAACGGTTTAATTACACCCATTGTGAAAGCTGCGAATCAGAAGTCTTTAGCTCAGATTTCCGATGACATGCGTGATTTGGCAACGCGTGCCAAGACTGGCAAGTTACAACCTGATGAGTTTCAGGGAGGCAGCTTTAGCATTTCAAATTTAGGAATGTTAGGCATTAAACAGTTCGACGCCATTATTAATCCACCGCAAGGTGCAATTATGACATTAGGTGCCTCAGAATCTCGCGCTGTTGTCGAAAGTGGCAATGTAGTGGTTCGTGAGATTGTTACAGCGACGTTGTCTTGCGATCACCGAGTTATTGACGGTGCGGTTGGGGCGAAATTCTTGGCCAGCTTTAAGCAGTTTGTTGAAAACCCTGCTTTAATTTTGGTGTAGGAGAACCCGCATGTCAGAAACTCAATTTGATTTAATTGTGATTGGCGCGGGACCGGGTGGGTATGTGGCTGCAATTCGTGCAGCCCAGCTCGGCTTAAAAACCGCAATTGTAGAAGAGCAACATTTAGGCGGAATTTGTCTAAATTGGGGCTGTATTCCAACTAAAGCTTTGCTTGCAGGCGCAGAGCTTGCAAACCAGTTTAAACATGCTGGACAGTTTGGTTTTCAGGTATCTCAACTCGATTTTGATATTCAAAAGCTTGTGCAACATAGCCGCCAAGTGTCAGCTCAGCTGGTACAAGGCATCGATTACTTACTTAAAAAGAATCAGGTGACAGTGTTTAATGGCCGTGCTCAACTTACGGCTAAAGAAAAACTTGAAGTGACCGATGCTCAAGGTAACAGTCAGGCTTTGAGTGCACCACATATCATTTTGGCAACTGGAGCTAAAGCTCGACATGTTCCTCAACTTCCTGTCGATGGAACATATGTCTGGAGCTATAAAGAAGCACTTGTTCCAGAGCAGTTACCAAAAAGCTTACTAGTTGTGGGCTCAGGTGCAATTGGTAGTGAGTTTGCTAGTCTTTATCAAGACTTGGGGTGTCAGGTGACCCTTATTGATTTGGCTAAACAAATTTTACCGACCGAAGATGCAGAAGTTGCTCAATTTGTTAGAAAACAATTTGAACAAAAAGGAATGAGGGTCTTAACGGATGCTGTCGTTCAAAGTATTCAAATCGAAAATGAGCAAGTCCACTGTGTGATTGAAACGGCAAATGATATTCAAACTCTTGTTTTTGACCGTGTACTATCGGCAATTGGTGTACAGCCGAATACCACGGGGCTAGGAGTAGAACGTTTAGGTGTAGAACTCAACCCACAAGGTTTTGTGGCAATTGATGACTATTGTAAAACCAATGTAGCAGGGCTTTATGCAATTGGTGATGTGGCTGGTGCACCGTGTCTTGCCCATAAAGCAAGTCATGAAGCCATGATATGTGTCGAGAAAATTGCTGGTGTGGCAAACGTCCATTCACTCGACCATAGCCAGATACCCGGTTGTATTTTTACGCATCCACAAGTGGCGAGTATTGGTTTAACAGAAAATGCAGCCAAAGCTAAGAATCTGCCTATACGAATTGGCAAGTTTTCTTTAACTGCAAATGGTAAAGCTTTAGCAATTGGAGATGCGTCAGGTTTCGTTAAAACAATCATTCATGCAGAAACGGGTGAATTACTTGGTGCACATATGGTCGGCCATGAAGTGACTGAGCATATTCAAGGCTTTGCGATTGCCAAATATCTAGAAGCAACTGATGAAAGTTTAGCTCAAGTGATTTTCCCGCATCCAACCTTATCAGAAGCCATGCATGAGTCCATTTTGGCCTCAATGCAACGAGCGATTCATATGTAGAAATTCTGCATTTACAGGAGTTGAACATGGTTAAGGGACTAAAAGATAAAGTTGTACTAGTTACAGGGGCAGCTCAAGGCATTGGCCGTGGGATTGCCCTGCGTTTGGCGCAAGAAGGAGCACATATTGCATTAGTCGATATGAAACAAGATCGACTGAATGGTGTACAGCAGGAAATTCAAGCTTTAGGTGTAAATGCGAGTACATTTATTGCCGATGTCAGTGACCGCGAGCAAGTCTATGCCGCTATAAATCATGCTGAAGAAAGTCTTGGCGGGTTTGATGTCATGATTAATAACGCTGGAATTGCACAGGTTCAGGCGATTGCGGATATCATACCGGATGAATTTCAAAAAATTGTTGATATTAATATTGGTGGAGTGCTGTGGGGAATACAGGCTGCTGCTGCAAAATTTAAGCAACGCCAACATAAAGGCAAAATCATAAATGCTTGCTCAATTGCAGGCCACGATGGGTTTGCTTTACTCGGTATCTACTCAGCAACCAAATTTGCGGTACGTGCACTTACCCAAGCTGCGGCAAAAGAATATGCCAGTCACGGTATTACGGTAAATGGATATTGCCCCGGAATTGTCGGAACGGACATGTGGGTTGAAATCGATAAACGTTTTGCTGAAATTACCGGTGCTGAAATCGGTGACACTTATAAAAAGTATGTAGAAGGTATTGCTTTAGGTAGAGCCCAAACACCTGATGATGTAGCCGCATTAGTTGCTTTTCTGGCAAGTGAAGATTCGGACTATATTACGGGTCAATCTATTTTAACGGACGGCGGAATAGTCTATCGCTAAAACAACATCCTGATTTGAGGGAGATAATAATGAAAGCAGCGCGTTTTTATGACAGAGGCGATATTCGCATTGAAGATATCCCTGAACCAGAAGTTACTCCCGGCACTGTAGGTATAAAGGTGGCTTGGTGTGGAATCTGTGGTACAGATTTGCACGAATTTATGGAAGGGCCAATTTTTATTCCACCGTGTGGACATCCGCATCCTATTTCAGGCGAATCTGCGCCGATTACTATGGGACATGAATTTTCAGGTGTAGTTTATGCCGTAGGTGAAGGTGTTGATGATATTGAAATTGGTCAGCATGTAGTCGTAGAGCCTTATATTGTGGCCGATGATGTACCGACTGGACCGGGAGATAATTACCATCTTTCCAAAAATATGAACTTTATTGGTTTAGGCGGACGTGGCGGTGGTTTATCGGAGAAAATTGCGGTTAAACGCCGTTGGGTGCATCCAATTTCCAATAAAATTCCGCTAGATCAGGCGGCACTAATTGAACCGTTATCTGTAGGTCATCATGCCTATGTGCGCAGTGGTGCAAAGGCTGGTGATATTGCACTTGTTGGTGGTGCAGGTCCCATTGGTTTGTTGCTTTCGGCAATTTTAAAAGCGAAAGGTCTTAAGGTCATAATTACCGAGTTAAGTGCAAAACGTAAAGAAAAAGCCAAAGAGTCGGATGTTGCAGATTATATTTTAGACCCATCAGAAGTTGATGTTGTTTCTGAGGTCATGAAAATTACCAATGGCGATGGCGTCGATGTTGCCTTTGAATGTAGTAGCGTCAATAAAGTTTTAGATACTTTGGTTGCGGCAGTAAAACCAACAGGCGTTATTGTTATTGTTTCGATTTGGAGCCATCCAGCATCAATTAATGTGCATAGTGTAGTAATGAAAGAGCTTGATGTACGCGGCACAATTGCCTATGTAAATGACCATCAGGAAACCATTAAACTGGTCGAAGAAGGTAAAATAAATCTGGAACCTTTTATTACGCAGCGTATTCAACTTGATGATTTGATTTCACAAGGTTTTGAGACCTTAATTCATAACAATGAATCAGCCGTTAAGATTATTGTACATCCATAAATAGACATTCAAGCCTATAAAAAAGAGCGATGATTCGCTCTTTTTTTATTAAAGTAAATTGTTGTTTTGAGCTTCAATAATAGGGGGTAATGGCTGCCCTAAAGAGCTTAGAGACTCACGTTCAATCAAACGCACAATTGAATCTAGTGGTAAATCATTTTCTTGCAAACCAAAAGGTTCTTCAATTTGAGCACTTAAGGCATCTAAACCTAAAAACATATAAGCGATTAAGCCGACAATAAGTGGTGTCCAAATGCCTAAAGCTGCTTCAAGACTAAACGGTAATATGAAACAAAAACAGTAAACGGCACGGTGTAAAAGTACTGAATAAGAGTAGGGTAAAGGTGTCCCGGCAATTCGGTCACAACCTGCTTGGATATTGCCTAGTTCAACAATATGACGCGTCAATGTGCCATAGATAATGTCACTAATTTCTCCGTCTTTTAGAGCTTTGACTAAATCTTTTTGAATATTTTCGAGCACAAACTGGGGTGCATTAATATGTTCATTTAAATGATCAAGTGAAGAATTGCTCAAATAGGCATGTTCAAGAAATTTTGTTGGCTCGGCCGTTTGCTGTCGCAGCCGATCACGCAGTAAATTAGTAAAAATTAAAACTTGATGAATTAAATGTTCACGTTGTTCTTTGGATAGAACATGGCTATCTCGGACTATATGTCTGGCATTTGCAATTAGTGCGCCCCAAAGTTTGCGGCCTTCCCACCAACGGTCATAACACGCGTTATTGCGAAAACCAGTACAAATGGAAAGGATCACACCAAAGATCGTAAAACCAATTGCGGGTACGGTAGGAATTTGAATCCAGTGATAATAAGAAAGCCAAACTACACAGGCAGAAATAAGAACAACAAAACTCAGCGCTGGCAAAACCTTGGGTAGAACTGTTCCTTTCCAAGCAAATAATAATTTAAATACATTGCTTTTATCACGAACAATCATATAACGCCTTTGAACTAACGAACCTAACCAAGTGCAATATGATACGCCTTAGATCAGATAAATACCTACCTAAAGCTTATGTTTTTGTCTATATCGCCAAAGTGTAGTACGGCTAATTCCAAAAATATTCGCAACCATATTCAGATTATGGTTATATTTTTCTAAAGCTGCTTGCACATTTTCAGGACTAAGCTCTGTATTTGTCTCAGGTAATTTAACGTAATCATCGGCATTTAAGAGTTCATTTGGTAAGTCTTCAACTTCAATTTCATCTTTACCATTTGCCATAGTTAAAGCATAAAGCAATGTATTTTTAAGCTCACGAACATTTCCTGGCCAATCATAATTTAATAGAACTTGCATGGCTTTTTGATTGACGTGACGAGGCATTGTGTCGAGTTGAGTTGAGCTTTCTTTTAAAATTTGATCGACAATGAGTGGAATATCGACTTTTCGTTCTCTGAGTGGTGGTATAAAAATTGGAATTACGCGTAAACGGTAGAGCAAATCATGGCGGAAACGCCCAGTCTTAGCTTCTTCGCGTAAAGCTTTGTGCGTTGCGGTAATAATCCGGACATTGGCCTGAATCGGTTTTTCTCCACCGACAGGAGTAAATTCACCTGTTTCCAACACACGTAATAATTTAGCTTGTAGCTCTAAAGGAATCTCGGCAATTTCATCCAGAAACAGTGTTCCGCCTGCGGCACGTTCAAACACGCCTTTATGGTCACGAATTGCTCCTGTAAAAGCACCTTTCACATGCCCAAATAGTTCACTTTCTAAAATATTAGAATTTAAAGCAGCACAGTTAATCGCTACAAAAATCTTATTTTTACGTTGGCTATAATCATGAATTGCTTGTGCTACAAGTTCTTTGCCGCTACCAGATTCGCCGCGGACGAGCACTGGAAATTCAGTAATCGCCACTCTCTGAATGATTGAAAACATACGGGCCATTTCTGGTGAGCAACTATTAAAGATCTTGCTTAAGTCTTGCAACTGTTTTGTTAGCTCTACTTCATCACTAATATCATTCTCTATGCTAACGGGCTGTAAAATATGCAATTTCCCGATAATACGATGCTCTGCGATGTAAATATCATTTTCCTGATAGATAAATCGCTTTCTCATTTTAGAAGTATTGATTTCGAGATATTGATTGTGATGGTCTTGAGTAAGCGCTGCCATACTCTCAACAGAAATGTCGTCTGTATTAAATTTATAGTGAATTGCTTGAGTCGTTGTGTCTGCTAAAAACAGACTCGCATTTGGGAATAAAGCTTTTAATTGCTCAAATAAAATAAAAAAATCTTGTTCTGACTCAAAATTTAACTTTGCCATTGTCTTTGTTTCATAATCGTTTCATTGAAACATACTTGAGTTTCAAAGGAACATCAAGTTCAATTGGGTTCTCAACTTTAATTTTAATTAATATTATAAATTTTTGATTTTTATATTTATTATTTAATTTTAAATAATTGGCATCTTATTTGCAAAATATAGGAAAGAAATAAATTATTAAGGTATAAATCATGTTCTTTAAGCAGTTTTTTGAGCAGGAAAGTTCGACTTATACATATATGCTTGGATGTGAAGAAACACAAGAGGCTATTTTAATTGACCCAGTTGCATCAGATATAGAGATTTATGCAGAAGAATTAGAGCAGCATCAATTTACGCTCATCTATACCTTAGATACACATGTTCATGCAGATCACATTACCGCTGCAAATTTACTTCGTGAACGTTTCCATTGCAAATCGGTTTTACATCGAAATTCAGATGTAAATTGCGGAGATATTTTAATCACAGATGGTTGCATGCTTAAAGTTGGCAATCTCAGTATTGAAGCACGCTATACACCAGGTCATACCAATGCTTGTACGAGTTATCTGGTAGGAAATATGGTTTTCACGGGTGATGCATTATTAATTGACGGTTGTGGTCGAACTGACTTCCAGCAGGGTAATGCGGGCACACTGTATGACAGTATTCATAAACAACTTTTCAGCTTACCTGATGACACTATTGTGTATCCAGGACACGACTATAAGGGACGTTTGTCTTCAACGGTTGGTTATGAGCGTTTAAAGAATTCGCGTTTAGGTCAGAATCGCTCAAGAGAAGATTTTATTAAATTAATGAATAATTTGAATCTTCCATATCCAAAACAAATTGATAAAGCGCTACCTGCGAATCAGGCCTGTGGCTCAACTTCACAATCATAAAAAGGTGGCAATATGGAACTTAAACAAGTTAATCAAGATTTTTATGTTGCTGGACAGATTACTGCCGACGATATCGCAAAAATTGCAGATCAGGGAGTAAAAACTCTGATATGTAACCGCCCAGATGGAGAAGGTGCAGACCAACCTAATGTGATTGAAATTAAAGAAGCAGCTCAGCAATATGGCTTAAACGTAATTTATCAGCCTGTGACCAGTGGTAAAATTACCGATCTGCAAGTTGCTGATTTCAAACAGCTTTATCAAAGTGCTCAGAAGCCCGTTTTAGCATATTGTCGCTCTGGTATGCGTGCAGTCAGTTTGTGGGCTTTGGCTGAAGTTGCTCCAAAAGATGCAGCGCTTTTAGTAGAGTCGAGTAACAAACTTGGTTTTAACTTGAAAGGGTTGGTGCCACGTATTTTAAAACGTGATCATGAACCAGCGACAATTCCTTGTTATAGCGTTGTGATTGTGGGCGCTGGAGCAGCAGGAATTTCTGTAGCATCGAGCTTACTGTCTCGTGAACCTCATTTAGATATTGTCATTATTGATCCGGCAGATACCCATTACTATCAACCGGGTTGGACTATGGTCGGTGGTGGTATCTTTAAACCCCAAGTAACCGCACGCTCAATGGCAAGTGTAATTCCTTCAAAAGTGAAATGGATGAAAGCTGCCGTTGCTGGATTCGACCCTGAACACAGTCAGGTCATTTTGGAAGGATGCCAACCGATTCAATATAAAGCTTTGGTTGTCTGTCCTGGTTTAAAACTCAACTGGCATGGAATTGAAGGTTTAGTCGAAACCTTAGGTAAAAATGGGGTGACGTCTAACTATCGTTATGATTTAGCGCCGTATACATGGGAACTGGTGCAACAACTAAACGGTGGAAAGGCAATCTTTACCCAACCGCCTATGCCAATTAAGTGTGCAGGTGCTCCTCAAAAAGCGATGTACCTTTCAGCCGATTACTGGCTAAAGCAAGGCAAACTTAAAGATATCTCTATCCATTTTTATAACAGCGGCGGTGTTTTATTTGGTGTGAAGGAATATGTACCTGCACTAATGCAATACGTCGAAAAATATGGCTCGGAACTGCACTTTAACCATCAACTTGTCAAAGTAGATGGGCCTGCAAAAAAAGCATGGTTTAAGGTGGTGAACGATGAAAATGCCGCATTGGTCGAAACTGATTTCGATATGTTGCATGTTGTTCCACCACAACAAGCGCCAGACTTTATTCGTGCAAGTACGCTTACTGATGAAGCAGGCTGGGTGAGTGTGAATCCTCAAACCTTACAACACACACAACATGCCAATATTTTCGCTTTAGGTGATGTGATGAATGCGCCTAATGCCAAGACTGCTGCTGCGGCACGGGCACAAGCCCCAATCGTTGCTGTAAATGTTCTCGCACAACTGAATGGTGAGCAGAATTTCTGCGAGTACAACGGCTATGGCTCATGTCCACTCACTGTAGAGCGTGGAAAAATCGTTCTGGCTGAGTTTGGTTACGGCGGTAAATTACTTCCTAGTTTTCCGAAATGGGTGATTGATGGGCAAAAGCCATCTCGGTTGGCATGGTTGCTTAAAGAACAGATTTTACCACCGATTTACTGGCAAGGCATGCTCAAGGGCCGCGAATGGATGGTCAAACCTGAGCGAGGATAAACAAAGCAACGCTTTACCCGAGCGCAAGACGAGAGCTGTGCTCAAGTTAAGGGGATAAACAAAGCAACCTTTGTCCTGAGAAGCGGTTGAAGCTTCGTAAGAAGACAAGAACTATGTTCGAGTTAAGAGGATAAACAAAGCAACGCTTTGTTTTGAGAAACGACTAAAGCTTCGCAAGAAGACGAGATCTATTCACTCATTAACCAGCAGTCTACTGCAAATGATGTATATGCAATTTTAGGCTTTTGATATGTTATTACTTGTCGTTGAAGGCATCGTGATTGGCTTTTTACTTGGTCTTACTGGCGCAGGTGGCGGTATTCTTGCTGTACCCGCGCTCATGACCAGTCAAGGCTGGAGCGTGGCTCAAGCTGCGCCGATTGGGTTGTTGGCAGTTGCGCTATCTACACTCATTGGAACCATTGAAGGCTTATTTAAAAAGATAGTTCGTTATCGTGCTGCGATCTGGATTGCCTTAATTGGTGCTCCAATGGCACATATCGGAATTTTAATAGCCAACGCGATTTCACCTGTCTGGCTCATGTTAATGTTTAGCTTAGTCATGTTTACAGTAGGCTATCGACTTATTAGTAACCGAGTATCAGACTTTCATAACCCGCCGTGTCAGGTCAACCCAAGTACGGGACGCTTTATCTGGAATTTTAAAACGGGAAGCGTTCTTGCCAGCATCGGAATTATTGCTGGGCTTTTAACTGGCATGCTAGGGGTTGGTGGCGGCTTTGTAATTGTGCCCGCGCTTAGAAAAGTCACAAATTTGGATATGCATAGCATTGTTGCAACTTCACTTATGATTATTTTTCTCATCAGTGGAATGAGTATTGTGATGCATATTGCAGAGGGTTTTCACTATCCAGTAGGCATTACTAGTGCGTTTGCGCTCGCATGTGCAGTTGGTATGTTATTAGGATGCCGAGCTATACGTTTTATTCCGGCTGCCATTGTACAAAAAGTCTTTGCTTTAATGGTTTTTGCTGTCGCAATTTATATGGTTATTAAGATTGTTAATCTAACAAATATCTGAGCGATATAGTATTTTAACCTTCTCTATAAATAGCAATTTTCCAAAGATGAGATATTAAAATTATCTTTGGAAATTTCATTTAAACCATTTAAATTTTTGAGAAAGCGATATGAAGCGAGTTAACGTGGCAATTTGTGGTTTTGGACGGATTGGGCAACAAATTGCAGAGCTTCTTTTTAATCGATCGACATACTATAAACAAAAATATCAAATTGATGCCCGTTTAGTAGGTGTCTGCAACTCATCATCAGGTTTAATTAACCAAGATGGTTTACAAGCTTCAAAGTGGCTGGATAAAACACAATATCAACTAGGCCTAACATAGCAAAAGTTTTTAGAACAGGTTCAAGCAGATGTCATTATTGAGACAGGGCCAAGTGACTATGTGACAGGTGGGAAAGGCCTATTTTATTTAAATTATGCTTTAACACATAGAATGCATGCGATTGCAGTATCTAAAGGTGCTTTAGTCGTAGAAGGTAAAAAATTAATTAACTTGGCTCATCAACACAATAAAAAATTATTTTTTAGCGGTGCGACAGCTGCGGCTTTACCGACTGTTGATTTGTTTGAATATAACTTAGCTGGTTGTCAAATTTTAGAAATAGAAGGTGTTTTTACTGGAACTACAAATTTTATTTTGAATGATATGTTGCAACATGAATGTGCGTTTGCAGAATCTCTTGAAAAAGCTCAAGCAAAAGGTATTGCGGAACCGAACAGTTCTTTCGACGTAGATGGATGGGATACCGCTGCTAAAATTACCATACTAGCCAATACTGTTTTAGGAGCTGAGGTAAAAATTCAAGATATTCCAAGACAAGGAATCAGCCATGTCACAGCCGATCACATTCGTGATTGGAAAAAAGAAAATCTAATTCCTCGTTTAGTCGGTTTTATTCATATTAAGAATCAGCAAATTCAAACAGGTGTTGAATTAAGATTAGTTCCAGCAAATCATCCTTTTGCTCACCTGCAAGGTTCTAATAAATGCATTCGGGTGTTAACGCAAGAAATGGGTGAACTTGTTGTAAGTGGAGGAGCATCCGCACCTTTAGCTACGGCAGCTGCGGCTTTAAAAGATTTTGAGTTGATGCTAAAAACGGGCTGCTAAAATTAATTATGATTTATAAAAAAGCAGGCTTTTAGGCCTGCTTCTCACAACTTTTTTGACTGCTAAATAACTTCTTTCCAATTTCAAACTTACTGAACATTAAGTAATTGCCGAGTAAGATTAGTAAAATTCCAAATAATGCATTTAAGGTCCACTCATATCCTTCAAAGAAGGTAGAAACTGTTAGAGCGACTAAAGGGAAAAGTAATGTGCTATAAGCTGCTTTGGCTGCACCAATTCGCCCAACCAAAGAAAAATAAGCCGAGAACCCAATAACCGTACCAAATACAGCCAAGTAAAGTACCGAACTTAAAAATGGGAAATTCATTGGAGGCATTAGATTTTGGCCTGTAAATAAAGCTAGACTTAACATCACCAATGCACCATAAGTCATAGCATAGCAATTTGTTGAAAAAATATTTAGGCCACGTTTTTGGTGTCTAACACTAATCATATTTCCTAAAGAAAAACCGTAAGTGCCTATTGCACATAGTCCAATACCCATTAATAACTGCGCATTAAACTGGCTATTAATCAGGTCATGCCAAAACAGTAAAACAATACCACCAAGTCCTAAAAGTGCAGCTGGAGCAAAGTTTGGGGAAGGTTTTTGCTTAAAAAAGATAAGCGCATTAATGGCATTAAAGAAAACAGCCATCGAAAAAATAACGGACTCTAAACCGCTATTTACATATTTAACGGCGGTATAAAAACAAATAAAGTTTAGGCCGAAAACACAAAGGCCTTGCAGCATACAAAACAAATGGTCTTTTAAAGCAATTCGCTGTAATTTTCCTGAAAATAGTAAAACAACCCAAAGTAATAAGGCTGAAATGGCAAAACGCCATAAAATCGCGACAACGGGTGTTGCATAATGGCTTTGAACGGCAATTCCAATCCATGTTGTTCCCCAAATCAACACCACCGCAACATAGAGTAAAATATTCATAACTTCATCCTCGATTACCAAACTTAAGTATCTAGGAATGCTTAATTTTTCACGTATATATTCTTGTGTTATACATGCAAGATCTTGCGCTTTTTATATAACTGAACTAGCTGAATTTTGCTGAATATGGTTAACTTAAGCTCAATGATATTCGTTTTAATTTTGCATGGCCTATCAAACTTTAGAACAGCTACAGCAATCTAAAGCCAAGCTTCACGAAACTGTGGTGCTTGATGAAAATATGCAACTTGCATTTTGGTCTAATGAGCAAGATCGTGTAAGTGTCTGTAGCGATCACCATACTTTAAGTCTTTATATTCAAGATGGCTATGAAAGCTATCAAAAAACCCCTGCCGGCTGGAAAAATGGCGGTGGGCCGGGTCGTTTTTGCTTGTTGCCTGAACATCAGGAGTCGACTTGGGATATACGAGGTGGGCTTAAATTCGTTCATTTGTATTATACCGACCAACATTTGCGTGATGTTGCTGAAAAAATATGGGACAAAGAGCCCAATCAAATTGAACTAAACGAAGTTGTCTTTAATGACGACGAAAAGATTCGTGCGCTATATCAGTTTTTCTTGTTAGATTGTGATTGGAATGATTCATCAAACCATTTACAAATGAGTACAACTGCCAGTTTATTGCTAAATCATTTAATTCGAAGATATAGCAATGTTAAGTGGCAGCAACCTGTCATTAAAGGTGGATTGGCACCTCATAAACTTAAATATATTCAAGACTGGATTGAAGGGCATTTAGACCAAGCACTCACTTTGTCTGATTTAGCAAATGTTGTGAATTTAAGCGAATACCATTTTGCTCATATGTTTAAGCAATCCATGAATATGGCGCCTCATCAATATGTCATGCAAAGACGCTTAACTAAGGCAAAAGGGCTCATTCAGTCATCTCAGCTTTCTTTACAAGATATTGCTCTTGTATGTGGTTTTAGTTCAGCGAGCCATTTAAGCCATCGCTTTAAACAGTTTTATGGCATGAGTCCTTCACAGTTACGTTAAGGGACTCATGACTAATATTTATATAAGATAAACACCTAAACCAATCAGTGCTGATGCAAAAATGACATATAACACGTTAATGTTAAAACGGAATAAGGCAATAAATGCAGCAATGGTAATTAAGGCTGCGATAACATCAAAGTGACCAGAAAAACCGTGTGGCCATAACACGTGATAACTAAAAAATAATGCTAAATTTAAAATGACGCCGACCACAGCCGCGGTAATTGCCGTGAGTGGCGCCGTAAACTTAATTTCATTATGTGTAGATTCAATAATGGGTGCACCGGCAAAAATAAATACAAATGAAAAGAGAAAAGTAAACCAAGTCACAATGACAGCACCTAATGCTCCAGCAAAAAATAGATGCTCAGACCCAAGTAATGAATGATTGACACCTCCTAAAAAACCAACAAAGGCAACCACCATAATCAGTGGGCCGGGTGTAGTTTCCCCAAGTGCCAATCCATCAATCATTTGGGTAGGTGAAAGCCAACCGAAATGATTTACAGCCCCTTGATAGACATAAGGTAAAACCGCGTATGCACCCCCAAAAGTCAGCAATGCGGCTTTAGTAAAAAACCACGCCATTTGAGTATAAGAATGATGCCATCCAAAATATGAACCTAAAACTAAAATAGGCAATAACCATAACCCGATAGCAATTAAAATAAGTTTTAATAAGCCTAACCAATGAAATTTGGCATGTGCTGGTGTTGGAGTATTATCATCAATAAATGCCGGTCCATAATCTTTTTGACTGGCTTTATGTCCAACCGTTGAGGAAAATAGTTCTGGGTACTTTTTACTCGCTAAATAGCCAGCAATACCAGCTGATAAAACAATAACCGGGAAAGGTAGCTTTAAGACAAAAATGGCAAGAAACGCAGCAATCGCGACGAACCATAAAAATTTATTTTTAAGCGAACGGCTACCTATACGGTACGTTGCATGAAAGACGATTGCGGTAACGGCAGGCTTGATTCCGTAGAAAATGCCTGCAATAACGGGAACATCTCCAAATTTTATGTAAACCCAAGACAGTCCGATTAAA
Source organism: Acinetobacter sp. WC-141 (assembly GCF_000313935.1). Classification (GTDB taxonomy): domain Bacteria; phylum Pseudomonadota; class Gammaproteobacteria; order Pseudomonadales; family Moraxellaceae; genus Acinetobacter. Next base: position 14,512 of record NZ_AMSS01000087.1, on the reverse strand, counting down.
ATAAATAAGGAGGGTAATACAAATAGAATACCTGCAACCAATCCTCCAGCAGTTCTATGCATAAGCCAACCAATGTAGGTTGCTAATTGCTGTGCTTCAGGGCCGGGTAACAACATGCAGTAGTTCAGGGCATGCAAAAATCTTTTTTCAGATATCCAGCGCTTTCGTTCAACGAGTTCCTGATGCATCACAGCGATTTGTCCAGCTGGCCCCCCAAAACTAATAAAACCAAGCTTGAGCCAAAATAAAAAGGCTTGCCAGAAGGTGACTTGCTCCACTGAATCATCAGGGTTACTTTGTTGTTTTTGTTGCATATTATCCCCTAAAAAATAATAGTAATTTTTACGTTTATGGCATAACGGAGTATGTTTTATAGCATAACAAACACAAATGTATTTTTTATGATAACGATTCAACTTTTATAGATAACTATTCATTAATTCATTGATATGAATTGAAATTATTTTTTCAACTAAAGTTATCGCTTTAAATTATTTCCAAAGCTGAAACATTTTAAACATTATTTGCTCAAGTTGTTATAACAGGTTGTGCATTGTGAGCCAGCTACCCCAAGACCCCAAAAATCATAAACCTCTTTACGATCAGTTAAGGGAGCTCATCCTAAACAAAATTGTAAATGGGGAATATGCAGTGCTGAGCCAAATTCCATCTGAAAATGAGTTTGCTGAACAGTTCGGTGTAAGCCGAATCACAGTTCGCCAAGCACTCAACCAATTACAGTTGGAAGGCTATATTTTTAAGGTGCCAGGTAAAGGGACCTTTGTAAGTAAGCCAAAAACATTCCAGAACATTTCAAGTTTGCAGGGTTTTGCGGAAGCAATGTCATCTGCTGGTCACGAAATTTTAAACCGTGTCATCTCGGCCGAGCTTAAGCAGATCCCGATGCATGTTGTACCCAAATTAAAGTTACCTGTTAAAGCCAATGTGTATGAAATTCAACGTGTTCGTTTACTCAACCGTCAGCCAGTGTCTTATGAGTTGACTTATTTGCCAGAACATATTGGTTTAAAGCTGAAAGAAAAAGCGATTGATTTACGTACAACCGATATTTTCAAGGCATTAGAACAAGAGTGTGACATCCCTTTGGGACATGCGGATTTAAGTATTGATGCCACGGTGGCGGATGAAGAATTGGCGGCTTTATTGCAAGTCGAAATCGGAACTCCAGTATTACGGGTTGAACGTTTAACTCATGACGCAAATGGTCAACCGATTGACTATGAATATCTCTATTTCTCGGGCGATACCTTCCAGTACCGTTTACGTATTCATCGTTAATAACTCAGATAAAAATAAGGATTTTACAATGGAAACTAAATATCTTGAGTTCGATATTGTGGTGATTGGTGGTGGAACTGCAGGGCCAATGGCTGCGATTAAAGCCAAACAAGAAAACCCGAATTTAAAAGTCTTGCTCATTGAAAAAGCGAATGTAAAACGTAGTGGGGCGATTTCAATGGGAATGGATGGGCTGAATAATGCTGTCATTCCGGGCTACGCAACACCTGAGCAATACACCAAAGAAATTACCATTGCCAACGATGGGGTAGTTAACCAAACCACTGTATATGCATATGCGAAGCATAGTTTCAAAACCATTCAACAGCTCGATCAATGGGGCATTAAGTTTGAAAAAGATGAGACCGGTGAATTTGCAGTAAAAAAAGTACATCACATGGGTGCATATGTTTTACCAATGCCCGAAGGTCATGACGTTAAAAAAGTTTTATATCGTCAGTTAAAGCGAGCCCAAGTCAAAATTAATAATCGGATTGTCACCACAAAGCTTTTAAAAAATGAGCAAGGTGCAATCAATGGTGTACTTGGTTTTGACTGTCGTAGTGGTGACTTTTATGTCATTAAAACGAAAGCTGCCATTTTATGTTGTGGTGCTGCAGGGCGTTTAGGTTTGCCAGCTTCAGGCTACTTGATGGGCACTTATGAAAACCCAACCAATGCAGGTGACGGCTATGCAATGGCATACCATGCAGGTGCTGAACTTGCCAACTTAGAATGCTTCCAGATTAATCCACTGATTAAAGACTATAACGGCCCAGCTTGTGCCTATGTCACAGGTCCTTTAGGAGGTTATACCGCCAACAGTAAAGGTGAACGTTTCATTGAATGTGACTACTGGAGTGGTCAAATGATGTGGGAGTTTTACCAAGAACTGGAAAGTGGTAATGGTCCTGTTTATTTAAAAGTAGATCATCTGGCTGAAGAAACCATTCAAACTATTGAAGAGATTCTACATACCAATGAGCGTCCAAGCCGTGGTCGTTTCCATGAAGGCCGAGGAACCAATTACCGTCAAGATATGGTGGAAATGCATATTTCAGAAATTGGTTTCTGTAGCGGACATAGTGCTTCTGGTGTATGGGTCAATGAAAAAGCCGAGACTTCGGTTAAGGGATTATATAGCGCTGGCGATATGGCGGCTGTACCTCATAACTATATGCTTGGTGCATTTACCTACGGATGGTTTGCGGGTGTAAATGCCGCGCAATATGTGAATGCAATTAAAGATAGCGAATTAAACCAAGGTGAAATAGAAGCAGAAAAAGCTCGAATATTTGCGCCACTGAATTGCTCAGAAGGTTTATCTCCAGAGCAAGTGGAATATAAGCTGCGCCGTTTTGTAAATGACTATTTGCAACCACCTAAAACTCGCCAAAAAATGGAAATTGGGCTCAAGCGTTTTGAAGAAATCAAACAGGATATTAAGCGAATCTCTGCAAGAAACCCTCATGAGTTGATGCGTGCCGCTGAAGTTTCTTTTATTCGAGACTGTGCGGAAATGGCAGCTAGAGCTTCATTGTTTAGGGAAGAAAGTCGCTGGGGACTGTACCACTATAGAGCAGATTTCCCTCAAAAAAATAACTTAGATTGGTTCTGTCACGCGCATTTAAAAAAAGATGAACAGGGCAACATGGTCAGTTTCAAAAAAACAATCGAGCCTTATGTGGTTCCGATTAATCAAGATGAGGCTGTGTCGTATGACCGTTTACGTATTCAAAAAGATGTTGCTCTTGCAGACTAAATAAATCAGGAATTCAAATCATGGCTTTTATTTTTAAAGAAGTTCAGCACCGTACTGTCGCACCCGTCATTATCGATGAAGATAAATGTATTGCTGATAAAGGATGCACAGTCTGTGTAGATGTTTGTCCAATGGACTTATTAGCAATCGATCCCACAACTCAAAAAGCTTTCATGCAGTTTGATGAATGTTGGTACTGCATGCCATGTGAAAAGGACTGCCCAACAGATGCAGTCAAAGTAAATATCCCATACCTACTCAAATAATTAATTTGGAATACTCAATATGAGACAAAATAAATTGATCAATAAAAAACTATTACTCAGTAGCTTAATTGGTGCCATTGTACTTGGCACTGTGGGGTGCGGCAGTAAAACAGAAACTGTTCGTGTAGCGATTGGTACGCAAGACACCACTATTAACTGTGCAACAGGTGGGTTGCTCATTCGTGAATTGAATTTATTATCAAAATATTTACCCAAAGATGGTGAATACAAGAATGTTAAATATGACATTCAATGGAAAAACTTTACCTCTGGTGCACCACTTACCAGTGAGATGGTGGCTGGCCGACTAGATTTGGGAGCAATGGCTGACTTTCCTGCTGTTAATAATTTAGCGGCATTTAAAAAAGCTGGAAAAGAAAGCATATTTTTAGCACCGTTATCAGGCAGCATTAATGGCAGTGGTAATGCGATTGTTGTTCCAATTGACTCAAAAGTAACTTCACTTAAAGAGCTAAAGGGGCAGACTATTTCTGTACCTTTTGCCTCAACTGCTCACGGACTATTATTGCGAGCAATTCAAGCTGAAGGTTGGCAACTTGATAAAGATATTAAAGTGATTGCTCAGGCGCCAGAAGTGGCGGGGCCTGCATTAAAAAGTCATAAGATTGCTGCGCATGCTGACTTCGTACCATTTGGAGAGTTATTTGCTTACCAAGGCTTTGCTAAAAAAATCTATGATGGTTCACAAGCAAAATCACCTACATTTCATGGTTCGCTTGCCAGCAAGGATTATGCACAGCAGCATCCAGAAGTTATAAAGGCTTATTTACAGGCAACCATTGAAGCAAATCGCCTGATTCGAGAACAACCCGAAAAATATAGTGAGCTTATTGCCGAAAAAACGGGTATTCCTGCCGAAGTTGTCTATTTATTTCATGGTCCACTAGGTCTACAAACTCGTGACTTAACGTGGAAACCTGAATATCGAAAAGCGACTCAAATTGCGATAGACACCTTAAAAGTTTTAGGCAAAAACGATGGTACGCTTGATGTAAATAAATTTATTGATGATCAATACATTAAGGACGCATTTCAAGCATCCGGACTTAATTATAGCCAGCAACTGGCCGACTATGCAAAATCACCTTTGGTTGCCAATGACGCTTTAATGGGCCAACCCATCAAAACATTTGATCGGGTAACTCAAATTTGGGTAAAGAGTGAAGAAAAAGTGCGTAGCTATGAAACACCTGAGCATGCTTTTTCTGATTTAAAGAAAGTTCAAGCAGCTGGAAAAACGGTGCGTGTGGTTTATAGCCAAGATCATCAGTCCGACATTAAGTTACTTGCCAATCTGGCATGGTATGCCACAGATAAAGCAGGACAAATTCAGGCCTTTTTATTAAAAGATGATGCTGAAAAATGGGCTAAACAACAGGGCGGAAAAGTATATGACTTTAAAGCTATTCAGCTTGTAATACAGAGCTGATGTGTTGTCTTACCTAATGAGCAGGAGGTGACGAATGAGTAGTTTAGTCCAAACAAAACCTAAAAACCAAAGTACATTTTTGATTAAATTTTTTCAGCAATTGAGGTTATGCCCAACACATTTAAAAAGCTATGCCATTGCTTTTACATCTATAGCTTTTTGGATAGTCATTTGGCAAGGACTTGCTCAGTTTAAAATAAATTTAGGTATTGTGAACTTTAGCAATGTCCCGACACCTTTAGATGTCATTCATGCGCTATGGGCTTTCTTTCAACTCAGCACTGCATTTGAACATGTTGAATCTAGTGTTTTTCGCGTAGTGGTTGGTTTTGTGCTAGCGGCTTTAATTGGTGTAGGTATTGGTTTGTTAGCAGGACGTTATCAAAAACTGGCTATATTTCTGATGCCGCCATTAGAAGTATTACGTCCAATTCCAGCAGTTGCATGGATTCCTTTAGCAATTCTGATTTTTCCATCCTCAGAAGCTTCCATGATTTTTATTACCTTTATTGGGGCTTTATTTCCAATTTTATTAAACACCGTACATGGCGTTGGTGCGGTTGACCCAAGGCTCGTTGCATCAGCGAAAAGTCTGGGTGCTTCTGATCTGGCCATCATTTATGAAGTCATTATTCCGGGGGCATTACCTAACATTATTACGGGTTTATCTATTGGAATGGGTACTTGTTGGTTCTGTTTAGTGACTGCCGAAATGATTTCGGGTCAACACGGAATTGGATATTTCACATGGGAATCTTTCACCTTGCAAAACTATAGCAATATTGTGGTTGGCATGGTGCTGATAGGAGCGTTAGGTATGTTTAGCAGTACATTGGTGCGTGTGATTGGAAACCGATTTACCCCATGGTATCAATTGAGGAAGTCTTAAAATGTCAATTACACAAGGCCATGTGCGTATTCAAAATCTATCGCTACATTTAGGGCAAGCTAAAAATCGTTTTCAGGCATTAGATCGGGTTAATTTCGAAATACAACCGGGTGAGTTTATTTGTCTACTTGGCCCATCTGGTTGTGGAAAATCAACATTATTAGGTGCTTTGGCAGGGCACTTACCGATTAGTTCTGGGACTTTAACGGTTGATAATGAATCTATTCTTGAACCGCATCCAGATAGAGGTTTGGTGTTTCAGCAACACACTTTATTTCCATGGAAAAGCGTGCTTGAAAATATTGCTTTTGGTTTGAAAATGAAAGGCATCGCTAAACAAAAGCGTATTGAACAAGCTCAGAAAATGATTGATCTGGTCGGGCTTAAAGGTTTTGAACATAAATTTCCAGCCGAACTTTCTGGTGGCATGCAGCAACGGGTTGAAATTGCGAGAGTATTGATTAATCAACCTCGCATTTTATTAATGGATGAACCTTTTGGTGCATTAGATGCCCAAACTCGTTTAAAAATGCAAATGCTATTGCTCGAAATTTGGCAAGAAATCCAAACATCGGTTTTATTCATTACCCACGATATTGATGAAGCACTTTTTTTAGCGGATCGAGTGTTGATTATGAGCCATAGGCCAGGGCGAATTATTGAAGAAATTCCGCTTAAGTTTGAACGTCCACGAGATGTTGAGCTTGTCACGAGCATTGAATTTACAGCCATTAAGAAACATTGCATCCGGACTTTAAAAGAAGCTACTCAACAAGAAGAGTTAAGCCGTTTAAATCCATTAGGGCTTGGAAAGAAATCACAAATTAAGGAATACGAATGAGTTTTTATTATCAAGCTTTAGATGACCTCGATGAATATAATCAGGAATTTCTTGCACAGCTTCATCACGCAGATGAAAAAATTCGCTTTGTCGCTTTAATGAATATTGGTGATGAAGAAAATCCGGATTTGCTTCCTTGGTTGCATGCAGCGCTACAACACGATTCTTCAGCTTTAGTTCGTGAAGAGGCGGCAAAAAAACTAGAAAGTTGGGAAGATCCAACCAGTTTGCAAGTATTGGCTCAAGCCTTATTTGATGCAGATGTTAATGTGAAACAAGCTGCCAGCCAAAGCTTAAGCGAAGTCAAAAATGCGGCATCAGCCCAGATACTGGCACCTTATTTAAAGCACACGGATTCTTTTGCTCTTAGCGCAATTTTACGTGCTTTAAAACCTTTACGACCACAACAATTATTCGAAGAGATATCCGCTTTGGTACACCATGAAGATGCTCTTGTGCGCCGGGAGGCAATCAGTGCATTAAGTTGGTTACAACAAGACCAAGCGATTACCATATTGGCAAAAACTGCTGAAACAGATACTGACGATGAAGTCCGCCGCATTGCAACAGGTGGTTTGGCTTATAGTCAGAACATAACAGCTGATGTTATCCAAGCGCTTCAACATTCTTTAACCTCGGAAAGTTGGCAATTAAGAGTCGAAGCTGCACTTACGATTGGAAAATTACATATCGTTCAGCTCGAAACTCCCTTAATTCATGCTTTATCTGACTTATATTGGCAAGTACGTATTGCCGCAGTTCGAAGCTTAGGGTTACTCAAATCGCGTCTGGCAGTTGCTCATTTGTCTGATAACTTTAATCATGAAATTAGTAATTTACGTAAAGAGGTCGCTTTAGCACTCGGTGAAATTGGCACATCAGAAGCTCAGAATCTATTAAAACAACATCAAAATGACTCCGACCCAGAAGTACGAAAAGCGATTCGTATTGGTTTAAATCAAATTGATGAGGTGAAATATGCAAGCCAGACCTGATATTCATGTGGATACGATAACCAAACAGGTTCACTTTATCTGGACCGATGGTTTGAGCATAACTCTGAGCCATCAAAATTTAAGGGAAATTTGCCCATGTGGCTTTTGCCGAGCGAAGCGGATCAAACAAATTAAAATAGAGCATCAAAATGTTGAAGTAACAGCAATGTTTGATCAAGGTTACGGTGCCCAAATTTGTTTTAGCGATGGGCATGATAAAGGGATTTTTCCGTGGGCTTTTTTAAAAGAATTTGCTAAGTGCTAAAAAATGCCTTCTGCTTGGGACAGAAGGCATCTCATTTAATTAATGATCATGTTCTAAATAGTCTGGTTTTTTAGGAAGCGCGAGGCTACACAAGAAACAGATAATCAGCATGACAATGACATAAATAAAGAAGGTGTTTTCGATTCCGGCAGCTTTGAATTGCAAGGCAACCGAAGGTGCAGAACCACCAAAAATAGCATTACCTACCGCATATGAAAATCCTACCCCGAGTGCGCGTACGTGAGGTGGGAACATCTCAGCTTTTACTAGGCCACTAATAGATGTGTAGAAACTCAAAATCATCATCATAAAAATGAGTAGCAAGGTAATGATGATCGGCGAATCTATATAATTAGGCATGCCAATTGCCATCACTGGATAGATAAAAATCGCAGATAATAAGCTAAATGCTAACATTGAAGAACGTCGCCCAATACGATCCGAAATGGAACCAAATACAGGTTGAGCACACATATAGACAAATAGCGCAAAGGTCATGATATAACCAACGGTTTTTCCATCCATACCTAAATTAGTTAAATAGGTTTTTGAATAAACGGTTTCTACATAAAACGTTAATGAACCAGCAGAAGTGTATCCGACCACCAATAAAAAGGTTTTCCAATGCTTTTTAAAGAGCTCTCTTAAGCTACCAGACTCTTTGCGTTCACTATCTTGATGAGAAAGTGTTTCTTCTAAACGACTACGTGCGAGCAAAGATAAAATTGCTGCAATACCACCAATAACAAATGGAATACGCCAACCGCCATTAAGCAATTGGTCCTCACTCAAAAACGTTAATAAAATTACGCCAAGTAAGCTGGCAAGTAATTGACCACCAGAGAGGGTGACATATTGGAAAGAGGAATAAAAACCACGTTGACCCTTTAAGCCTAATTCACTCATATATGTTGCGACTGCACCATATTCACCACCCACCGATAAGCCTTGAAGCAAGCGCACGACTAGCAAAAGAAAAGGGGCAAATAGGCCAACTTGGTCATAAGTTGGTAGGGCTGCAAATAGAAAAGAGCTCAAAGCCATGAGGCAAATAGAGACAATCATTGATTTTTTTCGACCGTGCCGGTCTGCAATGCGCCCAAATATCCAGCTACCAATAGGACGCATAAAAAAGCTTGCTGCAAATACACCCCAAACATAAATAGATTTGGTCGTACTATCCATGTCTGGTGCAGTTAGAGCTTGAGTAAAATAAGCAGCAAATACTGCATAGATATAAAAGTCGAACCATTCAACCAAATTACCTGAAGCTGCGCCTACAATCCCTCGTATTCTGCTGCTCTTTTCTTCCTTAGTATATGTCATAGATATTCCGTCAGTTAGCAGAAAAAAATAGAAATTTTCAGATGTACTGAACAGGAAATAGAATGAATTTTTAAATATCACTCAATCCTGAGTACTTTCTTAGAATTTCTCTCCATTCATTTTTTATAATTTTAAATTTCCATTCTAGTGATTCTATGATCTTTTGTTCGATTTAAAGATATTTTTATCGATTATCGAACATTTCCTTAATTTAATTAAATGATCACTGCACTATAAACTTTATTTAAAATCAAACATCTAATTTATCCAGCATATTTTTTATTGTATTCCTCCTTGGTCTAGACCTATTTCTGAGCTTAGTTTCATTTTGATTATTTGGTAATACTTAAAAAGTTATAGTCCCAATTTCAAAGAAAATAAATGAAATTCATATAATGATGACGCTTTATTACACAAAATTTACTTGATCTAAAAATTAGATAATCTGTTGTTTCTGGATATTTGTCACTGTATTCTTTCGGGGCCAAAAATAGGGAATACCTCCGATTTTTAGCACACTTATATTATGTACGCTATGAGCAGGTCGTTATTCAATGGAAAGACACACGTTAAATCTTCACTTCATAACATGCTCTAAAACAGCATTGGCTTCATCTATTGCACTTATAGCATCTGTTGTTTATGCAAATGAAGCGGAGGTTTCGCAGCTCCCAACCATTACTGTGAACGCCACACAAAATAGTGATGCTCTATATACACCAAAAAAAGTTAATTTATCTGGTTTTCAAACAGGCGATGTAAAGAAAGTTCCTGCCTCTATTACGACCATTACCTCGGAGCGCCTAGCAGATCAACATGCAAAAACACTGACTGATGTTATTAAAAATGATTCATCGTTAGGGGATGGCTACGCTGCAATTGGTTATTATCCTAATTTTATGGCTCGTGGCTTTGCACTCGATTTAGGCACAAGTTATCTCATTAATGGCCATACCATACGTGGCGAGCAAAATGTAGCTTTAGAAAATAAAGAGCAAGTTGAAATATTAAAAGGTATTTCTGCGATTCAAAGTGGCATGTCGACTCCAGGTGGTGTAGTCAACTATGTAACGAAAAGACCTGCCGATGTTAAAACTATTACCGTCGATGCAAATTCAGAAGGTGGTTATACACTAGCAACAGATGTAGGTGGCTTTATTAATGAAAAGTTTGGCTATCGAATCAATTTAGCGCATGAAAGTATTCACCCAAATGTCGATCATGCAAATGGTAAACGTGAGTTTGGTTCAGTTGCTTTAGACTGGAAAATTAATGATCGCTCTAAGTTACTGTTTGATGTTGAAGCTCAGCATCAAAGTCAACGTTCTGTACCGGGTTATCAACTGCTTGATGGGCAAGAAGTACCAACAAATGTAGATCAAGACCGTTTATTGGGTTATCAGTCTTGGAGTAAACCGGTTGTAAATAACAGTGTAAATGCGAGTTTAAAATATCAATATGCATTTAACGATCAATGGAATGGTAGCTTAAGTGCATCACAAAGTCGTGTTGTGATTGATGATAATAGTGCTTTCCCATGGGGATGTTATAACGATATTTGTGAAGTTACTGGTTTAGGCAATACTTTTGATAAACACGGTAATTATGATATTTACGATTTTCGCAGCCCAGATGATACACGTATTACTAACCAGTTCGCTGCTGGGTTAAATGGTCAATTCAACACTGGCAATATTCAGCATCAAGTAACTTTCGAATTACAACGTACATATAAAACCTTAAAGCACCATACACCACTAAATGTAGCGGTAGGAACAGGCAATATCTATGAAGATACGATTGACTACAGTCCATCATCAGAAAGTCCAGGTGATCGTTACAAAGCTCTAGAGAGTGATCAGACTGCTTTCACCATATCTGACCGAGTTCAATTTAATGATCAATGGTCAACGTTATTGGGTGGAAAACTTATTCATCTTGATGAGCAAGCCTATCAGCCAGATGGGCAGCAAAGTCGAGACACAGATTTAAATAAGTTTTTACCGCAATTAGCGCTCATGTATAGCCCAACTGCTAAAACTAATCTTTATGCTTCATATGCCAAAGGATTATCGGATGGTGGTGAGGCTCCATGGTTTGCTAATAATGCTCTAGAAGTTCTATCGCCTAGAAATTCTGAACAATATGAACTTGGTGTTAAGCAACAAATACGCAACTTTTTATTAACAGCAGCTATTTTTGATTTAAAACAAGATAATCAATATGCGACTACAAATTCTGAAGGAAAATTAGAATTTGTTGAGCAAGGTGAACAGCACAACCAAGGTATTGAATTAGGTTTAACTGGTGCCTTAACTGATACACTCGATGTAAGCTCTGGCATTACCTATACCAAATCTCGCCTTGTTGATATTGAGAGTGACAGCTACAAAGGTCATCAAACTCAAAATGTACCAAAGGTCCGCGCAACTGCACAGTTATCTTATAAAGTACCTTCAGTTGAAGGGTTAAGATTACTCAGCGGTATGCAATATAGTAGTAGTAAGTATGCAAACAAAGAGGGAACAGCAAAAGTAGGTGGCTATAGCGTCTTTAATATTGGTGCTGCCTATAAAACAAGTTTTGCTGGGCATGACACAACTTTTAGATTCAATATTGATAACTTATTTAATAAGAAATATTGGCGTGATGTAGGGGCATTTATGGGGGATGACTATTTATTCTTAGGTAATCCACGTACAGCTCAGTTCTCTACAACTTTTAGTTTTTAAAGTATAGAACAAATAAAAAAGGAGCTTATAAAAGCTCCTTTTTTATTTCAGGAATTAAGCCGACATTTTTGGTTTAACCATATTATTAATCGACAAGATCTCATCAAGCACTTGTGCTGATAATAAACCTTCATTTTGAACTAAAGCCAATACACTTTGTCCAGTTTCGTTTGCAGTTTTAGCAATACGAGTTGTAGTTTCATAACCCAAATATGGGTTAAGTGCAGTCACAATACCAATTGAGTTTTCAACTAAAGCTTTACAGTGCTCAGGATTCGCCGTAATCGTATCGATACATTTACTTTGGAACATGGCCATCGCGTTACCAAGCAAATCCATAGATTCAAATAGTTTAAAAGCAATAAGAGGTTCCATTGCATTTAACTGGAGTTGACCTGCTTCAGCCGCTAAAGTTACAGCCAAATCATTTGCAATAATCTGGAAGCAAGCAAGGTTCATTGCTTCAGGAATGACTGGGTTTACTTTACCCGGCATGATCGAACTACCTGGTTGACGTGCTTCTAAGTTAATTTCATTGATACCAGTACGTGGACCACTTGAAAGTAAACGCAAGTCATTGGCAATTTTTGAAAGTTTAGTTGCGGTACGTTTTAATAAACCAGATAAAAGAACAAAATCGCCCATATCCGAAGTTGCTTCGATTAGATCAGGAGATGACTTAATTTTTTTACCAGAGATTTTTGCAAGTGCTTGAATCGCAAGTTCACGGTAACTATATTCAGTAGTAATTCCTGTACCAATCGCTGTTCCGCCAAGGTTCATATAAGCCAAAACATTTGGAATAAGCGTATTAATTTGCTCAAGGTCTTTTTGTAAAGTTACCGCAAAAGCACCAAACTCTTGACCTAATGTCATTGGCACAGCATCTTGCAACTGGGTACGACCCATTTTTAAGATATGAGCAAATTCTTGAGACTTGTTGCGGAAACTTAAAATTAAGTTATTAAAAGGAAGATTTAGTTCATCTAAGCTTAATAACAAACCTAAACGAATCGCAGTAGGGTACACGTCATTTGTTGACTGTGACATGTTAATGTCATTATTTGGATGTAGATATTGATATTGACCTTTTGAATGTCCCATATATTCTAAAGCAACATTCGCCAATACTTCATTTGCATTCATATTGGTTGAAGTACCAGCACCACCTTGCATCATATCAATCGGAAACTGGTCGTGAAAATTACCGCGAATAAGTTGATTACAGCTGTATTCAATTGCTTCAAATTTAGTTTGATCTAAGCTTTTAAGATTATAGTTAGCTTCAGCACAAGCAAGCTTTACCATTGCTAATGCTTTAATTAAATGAGGAAAATTTCCAACTCTGCTTTGTGTTAAGTTAAAGTTTTCTAGAGCACGTAATGTTTGAACTCCGTAATAATCATTATTATTGATTTCTCTATAACCAATAAGATCCTTCTCGATACGGGTGGTAATTTCAGCGTTCATCATTAAACTTCGAATTAGTAGAGGAGATAATTCATATTAGTTTTCGAAATGCTTCACTTCTAATGCATTTATCAAGTTAATTATGCATTTTTTGCATAACAGGTTTTCCCTTTTCCAAACCGAAAATAGAAAAAATTTTTTCTTTATGAATTATATCTAAATTTTATTTTGTAAATTAATGGTTTACTTTTTAGAAAAATTAAAAATAAAAAGTTCTATGATGAAAGAAATGGATATGCAATTTAAAAAATAACTGAATAGCAAATTTTAGACTTATTAATTTAAGTGAAATATCAAGTAAATTTACGCGTATAACAACATTTGAAGTGTAGCTTATCTAACAAATTTATATAAAAATGTGATGCATTTCACATAAAAATCACTATAATACGAAAAAATCTTAGTTTTAAGTTTATGTTAAAAGTCACAGCTGCATTAATTATTTTGGGTAGTTTTACATACTATGATATACGCTGAATTATCAGGAGACTTTCCCTTGGGAGATTCTAGGCAGCCAACTTATAAAAGTCTTCGGCCATTTGATTTGGTGTCTTAAAACCCAAACCCTTTTGAATTCTTCGATGATTATAAAATAACTCAATGTATTTTATAATATCTGCTTTGGCTTCTTCTCTGGTTTGATAGTTGTAATGATGCACTAACTCATTTTTCAGTATTCCCCAAAAGCTTTCAATCGGTGCATTATCGTAACAGTCTCCGCGCTTGCTCATTGAACCTTGAAAACCATATTGCTCAAGTATATTTCGATATTCCTGGCTGCAATATTGACTTCCTCTGTCTGAATGCACAATCAGTTCTTTGGTTGGTTTTTGATTGTGAATAGCCATATTTAGCGCATTACAAACAAGCTGTGTTGTCATGCGCTCATTTAAGCTATAGCCAACCACTTGCTTCGTGTAAAGGTCTTTTACCGCTGCTAAATACAGCCATCCTTCAACAGTCCATATGTACGTAATATCACTTGACCATGCTTGATTTGGTCTAGTCATTGAGAATTGTTGCTCCAGCAGGTTTTCATAGATCGCTCGATTATGGTCACTATTCGTAGTCCTTTTAAAACGCTTGTGTCGCTTACAATACAGGTGGTTCAGCGCTTTTATCTGACGTACAGCGTACATACTCATTTTTATACCCTGAGCTTGTAAGTATTTGGTTAATCGAATATAACCATAGCTCTGCTTTGTCTCCTCATGGGC
>NZ_AMSS01000086.1 GCF_000313935.1 Acinetobacter sp. WC-141 | reverse complement strand
CAGCCTTTGCTTTGGTATTCCAATTTGAAAGAGTTTGCATTGAAATGCTAAGTTGTCTGGCTGTTTCCGAGACATTGCCTTGATTGGCTTCAATTAATTTGATGGCTTCAGCTTTAAATTCTGTGGTGTAAGTCTTGTGTTTCTTGCTCATGGTAAACTCCTGATGAGTGTGTTTAGTTTACCAAGTTAAAACCTCCTGTTTTTTCAGCACACATCATTTTGGACAGTGATGCTTATAGCGATCAACTTTCTTTGAGAGGTAAATTTAATACTGGTACATTAAAACATTCTTTTAATGTCGGTACTGAATGGAGCTTCCAAGAAACTGATCAAGGTGTACATACATTTACTAATGCTGCAGGTGAAACCACCTCAACCATTTTAGACAGCAACATTCAAAACTGTACTTCAGCCGCTGCTGTAGCAAATGGCTGGTGTACGAGTTTAAATAATCCAGGAAATGGTGCATTCTATGACACACGTGGAGCTATTACAGCACAATCAACCACTCGTAGTCATAATGTAGGCGTCTATGCTTTAGATAGTATCGAATTTAATCCACAATGGTTACTTAACTTAGGTGTGCGTTGGGATAAATTTGAAACTGAGAAAAAATACAATAAAGACGTAGGTGGACGTACACCTCATAAAGCTGGCGATAAACTAGAAAGTGATACAGATTACTTCTCTTACCAAGCTGGTTTAGTTTTTAAACCAACAGAAGATGGTAGTATTTATTTAAGCTATGCTACGTCAGCAAACCCAGTAGGTGTGCTCGCTGAAGGTGATACAGGTTCAGATTCTATTAGCGACTCAGGTACTGCAAGTGCGAGCGCAAACGATCTAAAACCAGAAGAAGCGCGCACTTTTGAATTAGGAACTAAATGGGACCTATTTAATAACCGTGCTAATTTAACAGCAGCAGTTTTCCGTACTGAAAAGCAAAATACACGTATCCAAATCGACCCTAACACGACTGCCAATGCAGGTAAAAGTAAAGTTGATGGATTTGAAATTAGCTTGAACGGAAAGATTACTGACAAGTGGGATGTATCTACAGGCTATAGCTATTTAGATAGCGAAATCACCGAGGCTGCATACAATGCCGTTGCTCAGGAAGGTAAACCTCTTCCATTCGTAGCTAAAAATAGCGCGACTTTATGGTCAACATATAAAGTTATGCCTCAATTGACTTTAGGTGCAGGTGTCGAATACCGCGATCAAGTGTTTGTGAATACAACTGCTCCAAAATACTTACCAACCTATACTATTTATAATGCGATGGCTAAATACGACGTTAATAAGAACGTAAATTTACAGCTTAATATCAATAATATTTCTGATAAGCGTTATTTCACTAGTGCACATGCAGCTCACTACGCGTTTGAAGGTAATGGCCGTAATGCTGTCTTAGCAATTAACTTTAAGTATTAAGGTTAAATTCCATAATACTTTTATGGAATTAATTAAAGTTCATATAAAATAGCCTCGTGACGAGGCTATTTTTACAAATGAAGTATTTATTTTAAAAGGTGTTTGCTGTGATTCATCATATCCCTAATGTTTTAAGTAAAGAGCAAGTTGCCGAGTTTCGTAAGCTCATGAAAGACGCAAATTGGGTGGGTGGAAAAGTGACAGCGGGCACCTTATCTGCTTCGGTTAAAAGAAATCAGCAACTCTCAGAACAAGACCCGCTTACACATCATTTAAGTGATATTGTCATCAAAGCAATTTGGCAAAATCCAGTGTTTCAGGCTGCAGCCCTTCCCCACAAAATTATTCCACCGCTTTTTAATCGTTATGATGAACATGAAAGCTTTGGTTTCCATGTAGACAACTCAATTCGTCTTATCCGTGGGACTTCTGAGCAGCTCCGCACCGATTTATCTTGTACATTATTTTTAAGTGAACCAGATGAATATGAAGGTGGTGACCTCGTTATTGAAGACACTTATGGTTATCACGAAGTTAAATTACCCGCAGGTGATGTGGTGCTCTATCCGTCTACTAGCCTGCATGAAGTCAGCAGCATTACCTCAGGCACTCGTTTTGCTTCTTTTTTCTGGGTACAAAGTTTGGTACGCGATGATAGTAAACGCCATCTTTTATTTAACTTAGATGAAAGTATTCGGGAACTGCGTAAAGCACATGGCGATAACTATCCAGAAGTCATGAAGCTCACCAATATTTATCATAATTTAATTCGAATGTGGTCAGAGCTATAATTACATTTATTTTTGACTTATTGAGATCAAGCAATTTCTCTTACCTCAATATAGCAAAAATATGAAAATTATTTTCTCAAAATCGTAAAATGGCGCAAAATTAGAAAATTATTTTCTAATTTCTGAGATTAAAATTATTATAAGAATTTTGCACAAGGTGTAATCATTGTTTAGATGTGATATATCTAAATGATAAACTTACCAGCAAACCATCAAACTTATTATTCACGGTCTAGAGATGAAAATGAATTACTTGTTTGCCCAGCCTACTCAAGCAAGACATCATCCGCAACTCCTGATGCTGCGCCAAGCGCGCGTATAAAAATTTTGTCTGCTTTTTAAAGCAGCACTTCGAAATTGCCTTTTATTTTTCTTAATTAAATACCATATATAACTGTAGAGACGTTGCCTTTTAAATATATCCAGAGCAACTGCGCTACGAGACAAGGAGTTTTCTCATGATGTTGGCTGACCCAAGCAAAAAATACCGCCGTATGTACCAACGAGTGGATTTACCAGATCGCCAATGGCCAAATAACGAAATTACAAAAGCGCCAATCTGGATGAGCACCGATTTACGTGATGGTAACCAAGCAATTTTTGAACCCATGGACATGGAACAAAAATTCAAAATGTTCAAAATGCTTGTAAAAATCGGTTTTAAGCATATTGAAATCGGCTTCCCTTCTGCATCTCAAATCGACTTCGATTTTACCCGCATGTTGATCGAAGAAAATCATATTCCTGATGACGTATACATTGAAGTTTTAGTTCAGGCACGTGATCATTTAATTGAACGTACCTTCGAATCTTTGGCTGGTGCTAAACGAGCGATTGTGCATATTTATAACTCTAACTCTCCAACCTTCCGTCAAAAGGTGTTGAATGTAGATGTTAATGGTGCAAAACAGTTAGCTATTAATGCTGCTCAAAAAGTGAAAGAGTATGCGGCGCAATATCCTCAAACTGACTGGATTTTCCAGTACAGTCCAGAATGTTTCTCTGCAACAGAGTTAGAAGTCGCTAAAGATGTCTGTGATGCGGTCACAGAAATCTGGGATGCACGTCCTGACCATAAAGTGATTTTAAACTTACCTGCGACTGTAGAAGTTTCTACGCCAAATGTGTATGCAGACCAAATTGAATGGATGCATCGTAATTTGGCACGTCGTGATGGCGTGATCATTTCTGTTCACTGCCACAATGACCGCGGCTGTGGTATTGCGGCATCAGAACTTGCAATTATGGCAGGTGCTGACCGTGTTGAAGGCTGTGTGTTTGGTAATGGTGAACGTACAGGTAACGTTGACGTTGCAGCAATTGCATTGAACATGTACACCCAAGGTGTAGCACCTGAGTTAGATTTCTCTAACATTAATGAAGTGATTGCAACGGTTGAAGAATGTACTGGCTTACCTGTGCACCCTCGTCATCCATATGCAGGTGACTTGGTATTTACTGCATTCTCTGGTTCACATCAGGATGCAATTAAAAAAGGCTTTGAGTACCAGAAAAATGAAGAAATCTGGGATATGCCTTACTTGCCAATCGATCCAAAAGATTTGGGCCGCGACTACGATGCAGTTATTCGTGTAAACAGTCAGTCTGGTAAAGGTGGTATCGCGTATTTATTAGAATCAAACTACAACGTGGTATTGCCGCGTCGTTTACAAATCGAATTCAGTCAGGTTGTTCAACAATATGCTGATGATAATGGTACAGAAATTAATGCAAAAGAAATCTGGACCTTATTTAAAGACACGTATGTTGATGTGAAAAACCACCATTACACAGTCAAAAACTACAGATTATCTGACATTAATGGCACTCAGATCATCGAACTTGATGTTGATGTCGAAGGTGAAACTCAACAGCTTCGCGGTGAAGGTAATGGACCAATCTCTGCATTCTTAAATGCACTTCAGTTACCAATTGATGTGTTGAACTATGAAGAACGTAGTATTAGTTCAGGTGCAAATGCGAAAGCATTAACCTTGATTGAACTTCAAGTTAAAGGTACAGGTAAAGGCTCATTTGGTGCCGGTGTCCATGACAATACAGTCACCTCATCCATTGAAGCAATTATTGCATGTACTAACCGTTTGATTGATCAAGGCGTTTTAAGTACAGATCAGGTGGTTGCCGCAGCTGTTTAATTAAAAAAAAGACTTTGGAAAGGATACCTAGCTTGGTATCCTTTCTTTTTATTCCTGAAAGATTTAAAAGGCGAAATGTTCCCGTGTCTTTTCCAGCTGATTCAGTGGGGTTAGTCACTCCGCAAAAGTTCCAATTTGAAGAACCATTACATCTTGAATGTGACCGTGTTTTGCCACGTTTTGAGTTAATGGTCGAAACTTACGGCACTTTAAATGCAGATAAATCAAATGCCATTTTAATCTGTCATGCCCTTTCCGGACATCATCATGCAGCGGGATATCACCACGAAGATGATAAAAAAGCTGGATGGTGGGATAGCTGTATTGGCCCGGGTAAGGCAATCGATACAAATAAGTTCTTTGTAGTTTCGCTCAACAATATTGGTGGATGTAGCGGCTCAACTGGCCCAACATCACCAAATCCTGAAAATGATAACCGTCCTTATGGACCAGATTTCCCATTAGTTACGGTACGCGACTGGGTCAAAACTCAGGCCATGCTTTCTGACCGTTTAGGTGTAAATGTCTGGTATGCGGTTGTTGGTGGATCATTAGGGGGCATGCAAGCACTACAATGGTCAGTAGATTATCCTGATCGCTTACAAAAATGTGTGATTATTGCCAGTGCGCCAAAGCTTTCAGCACAAAATATTGCATTTAACGAAGTTGCGCGACAGTCGATTTTGTCTGACCCAGACTTCCATCATGGTCGTTATTTAGAGAATGATAGTTACCCGAAACGCGGCCTGATTTTGGCTCGAATGGTCGGCCATATCACCTATCTTTCAGAAGAAGCCATGAAACAAAAATTTGGCCGTGATTTAAAGTCAGGCAAATTTATGTATGGTTTTGATGTCGAGTTTCAGGTCGAAAGTTATCTGCGTTATCAAGGTGAACAGTTCAGCCGTAACTTTGATGCCAATACTTATCTCATCATGACCAAAGCTTTAGATTATTTTGATCCATCACGTGAATACAATCACTCGTTAACGGAAGCGATGGGTAAAACCAAATGTCAGTTCTTGATAGTCTCTTTTACAACAGACTGGCGTTTTGCCCCAAGTCGCTCGCAAGAAATTGTAGATGCACTTATTACCAATCATAAGCCAGTAAGTTACTTAGATATTGATGCAGAACAAGGTCATGACTCTTTTTTATTCCCTATTCCACTGTATGTCAAAACCATGCGCGCTTTCTTAGGCGGTGAAGAACACTTAAAATCGACATCACTGGAGGCAAGTTAATGCGTATTGATCAACAACTGGCAGAAAAGTGGATTAAACCCGGCTCAAGCGTACTCGATTTAGGGTGTGGTGATGGTGAATTACTCGCTCATATGAGCCAAAAGCATCAAATTCGTGCTTATGGTTTAGAAATTGATCAAGAAAAGATTGCAATTGCCGTCAGTCGCGGGTTAAATATTATTCAACAAGATTTGAATCTCGGTTTGAGCCGTTTTGCCGACCAGTCTTTTGACTATGTGGTGATGGCACAGGCTTTGCAAGCCGTAGATGCACCCGATGTTTTATTAAGAGACATGGTGCGTGTGGGTAAACAGGCAATTATTACTTTTCCAAACTTTGCGCATTGGAAGACTCGGTCTTTTCTTGCATTAAAAGGAATGATGCCTGTATCGGATGCTCTACCATATATGTGGTATAACACCCCCAATATTCATTTATGTACATTTAAAGATTTCGAAGCACTGTGTGTGGAAAATCAGATACAAATTATTAATCGACTCGCCGTCAATGGAAATCAGCAGGGAAGCCTGTTAAGCAAACATGTTCCTAATTTGTTTGGTGAAGTCGCTATTTATCGAGTGAGTGCACTATGAAAAAGACATTATTTAGCACACTATTTGCAGGACTGCTAAGTATGCAGGCTCATGCAGATTATATCGCCCAGCCACAATCGGTTGCGAGTCAGGCTGCACGCTTTTCTACAATGGGGGTAAGTGACCTTCAGAAAGCTGCAAAAGCTGGTCAAGCAGGCGCGCAATTTTACCTTGGTACACACTACCAATATGGTAAAGATGTAGAAAAAGATGAGAAACAAGCTTTCGCATGGTTTAAAGCAGCAGCTGATCAAGGTTTATCACCAGCTCAATTAAACGTGGGTCGTATGTACGCCGACGGTATTGGTGTTAGAAAAGATGAGTCCATGGCTCGTAAATACTTTGAAAAAGCAGCAAGCAATGGTGATAACCGTGCAAGCTACAATCTCGCGATGATGGAAGAGCAAAAGAAAAACTACGTAGGTGCTTACCAGTGGTATGAGCTTTCTACTCGTGATGGCATGCTCGACAATAAAGTGATTAGCCTATCTGAAGGTAAGAAAACTGCTCTAGCGGCGAACTTAACTCAAGAACAAATCCGTACCGCACGTGACCGTGCAGACAAATGGATTCAAGCACAATAATAACGGTTCATCCGTAAAAAACCTTACTCGACTAAAGCCACCTTGTATGCTCTACAAGGTGGCTTTAGTTTAGGATATCTCATTTTATATTCTATTTATTTCCCTCTATATCCCCTCTTAAAAAACACGTAACATAACTCACGTTCGATATTAGCTATAAAGTTTGGTTTTATTATGTCTACCCCACATTGGTTTGATCAGGGCAGTTTAGTTCTTGCCAGCAATAACAAAGGTAAAGTCGCTGAGTTTGAAAAACTTTTTGAACAGCTTAAGTTACCTGTAGAAATTATTCCTCAAGGGCGTCTTAATATTCCCGATGCAATTGAAGATGGCTTAAGCTTTATTGAAAATGCCATTATCAAAGCTCGTCATGCCTCTAAAATTTCAGGTAAACCTGCTATGGCTGACGATTCTGGTATTTATGTTCCTGTTTTAGGTGGTGCACCTGGCATTTACTCTGCGCGCTATGCTGGAGAACACGGTGACGATGCAGCAAACAATGCCAAATTATTAAATGATCTTTTACCATATCGTAAAAATGGTGAAGTGATTGAAGGCATGTTTGTGTGCGTACTTGCTCTAGTAACGCATGCTGAAGATCCTTTGCCACAAATTTTCCAAGGCATCTGGCACGGCGAAATTTTAGAAGCTGCACGTGGTGAAAATGGCTTTGGCTATGACCCACTATTCTGGTTACCTGAGCTACAAGTTTCTACCGCAGAACTGTCTAAAGAAGACAAGAATAAGATTAGTCATCGTGGACAAGCGATGCAGTTATTTAGAGAGAGTTTGCAGAAATAAGCTGATCACATGGCCACAATATGCAGCGTTAAAACATATTAAACTTTGTATAGGCAAACCTTACTTTTCAAAGATAAAAAGTAAGCAAAAATCTTTTGTTAGACTGATGGCACTTCCTTGTGCCACAGTCTAACTGGCGGCATCCATGCCGCCTTCGCACAAGCAAGTGTAGAGTTAGAATTAAATAATTAATTAGACGAACATGTGTAAAAACACTGCATAAATCGCAATACAAACACAACTCACAATCGTCCCTGAAGCAATATAAGCCGCAGATCTTCCTGTCCCTTGATAATGTGTTTCTAGCGCTACAATATTGGCTGCTGGTGGCAGACAGAACATTAAAAACATCACTCCAATGTGCTGACTTATATTTGGAATCGGTAGAAATCTATAAGTTAAACCGCAAAGAATAAAACCACACACCACCTTAAATGCTTGAGCTTTCATACTATAGAATAAGTCTTTTAAATGCACTCGAGTACGGCGTAGCCACATTCCCAAAACACACATCCCAGCAAAAGTCATTGCGAACTTAGCAACCTCATACACCCAATGTATAGCTGGATGTTCGATATGTTGAACCCCTAAAAGCCTGAGCACAAGCGCGCAAAAAATTGAAATACACGGTGGAGATGACAGAACTTTTTTTAATATGTTGAGTTTACTTTGTGGTGCAGTTGTTACGGCAGTCACAGCCCATGCATTTCCAAAAAGAGACATACCAATATAGAGCGCAACAATTGGGGCCGTAGCTTCAGGCCCAAATAGAGCCATAGCAAAAGGAAAGCCTAGCCAGCCCATGTTGGTATAACTCACGCATAGCGCTAATAATCTGTCTTTAAATAAGGCCAAATAAGCAAAGAAAATAAGAAATGCTGAACCGAAGCTAAAGAGCATTAAACTCAAGCTACCCGGCTGATAAAATACCATGTTGTAAATAATCACAACTGGAATAAGCAAGCGTGCAAGCCAAGCTGAAAGAACTGGTTTTATCGTTTCTGAAAGAGAAGTCTGGGCAAGCAGAAGTCCAGTGATGAACGCCAATATTGGCAGTAATAACGCCACGTTTTCTCCTCTCACCCATCAAAATCAGTTTGTTATGCTACACCTTTTCAAAATGAAATGTACTCTCCTTTTCAAGTAATTTAAGCTTCTCCTTTTAAGCTTTTTCTAAAATAAAAAACTGCCTACATCCTTTATGAAACCCTTCTTTTGAGATTTTGACTAACAGCTATTGTCTTAAAACTGACATATAAATGTCACATTGTTGTCATGGCAACCTGTTGATATAAAGCAAACTGAAAAGAGGTATAAGATCATGGCCGGTTTATCTATTTGGCACGTCGTTATTTTTGCAATTGTCGTTATTTTATTATTCGGTACATCTAAATTAAAAAATATCGGTAAAGACGTAGGCGGTGCAGTAAAAGACTTTAAAAAATCAGTTCGTGAAGAAGACGAAACTGCTGCTCTTAATACTCCACGTACAATTGATGCCCAAGTCAAAACCCCTGACAGCACATCAGTGAAAAGCTAAAGGTTTTCCACCATGCTTGATGTAGGAATGACAGAACTACTCTGTTTTGCAATTATTGCAATTTTAGTTTTAGGTCCAGATAAACTTCCGGAAGCCGCACGCTTTGCTGGTCGCTGGTATGTTCGCCTAAAACGTTATATTACCAATTTGCAAAATGAGATTGATCAAGAGTTGCGTCTTTCTGAGTTTCGAAAAGAAATGCAGGAAGAACTCAACCGCATTGAAGCACTAGAACGCAAAGTACAACAACAACTTGAAGAAATACAAAAACAGACTACTTCAGACAATTCAGAAAAAACTGAGGTAGCTGAAACGATATCTCAGGCTACGATGTACTCCCCTGTATCGGGCCATTATGAAGTGCCCTTTCTTGCCAAATTTACACCTTTGGCATCTCAAAGCGACACTTTAGAAACACCCCCCGTTAAATTGAAGATTGCCGTATGAACCAACTGCCTTCAACGACTGTAAATACGCAAGAAAATTTAGACCAAATGCCAATCATGAACCATTTGGTCGTTTTAAGACGTCATTTATTTAGGATTGTCGGGGTAACATTATTTTTATTCTTTTGCTTATTACCCTTCCGAAATAACACTTACCAATTATTATCTGAACCTTTAAGGCTGCAACTTCCAGCATCGTCTTCAATGATTGCAACAGATGTAACTGCAACCTTTATGGCGCCTTTTAAGCTCAATTTATTTGTCGCACTTGTGCTGGCAATGCCATTTATTCTTTATGAAATATGGACTTTTGTCCGCCCAGCGTTATATCAAAAAGAACGTCATTTAGCGCTGCCATTACTCATCGGTAGTATTGTTTTGTTCTATGCCGGAGTTGCTTTTGCATACTACATTACGCTTCCTGCAATTTTACATTTCTTTATTAGTGTATCGCCTGAAACTGTTGCACCGATGACGGATATTAATAGCTACCTAAGCTTTTGCTTAAAGCTGTTTTTAGTTTTTGGTGTAACTTTTGAAATTCCGATCGCGACACTTTTACTGATTCTAATAGGCGTAGTAAATACAAAGAGTCTTGCTGAAAAAAGACGTTTTATCATTGTGGGATGTTTTTTTGTAGCCATGTTCATTACCCCACCAGATGCAATTTCTATGGTGATGTTGGCGATCCCGATGTGGTTGCTTTTCGAACTTGGATTATTGTTCGGTAAAATTCTTGAGAAAAGAAAAGCTCAATCTGATGAATAAAATTATAATTTAAAGAAAGCCTGAAATATAAAGTTCAGGCTTTTTCATATCAACCACTTTTTAATCTACGAACCTATAAACTGTCTTCAAAGTGACTTAAAAATGTAAGAAAAGTGTCATTTACAATCCATAGAATCAACTCAACAAATATACTGACAAAAGTTACGGATTTATTATGACAACTGCTTCTAACCACCCAACACGTCGCGACATTTTAAAATGGTTTACGGGGATCCCTTTTCTTCCATTAGGTGCGATGGCTACGGCAGCAACATTAGCAGGATGTAACGATAGTAATGATGATTCAGACGTTACAACTCCAACAAAACCAATTAACTTTAAAAATGCAACGTTCACTTCAATGCCAGCTCCTTCAGTTGTAGCTGATATTGCAACGACAGCATGTGCATCAAAGCTTGCTATTTCATGGGAAGATGGCAGTAAAACCGAATACCAACTGGCTTACAAACCATTCTTCTTAACAGGTACTGAAGTTCCTGATGGTAAAGGCGGAAAGATTATCGCGGGTGGTTATTTTGACATTAATAATAAGCCAATTATCGATAAATCAGTTGCTGGCAAAGAGCGTCAATTCTTCTCTGACTGTCCAGATGGTAGTTCTCTAATTAGCTTCAAACAAGCGACTGGCAAAGATTTTACAGATGCAGACAAGAAAGCATTAGGTGTCACTGGCAACCCTGTATTCCATGTGGTTCAGTTTGAATATTTATCAAAAGACCAAAATGGTGGTGATACTTACGGTAAATTATCTTCTCCGATTGCAGTGCTTACTTTAGATCAAGACCCGAAAACTGGTCATTTAACTTTAATTAAATATCATAATGTAGACACTTCAAGTGCGCATGGTTTATGGATTACTTGTGGTGCAAGCTTGTCACCATGGGGAACTCACCTTTCTAGTGAAGAATATGAACCAGATGCTTTCAATCAAAAGTTAGGTCAATCACTTTCAACCCTTAAAGCATTTAGTAAAAATGTCTATGGTGATGAAAATGCGGCTAACCCATATAACTACGGTCATTTACCAGAAATTACGGTAAATGCAGATGGTACGGGTCGTGTGACAAAGCACTACTGTTTAGGCCGTATTTCACATGAGCTTGTGCAAGTTTTCCCAGATAACCGTACAGTTTTGATGGGTGACGACTATACCAATGGTGGTCTCTTCATGTTCGTTGCAGATAAAGAGAAAGACCTATCTGCCGGCACACTTTACGTTGCCAAATATACAACAATACTTACAGATACAACGACTGGTCAGATCTCTTGGATCAAGCTTGGTCATGCAACAAGTGTAGAGATTGAAAACCTAATCAAGAGCGGTATCAAAGGAACTGATATTTTCGAATCGGTTCTACAAATTGCCAAATATCCAAGCGATGCAACGACAGCAGAAAAAGATGCTATTGATGCTGGAGATAAAGGTACACCTGAACAACAAGTTTTAGCAAAAGCTGCGAAAGATCGTTTAAAACTACAACAAGCTGCTCAAAAAGCAGAATTAGAAGCTCAAGGTTTTAAATTTACTTATTTGAGCAAAACTGGTGTTTATCTCAAGCTTAAAGATAACAGCGACAAAACTAAACTTGCAGCGGCTTTCCTTGAGACACACCGCTACGCAGCTTACGTTGGTGCTTCAATGGCATTGACCAAGAACGAAGGTACGACTGTAAATATTGCAGATAAACGCGCATATTCAGCTTTAGCTAACATTGTTGATTCAATGGTTGAAGGTGGTAGTGGTTACCTTGCTGAGCACAACGTTAAATTCCCGAAAATCACGGCTGGTGGTATTTTGGAGCATAAACTGACAGGCGGCCAAAAAGACAGCTCAAATGTAGCAATTAACAGTGAATGGGTACCTAGCCAATCTAGTCTTCTCATTAAAGGTAAAGACATTAGCTTTGACAGCTTAGGTAACACTGCTGACCCAGAACAGATTGCTAGCCCTGACAACTTAAAGTTCTCTGAAAAGCTACGTACGTTATTTATTGGTGAAGACTCTGGTAACCACTTAAATAACTTCTTATGGGCTTACAACGTTGATACCAAGCAACTGATCCGTATCTTGTCTACACCAGCAGGTGCAGAGTCAACTGGTCTACACGCAGTTGATGAAGTAAACGGTTGGACTTACATCATGAGTAACTTCCAACATCCAGGTGATGAATGGAACCGTTTCTATAAAGAAACTAACGGTGTTCGTACTGGTATCAGTGCAGATTTACTTGCGCAAATTGATACAGCAATTAATACCAACTACAGCAACAAATTCGCAGCAGCAGTTGGCTATATCACTGCCGACCCAATTGCTCCATCTGTTGTAAAAAAATAATTTCTACTCTTTAAAAAAGAAACCTGCTTTATGCAGGTTTCTTTTATTTTAGATCATCCGCGATTTTAAAAATCGACTTATACTTTCAACCAAACGATCAAATATTTCACAAACCTATCATCAAAACGTCAAAGCCTCGTCACACTACCCAACTAAGCTAATGAAGACTTTTAGAACAATCTCTTTATTTACTTACTTACTTAGGAATTTCCCATGACAGAGCTGACGCCATATCATGAAGACCAAGAACTGGATAATAATACTTCTGACAATATCCACTTTCGTGACATTTTAGAACAACATGTAAGTCGTCGTAGTTTAATTACTAAAGCTGCAAGCGGTGCCGTAGCTCTAACTTTAGCCTCTACTTTAACAGGCTGTAATGATAACAATGATGACTCAGGTTCTAACAATGGTGGAATTCCACCTGTAGATCCAAATAAAAAACCAGAAAAATTAACTTTCACGGCAGTTGCAAAAAACCACAACGATATTGTGACTGTACCTGAAGGTTATGAAGCCAATGTCATCTATGCTTTAGGTGATTCAATCAACCCTGCTTTTGGCGAATGGGACGACAATAATATTCCATCTGGCCCAAGCTTCCAGTTCCGCTCTGGTGACTGCCACGATGGTATGCACTTCTTTGGTTTGAATGCTTCAACAAACAACTTTGATGAAAGTGTTTCAGCCGAAGGTTTGTTGGTGCTGAATCACGAATATATCAACCAGACCTTCCTTCACCCAAAAGGTCCAACAAAAGTTAATGGACGCCGCCCTGAAGATGAAGTGATTCGTGAGACCAATGCGCATGGCGTATCTATTGTTCACATCAAGAAAGATGCAACAACTCAAAAAGTAGTAATTGATAAAAAATCAATTTTTAACCGCCGTATTACAGCATCAACAGAGATGAATTTTGCAGGTGCTGCTGCTGGGTCTAGTTTGCTTGCTACTCGTTTCTCACCTGCGGGTCGTCAAACTCGTGGTACTCATAATAACTGCGGTAACGGTTATACCCCTTGGGGCACTTATTTAACTACCGAAGAAAACTTTATTGGTTATTTCCAACGTTCAGGTAGCGATGAATATGCACGTACAGATGCAGAAAAAATTGCATTAAAACGTTACGGTTTAGGTGTTAAAAAAGATGAACCTTATCTGTATGAGAAAGATGAAAAAGGTGCTCCTAAAAAAGATAAAGACGGCAAGGTCATTTATTTAAAAGATAAAAACGGTGAGCTAATTCCTAACGTTGATGAACAAGGGCGACAAATTTATTTAGGCGTAAGTTCACGTTACGGCTGGGAAACAGCAATTGGTCAAGTTGAATCACAAGACTTATATGACCGCTGGAATGCTGATGTAAAAGCCGCTCAGGCAACACAAGACTACCGCAACGGACCAAATACGTTCGGTTGGATGGTCGAGATTGATCCGTTTGATAACCGCCTAAATCCAGTTAAAAGAACATCACTAGGTCGTTTTGCACATGAAGACAGTGCTTGTCGTGCTGTAGCAGGTCAGCCCTTAGCATTTTATATGGGTGATGACTCTCGCGGTGAATACATCTATAAATTCGTCTCTAGCGCAGTGTGGGATACCAAAGATGTAAATCGCGGCTACGCGGCTGGCGACAAATATATGAACGCAGGTAAATTGTATGTTGCCAAATTTAATAATGATGGTTCAGGTCAATGGATTGAACTTGCCTATGGCAAAAATGGCTTAAATGAAAGCAATACCACTTACCCTTTCAAATCTCAGGCAGACGTTGTCACATTTGCACGTTTGGCTGGCGACTCAGTCGGTGCTACTAAAATGGACCGCCCAGAATGGTGTACGGTCAATCCAGTAAACGGCGAAGTCTATGTCACCCTCACCAATAACTCGAACCGTGGTAAAGATTATGCAACTGATGCTGCAAACCCACGTAACTACACAGACCTCTACAACGGCACTAAAGAGCAAAAGGGTAACGTTAATGGTCATATTATCCGTTTTAAAGAAACTGATGACAAAACCACTGCTGAAACCTTCAAATGGGATATCTACCTATTTGGTGCAGAAGCATCTATGGCTTCAAACATCAACTTATCTGGTTTGACAGACAACAATGATTTGTCATCTCCTGACGGGATGTGGTTCGACCCACGTGGTGTACTTTGGATTCAGACAGATGATGGCGCATATACCGATGTGACTAACTGTATGATGCTTGCTGCGTTACCGGGCCAAATTGGTGACGGCGCTGCCGCCACTACTTCAAACGGCCAACAAACGCTAGTCGGCGCTAAAGTGACAGACTCAACATTACGCCGTTTCTTGGTTGGACCAAAGCAATGTGAAATTACAGGTATTGCCATGACACCTGACCACAAAGCTATTTTTATTAATGTTCAACACCCTGGTGAAGACTCGAAAAGTTACTCAACACCAGATAGTAATTGGCCTGCAACTCAAAAAGACCCAAGCAATAAAACTGCACGTCCACGTTCAGCAACTGTTGTGATTACCCGTAAAGATGGCGGTGTGATCGCGGGTTAATTCGTACAAAATTTAAAATGCCGATTCATTGATCGGCATTTTTATTATCATCGATTTAAAAGGATCTGCTGCTGAACAATTTGACCACTATGTTCACCTTGTTGGGTCTTTTCCAACCAAAGCCATTCATTATTGGTCATTCTTAGAAAATTTGAACAACGTGTGCCATACACAGGGCTTTGAATAAAAGTCGAGGACAATAACTCCTCCATTTCTGGCTGAATGCCAGTGTTCGGTAACAATGCTGTTGTGACCTTACGCTCATCTTCCAGAATATCCCAAGCCGCGTGTTGTAAAGTTAACTCTTCTGTCTGATGCTGAAGCATAGGTAAAAACTCTTGCGTAAAGCGTGTTCGTAAATGTTTAGTTTTTTCCCAATGTTCAGACATCAAGCCATTCGAAACCACATACACACCGTTAGCCAATACTTGCGGTGCTTCACCACGGTTACTCATATAGACCGCTTGATCAGCATTTCCCATAAACAAGTTAAAGCCAGCAAAATTCTGTTGCTGCTGTTCTAATTGTTGAGCAAATCGAATCGGCAATAAATCAGATTCTAAAAAAGCCTGAACCAAATGCCCCCGAGAAGTCTCATAAGACTTTTGATCTCGTCCATCCCGAAAATTAGTCAATACAGCCCATCGACCTTGAGGTGTTATTCCCATCCAAGTACCACCCGACTGCAAATCTTGTCCTGCAACAATGGGGGTATGTTCCCACTGATGCAATAAAGCCGTTGGACGATGATAAAACTCATCCCGATTTGACATAAGACACAAGGGCATATCATCCAGAACATGCCATGCTAAAGCCACAATACACATTGATTCTTGTTCCCTATCTTTACACATTGAATGTACAACATTTTTCACATCATTCCGCTACAATCTGTCAAAACGTAAGATCAAGGAGCAGCAATGCTGACCTATCCTAATATCGATCCGGTCGCAATACACTTAGGACCTCTTCAAGTCCATTGGTATGGACTCATGTATTTATTGGCATTTTTATGTGCTTGGGGGCTTGCTTCCTACCGTGCCAAACAACGTGATGGCTGGACATCGGACATGGTTTCCGACCTGGTGTTCTATGGTGCTCTAGGTGTTGTTCTGGGCGGTCGTATCGGCTATGTCCTTTTCTATGAGTTTGATAAATTCCTCGAAAATCCGATTTGGTTATTCCAAGTCTGGACAGGTGGCATGAGTTTCCACGGCGGCTTTCTCGGTGTTATGGTTGCGATGTTATTTTGGTGTAAAAAATACCAAAAAACATGGTTCCAAACCCTCGACTTTATTGCCCCTTGTGTACCGACTGGCTTAATGTTCGGACGCATTGGTAACTTTATTGGTGGAGAGTTATATGGTCGTGCGGTAACTGACCCAAATTATCCATTTGGTATGATTTTCCCGACAGATCCATTACATCTGGTCCGCCATCCATCACAAATCTATCAAGCACTTTGTGAAGGTTTAATTCTATTCATTATCTTGTGGTGGTTTAGTTCAAAACCGCGTCCACGTATGGCCGTTTCTGCCCTATTTTTAATGGGATATGGCGTTGCCCGTTTTGTTATGGAATTCTTCCGTCAGCCTGATGCCGATCAAGGTTTTATTCTGTTTGGCTGGATGACAAAAGGACAGATTCTAACAATTCCAATGCTGCTGATTGGCCTTTGGATGATGTGGTATGCCTACCAAAAGAAAATTTATGACTGGGGACCACAAAAGAATAGTTAATATCTAAATTAGAGGAGTTTCGGCTCCTCTTTTCTTTTTTTATGCTACAGTTTTTACTCTCCCAAAATGAAGATACACCATGCTGGAATTCTGGTTTAACA
The DNA here is from genome assembly GCF_000313935.1 of Acinetobacter sp. WC-141. Taxonomy (GTDB): domain Bacteria; phylum Pseudomonadota; class Gammaproteobacteria; order Pseudomonadales; family Moraxellaceae; genus Acinetobacter. The sequence continues at coordinate 192,785 of NZ_AMSS01000086.1, read as the reverse complement.
CGCAAGTCCCAACATTTAAAAAATTAGTGATTTTGATTATTACGCTACTTATTTGTATTGCACTATATCAATACCAACCGCTGCCTTTAGATACGATTCTAATGTTTACTGGGACTGGAGTAATTTTTTTAATCTGTCGTTACTTTAAATTGCATTTCGCTCAAAGCAACCCAACTGGTTTACTCTACCGTCTATTTACTTGGATTCCTATTGCCCTTTTGTTTGCCCTTATTTTTGTTAAAGCAATGCCAAACTTGCTGATCTGGGGCGTTCAAGGAATCGCGTTTATGGCACTAGCAGCTTTTATTTTTTCACCTCAATCGCTTTTTAAGAAATAGGTTTAGTTGTCATGTTGGCTTATTGGTACAACGCTCCGCGCCATATCAAACTCATCTTTATTGTTGCCGTTTGTGGGGCAGTTTACGCAGCTAATCAAATTCAGCCCTTGTCTCCTATTTATACCGTAGTTAGCCTTATTCTCGGTTTTGGTTTACAAGTTGGACATTACTTAAATAGCAAAATTTCAAATAACAAATCATATAAATCGAGCTTTGGACTTTTAATCAAAATCTATCCTATTTTTATCGTCGTTATTTTGATGTATCTGCTTCCTGTTCAGGATAAATGGATTCTTGCAATACAAGCTTTAGGCTTTGTACTGGTTGGCTTTTTTCTTGTTTCAATTTATCAAAATCGTGCCAAACGATTTGAATAATTACATCCATTGAAATGTCATAGAACCATTTTTAGATTTTCATCTTGAGCTACAACAGGTATCATCTTTGAGTATTTATACATTTATGTATTTACACATTTATGTATTTATATATCATCTGACCTATCTTTCCCTTTTATTTTATGGAATTAATCCGAACTCGAGAGTGCTATGCGTGCATATTTAGACCTACTACAACATATCCTTGATAATGGCGGTGACAAAGGCGACCGTACAGGCACAGGAACCCGTTCTGTATTTGGTCATCAAATGCGTTTTGATCTCTCTAAAGGTTTTCCTTTACTCACCACAAAAAAAGTTCACTTCCGCTCGATTGTGATTGAGTTACTTTGGTTTTTAAAAGGCGACACCAACGTCCAATATCTAAAAGATAATAAAGTTTCAATTTGGGATGAGTGGGCAACAGCAGAACAAACTGCTCGTTTTGGCCGCCCAGAACATGAGCTTGGTCCAGTCTATGGTCATCAATGGCGTAATTTCGGTGCAACCAAAAACGCTGATGGTACTTATAACCAAGATGGTTTTGACCAGATTAAATGGTTAATTAATGAAATTAAAACCAATCCAAACTCTCGTCGTCTAATTATTTCCGGTTGGAACCCGAATGAAGCTGGACAAGTGGCTTTACCACCTTGTCACACGCTTTTTCAATTTTTCGTACAAGACAACAAGTTGTCATGCCAACTTTATCAACGTAGTGCAGACGTATTCTTAGGTGTACCTTTTAATATTGCGAGCTATGCGTTACTCACCCATATGATTGCTCAAGTGTGCGGTTTAGGAGTCGGTGATTTTGTTTGGACGGGTGGTGATACGCATCTTTATGTTAACCATTTTGAACAAGCTAAACTTCAATTGACACGTGAACCTTTACCGCTTTGCCAATTGAAACTAAATCCAGAAATAAAAGACTTATTTGATTTCAAATTTGAAGATATTGAAATTGTAGGTTATGAGTCACACCCTGCAATTAAAGCACCCGTTGCAGTATAACGACGACTCAAATTTCATTAGGTTACGGTTTAGAGAATAAGATTATGGCATGGCAAAATGTAGAAGTTGTTCACGTTGTGGCAATGGATAAAAACCACTGTATTGGTAAAGGCAATGCGTTGCCATGGCATATTTCTGCCGACTTAAAACACTTTAAAGAAATCACCCAAGGCGGTGTGGTCGTGATGGGCCGTAAAACCCTTGAGTCTATGGGCCGTGCGCTGCCAAACCGTGTGAACTGGGTCATTACCCGTGACATTAACTGGCAATTTGACGGTGTTAAAGTTGCCTATTCAATTGAAGATGCTTTAAATGCAGCTTTAGAAGATGTAAAAAATACTGAAAAACAAGCATTGTTCATCATTGGTGGCGGCGAGATCTTCAAGCAAACTTTGTCAATTGCAGACCGTCTTGAACTCACTCATGTTGACTTAGATGTACAAGGTGATGCACATTACCCAACAATACCGAGTGAATTTCATAAAACTGCGAGTGAACAGCAAGTTGATGAAAAATCAGGAACTTCATTCGAGTTTGCCACTTATAAAAAATAATTCTATGGATGTCTATGCACAATATCGGAACACGTGAATTTATTATTGCTCTACTTTTTGGGCTGTTACATAGTCTATTCACGCTGTTTATTGTGCTCTCTAGCATTTGGGTATGCGTAGCGCTCTGGGTTCAACAACCATTCGGATGGTTAGGTAGTCGCATACTCATTGGCATCTGGATTGCTTTTGCGCTGAGTATGGCGGGCCTATATGTTGAAGGTCATATTATTAGCCGCCGTACAGACATCCTGATTTACCTTTTAGCATTTGCCTGCTCTCTCGTTTGGTATTTTTCGATTACTGCACGTCAAGACCGTGATTGGAACCCTGAAGTTGCCAATATGCTGAGCTACGAAAAGCACGGCGATGTGATTACTCTGCATAATGTTCGTAACTTCAATTGGCATCCCGATGGAACCTATGATGTTCGCTGGGAAACTCGAACTTTTGACCTTAAGCAATTAAATGGCATAAACATCATTGCCTCTTACTGGATGGGGCCACAAATTGCCCATACACTCGTGAGTTTTGAGTTTAAGAATCAGCAACCTTTAGTCTTCTCAATTGAAATTCGCAAAGAAAAAACCGAAGAGTTTTCAGCAATCGGTGGTTTTTTTAGAAAATATGAACTTAGCCTCATTGCTTCTGATGAAAAAGATATTGTGTACACCCGGAGTAACATCCGCAAAGAGCAAGTTTATAATTTTCCTATCAACATGCCGCGATCTGAGCAAAAAGCTTTATTTTTAGAATATCTTAAAAAATCAGATGAGTTACGTACAAAACCAGAGTGGTACAATACGCTCACGAGTAACTGTACAACTCTAATTTTTGATATGGTTCAAGCCATTAATCCATATGAGCTTCCTAAAGATTATCGTCTAATCGCGTCAGGTTACTTACCTAATTATTTATATGATCTTAAAGCACTTAATCAAACTATCAGTTTAAAACAGTGGTATCAAATTGCACATATCAACCCACGTACTGAAAATTTTGAACAGCTTTCAGATCAGAGTAGTGAACACTTCTCTCAAATCGTTCGACAAGGTTTACCTAAAGCAAAATGAAATAAGTAATGCACTTTTCTTTACTTTTTTATACATGCTTTACTTTGTATTTTAAATACATAAACCCTATTGTAATAGGCAGGAAATAGAGGGAAAAACAATGCAACAGGCATTATTTGGCGGCGGCTGTTTTTGGTGCGTCGAAGCTGTATTTTTACAAATACGCGGTGTAGAAAAAGTAACTAGTGGTTATGCAGGTGGGCACACGACTAACCCTACCTACGAGCAAGTATGTCAAGGAGATACCCAGCACGCTGAGGTGATCTTGGTTGATTTTGATGAAGAGCAAGTAACTTACTCCCAGTTACTCGATGTGTTCTTCGCGACTCATGATCCAACGACTTTAAACCGCCAAGGTAATGATATTGGCACGCAATATCGCTCTGTTATTTACTATTACAATGAAGAGCAGAAGCAGGCAGCGGAACATACGATTCAAACGCTAAAAGATGATGATCTTGATATTGTGACTGAACTGTCTCCTGTTCCGACGTTCTATCCAGCCGAAGAATATCATCAGAATTACTATGCAAAGAATCCTTCACAAGGTTATTGCAACTTTGCGATTCCACCTAAGTTGCTCAAGCTCTATAGTAAATTCCAGCATCTGATGAAAGATCAATAAATTAGAGCAATAAAAAAGCAACCAAATCGGTTGCTTTTTTATGAGGTAAACTAAATTCTAGTTTTCACTGACAAAGGCAATATCGCTCAGTCCGGCTTCACTGGCGCGAGACATTACCTGTGCAACAGTATCGTACTTCGACTCTTTATCTGCACGAAGCTGAACTGTTGGTTTAACATCACCTTGACCTGCTTCTTGAAAACGTTTTTGAAGCTCATCAAGGCTAATTACTTGAGTATCCCAAGCCACTTCACCATTTGCATTAATACTAATCGTAATTGCTTTTGGTGGTGGATCAATAATTTCAGCAGTTGTTTTAGGAAGCGTTAATGGAATCGATGGGTTGGCAACTGTTGCTGTGACCAAAAAGATGATCATTAACACCAACATAATGTCGATTAGCGGAATGAGGTTCATCTCATTTATGCCACTATCGTGGTCTTCACCCAATTGAAAAGCCATTAAGCTTGACCTCCAACATAACTTTGCTGTGCAGTTTTAACATCAGACTTCACAGTTGAGTCTTGCTGCAACATCGTATCAATTAATAAGCTGTGCGCTTGATCTTGTAAGTCATGCGCAAGACCACGGTTAGCACGCACACAAATGTTATAAGCCAATACTGCAGGAATCGCAACTGCAAGACCAAGACCCGTCATGATAAGTGCTTCACCTACTGGTGTAGCCACTTGAGCCAAACCTGCCTGACCACTCTTACCTACAGCAACAAGTGCATGGAAAATTCCCCATACTGTACCAAACAAACCAACGAATGGTGCAATTGAAGCAATTGTTCCTAAAACAGAAATACCCTTTTCAGCATTGACTTTTTCAGCAGAAATTTGACGAAGTAGAGCCTGCTCTGCAACTGCTTTACGTTGCTCAAAACTTAAAGGTTGTAACTTTGCTTTTAGCGAAGTGATAGCCTGAGAAAGTTGAGCATAAGCTTGTTGCTTTAATTGGCGAGTCCCCATCAAACGTAAGATGAAAACTGTCCAGGTAGCAATCGACATTGCCAATAAGATGAAATACAGGGTTTTACTCACTGCATCTGCATGTTGCCAATAGATTGAAAAGTTCATATGAACTCCTGATTAAGGTTAGCCGTTGGGACTCAAATTCATTTAAGGGGTTAAATCAAAGGGTTGCTCTGCTTTAATTGGATAAGCAACGCCATTTTCCATATAAGGTTTAAATTTCGCACCGCGAACAGCACGGACAACTTTGTCATCTAGACTTGGAATACCACTACTTCTGGTCACTCGTACATTAATAATCTTGCCCTTTTCATCGGCTTCAATCAGTACCATGACAGAGCGTGCTTCGCCTTGTAAATCTTTTGAAGAAACTGTTAAACGTGGTGAACGACTCCACTGTACCCCCGAACCACCAATTGAAACTCGTTTTGGTGATGGATCTGGAGCGGGTTGAGTTTTAGGTGCTTCTTGTACCACTGGCTTTGGTTTTTCAACAACTTTTTCAGTCACAGTTGTTGTCGTTGTCACTACTTTGGTTTCAACTTTAGGTTCTGTCTTTACTGTTTCTTTTGGTGTTTCAGCCTTTTTCACCTGTTGAATTTTTTCCACTTTCTTCGGTGGTGTCACAGGCTTTTCAACAACTTTAACTTCTTTTACCTCTTTCTTCGGTTCCGGCTTTTTAGGCGGTTCCTTTGGTTTAGGAGGTAGTGGTTTTGGTTGCTCTTGAATTTTTACGAAACGGACCTGTAAAGGTTTCTTATCGATTGGCTTTAATTCAGCAGGCTTAATATGGCTAACTGCCCATAAGACCCCGATATGACCAATTGCAACCGCAATTAGTGCAGTGATGACTTTCTTTTTCATCGGATTGGGAGAGTTTAAGGCTGCGGAAGATTGACTCATAAGAATCTAATTACCTAATGGATGATGATTTCAGCTTTCTATTTATAGAAACGATTTCAAACATCGGATAGAACAATAAAGTGCCACAATAATAAATGAGAAGTGTTTTCATTTGCAACTATTTTTTGAGAAAAACATTTACTCTGCCTCATGACTTCGTAGTGGCTCAGTATCTTTGCTTTAGTTTTCTCATAGTTACATCAATAGATATCTCCTGTTCATAATTTGTTTAGTCAAACTTAAATAGTTAGGCTAATTGCACCATGGACAGATCAAATCCTAACATAAAACCACTCAATACTGATACGTTATATCATTTCAAATATATTTTGGATATAAAAAAACACGCAAGAAGCGTGCTTTTTTAGAATACTTGCTATTTAAAAAACAACGGTCTTATTACCATCAACAATAATACGATCTTCTAAATGCCACTTCACTGCACGAGCCAATACATTACGTTCTACATCTTCACCAAGTTCACGTAATTGCTCAACATTATAATCGTGGCTTACACGCTCAACGTCTTGCTCAATAATTGGGCCTTGATCAAGGTCAGCAGTTACATAGTGAGCTGTCGCACCAATCAACTTCACACCTTTTTCATAAGCTTGCTTATAGGGGTTAGCACCCACAAAAGCTGGCAAGAAAGAATGATGAATATTGATGATTTTCATTTCCCATTTCGCAACAAAATCTTCACTTAAAATCTGCATGTAACGTGCAAGAACTAATAAATCGTTGCCTTGCATCATTTCATCAATTTGCGCATAAGCTTCAGCTTTATTGTCTTTAGTGACTTTAATTACAGTAAATGGAATACCGAAGTTTTCCACAGATTCACGTAAGTCTTCATGATTTGAAATGACATGAGTAATTTCACACGGTAACGAACCGCGTGCATGACGCCATAATAACTCAAGCAATGCATGGTCCACTTTAGAAACTAAAATACCAACTTTTTTAACATCGTTTACGAAAGCAAGGCGCCATTGCATGCCATAACGCTCAGCAACATTCGCAGCAAAAGTTTGAATTAAGGCATCTTTACGTGACTGTAAGTGGTCAAGCTCAAATTCAACCCGCATGAAATAACGTCCGCCCTGAGCTTCCGTCGCGTACTGATCAAGCGCGGTAATGTTTGCACCTTGGTGATACAAAAAGCTCGATACCGCTTGTACGATCCCAGGCTTGTCTTCACAAGTAATCAGTAAACGGGCTGTATTGGCAGTGGTCATATTCATTTGGTTAATATCGCTTAATTGAGACAAATTTTTTTAATAGGCCGGGTATTCTAGCGCCCTAAATAAGCAAGCACAACTATTCATCTTTCAAGGATGACAAGCTGGCAAATAGATCTGAAGGGCCAAGCGACTCAAGCAACTGCTCATAAGTCGCTCGGCTTTCCCCCATCAAATAAGGACCTTCAAGGAAAACCATTTGGCGTAAAGCTTGCCAAACCCATTTTTCTTCTAAATGGTTATTGTCACTAATATGGCCAGACATATATAAAAAGTTGGTCCAGTTTGTTAATACAATCCAGAGGTTAATAATGAGGGCTTCAATTTCCGATGCCGTCATTTTCATAAGACCCGCATCGACAAAGGCTTGATAAATTTTTTGCCCCTGCTGCATGACCTGTCCCGCAAAACGCGGATAAATCTTTTTAAAGTCTTCGTTACTTTCAACTAAGTGATAAACATCACGATGAATAAAACGATAACTCCATAACTGGCCACTGAGCACTTGAAAATAGTTGATTTTATCATTGGTCGTTAATGGTCTATCTTCAGGCAAAGAAAGCATTTCCAAAGTCTCGGCCTGATATTGATGCATTAATTCCTTAATAATTTCATGCTTATTCCGGAAATGATAATACAAGTTTCCGGGACTGATCCCTAACTCCGCAGCAATATGATTGGTTGTAACCGACCGTTCACCTCGCTCGTTAAAAAGCTGCAAACTGATTTGTAAAATCCGGTCTTTTGTCTTCAGAGCTTTAGGTTGAGACATTTTAATAACCTTTAATAATTCACATGGTTAAGACTTGAACACATAAACTGACTTGACTATTTAGAGTATTTACTCTAAAAAATAAAAATATCAATGTATTTGGTAAGTGCCGATGAACAGTCAAACAAAAACAAATCCAGAGACTCAGCTCCCTTATGATGTTAAGCATTTACATGACTTGCTTGAACAACAAAAGCTTGCTTATTTACGTCATCCGGTACCCACTGCTAAAGAGCGTATTGATCGTTTAGCTCGTCTTAAAAGAGTCTTGGTAAAATATCAAGATCAGATTGCCGACGCAATTAACCTTGATTATGGCAATCGTGCAGTTATGGAAACAAAAATTGGTGAGTTACTCACTAGTTTGGAACAAATCAAATATTACAGTAAACATCTGACAGCGTGGATGAAACCTTCAAAACGCCATATCAGTGTATTACATCAGCCAGCAAAAGGTTGGGTACAATATCAGCCTATGGGTGTGATTGGTATTATTACACCATGGAACTACCCATTGCTTCTTTCAGTGGGGCCATTAATATGTGCGCTGGCAGCGGGCAACCATGCCATGATCAAAATTTCGAGTGCTTCTCCAAACTTTGGACGAGTGCTTGAAAGTGCCTTAGCAGAAGCATTCCCACAAGAGTTAGTTGCTGTGGTGAATGGTGGCGGCGTTATTTCAGATGCTTTTAGTCATTTGCCTTTTGACAAAATGATTTTCACAGGCTCGACTTCTGTTGGTAAAACAGTGATGGCAGCCGCAGCTCAAAACCTAGTTCCAGTTATTCTTGAGTTAGGTGGAAAATCTCCGGCTCTTGTACATGCCTCTATGGACATGAAAGATGTGGCTCAACGTATTGCTGTAGGTAAATTATGGAATGCGGGACAAACTTGTGTTGCACCTGACCATATTTTCTTACCACGCGGAAAAACTGCCGAGTTCATCGAAAACTTTAAATTGATTGTGGCTGGGATGTACCCTCATTTCCGCAATAATCAAGACTACACGTCTATTATTAATGACAAACAATACAACCGTATTCAGGGCTACCTTGAAAATGCTCGTGATCAAGGCGCGCGTATTGTTGAAATTAATCCACAAAATGAAATTTTAGATGATGTCCGTAAAATTGCGCCGACGTTAGTTACAGGTGTAACGACCGCAATGGATATTATGCAAAATGAAATTTTTGGACCTATCCTACCAATTTTGGAATATGACCAAATAGAAGAAGTCGTCGAATTCATTAATAGTCGCCCACGTCCTTTAGCGATGTATTATTTTGACTATGATCAGGCGCGCGCTGATTATATTGCACAGCACACCCACTCAGGGCATTTTGGAATCAACATGGTGATTACCCATGTGGCTCAAGATGATTTACCGTTTGGGGGAATTGGTGCATCAGGTATGGGGAAATATCACGGACCAGAGGGCTTTTTTAGCCTTTCTCATGAACGTTCGGTGATGTCAAATCCAAAACTTTATAGCCTTAAATACATTCTTCCACCGTTCAATAAGCCCATTCATCGTTTCATTTCGAAAACCTTGTTGCGCTAACTGATCAAGGCATGATCTGTTATACTAAATCATGCCTCGTTTTTACCAATTCCGCTTGTCTTTTAATCGTATTTTTGGTATAAAACGCCCCTTGAATGAATTCATCCGTTTACATTTAGTATGACTGGCCACAGATTTGCTGTTGGCTGAATCAATGGAGTTACACCATGTCTAAGGTTTGCCAAGTTACCGGCAAGCGTCCAGTCGTTGGTAACAACGTCTCACACGCCAACAACAAAACCAAGCGCCGGTTCGAGCCGAACCTGCACCACCACCGTTTCTGGTTAGAAAGCGAAAAACGTTTTGTACGTCTTCGTTTAACCACTAAAGGTATGCGTATTATTGACAAATTGGGTATCGAAAAGGTTGTTGCAGACCTTCGTGCTCAAGGTCAAAAGATCTAAGGAGTCTGAGCAATGCGTGATAAGATTCGTCTCGTTTCTACAGCTGGTACAGGTTATTTCTATACCACGACTAAAAACAAACGTACTATGCCGGAAAAAATGGAAATCAAAAAATTTGATCCAAAAATCCGTCAACACGTGATTTTCAAAGAAGCTAAAATCAAATAATTTTAGCCTCGAAAAAAAACGACTTCACAATGAAGTCGTTTTTTTTTGCATTTTTTTTATACGTAGCTTTTTTTTGTTAAACTTTCCACATATTTCGCCTTGGCATTTTTTATGCTTGTCTTTAGCCTAACTCACGTAAAAGGAGTTTTTAGTGCCGCATGACGTAGATTTAATTATTTTACTTGCTGTTGGTTTCGGCGTTGCCCTCATTTTTGGCTATATTGCAGCCCGATTACGACTCCCCCCTCTTATCGGCTATTTAATTGCCGGAATTATTATTAGTCCAAATACACCTGGCATAGAAGCAGATATTCATCTTGCTAACCAGCTTGCAGAACTTGGGGTCATGTTTCTGATGTTTGGTGTGGGGATGCACTTTTCATTAAATGACTTATTGCTGGTTCGACGTATTGCTTTACCAGGCGCGATTTTGCAAATTGCGGTCGCTACCCTATTAGGGGTTGGCGTATCCATGCTATGGGGATGGAGCTTTGGTTCTGCACTTGTTTTTGGCTTAAGCTTGTCGTGTGCGAGTACGGTTGTATTATTAAAAGCTTTAGGAGACCGCGGTCTTTTAGACTCAGTTAACGGCAAAATTGCTGTGGGTTGGCTGTTAGTCGAAGATTTAGTGATGGTACTTGTTTTAGTGCTCCTTCCAGCTACAGCAGTTTTACTCGGCGGGAAAGCACCAGAAGGTGCAGATGGTAATATCTGGTTAACTCTTGGACTCACTTTATTAAAAGTAATTGGCTTTATTGCCTTTATGCTGATTGTAGGTAAACGTGTTGTTCCTATTATTATGCAGTTTGTTGCTCGTTTAGGTTCAAGAGAGTTATTCACTCTTACTGTTGTTGCCGCTGCTGTTTCAATTGCCTATGGGTCTTATGCCATCTTTGGGGTTTCAATGGCATTAGGGGCGTTCTTTGCGGGGATGGTTGTTAAAGAATCAGACTTTAGTCACCGTGCAGAAGAGGAAACGCTTCCATTACGCGAAATTTTCTCAATTCTGTTTTTTGTTTCTGTGGGCATGTTGTTTGACCCACATATTCTTATTGACCGCCCACTCCATATTTTGGCTGTCATCGCAATTATTATGATAGGTAAAACGCTTGCTGCAATGGCTTTGGTTTTATTCTTTCGCTATCCAATTAATACAGCCCTTACAGTTGGCGCGAGTTTGGCCCAAATTGGTGAGTTCTCGTTCATTTTAGCAACTCTTGGTGTCTCATTAGGCCTATTAACTTTAGAAGCACAAAACTTGATTCTAGCTGGTGCTTTATTTTCAATTACGCTGAACTCTTTTATATTCTCAGCCATTGAGCCTGTACAACGCTGGATTCGTGAGCGCTCTCATTTAGCTCGTCTTCTGGAACGTAGTGGTGACCCATTAGCAATGTTACCCGATGAAGTTGATCAAGCTTATTTACGCGATCAGGTCGTTATTGTTGGATATGGCGGTGTGGGACGACGTATTACTGAAAATTTAATTAATGAAAATATTAAAGTCGTTATTGCTGAAGAGAATCGTGAAATCGTAGAAAAGCTACGTCAGTCGAATATTGCTGCTGTGAGTGGTGTTGCAACCGAACCAGGTGTTTTAATTCAAGCACATATCATGCATGCAAGACTCTTGGTGATCTCACCAATGGATATTTTAGATATTCACCGTATTGTGGCGATTGCCAAGCAATTAAATCCTCAAATTCAGGTGTTAATTTGCGCAGAAAGTAAAGAAGAAGCCGCAGTAATCAGAGATGAGAATATTGGTGAAGTGTTCTATGCCAAAGAGGAAATGGCAAAGAATATGAGCCATCATATATTAAATCAGATCGAGCTTGCCCATCAGTCAACTATTCATTAACCCTATGAAAAAAGCGTACTCAAGAGTACGCTTTTTTTAACTTAAGAATTTAGGCTGTTCGTCTAATACCTCAGCCTGCCACTCGTTTACCTGCTTTTCGAGCAGTCCAAATAGTGCAGCCTGAATCATATGCTGAGCAACAACTGGCGTTTGCTCACCCAAGATTGCTTTTACTTCATCGCTAAATTGAATTTTAACCAAGGGTTCATTCTCAGAACCTGCATTACGCAAGGCCAGTTCGCCACCTTCGAGTTGGACTAATTCCAAAACGGCTTCTTGATTTCCAAATAACTCTTTCAATTGCTGTATAGACATATAATTCCTCCATGTTTCAACATGGTGGCAAAGCACCCTTGCACTTTGCATCTCTTGTCTTATTTATATAGGCACACCCGCATTAAATTTCAAGCACTCGGGCAGTTTAATTTTAGAACTCGACCATTTCATTACGAAAACCATCAATTAAATGGCTTAATTCGCGATGCCATTCACGCAAAATCTTAACATCTGGCAACCAAGATTGAGGACCTTGAGTCACTTTGATAATGAGATTAGAAGATGTTTCTTCTTCTGGGGTCGGCTCTTTAGGTTCTGGTGCATATTGACACATACGGTAAGCTCGTTTGAGCTCTGCGACAAAACCATCTTTTGCTAATTGTTGCAAAACGGACACTTCTGGAGACACTTGTCCTTTTGCCGCCATATGTTCTTCAATAGATTTTAAAGTGGGTTGCAATTCATTTAAACGGTAATAACGTACCAATTCTTGTAAGAAGGCTAACATTGCGCCATGTAAATGAAATACAGCTGCTTCACGGTAGGCTTGTATCTGCTGCACATGATCAGTCTGTTCTGCTTGTTGACACGCTAAGCGCGCAAAATAGAGCTTCTGATTGGTACGATCGGCATGATAACGAGCAACACGTGACATAACTAAACTTTCCTGTTTTAAAATCGCTATTGCAACAGCTATTCTTTAGCTTACCGACTCCATTAATAAAATCAACGTTATTTATGGTAAATCCAGCTCAACTTGATAAATTTTACGTTTCGCTAAAACTTTTAGTGGTTGCTTTATAGGACGAACATTACTTAAGACCCACGCGAAATACCCTTCGCTCCAAGCAGATGCACAGGCCAAATTGACCTCATCATTTCGCCAAGTATGAATAGAGTCGACATCAACCAAAGCGACAGCAACTCCTTCTTCTTCATCTGTATCTGCGAAAAGAAAGTTTTGATTTTCGACAATCAATAGATCTTTGATTGGCAGTTTTGTAGGTACCCATGAACGCACTTCAAGTGTTTTGATACCTTCAGCGATACGAGTACCATTTGGCGTTATAATCGAAAGAGCTAAAAACTGTCTTTTCACAATAAAGACTTACTCTTCCGCTGCTTTAACGCGAATTCCATTACCTTTAACTTTAAGCAGATTTAAGCCTTTAATTGCCTTAATTGCTTCACGTGGGTTAGGCATCTCAACAAAACCAAAACCTTTTGATTTACCTGTGTCTTTATCAGTAACAAGAACACACGTATCAACTTTACCATATGCTTTGAACAACTCTAAAATTTCAGTTTCACTCACAGCACGATCTAAATTACGAACTAATATCTTCATTTTCTAACCTTAATTGGCAATTAAAGGGAGCAGCCAATATATATTTAAGTAATCACAGTGTCTTATACAGTAGTTTAATCCAGATCGATACCAAAACCTAAATTTACTGCAGGTGAACGGTTCCATTGCTTTTTAGCAAATGGCTGGGGCACTTGCCTATGAATCTTTGCCTGAACCAAATGTGCAGGAAGATCATTTAGGAAGTAGCTTTCAATTTTACGACCTTGTTCGTCATAATTGTCTTCTGACCATGTATTGAGGTTTTGCTTCGTCAAAATTAATTCATTTTCTGCACGTGTTAGCGCAACATACAATACACGGCGCTCTTCTTCGACATCATCAAAATCGCCTTGCGCCCTTGCATAAGGATATTGATTTGGCGATACATGAGGTACATAACAGACTTTTTGTTCAGCACCTTTAGCGGAATGAATCGTAATTAAAGTCACTAAATCTTGATCAGCTGCTTTTTCAATTTCAGAAACTGAAATAGGTTCAAGAACATATTCTTCGAGAAATTCACCTAAAGATGCATGTTTACGTGCAAGTTGCTTGACCAAATCAAAGTCTTTCAAACGACGTGACCAATCTTTAGTTTTATAATTCTGCTCTAGCTGTTCACCTAAAGCATCGAGTGCTAAGCCAATACTTGCTTCAACATGCTGCTGTAATACATCTAGCTGCTTTAAAATTAAAATCGCTTGTAAAGGGACTTTTCCATGGCGTTCTAGACGGTTGCAGCGCTCTTCAACATCACCAATACCCATCAGCTCTTGAGCGAGCTTACTCGCACCAACATCACCAATACCATCCCACAAGGTTAAAAAACGCATCCACGCCAAATCATCGTGAGGGTTACTTACAATACGTAGCAAGCTAAGTACGTCTTTCACATGGGCAGACTCAAGAAGTTTTACCCCACCAATAAAACGATAAGGTACTTCAGCAGCAATAAAAGCCCCTTCCAGATATCGTGCACTATAGCCAGAACGGACCAAAACCATATGGTCGTGCCAGCTTGCCCCTTGCTGATGTCGCGTTATTAAGTCCTGTGCAATCCAGTTTGCTTCTTCATACTCATTACCAAATAGGTGTAGCTGAGGCTTTTGCCCTTGGCCACGACGCGCTTGTAGCTGTTTTTGATAATCAATGGGGCTATGCGCCAACAACCAGTTTGACAAATCCAAGATTTCTTGAGTCGAGCGATAATTTAAATCCAGTGTATGAATGACTGCATCAGGTATTCGCTCTTTAAAAGAATGGATATTTTCAAAGTCGGCACCACGGAAACCATAAATCGACTGGGCATCGTCGCCCACACAAAACAACTTCACTTTGCCAATCAGGGGTTGTAATAAAGCCCATTGCAAAGGATTGGTATCTTGCATTTCATCAACTAACAATGCCCGACAAAATCCTGCTACCCAGTTAGTCAATGCTTCAGAGTTTTGTAAATGAACAGCCACAATTGATAAAATATCGTCGTAATCTAAAAAATTACGCTCTCTTTTTCGCTGCTCATAGGTTTTCATTAAATCTGCAATTTGAGTCTTATGCTCATATGCATCTGGAAGCTGTTTAATTAATGCTTCAGAAAGCTTTGTTTGAGTATTTCGGGCATAAGAATATAAATCACAAAGCTCTGCTGCTTTAGGCAAGACATTATCTTTATCTTTGCCTCTTAATAAACGAAACATCAGTAACTGATCATCGCGATCAATAATACTAAATTGATTTAATCCAAAAGCTTGTGGATTACGGCGTAGTAAATACATACAAAAAGTATGAAAAGTTGAAGCTCGCAGACCCTTTGCCTGTGCTCCTACATGCTGCTCTACTCTTGCAACAATTTCACTCGCAGCACGCCGAGTAAACGTTAAAATCTGAATTTGGTTCGCTGGCAAGCCTTGATCAATTAAATAGGCTGCACGAGCAACAATAGTTTTAGTCTTGCCACAACCAGCGCCCGCCAAAACTAAACAGTTCTGTGCAGACGTAGTCGCTGCTTTTTTTTGCTGAGCATTTAGTTCATTAATTAATTTTGCAAGACTCATAACACATATCGCTAGAACACCAAGACATAGTTTAACAGACCCCGACAACTGATGGGGCCACCTCCCTGAAAACAAAAAGAGCACCTAAAGTGCTCTTTGGTTCAATATTGATTTTTAAGATACTGTTTTTGAACTAGATGGAAGATGTTTGATGGCTGATGCCAAACCTAAAAAGTTAATTCCCTGAAATAAGATATCAATAGCAAGGAACATTCCTAATACCCAAAAAGGTGAATCTTTAGAAACTAAAATTAAAATACCTGTAAACAGAGTAAGTAATCCTGAAAATAAGGTCCAGCCCCATCCAGTAATGGGCTTAAGTAAAATTGCATTTATAGTACGTATTGCACCAGCAATAATCAGCGCTATAGACAATAGGCTTGTCAGAACCACTGCTGTAGTGACTGGAGTAGAAAACGCATAATAACCAGCCATTAAATAAAGCACACCAAAGATTGCCCACAACCATCGGCTTGCGCCTTTAAAAACACTCATAGCTGCGACAAGGTGTAAAACACCGCCAACCATCATGAGTATTCCAAATAGAAAAACAACAGAAAAGGTCGCAAATGGTAATGAACTAAATAAAATCAGACCAAAACCAATAAGCACAAACCCTAATATCAAATACCATTTACGGTCAGCATGTAACTGATTACGTACCAAATCATTACCTACAGTTTTCATCATGGCTACTCTTATTATCAGGCATTAGAATTTCATCTACCTGATAATAGTGATGCACTTCACATTTTTTGTCTGTATAAAATCTGCATCGTTTTTTAACAATTGATGTGGATAAAGCAGTATTTATCCACAGTTTTATTTCACCCAGCCAATTTCTTGGGCTGTAGGTAAACCAATTAATGTTTCATGTAAACCATTCGGCATTTTACTGCTCTGTTCAGATAAAGGTGTTCGACCACCCATGATTTCGGCATCAGTCTGTGGATATAGAGGCACTTTTTCAGGTTGAGCATAACCTAAAGGGTAAACAGGCTGTCCAGTTTTTAAATCGTATTTGTCTTGTGCCCCAAAGCCGTGTAATAACTCATGAACAATCACGACCTGATTTTGTGAAGCTTGTGTTTTGGTCGCAAATAAATTCACACTACCAATTCGACCTTTTTCTAAAGCAGTCGAATGGATCAAGACTTTTTGGTAGTTGGGATCATAATAATTTAAATAAAGTTTAAGTGAAGCTCCACTATCTTCAGGTTGTTGATGTCGCCATGCATAGAAACGAAATTTTAAGCTCCACCAAATAACATGCAAAATATTGGCGTTTTGAGGAACCTCAGGCGGTCGTTGCTGCAACTGTTGTCCTAGGCGAATTGTAAAGTTTCCTGATTGCCCACGATAATGCTGTGACCACTCACTTAAATAACTGCTAATTGCCCAAAAATCTTCGTTTTTTAACTGATGTATATAGCTCTGGGTTGTCTCCAAACCATCTGCATTAACTGGATGTAAAATAATGACAACTGGCTGATTCCAATCTTGATTTTGATCTCGCCATGCTTGAACAGCAACAATCAATAAAATAATTAATAAGCATAAGACCCGAATGTTTTTCCACATTCTTATTCCCCATAAAATTAAAATTTTCTTTTATTGTTTTAGACATAAAAAATGCTAGCTGAGCTAGCATTTTTTATGTTGGACTTGATTAGCCCTCAACCCATTTACCATCTTGGTAAACTAGGCTCCATTTGGTTTGTTTGCCTTCTGGGGTTTCCGAACCGACATATTGTGATTGATTCTTACGACTGAATTTCACAATTGTTGGATTACCTTCAGGGTCTACATCTGGTGCTTGTAAAATAAATTGATATTTTGGATCAAGCTGAGCTGCCACACTACGTAACTCTGCAACTTTTGGCGCACGTGTTTCACGAATTTTCGGGAATTTACTTGCTGCCAGGAATAAGCCCGCCGCACCATCACGCAACACAAAGAAGTCATCATGTTTCGTTGAGCGCAAATGTTCCATCTTGATCGGTTCTACACGTGGAGGTGCAGGTTGTCCACTCTTCAAGACTTTACGAGTATTGTCACAGCTTGTACAAGCGAAATACGGACCAAAACGTCCCGTCTTAAGCTGCATTTCACCATCACATTTATCACATGGGATCGTTGGGCCATCATAACCCTTAATCTTGAACTCACCTTCTTCAAGCTCAAAACCATCGCAGTCAGGGTTATTACCACATACGTGCAGTTTACGGCCACCATCAATCACATAGCTGTCCATGGCAGTGCCACATTTTGCACAGCGATGCTTTGACATCAAGTCAGCAGTTTCAGCACCATCATCATCAGAGAGCGCAGCTAAAGACTCAACAGGTGTTAAGTTCAATGTACCCTTACAACGCTCTTTAGGCGGCAAGTTATAGCCAGAACATCCTAAGAATACACCTGTTGTACCCGTACGAATCTGCATTGGACGTGAGCATTCAGGGCAATGTACTGCTGGTACTTCAACTGGTTGGTTACGGCGCATTCCCTGCTCACCTTGAGCATTGGTAAGACGTTTCTTAAAGTCGCCGTAGAAAGTGTCCAGTAACTCTTTCCAATTACGCTCGCCTGTTGCAACTTTATCAAGCTGTCCTTCAAGGTCTGCCGTAAACGCATAGTTCATCAAGTTATTAAAACTTTCATCGAGACGATCCGTCACAATCTCACCCATTTTTTCGGCGAAAAGACGACGGTTTTCTAACTTAACGTAACCACGTTCCTGAATGGTAGAAATAATCGCTGCATAGGTCGAAGGACGACCAATACTACGTTTTTCAAGCTCTTTAACTAAAGATGCTTCAGTAAAACGTGCAGGTGGTTTAGTAAAGTGCTGACTTGGATCTAACTTTTCTAATTTTAAGATCTCGCCTACTTTAATAGCAGGTAAAATAATATCGTCATCTGACTTATTCGCGCCACGTACTTTCGTGAAGCCTTCAAATACAAGCGTACGGCCTTTTGCCTTTAACTCAACATTCGCTGCTTCAACAATCAAAGTAGAAGATAAATATTCTGCTGGTGTCATTTGACACGCAACAAACTGACGCCAGATCAAGTCATATAGACGTTGAGCATCACGCTCTACACCCGCAAGCTGATCACCTGTAAGTGCAACATTTGATGGACGAATCGCTTCATGGGCTTCTTGAGCACCCGCTTTGTTACCATAACGGTTTGGCTTTGCCGGTAAATATTTTTCACCATATTGGCTTTCAATATGGGCACGTACCATGCTTACTGCATCATCACTCAAGAACGTTGAGTCAGTACGCATATAGGTAATAAAACCGGCTTCATATAAACGCTGAGCCAACATCATGGTTTTCTTCACAGAAAAGCCTAAACGTGTACTTGCAGCCTGTTGCAAAGTTGAAGTGATGTAAGGTGCACTTGGATTAACCTTAGTTGGTTTATCTTCACGCTGTGCAACTTTATATTCAGCACCTTTTAAAACATCTAATAAAGCATCAGTTTCAGCTTTATTTTTCAGTTTAAGGGCTTTACCAGCCTGTCTAAATGCTTCAAGACGAATATCATCTTTTTTGGCTTGGGTATCTGCAAAAACTTGCCAATATTCTTCTGGAATAAAAGCACGAATTTCACGCTCACGCTCTACAACCAGTTTCACTGCTACTGACTGTACACGTCCGGCAGATAAACCACGGGCAATTTTCTCCCAAAGTAATGGTGAAACCATAAAGCCCACGACACGGTCTAAGAAACGGCGTGCTTGCTGAGCATTCACACGGTTTAAATCAAGACGTGTTGGCTGTTTAAATGCTTCTTGAATGGCATTTTTGGTAATTTCGTTAAATACTACGCGGTGATAACGGCTGTCATCACCACCAATCACTTCTCTTAGGTGCCAAGCAATGGCTTCCCCTTCTCTATCCAAGTCCGTTGCGAGATAGATTGCATCGGCATCTTTGGCGAGTTTTTTGAGTTCAGCTACAACATTTTCTTTACCAGGCAGAACTTCGTAATGAGCTTCCCAACCATGCTCAGGATCAACGCCCATACGATTAACTAAAGCCTGACTAGCTTTTTGTTCTTTTTCGGCTTCGGTGAGTTTAGTCCGGGCAGCCGGCTTTTTCTCTGTTGATTTACTGCCACCTGTTGGCAAGTCACGTACGTGACCTACAGAAGACTTTACAATGAATTGCGAACCCAAATATTTATTGATGGTTTTCGCTTTGGCAGGCGACTCCACAATCACT
Source organism: Acinetobacter sp. WC-141 (assembly GCF_000313935.1). Classification (GTDB taxonomy): domain Bacteria; phylum Pseudomonadota; class Gammaproteobacteria; order Pseudomonadales; family Moraxellaceae; genus Acinetobacter. The sequence continues at coordinate 173,007 of NZ_AMSS01000086.1, read as the reverse complement.
AAGGCACGTTTATGTGCAGCAGGTGCAGTAGATGCTGTGCTTTGAGATGCAGAGCGCGAGGTATTCGCCATATAAAATGTTATTCCTATACCAATAAATTTAAAAATCAGGCTTTAGCCAAGGTCAACAGATAAGCCTTCATCTCATCTAATTGTGTTGCTCTCAGGTCTGATTCCTCATCCCAATAAAGCCCTACACAGTTTGCCTGCATATCAATAGCATAAATCCCTTTTAATGCAATGGGAGAATCATTAAATTTCTCATCACCCTGCACCACTTTTAATTTGCCGTCTATAACGCGAGCACGCATTAAAGATAAACGGGCATCAGGAATCAATACACTATAATAAGCAACCATGCTGGCACGTTTTTCAGTCGCCATTGGGACATGTGTCCATTCAGGTGCAACGATTACACGTGGGTGTAATCCCATTTTGCGTGCTTTATCACGCATAATACCAAGTGCCTTTTCACGTGGGCTCACTCTTAAACCAAAAATGGAGCCTAGTACGAAAAGAACAATGATAACGGTAACCCAAATTCCCATATTGTCCATAGCAAAACCTATTAATCTCTTTTATTAGAGTTGCATAAGCTGACCAGAAAACGCAAGTTACATCATAAAAATAATGCACGATAAGATCGCAAGACCCAAAATATCGGTATTTCACAGTGCAAATTGCCATGATGTAGCTCAAATATATTTAAGAGTTTTGATCATCCTTAACAATTGCTAATTTACCAAATCGGTCAAGATGGGTATCACCCCACAGTTTTAAAGCAAATAGAATCTGCTCAAGACTTTGTCCTAAATCGGTCAGGCAATATTCCACTTTAGGCGGAACCTGAGGATAAACTTCCCGATGAATAATTCCGTCTTGTTCTAACTCACGTAGCTGATTTGTCAACATTCTTTGGGTAATGCTCGGAACACGTTTTCTAATTTCATTAAATCTTAAAGTGCCTTCATTAAATAAATGCCAAAGAATGACGCACTTCCACTTTCCATCAATCAAACTAATGGCCGCCTCCACTGAACAACCCGGAGAGCAATCAAAACTTGAATGTCGTAATTTTGCCATTTTACAGTATCCTTTTTGACACTATGAGCGTTATTTGTCTGTAGTCACTAAATTTAAGCTTACGTTATGATCAAACTCCCAACAAGAGGAATTATTCTTATGAAAGCTGTGGCATATCAAAAAGCAGGTCCCATTACATCGCCAGAGGCACTTGTTGATATTGAACTCGATACGCCAGTTGCACAGGACCATGATCTACTTGTTCGTGTTCAGGCAATTTCTGTGAATCCGGTAGATACTAAAATCCGTAACAACGTAAACCCAGAGAATAATCAATGGAAAACTCTTGGATGGGATGCAGTAGGTGTCGTTGAAGCGATTGGAGATCAAGTTTCACAATTTAAAGTCGGAGATGTAGTCTGGTATGCAGGCGCACTCAATCGCCAAGGCAGTAATAGTGAATTACAGTTGGTTGATGAACGTATTGTGGGTCATAAACCAAAAACTTTAGAAGCAACTGAAGCTGCAGCTCTTCCTTTAACGGCTATCACAGCATGGGAAATGTTATTTGATCGATTACAAGTACCCAAAGTTGCCCCAGAAAATACAACAATATTAGTGATTGGTGGAGCTGGTGGTGTAGGCTCAATCACAATTCAGCTACTCAAACAGTTGACTAATCTGACGATTATTACGACAGCTTCACGAACAGAAACCAAAGAATGGGTTAAGCAACTTGGTGCTGACTATGTATTAGATCATCGTCAACCTTTAACAGGACAAATCAAGCAATTAGGTTTAAACGCACCTTTATATGTGTTCTCGACCACTCAAACAGATCAACATTTATCAGATATCGTAGAGTTGATTGCACCACAAGGTCATTTTGGCTTAATTGATGATCCAGAACAGTTAGATATTAAGCCTTTTAAATCGAAGTCTGTATCGGTGCACTGGGAGTTTATGTTTACACGTTCAATGTTCCAGACTGAAGATATGGAAAAGCAAAGTGAACTATTAAATGAAGTCAGCAAACTGGTTGATGAAGGGAAAATCAAAACTACTGTTTCGCAAGTTTTAAGCCCCATTAATGCTGAAAACTTAAAACGAGTTCATCAGCAAATTGAAAGCGGTACAACAAAAGGGAAAATCGTATTACATCGTTTTTAAGCAAAATTTATCAATATCTCCTAATAAAATGGCAAGTATTGAACTTGCCATTTTATTAATAGTGGGGAGGTTTATTGGTTAATGGGTCAAAAGGTGCAATACCTTCCGATAAATCCGATGATTCCACACGTTGATAAAGAAATTGCATTTGTTTTTTTAAATCAGCTATTTCTTGGGTCTGAATAGCGAGTTGTTGATTTAATTGTTCAACTAAATCATCCAAAAATGTAATTCGCACTTGCAAATCTTCAATGGGTGCGGACAATGACGCTTGATCATCATGATATGGTGGTTTAGTCATTTAAATCCTCATTTGAGATTCTGGAAAACATTATGGCCTATATTACCCTAAGGGATGTCCAACTTGCTTTTGGCGGACCTGCCTTGCTCGATGGCGCGAACTTTAATCTAGAACGTGGCGAACGAGTCTGTTTAATTGGTCGTAATGGTGAAGGTAAGTCTACTTTACTTAAACTGATCGAGGGAAGCCTATTACCAGATTCTGGTGAAGTTTCCATTCAAAATGGTCTAACTGTTTCAATGTTAGCCCAAGACGTACCAATGGACTCTGGCAAAGTAGCCGACATTGTGGCAGATGGTGCAGGAGAAGCTTCCGAAGTACTCAGAGCTTATCATGAAGCGACCGATGCTTGTATGCTAGGTGATATGGAAGCCTGTGATCGTATGGGTAACCTTCAGCATAAGCTAGACCAACTAGACGGTTGGGCACTCGAAAATAAAGTAAATGCTCTTTTAAGTAAAATGGGTCTCGATCCAAATGCCGACTTGGCAGACCTGTCAGGTGGACGTAAACGCCGTGTTTTATTAGCTCGCGCTCTTTTGACACAACCAGATGTATTACTTCTAGACGAACCAACGAACCATTTAGATGTTGAAAGTATTGAATGGCTAGAAAAATTCTTACTCGATCAAAATAATTTAACGCTTCTGTTTATTTCGCATGACCGTTCTTTTGTAGATAGCATTGCAACTCGAATTGTGGAACTCGATCGCGGAATTCTGCGAGGTTATGAGGGCAATTATTCTCGCTATTTAGAGCTAAAAGCTCAGCAAATGGAAGCAGAAGAAAAACAAAATGCTTTATTTGATAAAAAATTAGCTGAAGAAGAAGCTTGGATTCGCCAAGGTATTAAAGCGCGTCGTACCCGTAATGAAGGTCGTGTGCGCGCCTTAAAAGCGTTACGTGAAGAATCGAAAGCACGCCGCTCACAACAAGGCAAAGTGAGTATGGCAACCCAAGATGCAAATCGTTCAGGTAAATTAGTATTTGATATCGAACATTTAAGTGTCGCTTACGATGACAATTTATTGATCAAAGATTTCTCTACCCTTGTCATGCGTGGCGATCGTATTGGCTTGGTAGGTGATAACGGCGTTGGTAAAACGACGTTAATTAAAGCCATTTTAGGTGAAATCGAACATGGCGGTTCAGTTAAAACAGGTACACAGTTAGAAGTGGCCTATTTTGATCAGTTACGTAATGCCTTAGACCTTGAAAAAACGGTAATGGCAAACGTTTCAGAAGGCTCTGACTTTGTTGATGTAAATGGCAACCGTCGTCATATCTATAGTTATCTTCAAGACTTCTTATTTTCACCTGAACGTGCCCGTACTCCGGTAAAAGCCCTTTCTGGTGGTGAAAGAAATCGAATCTTACTGGCTAAATTGCTACTCAAACCGTCGAATCTAATTGTAATGGATGAGCCAACCAATGACTTGGATATGGTGACTCTAGAGCTTCTAGAAGAAATGTTGTCTGATTATAAAGGCACCTTGCTTCTCATTAGCCATGACCGTGCATTTATGGATAACGTAGTAACTTCTACGTGGGTATTTGATGGCAAAGGCAATATTGCAGAATACATCGGTGGCTACCAAGACTATTTGCAGCAACGTCCAGATGACAAAGTAGTAGATCAGAAATCTGATGTAAAAAAAGCTCAGGCAAAAGCTGAAGCGGAAAAAGCTGCGGCCCAAAGTACCGTTAAAAAGGTAAAACTGAGTTATAAAGATCAGCGTGAACTTGAACAATTACCCGCTGAAATTGAAAACTTAGAAAAGGAGCAAGCAGAACTTTCTGAGAAACTTGCAGACGGTTCATGGTTTGTTAAAGATGCTGATGCAGCAACCAAAGCAAGCCAACGTCTTACAGAAATTGACGAGTTATTACTTGAGAAATTGGAACGTTGGGACGTGCTTGAACAAATGAGCAAAGGAAACTAATCCTCTTTCTTAAAAAATATAAAAAGCCTCCTTAAATTAAGGGGGCTTTTTTTATATTGCAAATAAAAGCTTTTTAAAACTCAAAATTTATAAAACACATTTTTATAATGGATTATATCTTCGCTATTCTTAGTATTTTAAAAATAGCCTTGTGCTTGAATATAAGACTTATAGAAATAATTATGTTATATCTAACCGTATAATAATATTGGAGTCTTTTCGCATGCTAGAGCTTTCTCAAATTTTGGCATTTGGACTAATTTGTTTGGCGATGGTACTTACTCCTGGCCCCAATATGATTTACCTTATTTCACGCTCAATTTGCCAAGGGAAAACTGCCGGATTTATCTCTTTAGGTGGCGTAGCTGTAGGCTTTATTTTTTATATGCTTTGCGCATCTTTTGGTATTACAGCGTTAATTGTAGCTGTTCCTTATGCTTACGACACTATTCGTATTGCTGGGGCAATTTATTTACTCTGGCTTGCATGGAAAGCACTCCGTCCAAATGCAGCTCCTATTTTTAATGTAAAAGATTTATCAGTAGATTCCCCTGCTAAACTCTTTTTAATGGGTTTTGCGACCAACTTGCTTAATCCAAAAATTGCTATTATGTATTTATCTTTACTGCCACAGTTTATTCATCCACAACAAGGCAGTATTTTGTGGCAATCAATTCAACTCGGTACGATTCAAATTTTTGTAAGCGTCTCAGTAAATGCGCTTATTGTACTTTCTGCGGGTAGCATTGCCCTTTTTCTACAACAAAAACCGCTTTGGGCAAATATACAACGCTGGCTTATGGGAACTGTACTCGCTGGACTTGCTGTTAAAATTCTTTTAGAAAATCGCCGATAACTCAATCTTCTTATTTCATCCTCTATTAACACTCAATTGAACAGTGTATTACGTCGATAAATTCAGTTCGTGATACACTTTTGCCAGTTTTAACTTTTTGAAATCTTAATATCGTTATGAGCCCAAAGCAGCCTTATACGCCCGGTGAATTTCAATGGTCCTTTTTATTGCCTAAATATTGGGGTGTTTGGATTGCTATTGTCTTTTTAATGCTTTTGGCTATTTTACCTTGGGCCATACAATGGCGTCTGGCACATAGCGTCGCTCATCTGGCTTGGAAATATCTAAAATCACGCCGTAAAACGACTATTCGTAATTTAGAAGTCTGCTTTCCTGAATGGTCTCCCGATAAAGTTCAACAACAAGCTCAACAAGTTTTCGTCGATATGATGCTTGGGGTGTTTGAAACCTTAAATGCATGGTACAGCCCACGCTGGTTTAAAAACCGAGTCACGATTGAAGGCTTAGAACACATTACCAATGCCCAAGCTCAAGGCAAAGGTGTTTTATTACTGGGGACACATAGTACGCTTCTTGATGCAGGTGGTTACGTATGCGCTCAATATTTCGAACCAGATGTTGTGTACCGCCCTCAAAATAACCCATTGCTCGATATGCTGATTTATCGTTGCCGTGGCACGATTTATAAAGCACAAATCGATCATGATGATATGCGTGGTTTAATTCGTCATCTTAAAGATGGCGATGCAATTTGGTACAGCCCCGATCAAGATTTTGGACTCAAACAAGGTGTTATGGCACCGTTTTTTGGTGTACCTGCAGCCACAGTAACAGCACACCGCCGCTTATTAAAAATATCAAAAGCAGTCGCCGTGCCTTTATATTTCTACCGCCATGGAGATATTAAAAATCCGAAATATCATGTTCTGATTGAACCTGCGGTCGATAATATGCCAAGTGAAGACGAAGTTGATGATGCAACTCGTGTTAATAAAATTATCGAAAATCAACTCCGCATTGCACCAACTCAATATATGTGGTTCCACCGTCGCTTTAAAACACGTCCTGAGGGGTATGACGAGATTTACTGAAACCTTCAATAATTAGGCACTATAGTTATAAACATCTAAATAAACTCCAGTATGTACTATCGTGCGAAGGCGACATGGATGTCGCCTGTTGGACTATGACATCATGGATGTGTCGTTAGTCCAACAAATGGTTTTGTTACTTTTGCCAAAACAAAAGTAAGGTGTAAACTCCACTTAATGAATGAACAAACCACAAGACCCCGCTTTGCTACAACCTACAGGCAAAAAATAATGAAAGTGATGCAACTTCTTCCAGAACTCAACAGCGGTGGCGTAGAACGCGGCACACTCGAAATTGCACGTGCACTTGTTGCACAAGGCCACCAATCTTTAGTTGTTTCAAACGGTGGACGCTTGGTCTCACAACTCGAAGCTGAAGGTTCTACTCACTTAACGCTACCAATTCATAAAAAATCACTTTCAAGCTTGTGGCAAATCCGTCCATTACGTCAGTTAATTGAACAGCATCAACCAGATATTGTTCATGTACGCTCACGTATACCTGCATGGCTGACTCACTTTGCCTTAAGAAAAATACCTGCGAACAAACGCCCTTACCTCATTAGCACAGTGCATGGCTTTTATTCAGTCAATCGTTATAGTGCGATTATGACGCAGGCCGAAAAAGTAATTGCTGTTTCAGACAGTGTGGTTAAATACATCACTGACCATTATAAAAACTGCCCTCCCCAAGATATTGTTCGAATTTATCGTGGAATTGACCCAGCCGCGTTTCCACATAATTATCAGCCATCAGCACAATGGTTTAATCAAGTTTTTAATGACTTTCCTGAACTCGAAAATAAGTTTTTACTTTGCTTACCTGGCCGTATTACACGTTTAAAAGGACATGAAAGTTTAATTGAACTGATGCAAAAACTAGGTGAACAATATCCTCAGCTACATGCTGTGGTGGTTGGTGGTGCCGATGCAAAAAAACAGGCCTATTTAAGCGAGTTGCAAAGCACCATTCAAAGTAAAGGTCTTGCAGATAAAATTACCTTTGTAGGCCATCGCTCAGATATTCGCGAATGGCTCGCTTTTAGCGATATTGTGCTCTCTCTATCCAATCAGGCAGAAACATTTGGTAGAACAGCATTAGAAGCGCTCTCAGTCGGTACTCCAGTCGTTGGCTGGAACCGTGGAGGTGTTGCCGAGATCTTATCTAATGTCTATCCTCAAGGTCTTGTTGAAGTAGGAAATGAAAAGGCTTTACTGGAAACAGTGAGAAAGCATATTGAACAGCCTCAAGTCGTTGCCCCTGTTACCATGTTTAGCTTGAAAGACATGTGTGATCAAACACTGGCCTTATATGAATCTGTACTGAAGTAAGCCTATAAAAAAACCCGCGATTAACGCGGGTTTTTATTACAACAATAAAAAGTCAGCCTTATTTAAGCGATGCTTCATAAGCTGCTGCTTTTTCATAGTCGTATTGTTTTTCCCATTTACTAATCACAAGTACTGCAAGTGCATTACCTACAACGTTCAACGCGGTACGTGCCATATCCATGATACGGTCAACACCAGCAATAAATGCCAAGCCTTCTACAGGAATACCAACACTACCTAATGTTGCTAATAACACAACAAACGATACGCCAGGAACACCTGCAATACCTTTAGAAGTAATCATTAAAGTTACAACTAAAATGACCTGTTGGCTAATTGACATTTCAATACCGTAAAGCTGTGCAATAAAGATTGCCGCGATACTTTGGTAAAGCGTAGAACCATCAAGGTTAAATGAATAACCTGTTGGAATAACAAAACTAGAAATTGCTTTAGGCGCGCCATAAGCTTCCATTTTTTGCATAATACGCGGTAAAACTGTTTCAGAGCTTGCAGTTGAATATGCCAAAATTAATTCATCTTTCAAAATCTTAAACAAAGTAAAGATATTGATGCTGAACATTTTTGCAGTTAAACCAAGTACCACCAAGGCAAAGAACAAGATCGCGCCATATACCAACACGACTAACTTGCCTAAAGGGATAAGCGAAGCGAAACCGAAGTTTGCCACAGTTACTGCAATCAAACCAAACACACCCACTGGCGCATATTTCATGATGATGTGCGTTACACGGAACATAGTTTCCGATACAGCATGAAATACGTTTAATAATGGATCTTTAGTTGTTGCTGGTAATGAAGACAAACCAATACCAAATAACACAGCAAAGAAAATCACAGGTAACATTTCGCCATGCGCCATTGAACTAATAATGTTCGTTGGAATAAGCGATAATATTGTCTGCATGATGCCATGAGACTGTGACTGAACTTCTTCAGTTGTATGCTTATATTGAGAAATATCAGTTTGAACCAGTTGAGACATATCAATGCCTGAACCTGGATGGAAGATATTCGCTGCAACCAAGCCAACCAAAATAGCAATAGTGGTAATAATTTCAAAATAGAGAATGGTTTTAAAACCAAGTCGCCCTAAACTTTTCGTACTGCCAACACCTGCAATACCTAAAATTAAGGTAGAGAAAACGATTGGAATAACAATCATTTTAATCAGGCTAATGAAAATCTTACCAAGTGGCGTAAGAACATTAGTTACAATACTGTCTTTGATTTCAGGCTGATTATGTAAAACAGCCCCGACAACTATCCCTAGGATTAAAGCAATTAAAATTTGCCAAGCAAGGCTAAATTTAAAATTCTTCATAAGACAATCCTTATGCACCGCAAAGTATCAAATATGAGAGGGAGAAGACCACTAACTAAGAGTGAAACCTCAATATGTACAGTAATTTCCAAACAGAAATTTAAATGTACAAACAAATCACAACTCGCCGATCCGGCGAGATAAACAACAATGCCTGTTGACGATCCAACATGTCAACGATCGGCACATTCTATTGAGATTTATTAATTAAACAAGTCCAATTTATATCTAAATAGATCAACGACTATATTTATTCACCAATAATCTATAAAAACAAAAACTTATCAGAAAAATTTTTTGTATCTTTTTTCATTGGAAATTGCTCAGATTTATATAAAAACGCATAAGTGTTTACCTAATATTAAATAGATTTTAATATTAAGATTAGCTTAAAAATATTTCTTTTATTTACAATAAATTAATTAAGATGTATAAAAATATTAACCCGAGTTCTGCGTCCTGCAAAACTCGGGTAAATGAGGTTGTGCTTTCAGGTTGATCGTTATTCTTATTGTTTCCATTCCAGCATCTTATCCATGATGCTATTCCATATCAGCTTTATGTATCCTTACGTGGGATCGTCCATTCCCGTTTCCGTGTGCCGATGAATGTAGAATAAGGTTTTTATCACCCTCTGCCTATTCGCCCTAGACTCAAATCTTTGTACGATATTGCTTACATCAATTTTTATATTTTTTTTATTTATAAGGCTGCGCAATTTTATCAGTCACAATTTTTTCTTCTTTTTCAGCTTTCGCAATTCCTTCTTGTATGGCGCTTTGAGCCTCTTCTTCATCGCTTTGGGTTTGTTCCAATTCTTCTTGAAGATGTTCAAATATACGTCCAGACTGCAAAACAACATATACTGGAAAATGATCAGATCCAATATGTGGCAACCGTTTCATTTTAACCAAACCAAAATCGGTACTATGAAAAATGTGGTCTAAAGACCAACGCAGCAATGGATAATCTGCATGAAAAGTATTAATAAAGTGTCGACCAACCCGTGGATCAAGTAACCCGCTAATCCTTTGAAATAAACGCGTAGTACGTGACCATGCTACATCGTTTAAATCCCCCATCACAATACAGCTTTCATCTAGATCTTTAATTTGATCACCCACAATTAAAAGTTCTGCATCCCGTAAAGTCGAATCTTTCGCCTCAGTTGGGCTCGGTGGCTTAGGATGCAAACAATAGAGTTGAACTGGCATACCAGATCGTAAAGTCACAGTGGTATGAATAGAGGGAATTTCGTCACTTAAAATAAATTTAACTTCAGTGTCCGATAAAGGTAAGCGGCTATATAAATGCATGCCGTATAAATTATCTAAAGGCACTGGAACGCGATAAGGATAATCCTGTTCAATTTCTTTTAAAGCGTTTTCCCACGTCTTATCACTTTCCAGTGTGAGCAATAAATCCGGTTTTAATGTCCTGATCTGCTCAAGAAGTAAATGATATTTATCATTAGGAGTTAGAACATTCGATACAATTAATGAAATTTGCTTTTGTGGATCTAATTGAGATGATTTTACCTGCTTAACCTGTTTTTTCCAGAACAAGGTATAAGGCAAAACCATTTTAAGCTGATAGGCGATGGCAGCAATAAGCACAGCAAGCAATATTTCACGCCATGCATTCCATTCACTGGGCCAAAACAACATACCAATAAAGGCTAATAAACCAATAAATAGAATCTGTAAACGTGGGAAGTCGGCACCGCGAAACCACCACTCATCACGAGGAATAAGTGACCAGAAACTTAACCAAATCACCAGACCAGCTAAAACTTCGATATAAATCATTGAATTTTCTCTTTTAAGATGATTTGATTTTTAAAGTTTTTGTCATCTTTATCAATTTTGTATGTAACATAAACAAGATATTCTACTCAATAAACATGGTGTTTTGTTTCTGTAACGCTTGCAGTTGTGGACACTTTTGATACACTCAACTCCCCCTAATAATTTTAACGCACCGAGGCAAAATGACATGAAAGTAGGTCTGGTCGGTTGGCGCGGGATGGTCGGTTCCGTCCTTATGCAACGTATGGTTGAAGAGAATGATTTTGCTCATATTGAGCCATTTTATTTCTCTACCAGTAATGCAGGTGGTGAAGCTCCTTCATTTGGTGGTAAGACTGCCCCAGCACTTATGGAAGCTACAGACATTAATAGTCTGAAGCAAATGGATGTCATTATTACCTGTCAAGGTGGTGACTATACGTCTGAAGTTTTCCCACAGTTAAAAGCAACTGGTTGGAATGGCTACTGGATTGATGCAGCCTCTACTTTACGTATGTCAGATGATGCAATCATCGTTCTTGACCCAGTAAACCTTAACGTCATCAAAGACGGTTTGGTGAACGGCACCAAAACTTTCGTAGGCGGCAACTGTACTGTATCGCTTATGTTGATGGGTGTAGGTTCACTTTTCCAAAACAATTTGGTGGAGTGGATGACTGCTATGACTTATCAAGCAGCATCAGGCGCTGGCGCACAAAACATGCGTGAGCTAATTACTGGTATGGGCTACTTATATAACAATACCAAAACATTGTTAGATGATCCTAAATCTGCAATTTTGGATATTGACCGTCAAGTTGCCGAGCTACAACGTGGAGAAGGTTTCCCATCTGCTAACTTTGGCGTGCCATTAGCTGGATCGTTGATTCCGTACATTGATAAGCAACTTGAAAACGGTCAGTCAAAAGAAGAATGGAAAGGTCAGGTTGAAACCAACAAGATCTTGGGTAACTCACAAATTGTTCCTATCGATGGCCACTGTGTCCGTATTGGTGCAATGCGTTGTCACTCTCAAGCTTTGACGATCAAGTTGAAAAAAGATGTGCCACTTGATGAAATCGAAGATATGATTCGTACTTCAAACCAATGGGCGAAAGTTGTACCAAACACTCGTGAAGCGTCTATGACTGACCTTACACCTGTTGCTGTAACTGGGACATTAACTGTACCTGTTGGCCGTTTGCGTAAACTTAACATGGGTAAAGAATATTTAGGCGCATTCACAGTAGGTGATCAGTTACTTTGGGGTGCTGCTGAACCTTTACGCCGTATGTTACGCATCTTAGTAGAATACAAAAACTCATAATTTGATCTGAATTATTCAGTCAAAATAAAAAGCCGATCACACTAGATCGGCTTTTTCGTAACTGGTTTGTGAAAATTCTACAATTTATTTACATTTCATTATTGTATAATTTTGAACGACTTTACGACTTATTAGGTCATGGATTGAGATGACTGTTTATAACAAATTAAAAATTGCCATTTTCACCATTATGTCTTCGCCTTCTATTTATGCGATTACATTAGACCCTATACAAATTCAGTCCGCTCCCGGAGATTTGTTATATGCAGAAATGAATTTCCAACAAGCTGACCCTAATGCCACTTTACAAGTCAGTTTAGCGACTCCTGAAGATTTAAGTGCTTTGGGTGTAACTCATCAGCCACCGGGAAATCTTAATTTTTACACACGCCAAAATGGTCAAGGTTCTGGGGTTATTGTGATTACCTCGTCTCGCCCTGTTATTGATCCTGAACTCAATATTGTTGTAAAAATCAGTGAAGGTTCTGCAACGCGTTTGCAGCATATCAAAACTGTACTTAAGCCTTCTTCTATAAAAAAGACCGAAAATAACGAAAGTACTTTATCCCCTCAGTTTATTGTCAATGAAAAGGATATTGCTTTAAATCTACCAGAAAGTACCCAATATACTTCATCAACTTCAGCTACAACGATAACAAACTCGAATAGTGAACACAGCCTTAATATTAGCTCTGGGACTGCCCCAGTAATAAATCCAAATTCATCTACCTCAGTTAATGAAAACTCTTCGGTTCAAGCAACTCAACAAATTGCAACAAGCACTACTACTCCTGATCAGACACAAATTAAACCTGCTATCAACAAGTCAGATGCAAATAATCCGCCAAAAACGGCGGTTAAAAATTTAGCAGTACAAAAGAAACCTGTTCCATCCAAAAAGCTCAGTCAAACTGCTGCAAAGAAACAAACCCTGAGCCCGCCTAAGGGACCAGTAACTTCAGGTAAATATGTAGTACAACACAATGAGTCTTTATGGAGCATCGCTAATCGTATTGCAGCGAAAACCAAACAGCCAGTTGCCAAAGTCATGCATGATATCCAACAACAAAACCAGCATGCTTTTATTCAAGGTGATGTAAACCGTTTACGTCAGGGAATCTCTCTAAAACTTACCCATACTCCTGTCGCGAAAACTCAGCAAAATAAATCAAAAACAGAAATAACGCATGCTGCAAAATCACCTTCTGGCCAAGCTAAATACCGCTTGCAACAAGCAGAAATGAGCATCGTGGCTGAAAACAGCCAAAATTCTACGCATGGAAGTGCTAAAAAGAACACACAACAAAGTCAAAACAATACTGAGTTAGCAGTAAAAGTTATGACAAAAAGAGAAAAAACCGTTACATTACAAAGGAATGTAACCAAACTAAATCAAACTTTACGTTTAAAAGACCAACGTATTCAACTTTTGAATGCACGTTTGGCAGAGTTACAACAGCAGTTACAAGCACAGCAACACACTCACAAGCAAAAACATTAAGTTAAAACCAGAGTGAGCACGCTTTATATTGCAAATATTTATTTTTTTAAGGGGAAAGTAATGTTATATGTGATTCCGTTCATCATATTACTCGTGGTCGCTGTCATTTTAAAAAAACGTGAGAATAGCCAGAAACAAGAGGCCACTTCCCCGAAAACGGTAAATAGAAAAAACAATAAAAAAACGAACTCTAAATCGAGTAAAAACTCTCGAGAAAAAAGTAAAATAAATGTGGTAGAAGAAACACTTCCATCGATTCCACAAAGCAACCCTGTTCCAGAAGCTGTACGTCAAAAAATCCAACAGCTCATTCAAGAAAAACAATATTCAGCTGCTGAAGCTCAAGTGAATCAGGCGTTAAAAAAAGATAATACACAACATGAGCTTTATTTATTATTGCTTGAAGTTCATATTGCACAAAAAGATGAATTTGCTATAACCCAACTGATTAGTCATATTCGAAGTCTAGCACTCAATGAAATAGTGAATCAGGCGGAAGCCAGACAAAAAGAATATGAGTCGTCAAGACAACCAGATGCTATCGATTTTCCTCAAGTTCAAACATACGAAGAACCAAAAGACTCACCTGACACAACAGCTCAGTTTGACCAGTTAACAACAAATTCTTCTGACGCATCTTTTGATGACTTGCAACAAGGCTATACACCTGTAAAACAAGAAACTGCTGTTGAAGTTGAACCTTTAGAGTTTAACTTTTCATTTGAGCAAACCAAGACTACAGAAAGTACCAACCAACCCACACAGAAATCAGAGTTAGCACCATCTCAAGAAAAAAATGATTTGGCTGACTTAGAGTTTTCTTTTGACTTGGCGCCTTTGGATGAATCTGAGGAAAAATATCAGACAGCTGCAATACCAGCAGATCAAGAGAACAACACCAATGCTTTGGATTTTAATCTTGAATTAACCCATGAAAATCCAGAAGTAAAATCTAATGAACAGATCTCATCATTAGATGAACTTAAATTGGTAGAACAAGCTCCATTAGAGTCGAATTCAATCACCTCTATTGAATTTTCGTTAGATGAGCCTGCGTTAGTTACAGCACCAGAGATTGAAACTCAAAACCATGTAGATTTAGTAGGCGAAGTAACTACCCCAGATCAAACTAAAGATCCCCTTCTAGAAGCTTTTCCAGAATTAAAACAGTTAGATGAAAATGAACTTGATCTAAAACTAGCTGAGCAATACATCAAGTTAGGTGCTTACCCAGCAGCTCACGCCTTATTGGCAAGTAATGAGCAAAAATTCAACACAGAACAACAACAACGTGCGAAAAACCTACTTAATCACATAGCTTCTTAGAACTGTTCGATTTACCATAAGCAGTCAGTGATGACTGCTTTTTTATGCCTGCAAAAAATATGAAAAAAATAGCCTTATTTTATATGGGTGGTACTTTTGGTTGCATCGGTGAACCTTTAGCTCCTATGCCTTATGACCAATTCTTACCTCAACTTGAAAAAGTGATTCCCCCCCACTTAACAGTTGACTGCTTTGCTGCGCCCAATATTGTTGATAGCAGTGCATGTACGGCGCCTGACTGGTTACGCCTGATTCAACGTATACAACAACTACAACTTGAAGGTTATCAGCATTTCGTTGTTATTCATGGTACAGACACGCTCAGTTATGCGGCTGCAACCTTAGCCCGCTTTTTGGGTCAAAGCTGTCATATTGTGATTACTGGTAGCCAATATCCATTACTTAATATTCAAGGTGATAATACCCGTGAATTTACTGATGCGATTGAGAACTTATATCTTGCATTAGAACAAGTGATTGCCCTACCTGTAGGCGCTTATCTCGCATTCCATCATCAAGTATTCCATGCACAAACTGCATTAAAAACTCATACGACTGAACTTGATGCTTTTTCTGGTCTTAAAGCTGAGTCTGAATTTACACCTCAGCAAAATGAATTGATTGTGCAAGATACGCAAATCGAGCGTGCAGCATCTTTTCAAATTTTGAATTGGATGATGCAACCTATTGCAACCGCTCAAATGGTTCAACAATTACGAAACTTGCTACCAGCCCCACCTCAATTCTTAGTATTACAAGGTTTTGGTACAGGTAATATTGCAGTAAACCAAGAACTACTTGCCACATTAGATGAGCTCTATGCACATGGCTGCGTTCCGATTCTAACAACTCAGGTGACATTTGGTGGTATTGATCAGCGCTATGCAATTAGTGCATGGGCCAAAACTGCAAAAATTGTCATTAGTGATGCACATAGTCATGCAGATCTCTATGCAAAAGCGCTTCAAATCTATTTAAAATACTCAACCCCAGAACAGTGGCTCAGCCATTGGAACGAAAATTTGCATTAAATAGAGGTAAAACCATGCAACGTTATGCAGTCGGTATTGAATTTAGCGGAGTTCAATATCGAGGTTGGCAAACACAACAGCCAGGCGTTGCCAGCGTACAAGAAACTATTGAACGTGTGCTTAGCAAAGTCGCAAATGAACCCATAGCACTTCATGGTGCTGGTCGTACCGATGCAGGAGTACATGCAACCAATATGGTGGCACACTTCGACACGCACGCCATTCGTCCAGAAACAGGATGGTTAAGAGGGGCAAATAGCCAGCTACCTAAAGACATTTCCATTCAGTGGATTAAGCTGATGGATGAAAGTTTTCATGCCCGCTTTAAAGCGACTGCTCGACGTTACCGCTATGTTATATATAACACGCCTCATCGCCCTGCACTCTTGCATAAACAAGTTACTCACGTTTACCAAAAGTTAGATGTGAAAAAGATGATCGAAGCGGCAAGTAAATTTGAAGGCACTCATAACTTTGAAAGCTTCCGCGCAGCAGCTTGCCAATCAAATCAGCCTGTACGACATGTAAAACATTGCCGTTTATTTGAACATGGACGCTATTTGGTTTTAGATATTGAAGCAGATGGTTTTCTACACCATATGGTTCGCAACATTGTTGGTTGTTTACTCGAAATTGGTCAAGGTATGTATGAAATTGATCATATCGATACAATGTTTGCTGCACAGGATCGTAAGGCCGCAGGAATAACCGCCCCACCCGACGGTCTTTATTTTATTCAGTGTAATTATCCCGAGCAGTTTGATTTACCACAGCCCCCGCTTGGGCCACATTGGCTAAACTTACCTGAGTAAGCTTAGCCAGCGCTCTATATTTCTATCGATGTTGTTTACGCTTACGGTACTCAACTGGTGTCTCATTCGTCCAACGCTTAAATGCACGATAGAACGTACTCGGTTCAGAGAAGCCTGTTAAATACACAATTCGTTCAACACTCTCGTTGGTATTGGCCAAAAGTTTTTTAGCCAAACGGCAGCGATAATCTGACAAAATTTGCTGAAAACTGGTATTAGCTTCACTTAACTGAGTACGTAAGCGACGCGGGGTAATATTCAACTGAGCCGCAACCGTTTCCAAGGTGGTTTCTCCACTTTCCAGCGTTGAACCAATCGCACGGCGAACTTCACCCACTAAATCATAACGAGCCAGTTCTTGTAACTTTTCAATTGCAAGCTGCTCATGCAACTGCAATAACTCAGGCTCTGCTTGCCAAAGCTGAAAATCTAAAATAGCTGCATCAAAATATAAACGTGTCTCTTTTTGACCTAAACTGACCGGGCAGCCAAATACGCGGAAATATTCATCCTCAGAGGCCCCTTCGCTAAAATTGAAATCGATGAAGATCGGATGAAATTGCCCTTCGGTAATGAACTTAAAAAATCTCAATATGCCCGAAATTGCACATTCCGAAAAATGTCGATTAACAAGATTATCTGCACCAATCTGTTCGCCATTGGTTAAATAACAACGCCCTTCCTCAATGACAAGTTTTGCATCAAATGCATCACTAATCAGTCGTTGATATGCCAAGGCCCGTTTTAAGCCCTCGCCAAAGGTTTCACTACTAATAAATAGATGTTCGATGACCTGACCGCGGTACAAAGGCAAATGCTCGCCTAAATGCAGACCGATATCTGGATCTTTACTGACTTCCTGAGCGGCAGTCCAAAAGGCGTACTGTGCACTTAACGGTGTACGTGCATTCGTATCAACCTGATTTAAAGCAACTCCCGCTTTGGTTAATATTTCTTCTGTTGGCAAACCCGCACGACGAATCGCTTGGTAGCCAAAGCGTAATACAACTGATGCATCTGTTAGCTGACCCACGCAGTGCCCTTCCATGTAGATACTTCACTGATATTTAGGGCTGTTGACCTTTACGCAATTAACAGTCCCTAATAACTATGATTTTAGATTAGCGTTGATTGACCAAACTGACAACAGAATTACTCTTCTTTTGTGAAAAAAATTACATCTTTTTTTATTAGTCATACTTTAACCAGATGCTTGAGTAGAAGCGTGTCTATCTTGTTTTTTTTAAAAAAATTGACTATAATTTGCGCCTTTCCAATTTGATCATCAGGTAGGCTATGGCCAATAAAGAGGAACTCATTGAGTTCGAAGGCGTTGTCACCGAAACGCTTCCTAATACGATGTTCCGTGTACGTCTTGAAAACGGTCACGAAGTTATTGCACACATTTCTGGTAAAATGCGTAAACATTATATTCGTATTCTTACTGGCGACAGTGTAAAAGTCGAAATGACTCCATATGACCTCACTAAAGGTCGTATTACGTACCGTGCTCGCTAATTAGTGAATGCAAAAAAGCCACTTCATGATGTGGCTTTTTTATTGCGTTGTTTATTCACTTAAGCGACTGGTTTTACATCCCACCGTTTGGCATTCACGCAATCTTTCTTGCAGCCAATGGTTTCTTTCTTGCGTTGTCTGTAAACGACATTGCACGTCTACGCTATTTCTATTTGAATCTGTACAATCTGCATCACGTTGACGTATCCATGCAAGCTGAGACTTCTTAAGAATATTTTTCTGCGTGGTATTCAACTTTACTCGCAATGCTTGATAATTCTTATTCAGATCTGCATCTGCACTCGCATAAATTTTATTTGTACAGTAAATATCATCGTAAGTATTTCGGGCACTATCACAGTTATCGGCATAGACGACAGTCATTCCAAAGCTGCATAAAAATGCAAAAGCAATTTTTCTCATCGTATTTTCCCTTAGTTTTCTACAAAATTATTATTAGGACGGTTTGAGTGTAAGTATAAGTCTAAAGGTAAGTTCACCTTTCATTTATCATAAACTTCCTTTTTTACTTTACAAGATTGTAAATACAACCTATTGTTCTTTAATAATAAATATAATTTTTTATTGAGATAAAAATGAATATAGATACCCGATTACCCATTGGCCTACTCTGTTTAATCGTCATGAATATGAGCGCTTGTACTAGCCATCCACGCCAATCGGTAGATTTACAAGAATATTTAAAAAGCTTTCTAGGCAAATCCTCTGCAACCATTCAGCAAGATATCAATCTACGTAGTCTGGGTTTTCAAGTTTCTAGTGCCCCACAGAAAACATCTAATCAACTCATTTATACGATTTTGCGTCCATTAAACATTCCGATTCCGATGGTGACTAATGTCGACATGAGAGGGAATTCTGTCGCTATACAGTCAGGTAATCTGAGTGGCAATTCTTACGATGTGAATTTCAACTGCAAAGTTATTTTTCAGCTTAAGAATGATATTGCCGAGTCTATTCAATATGAAGGCAAAGCTTGTTAAAACATAAGCACAAAAAAACGCAGCGTTGAGCTGCGTTTTTTTATAAGAACCTTTTAAGCAAGAGCAGCTACAACTGCTTCACCCATCTCGGCTGTACCAACTTTTGTCATGCCTTCAGACATAATATCTGCTGTACGCAAGCCTTGATCAAGCACTTGACCTACTGCATCTTCAATTGCTTTTGCAGCAGCTTCTTCGCGGAAGGTATAACGAAGCATCATTGCAACAGAAAGAATTGTTGCTAATGGGTTGGCCACATTTCGACCTGCGATATCAGGTGCAGAACCATGGCAAGGCTCATACATACCTTT
Organism: Acinetobacter sp. WC-141; assembly: GCF_000313935.1. GTDB lineage: Bacteria > Pseudomonadota > Gammaproteobacteria > Pseudomonadales > Moraxellaceae > Acinetobacter. The sequence goes on along the minus strand of NZ_AMSS01000086.1, from coordinate 153,369 downwards.
GCCATTTTCATCTAACGATGCAGATGGCAACATGCCGATTGAACCTGTAAGCATTGCTGCTTCATCAGATAAGATATCGCCAAATAAGTTACCCGTTACGATCACGTCAAACTGTTTAGGTGCACGTACAAGTTGCATTGCAGCATTGTCGACATACATATGTGAAAGCTGAATGTTTGAATAACTTGCTTGCTGCAAATCAGTCACTGTTTGCTTCCAAAGTTCTGTAACTTCTAAAACGTTGGCTTTATCGACTGAACAAACTTTACCACCACGTAAACCTGCAAGCTCAAAAGCCACTTTTGCAATGCGCTTAATTTCACTTTCAGAATAAACGTCTGTGTTATAGCCTTGTTTTTCACCGTTTTCGAGTTCACGAATACCACGTGGCTGACCGAAATAGATACCGCCAGTCAATTCACGAACAATTAAAATATCTAAGCCAGCAACAATTTCAGGTTTTAAGCTAGAAGCATCTGCTAATTGCGGATAAAGAATGGCTGGACGCAAGTTAGCAAACAAGTTAAGTTCACTACGAATTTTTAAAAGACCACGTTCAGGGCGAATAGAGCGCTCAATGGTGTCCCATTTTGGTCCGCCTACCGCACCTAATAAAATTGCATCTGCTTTTTTTGCTTGTTCACTCGTTACAGCTGGATATGGTTCACCGTGTGCATCAATTGCAGCGCCGCCCAATAGGCCATGTTCCCAAGTCAACGATAAATTAAATTTTTCATTTACTGTATTTAATACTTTTTCTGCTGCCCCAACAATTTCAGGACCAATACCATCACCAGCTAAAATTAAAATCTGTTTAGACATGAACTTTTTCCATTTTCCAAAAACAAGCAGCGTTATGATTACCGCGATGTTAGTTTTTTCTGTTCAAGGAACTCGCCTAGCCCTGTTGTTACATCAAATGGTCGACAAAAACGGCGAATTACACGCCCATCCTGATCTAAATCGACACATAATGGATCTGGTACAGAAACATTGAGCAAACTACCCGAACGGTTAGATTTGTCTCGGTACATTTTAAATGTATAGCGATGGTTGGCATTAAACTGGTGAATCACATGAAATGTTTCTGCCCGATCTGGAGAAATCGGATAGAAACGGATCACCACTTCATATTGTTTAGCAGGCACAGATAAATATAAACTGTTGGTCTGGCCAAGCACTGAACCGTGCAACCGTACAATTCCTTGATGAATTGCCTGATTACTAATTCGTCGTGTTTGCGCATCCACTACAGTAATATCATTTAGTCGTTCAAATTCACAACTCTTCGCGCCCGAACAATATATTACTGCATTCTGCCCCAAATTTTCTTGTTCAGCCTGCTTAATACGGACAGTATCCACTACATTGTACGTGCTCTGACAAGCACTGAGTGTTATTGCGCACAGGCTCAACAAAAAGCTATGAGTAACGTTCCTCTTCATTGTTCAAGCCCAATCCTCATCTAGTGCATAATTTTAAGGTGTTTTTATGCTTTAGCATGTTAGCAAGAGTTTGAACACTACGCCATGGCTATGTTTAAAATGTACCAAAAGGTTAATTTAACTCTTGGAATACCCAAGGACGAACCTGTTTAGTTTTTTCTTCATAAGCACGAATTGCATCAGCATTTTGAAGAGTTAAACCAATATCATCTAAGCCATTTAACAAACAATGCTTGCGAAATGGGTCAACTTCAAATTTAAAAGCTTCCCCTGTTGGCGTACGTACTTCCTGAGCAGCTAAATCAATTGTTAATTGATATCCTTCATTTGCCGCACATTCTTTAAATAATTGATCAACAATTTCTTCTGACAAAATGACTGGTAACATGCCATTTTTAAAACAGTTATTAAAGAAAATATCAGCAAAGCTTGGTGCAATAACAGTACGGAAACCGTATTCATTTAATGCCCAAGGCGCATGCTCACGGCTTGAACCACAACCAAAGTTAGTACGAGCAATTAAAACATTTGCGCCTTGATAACGTGGCTGGTTCAAAACGAAATCCGGATTTTTAGGACGTACTGAATTATCTTGTCCCGGATAGCCTTCATCTAAATAACGAAGTTCATCAAATAAGTTATCGCCAAAACCAGTACGTTTGATTGATTTCAAAAACTGTTTTGGGATAATTAAATCTGTATCAACATTGGCACGATCTAATGGTGCAACGATACCTTGTTCAACTGTATAAGCTTTCATGGTTTGCTCCAGACCGAATTAAAATGAACGAACGTCAACAAAGTGACCTGCGATTGCAGCCGCTGCCGCCATTGCCGGGCTCACCAGATGAGTGCGACCACCATTGCCTTGACGACCTTCGAAGTTACGGTTAGACGTCGATGCACAGTGTTCGCCCGGTTGTAACTTATCTGCATTCATTGCTAAACACATTGAACAACCCGGTTCACGCCATTCAAAACCAGCTTCCAAGAAGATTTTATCCAATCCTTCTTTTTCTGCCTGTTGTTTCACTAAACCTGAACCCGGAACAATCATGGCTTGCTTAATGCTAGAGGCTACTTTACGGCCTTTAACCACCTCAGCCGCAGCACGAATATCTTCAATACGAGAATTAGTGCAAGAACCAATAAAGACACGGTCAAGTTGAATATCAGCTAATGCTTGACCTGCATTTAAGCCCATATATTGATAAGCACGCGTCCAGTCATTACGTTGAACGTCATCTTTCGCCTGTTCTAAAGTTGGTACAGCTTCTGTGACCGGAATAACCATCTCAGGTGAAGTTCCCCAAGATACTTGTGGCTCGATCTCTGCGCCATTTAATTCAACGACTGCATCAAACACAGCATCTTCATCTGAATGCAAAGTGGCCCAGTAAGCAACAGCTTGTTCCCATTGCTCGCCTTTTGGTGCGTAGCTACGACCTTTCACGTATTCAACAGTTTTGTCATCAACAGCAACCATACCAACACGAGCACCCGCTTCAATCGCCATGTTACATACCGTCATACGCCCTTCAATCGACATATCACGGAAAACTTGACCACCAAACTCGATTGCATAGCCTGTGCCGCCAGCAGTACCAATTTTAGCAATAATGGCCAACACCACATCTTTTGGTGTTACGCCTTTGCCTAATACGCCATCTACACGCACTAACATGTTTTTAGATTTTTTCTGGATCAAACATTGTGTTGCTAACACATGTTCAACTTCAGATGTTCCAATACCATGCGCCAAGCAACCGAAAGCACCGTGAGTCGCTGTATGTGAATCACCACATACGACTGTCATGCCCGGTAAAGTTAAGCCCTGTTCAGGTCCAACGACATGCACAATACCCTGACGGATATCATTAATGCTGAATTCAACAATATTAAAAGCTTTACAGTTGTCATCTAAGGTTTGAACTTGAATACGAGACGTATCATCTTCAATACCGGCGATACCTTGATCACGTTCTTTTTTAGACGTTGGAACGTTATGGTCCGGTGTAGCAACATTTGCACTTAAACGCCATGGTTGACGACCCGCAAGTTGCAAACCTTCAAATGCTTGTGGACTGGTCACTTCATGCAATAAATGACGGTCAATATAAAGTAAACATGAGCCATCATCACGCTGTGAAACAACATGGTCATCCCACAATTTGTCATATAAAGTTTTGCCTGCCATGTCGTCTTGCTCCATTGGACTGGGTAATTCTAATCTTTCTTCGATTATAGCCAGAGTTTCACATAAATCTAATTTATCATTTTTATAAATTATAAAACTTTTTGGAATAAATTATAATTCCTTTGAGGTACCACAAATTTAATAAATCGTTTTTGTTAATGATTATCATTTGCATAATCAATTTTTAATCTTATACTCTCATCTCTATACTAAAAATATCTAAAGTGGCTAAAGAGAATGAACATGGCTAATATTCAAAAATTCGTTATAAATAATCAACGTACATTAAAGAAAACCTTCAGCTATTACATTATGCATATTAGTGTAGCAATGATAGTTGCATACTTTGTAACAGGTAATATATGGATGGCTTTAACCTTAAGTATGCTTGAACCAACCGTACAAGCTTTTGCTTTTTTCTTCCATGAAAAAGTATGGGCTGCTAAAGATCGCCGCGTATCAGCTTTAGCCGAAAAAGAAACAACGGCTTAGGCTAAGATTAGGGCGGTAATTCACAACTTTCTCACTCGTTTTGCTGCAAGCATGATACGATTTTGGCTTGGCAACTTTAGCCTCTCGATTTTTCTATTCCAAGTTGAGTTGTATTATGAATCTTGCAGCCTTTGAAGCTTTTGTAAAAGTTATGGAAACAGGGTCTATCTCTGTGGCTGCAGATCAATTATTTATTACTCAGCCGGCTGTTACCAAGCGAATTCACAGCTTAGAAGAATATTTTGGTGTAAAACTATTTGAGTCCGCAGGCCGAGGTGTGCAGGCAACTCATGCTGCACATTCATTATTACCAAAAGTTAAAAACTGGCTCAATGAGCTGGGCGATATCCATCACACCCTCAGCCATGAACAAACTCAGATACAAGGTCGTTTAAAAATTGGAACCAGTCATCATATTGGCTTGCACCATCTACCCGCCCCCCTTAAACACTTTGTTCAGCAATTTCCACAGGTCACTTTAGATGTGCATTTTGTTGACTCAGAACAAGCACATGAAAAAGTGCTGGCTGGTGATTTAGAGTTAGCATTTTTAACACTTCCCCCTTCAGGTGATGAGCGTCTTAACTACATTACCATTTGGAATGATCCTTTAGTTTTTGTTGCTGCCCCATTTCATCCACTTGCACAAAAAAAGAATCTCAGCTTACAAGACCTCATTGAATACCCAAGCTTGTTACCCGCTGCACAAACTTACACTGCTCAAATCACATTAGCCGAGTTTGAAAAACAAGGGCTTAAACCAAAAATCACCATGAGTAATAACCCTCTTGAGTCTATTCGCATGTTGGTGTCGATTGGTTTAGGTTGGTCAGTTTTACCAAAAACTCTGCTAAATCAAGATATGCAGCAACTTGATTTAGATGTAGAAATGAATCGACAATTAGGTATGGTATGGCATCCTGCACGTACTCAATCTAGAGCAATGCAAGAACTAATTAAAATGATGCAGGAATAAGGAATAATTCTATTAATGGTTATATTTTTTAAAAAGAATATAAATTAGAACTGCAAAAGGCAGCAGTAAAAATAGTATGCCCCAACCAAAGAAAATCGCGGCAACAACAATGCCGATCAAAGTACCTGAAAATAATAGAAAAATAATGTAAATAAAGAGTTCACCAAGGAGCGTGATGAAACCGTCAATTAGCTGCCCAACAAATTCTTCAAGAAGATTGCCGCTTCGGGTCTTCTTTTCTTCAGCCTCATTCTGATTATCCATCATATCCTCACCCATCATCACGACCGAGTTAAATCGCCCTTACTCTCAATGCAGCAAAAGCGATTCAAATCCTGAGGAATATCATGCCTGTGAAATTGACCAGTCCTGAATCTCCCAATTATTTTCTTGAGCCAGTTTTTCAAGACGATCATCAGGATTTACTGCAATCGCATGAGTTGCATATTCAAGTAAAAAACGATCGTTGATTGAATCTGAATAAGCCCAAGATTCAGATACGCTACGACCTTCCAACCAACCCTCTAGACGTGCAAGTTTGCCCTTTTGGTAACACGCTAAACCAGCCACTTTACCTGTATATTTCCCCTCAGCAACTTCAGCATTGGTTGCCAAAATTTCTGTAATTCCAAATTCACGGAAAATTGGCGCAGTAATAAAATCGCTTGTTGCTGTAATACCGACAATTGTATGACCTAAATCTTGATGTTTTTTGATTGCATCAAAACCTTTTGGACGCATTTGTGGACGAATCACTTTTTGCATGAACAACTGGTGAAGTTCAGTTAAGTAATTATTGTCGTGCTTTGTTAAAAATCCAAAGACAAATTCATTATAAGCATATGGGTCAAGTTGTCCTGCTTTGTAATCTTCATAAAATTTATCATTCATCTGACGATGATGAACCGGATCAACCAAACCTTCATTGACTAAAAATTCACCCCACGAGTGGTCTGAATCGGTATTTAACAAGGTATGGTCTAAATCAAACAACGCCAGTTTCATGAAAATTCTCGTTTAAACTGAAATTTAAGAAAAAAAATGTAAATCTATCTCCGCTAGTCGATAGAAATTCGTTAAGATCGTAGCAATTTAAACATTTTACTTTGATCTTTTCGAGCTGGACATAAAAAAGTGTTTGTCCCCGCGATTAAAGTCAACGATATAGACAATATTTAGGTAGCCAAATGATCGATTCAGAAGGTTTCCGACCGAATGTCGGGATCATTTTGGCAAACGATGATGGACAGGTTTTATGGGCAAAGCGCATTGGTCACAATGCTTGGCAGTTTCCACAAGGAGGCATTCAGTTTGGAGAAACCCCTGAACAGGCACTTTTTCGAGAACTGAGAGAAGAAATCGGCTTATTGCCCGAACATGTCCAGATTATTGCGCAAACCAAAGGATGGCTGCGTTATCGTTTGCCACATCGGTACATTCGGTCAGACTCTGACCCCGTATGTATCGGACAGAAACAAAAATGGTTTTTACTGAAGTTAACTGCGCATGCAAAAAATATTCAGTTAAACCTCTCCGACCCACCCGAGTTCGATGAGTGGCAGTGGGTTAGCTATTGGTATCCTCTTGGACAAGTGGTGAACTTCAAGCGTGATGTTTATCGCAAAGCCATGGTGGAGTTGTGTACACAGTTGCCGATGCAACAATTACCCTAAAAATCATTTATCTAGCAAATGATTTTTGTTAAAAGTGCTGTTATAAATACATTCATAGTCTAAAAAAATACTGGAGTATACATCCATGTCAAACATGCAACTCGACACTCTACGGCGCATTGTCCAAGAGGTTAATGCGTCCGTCAGTTTGCATGAATCGTTAGACATTATGGTCAATCAGGTTGCTGAGGCCATGAAAGTGGATGTTTGCTCTATTTATTTGCTCGATGAACGAAATCAGCGCTATGTCTTGATGGCTTCAAAAGGCTTAAATCCTGAGTCTGTCGGTCATGTTTCACTGCAATTAGGTGAAGGCTTGGTGGGTCTGGTGGGTCAACGAGAAGAAATTGTTAACCTGGACAATGCACCAAAACATGAGCGTTTCTTGTATTTACCTGAAACAGGCGAAGAAATTTACAACTCATTCCTTGGCGTTCCTGTCATGTACCGCCGTAAGGTTATGGGTGTTTTGGTTGTCCAAAACAAACTTCCTCAAGATTTTAGCGAAGCTGCCGAGTCTTTTTTAGTTACGCTGTGTGCCCAGCTTTCTGGTGTTATTGCCCACGCACACGCAGTTGGAAATATTGATGTATTTCGTAAACCAAGTAATGGCCCTGCCTATAAAACCTTTCAAGGCGCTTCAGGTGCAGGTGGGGTTGCTTTAGGTCGCGCTATTATTTTATATCCTCCTGCCGATTTGGGTTCTGTACCCGACCGCGAAGCAGAAGATATTAGCGATGAACTCCGTATTTTAGATCAAGCCATTTCATCAGTTCGTTCAGAGATTCGCTCTCTAGATGAAAAAATGCATGATTCTTTAATGGCAGAAGAACGCGCTTTATTTAGTGTTTTCTTAAGAATGCTAGATGAAAATGCGTTACCGGCCGAAATTAAAGAACTCATTCGTGATGGGCACTGGGCACAAGGTGCAGTACGTCGTGTCATTGAAAAGCACACTGCCCTATTTGCACAAATGGAAGATGACTATCTTCGTGAGCGGGTTTCTGATCTTAAAGATTTAGGACGCCGTATTTTAGCTTCTTTACAAGAAGAAGATTCTAGCCACCGCGAGCTGAGTCCAGACAGTATTTTAATTGGCGAAGAAATTAGTACTGCGGCACTCGTAGAACTACCTGTAGACAATATTGCAGCAATTGTAACCTCAGAAGGTGCAGCCAACTCACATATGGTGATTGTTGCCCGGGCATTAGGTATCCCAACAGTGGTTGGTGTAACTGAACTGCCTGTGAATACCCTTGATGATGCAGAAATGATCGTGGATGCCTATCAGGGCCGTGTTTTTGTAAATCCTCCACGTCGCTTACGCCAACGTTATAAAGAAATTCAAAAAGAAGATGAACAGATCGCAAAAGATCTCAAGCAATATGAGACAAGAGAAGCAATTACTCCAGATGGTGTATCTGTTCAGCTTTATGTGAATACGGGTCTCATGATTGATGTCGTGCGCGGAGTACAACGCGGCGCACAAGGTGTGGGTTTATATCGAAGCGAAATTCCATTCATGTTACGGGAACGTTTCCCCGGTGAAGAAGAGCAGCGTGCAATCTATCGTCAGCAGTTAAGCCATTTTGCCAATAAACCTGTGGTGATGCGAACTCTAGATATTGGGGCCGATAAAGACTTGCCTTACTTCAGTATTGAAGAAGAAAACTCGGCATTAGGATGGCGTGGTATCCGTTTTACGCTTGACCATCCAGAGATCTTTTCGGCGCAAATTCGCGCAATGCTCAAAGCCAGTATTGGTTTAAATAACTTGCATATTCTATTGCCAATGGTCACAACCGTAAGTGAAGTCGAAGAAGTACTTTATTTACTTGAGCGTGACTGGATTGCAGTGCAAGAGGAAGAACAAGTTAAAATTACCAAACCGAAAATCGGGATTATGGTTGAGGTGCCAAGCGTATTGCTACAAATTGATGAGTTTGCCGAACTTGTCGATTTCTTCTCTGTTGGTTCGAACGACTTAACCCAATACTTACTCGCGGTTGACCGTAATAATCCACATGTGGCAAACGTTTACTCGCATTTCCATCCCTCTATTCTACGTGCTTTAACACGCTTGGTTAAAGAATGTCATGAACACAAAAAACCAATCAGTATTTGTGGTGAAATGGCAGGTGATCCATTATCGGCAATCTTGCTCATGGCAATGGGCTTTAATACCCTTTCGATGAGTTCGAGTAACATTTTGCGAGTACGAAAAGCAATTTGTCATGTACCAATGACAGATGCACAAAAATTACTTGATGATGTTATGAAAATGAATAATCCACTCATTGTGAAAAGCTGGCTCGAGTACTATTTTAAAACTCACGGCTTAGCAGACATGGTCAAATCAAATCGAATTGTAAATGTTTAATATCTAATAAAAAAGGAGAGCAATGCTCTCCTTTTTTATTTCAAATAACTTAATAAGACTAAATATATAAATTTCTTTCCATTCTTGTTCACCTTGCTTTTTTAAACAAAAATACAATCGGTTTTTTAAATCAATATTGACAATTTAATCCATTTGAAAAATAAAACTTCTACTTTTACTATGTTTAAAGAGCGTTATTAAAAGATCTTACGTTGTTCCAGCAATTGAAGAGGTAATTCTATGCATCATTATTTACAGCCTTCAGCTTATTTTTCCTTTTGTTTTTTAACCTTCATCCAGTAAATTGGAGGAATAACAATTAAAGGAATCTGATGCATTATTGAATAAAAATGATGGGCCAACATCTTAGTGAAAAGAATTTTTTAAACGGTTTCTCTCACCATTTGTTTACTCATTTCTTTATTTGATAAACATGAGTTTTTAACCCAGAAGTCCAGGAAAATGAGCCCTATTACTTTATCAAGAGCTCAATAATTATTACCCAGAGAGAATATAACCATGTCAGACGAATCAAAATGTCCTTTTTCAGGCCATAAATCAAAACCAGAGGTAACGGTCGGTGGTGGCACGCCTAGTTTACATTGGTGGCCAAAACAATTACGCGTTGACTTACTGAATCAGCATTCAGAACGTTCTAATCCACTCGGTAAAGATTTTGATTACCGTAAAGAATTTAACAAACTCGACTACTATGCCCTCAAAGCGGATATCAAAAATGTATTAACCGATTCTCAAGATTGGTGGCCAGCCGATTGGGGAAATTACACAGGCTTATTTATTCGATTAGCATGGCATGCTGCTGGTACATATCGTATGGGCGATGGCCGCGGTGGTGCTGGTCGCGGTCAACAACGTTTTGCACCATTAAATAGTTGGCCTGACAATGCGAGCTTAGATAAAGCACGCCGTTTGCTATGGCCAGTTAAACAGAAATACGGTCAAAAAATATCGTGGGCTGATTTATTTATTCTTGCCGGTAACATTGCGCTTGAGTCTTCTGGTTTTCGTACCTTTGGTTTTGGTGCAGGTCGTGAAGATGTCTGGGAACCAGACAACGATGTAAACTGGGGTGATGAAAAAGAATGGTTAGCTCATCGAAATTCTGAAGCATTAGAAGGCAGCAACCTCGCTGCAACCGAAATGGGTCTAATTTATGTAAACCCTGAAGGCCCTCAAGCCAGTGGTGACCCAAAATCGGCTGCGCCGTTCATTCGCGCGACTTTCGGCAACATGGCAATGGATGACGAAGAAATTGTTGCTTTGATTGCAGGCGGTCATACTTTAGGTAAAACCCACGGTGCTGGCTCTGCTGACCATGTGCAGGCTGATCCTGAGGGAGCGTCAATTGAACAAATGGGCCTTGGCTGGTCAAACAGTTTCGGTACTGGTGTTGGTAAAGACGCGATCACTTCTGGCTTAGAAGTGATTTGGTCACAGACTCCAACACAATGGAGCAACTACTTCTTTGAAAACCTTTTCAAATACGAGTGGGTACAAGAACGTTCACCTGCTGGTGCAATTCAATGGGTAGCAGCAGATGCTGAAGCGATCATCCCTGATCCGTTCGACCCATCAATCAAACGTAAACCAACAATGCTGACTACAGATTTGACCTTACGTTTTGATCCTGAGTTTGAAAAGATCTCTCGTCGTTTCCTTAACGATCCACAAGCCTTTGCCAATGCTTTTGCTCGCGCTTGGTTTAAATTAACTCACCGCGATATGGGACCAAAAGCACGTTATTTAGGACCAGAAGTTCCTGCTGAAGATTTAATTTGGCAAGATCCATTACCTGCTGCTAGCGCTGCACCATCGGCTGCAAGCATTGCTGATGCAAAAGCAAAAATTGTTGCACTAGGGCTATCTGCTGGCGAGTTGGTTTCTCTTGGGTGGGCTTCAGCGTCAACTTTCCGTGGGGGAGACAAGCGTGGTGGCGCAAACGGCGCACGTATTGCTTTATCACCGCAACGTGATTGGGAAGTCAACCAAAAAGCTGTTGAAACTTTAACTAAAATTGAAGAAATCAAAGCCTCAACTCAACTGTCATTAGCTGACTTAATTGTGTTAGCAGGTAACGTTGGTGTAGAGCAAGCTGCTCAAGCGGCAGGTTTCAATATTAGCGTTCCATTTGCCGCAGGTCGTGTTGATGCATTACAAAGTCAAACTGATGTCGAATCTTTCCAATTACTTCTCGGCCTTGCCGATGGTTTTAGAAACTGGAAAAAAGACGGCGTCGGCGTATCAACTGAGGCATTATTAATTGATAAAGCACAGCAACTGACTTTGACTGCACCTGAGTTAACCGCATTGGTTGGTGGTTTACGTGTTCTAGGCACTAACTGGGATGGTTCACAACACGGTGTATTCACTCAGCGAGTTGGTGTACTCAGCACAGACTTCTTTACGAACTTACTCGACATGTCTACTGTATGGGCACCTGTTGATTCCTCAGGTGAAGTATTTGAAGGCAAAGACCGTAAAACAGGCACAGTAAAATTTACCGCAACACGTAATGATTTAGTGTTCGGTTCAAACTCAATCTTGCGTGCACTTGTAGAAGTTTATGCTCAGGAAGATGGTAAAGAAAAATTTGTTCAAGACTTTGTCGCAGCATGGACTAAAGTTATGAATCTTGATCGTTTTGACTTAGCTTAATTTTAGTCAAAATAATAAAAAGCCAGTTCAAATTGAACTGGCTTTTTTAACTTAAATATAAAATGATGCACTTTTACACGGTCAATTTATGCCCTTCTCGAATGCAATAAAAAGGATTCGCAAGTTTCGATGAAGCTTTAATTGCTTGCCCTAGAGCATGCTCTGGATCTTCTCGGTCTTCATCAGTCAACTGAAAAGTTCGATAATGAATCGCAACAGAACGATGAGCCTGTAAATCGAAGTGCGCATGTAGCGCATCTTGTGGATTCATATGTACATAACTCATCAGTTCACGTGGTTCATAAGCCCCGATTGGAAGTAAGGCAACCCTTGGCGCACCATAACGTGCATGAATTTGCTTAAAATGACCTGCATAACCTGTGTCACCCGCAAAGAAACAATGACCAGTTTTAGCAACAACCGAAAAGCCGCCCCAGAGTGCTTTATTCTGGTCACGTAGACCACGACCTGAGCCATGCTGTGCAGGCGTATAGATTATTCTTAATTCATGATAGGGAATTTCTTGCCACCAATCCATCTCAATCACATGAAACTCTTTTGGTAAATAAAAGCCATTCCCGAGTCCAGTATAAATCGGCATTGCGAATTTTTTATGTAGCCACTCAAGTGTAGCCAAATCCATATGATCATAATGATTATGGCTGAGTAGAACACCATGAATAGTCGGTAATTGTTCTAGCGCAAAACCTGCCGGACACACACGTCGTGGACCACGGCCATGTGAAGGGCTTGCATAATCACACCATACTGGATCTGTAATAAAGTTATAAGGGCCGATCTGAATCAATACGGTTGCATGACCAACAAACCAAACTTGCCAATCATCTATATCTGCCTGAGGTCGATTTTGGGGTAGTGTCACAGCCGTATTTACACGAGCATCATATTCATTTTGAATATCCACTTTCCATGTAAAAGACTCGCGTGTGACTAACCAACGCAATAGCTCTTTTGAGCCACGAGCAGGTAATTTAGGTTGTTGATTATAAAAACGTGTATCCGTTTCACGCCCTGACTCGGGATGATAAAAAGGAGGTTTTATCCATGTATGCGTCCAACAGGACTGAGTCGGCAATTGATATGTTAATGTCGGCTTGTCTTTCATGGGCTTTTCTATGTTTTAGCATCGGCAGAATGGATGTGTTCAGGTTTCTATCTTAACGATTAAAACAAATTAAGCTATGGCACTTACACTTATTTATCATATAAATATCCCTTTTATTGTGGTCACAGCCAACATAATTTGAATTAGATTGCCATAAAAAATACATAGATGTGTTGGGTTTATGCTTCGATAATTACGATTCTTATTAAGAGCACTTGTATAACATAACAATAATAAGTCACGTGAAGTTGTCAGCGAGTTACTCTGCCCTACCTTGATAGGCCGTACTTTTCTAATTTAAAATCTTTTAACAGCTGAGGAAACAAAATATTTAGTAACAATTAAATTTGATTCAGTCTGACACGATTTATATTTTATAACTTTAATTTATTCTTCTTCATTTTTGCATAATATGAGAATTACCCACATGAATATTTAAAACATTTAAATTTTTCTTTGATTAAGTAAAAATAATGTATTTAAATTCTAATAATTAATATATTTTATGAATTACTAGAACTTATAATTCTATATTAAATGTTTAATGAAAATTAAAATTCCATTTATTTTATAAATACCTAAAGTACCTTCACGCTATATCCCTTTATGCTTTATACTTCACATAAATCATAGTAAGACATTTTTTGGATTAGTCTTATGGAACTACGCCACCTCCGATATTTCATTACCGTTGCTGAAGAATTAAATTTTAGTAAAGCCGCTCTTAAACTTTTTACCGCACAGCCCTCTCTTAGCCAACAGATTAAAGATTTAGAAGAAGATGTTGGTGTACGACTTTTAAATCGCACGAAACGTAAAGTTGAGTTAACCGAAGAAGGTGAAGTGTTTTTAGAACATGCTCGCCTAACTCTTGCTCAAGCTGAAAAAGCAGTTGCTATGGCACGACAAGTTTCTAAAGCCAAACAGCAACAGTTGCGTATCGGTTTTGTCCCCATCGCAGAAATGAAAATTTTCCCTTACGTTCTTCCTAATCTACGACTACAACACCCCGATCTCATCATTGAATTATCTAACTTAAACAATACTGAACAACTTAAAGCTTTAAAAAAAGGTGAGTTAGATATTACCTTTACTCGAGAAAACACGGATAGCGATGATATCCAAAGCCAATTTGTTTTAACTGAACCTCTGATTTTTTTACTTCCTAAAAATCATCCACTTACTCAATATGACCGCATTCCTGTCTACGCTTTACACGGCGTTGATTTTATTATTCCCGCTGCCGAGCAGTCACAAACATTACATAACACGATTTTAGACTTTGCCAAAACACACAATATTGACCTGAACATTGTTCAAAAAGCGGATAGCATGTTGTTTAACATTAACTCTCTTGGCTCTGGATTAGGTTGTACAATTTTACCCGCCTATGTTGCACCTTTAGGAATCAAAAACACTGTAGTTCGCCCGCTCGATATCGAATTACCAACACTCGATTTATTCGTAAATTACCGTAAAAATTCACAGTCTTTAGGTGTTCAAAAGTTTATTGATCAACTCACTAAAGTGTTTCATCTGGATAAAAATTTAAATCAAGCATAATTGGGAAAACTATATTTTTATTTTTAAGCATATGATTAATAAGAGCACTTTTATAAAAAGTATAAGTAAATATTATTTTTATTTATTTTATACTTTTTATAAACAGTTTAGTCCGCGATTTTGCTCTATTTTACTTACAAGGTAAAAGAAAATATTTCTTAAATATAAATGAAAATCTTGAAATAAAATCTATATAAAACTAGATATTATTTTCACCATTCAATAAAAAATAATATATTTACCACGTAGTAAAAGGAGATTAGGAAAAAATGGTTGCAGTATTTCAACATCTTGGACGTAGTGTACTAAACCGCCCTCATTTCTTTATTGCTTTATTCATAGGATTTATTACAGCAGGTATTCTGACATGGTTAACTTCTTGGAAATGGTCAACTATTTTATTAGTTAGCTGGAATACCTCCATTAGTATATATTTACTACATGTCTGGCAGCTCATGAAAAGTGCTGATCATTCACAAATGCAACAGCAAGCTAAAAAACAAGATGAAAGCAAATGGGTCATTATGCTGATTGTTTTATTGGCCTTAGCCATGTCCTTAGTTGCTATTTTAATACAGCTTTCCCAACTTCCTTCTGATCATTCTGCCAAGTTAGGCCATGTGGCTTTAGCTTTACTTACCATTGTTTCTGCATGGCTTTTTATGCATACCGTTTTTGCCCTGCATTACGCACATGATTTCTATATGGCTTTGTCTAGAAATGAAGAAAGTGGTGGTTTAGATTTCCCTGGCACAGAACATCCGACTTACCCCGACTTTTTATATTTTAGTTATATTATTGGTACTTCTGCTCAAACTGCCGATGTTTCGATTACCACCAAACACATGCGTCTTTTAAACTTATTTCACGCAGTGTTGTCTTTTGGGTTTAATACCACAATTTTAGCGATCTGTATTAACGTTGCTGCTGGCTTTCTTACCAACTAAATTTTTTTATTTACCGAATAAAAAAGCCATCCTTTTGGATGACTTTTTACTTAAAAGTTTAGCTGGAGAAAACTGCACCTAGTGTTTGCAAACTTTTACGTTGTTTGATGTTTTCCACATAGCGAGTAATGACAGGATGGGATTCAATCATACCCATTTTCAATTGCCATAAAAGCATTGCTCCAACGCTTACATCAGCAGCAGTAAATTGCTCACCACATACATACGGGTTTGCTTCACTAAGCCCTTGCACTAAAGCTTGGTAAGCATCGTTGTAATCGCCATAGCCAACAAACATTTTTTGCTCAGGTGATACTTCTATTCCAAGGGCTTTATCAACACCCGCAGCTTCCCATGGGCCTGCCATCACAAATAACCAGCGATAGTACAAACCACGTTTTGGCTCACCTAGTGCAGGAGCCAATCCCTTGTCAAAAAATTTATCAGCCAGATAAGCACAGATTGCGCCTAGCTCATAAATCACAACATCGCCATCCACCAATACAGGCACTTTTCCAAAAGGGTTAATTTTTAAATATTCTGGTGATTTCATTTCGGTTCTGTATGCAACTTCAATACGCTCACATTCAACACCTAATTCGGCTAAAAGCCAGTCGATCACAACACCACGTGACTCTTTGTTAGTATAAAGTTTAAGGCTCATTTTTATGGCTCCTTGTTTATCGTGGGTTCTAGTCTACAAAACCTCTTTGTCAGTTTTTGTCAGTAGTCTGCGACTCTTGTGCCCACCACTGCTGAAATAATTGTTGCTTAAATGATGGGTATATTTCTTGGCTTAAACTCAGCTGTTGAATACGATCTATTCTAAAATGTCGAAAATCTTGTCTGAGTTCACACCATGCGGCCAACACAATTTTGTCATTAAAATATCCCAAGGCAAAAGGCCACAAAGTTCGAACACTACTCCGTTGCTGCTCATCAAGATAATGCATCGAAATTTTGACTTGCTGCCGAATAGCTAAACGCACCTGTTCGACTTGATTTTCATCCACAGGCAACCATGTATTAAACGCTCTTAAGGTCGTTTGCTGTAACAAATATTGGCGATGTTCAGGTAAAACAGAATTCAATTTAGCTAATAGAGATGTAGATGCCGATTGTAACGATTGATCTGGCACACTTTTCAACCAATACAATGCTAAGAAAATAGCTTCGACTTCATTTTCATTGAGTGTCATTGGTGGTAATAGAATATCTTCTTTAAGCTGAAAACCTATACCTGCCGATGCCTCAATTACTACTCCCTGCTCACGTAAGCTATCGATATCTCGGTAGACACTTCGTACGCTTATTCCCATACGCTCAGCAAGAACTTGCGCCGTGATTGGATAACGCGCTTCACGAAGCTGTTGCAAAAGGTTTAATAGACGAATAGAACGACTCATTTTTCTCTTCTTATTGTTATTTAAATTCAAATAAGGGGGAATTATATCCCCCTCGTGCTGCTTTAAATTACGCTAAATCTACAGCAGGTAACTGAGCATAACCTTTTAAAAAGTGATGAAGCTCTTGAACATCTTTAGCAATTGTTAAAGGTTTGAATTGTTGTAGCACTTCAACCGAATGAACCCCATAACCCACACCAATACGTGGCATATCTAACCGCTGAGCCATCTCAAGGTCATAGCTACTATCACCAATCATTACCGCACGTTCAACACTTACGCCAGTGACTGTTAAGATTTCTTGTAACATGAGCGGATCTGGTTTCGATCTGGTTTCATTGGCTGCTCGAGTCACATCAAAAAGATGAGTACTCTGTGTTTTTGCGATTACACGATCTAGCCCACGACGGTTTTTACCCGTTGCGACTGCAAGTTTTAAACCTTGCGCTTTTAAATCATGTAGTAGCTCAGCAACACCATCGAACCATGCATCATTTGTAGAGTTTGCAATATAGTGATCGCCATACGCCTTTAAAATTGAATCATGTAACTCAGGCGCTTCTGGAAATAGGGTTTGCATAACTTCGGGCAAACCTAAACCAATAATGCTTTTTGCTGCTTCATCGGTTAAAGGCAATTCATGTTGTTCTGCGGCATGTTGCAAGCTAGCAACAATCTGTCCAACAGAGTTATATAAAGTCCCATCCCAGTCAAAAATAACTAATTCGGTTTTTAGACTCATTTTGCCACTCTCAAAGCCTTTAATAACTGGGTCATGTCTTCTGGTAACGGCGCTTCAATCGGTGGATAGCCCGGAATATCTAAACGCATTGCGTGTAAACATAAACGACGTGCTTCAGGGCCAGAGTACTCGGTCGTGTGTCCATATTTATCATCACCAATCAAAGGGTGTCCAATGCTTAAACCATGCACACGAATCTGATGAGTACGACCAGACAAAGGCGACGCATGGACCAATGTCGCATTTTTAAAGCGCTCTGCTACCACCCATTCGGTTTTACTTGGTTTGCCATCTTTAGTCACACGTACACGACGCTCGCCATTTGCCAGCTCATATCGTAATAAAGGCGCATCAATTAGCTGTTTGTCTAGGCTCACTTGGCCTTTAACAATTGCAGCATAGGTTTTACGGATTTTGTGCTCACGCAACATATCTTGTAGTTGTTTTAAGGTGCTACGTTTTTTACTAATCATGACCAGACCTGAAGTATCCCGGTCAATACGATGAATAAGTTCTAAATATTTTTTGCCTGTTGCTGCGCGTAGTGCCTCAATCAAACCGTATGCCATACCACTGCCACCATGGACAGCAATACCTGAAGGTTTATTAACAACTAATAACCCTTCATCTTCATAGACCACACGGCTTAATAAGCCTTGTGCTACACTATCACTGACGGGAGCGGCTGTTTCATCTTTTTGTTCGTAACGAATTGGAGCAACACGAATCTGATCGCCAATCTCAAGTTTAGTCTCTGCTTTAACACGTTTTTTATTTACTCGAACCTGACTTTCACGAATCAAACGATAAATACGACTTTTAGGTACACCTTTTAAACGCGAGAACAGGAAATTATCAATTCGTTGTCCTGCTTGATGTTCATCCACCTCAAACCAAGTGACACTTTGCCATTGCTGTGTAGAATTCATACTAATATTTAAACCTGAAATTTTGCTAAATTTGATTAATAAATGACCGTTTAGCTTAGTTTTTTCACAAGAAATCTAAGCTTAGCCCATAGGCAGATGCTGCAAGGTTTGATATAGTCAGCGCACGGATACCGCCGTAAGTGAACATCTAATAGGGAATTTCCCTGATTGAAACCTCAATCAAAATGATGCTTTCACCATCAGCTCGGATAGGTCCTAAAGAATTATGCCGACGCCGAAGGCTTATTATATCGGCAAAATGACAAACTGTTGCGTTTAATTCAGTTTGTTCAAAAAAATATGTTACCAACTCTAGTTGGTTATGGAACGTAAACTGATACACATCAGACAAATCGCTCCTTAATGTTGCCTTCAGGCTAAAGCGTTGATGCATTGGAACTGCCGAAAGCACCGATACGATGAACATTCCGTATCAAACTTCTAAAAGGAAGTCACTTCGCGCACAATGACAGTGAAAGTCATTAACCAATGCACCGCTCACCCGCCAGTGAAGCACTAAGGAAGTCTGATTTAAAGGTTGAAGCAGTATTGCCTACATCACAGACGAGAATCGAAGTTAAGGCTAAATGTAGCCGGTAACAGATGACTCAGACCACAAATATTTTGAGATCTGGGAAATGATCCGTCATGTTCGATGTTCGTTCAGAACCTTTAAGTTTGTGCGATATGTTTGTGTGGGTCACTATTAGGTGTCACACCCATGAAACGTATGTTGATTAATGCAACTCACGCAGAAGAAGTCCGCGTTGCACTTATCACTGGTAATCGTCTTTACGATTTTGATTTAGAAAATCGTACCCGAGAACAGAAAAAATCCAATATCTATAAAGGCCATGTAACCCGCGTAGAACCTTCTTTAGAAGCTGTGTTTGTTGAATATGGCGCAGGCCGTCAAGGCTTCTTGTCTATGCGTGAAATTGCGAATAGTTATTTCCAAGCAGACCCGCGACAAACTTCAAACATTCGTGAACTCATCACTGAAGGTACTGAATTACTTGTTCAGGTTGAAAAAGAAGAACGTGGTAATAAAGGCGCTGCCCTTTCTACATTCATCTCACTTGCTGGACGTTATTTGGTTCTTATGCCAAACAACCCGAAAGGTGGCGGTATCAGTCGTCAAATTTCAGGTTCTGTACGTGAAGAATTAAAAGAAATTTTAGCTTCTTTAAATTTACCTCGTGGCATGAGTGTTATTGTGCGTACCGCAGGTATTGGCCGTACTCAAGAAGAATTACAGTTAGATTTACAGCATTTGCTTGACCTCTGGGCACAAATCCAAGGCACTGCAAGTTCTGGTCCATCTCCAATGCTTGTTCACCAAGAAGCTGGTGTAGTGACTCGTGCTATCCGCGATTACTTACGTGATGACGTTGCAGAAATTTTAATTGATAGCGAACAAGCCTATAACGAAGCGTATAACTTTGTTAAAGCAGTTATGCCACGTCAATTAGACAAACTTAAAACTTATACTTTAAACGAGCCTTTGTTTGCTCATTTTGGTATTGAAAGCCAAATTCAAACTGCTTACGAGCGTGAAGTAAAACTTCCTTCTGGTGGTTCAATCGTAATTGACCAGACTGAAGCTTTAGTTTCAATCGATATTAACTCTGCGAAATCGACTCGTGGACATGACGTTGAAGAAACTGCGCTTAATACAAACCTAGAAGCAGCAGAAGAAATTGCTCGCCAACTTCGTCTTCGTGACATTGGCGGTTTAGTTGTTATCGACTTCATCGATATGACTAAAGAACGCAACCAACGTATGGTTGAAGCAAAACTTCGTGAAGCAACACAAAGCGACCGTGCACGCATTCAGTTTGGCCAACTCTCTCGTTTTGGCTTAATGGAAATGAGCCGTCAACGCTTACGCCCATCACTTGAAGAAGCAACTGGATATGTTTGCCCACGCTGTCATGGCACAGGCATGGTTCGTGACTTACGTTCACTTTCGCTTTCAATTATGCGTAAAGTAGAAGAAATTGCACTTCGTGAACGTCATGGTGAAGTACAAGTAGAAGTTCCTGTTGAAATTGCAGCGTTCTTACTCAATGAAAAACGACACAGCCTTGTTTACTTAGAGCAAACTTCTAGTGTTCGTGTGACTATTTTACCTCACCCACACTTAGAAACACCTCACTATGAAATTCAGTACAATCCAGATGGATTTGCACCATCTAGCTACGAACGTACTGAAGCAACTCGTTCAAGTGAGAAAGAGTTAGGTTATGAATCTTCTGAATGGCATTTAGAAGAAGCAGATCATGGCCATACTCATGCAGCTCCTGCTGCAAACACTGCCGGACAAAAGAAAGTAAATCAATCAGCTCAACCTTCTGCTGCTCAATCAAGCACTCAAAAAGCGGCAAGTCCTTGTGCATGGTTAGAGAACCTTTTTGTTCAAAAACAAGCTAAAACTGTTGATCAATCTCGCTCGGCACAAAATGCTGCTGCTACAATTGAACAAATGGTGAATACGGGCGCTGTAAGCCGTGGCCAGTTTGGACAAGTCGTAGTACCAGCAGTTGCTGAAGTTGTTTCGGCTCCATCTAACAATGCTTATATTTCACAATCTCCTGCTAAACAGGAAGTTCGTGAGAATGTTGAAAAAGACGACAATAAAGTACAACAACGTCCAAACAACAAAAAACGTAAGCACAAAGAGCAACGTGAACAACATCACCATGCTCAAGAGCCACAACAACAGCAACCGCAACAACCACAACAGGTTCATGAAGAAGTTGTACAATTATCACGTCAAGAACAACGTGAGTTAAAACGTCAACAAAAGCGTCAGCACCCAGATCAGCCACATCCACAACATCAAAATGATGGACAACAAACTGAAAATGCTGTGCCGCGCCGTGACCGTAATAATCAACGTCCGAACCGTCCAAATCGCCACCGCGATCCAAGCGTATTAAATGAAAATCAAAATGCGCCGGCACCAGTAGTGGTTGATGAGAAACAAATTAAGGTTGATTTGATTGATGCTCCAAAGCATGAAGTCATGAATACAGCCTTAGTGATCAATGTTGATCAGGCACAAAGCGAAATTATTGCTTTAACTCCTGACCAACCTGTTGAGCGCACTGAAACAGCACCTGTTGTTGAAGTCGCTCAAGAGTCAGCTCCAGCCCCTGTTGCTGTTGTAGAAGAGACGGTAGCTGCTGAAACAGAAGAAACTACTCCTCCTCCAGCAGACAACAAAAATCAACCGCAAATTCAACGTGCGAGTAATGACCCTCGTATGCGTCGCCGTGAACAACGCAACGCAAAACGTGCTAAAGCTGCGGTACCATCTATTGCCCCATCGCAAATTCCAACTTTGGCGCAATATACGATTGGTAGCTTGATTCGTCATGTTTATGGTGAGGACTGTACAGTATTGATTGAACAGTTTGGCTTAGTCCCAACATTTAATCGTGCATTGCAGAAATTTGTTGAACAGTATGCAAGTACTCTCGTAACCGAAGTCGCGTCTGATGATGAAGACAAGAAACCTGTTACTCGTGATGCAGAGCTTCCAAGCAACAAGCCATCACAAGAAGCAGAGCCTGCGCCTGTACTTCCATTGACGCCACAAAAAGAGCAAACACCGCGTGTTGCTAATGATCCACGTGAGCGTCGTCGTTTAGCAAAACTTGCTGCTGAACAAGCTTTTGAGCAAGTTAAACAACAACACTCTGCACCAGAAGAAGCTGCTCCTGTAGCTCCAGCTGTTGAAGAAACTGTTGTTGCCCCAGCTGCAGAAACGCAAGCACCTGTTGAGTCAAAACAACAACCGCTTGAGCTTGATCAGGTGAGTGAAGTAGCGCAAAGTGAAACAAGCGAAAAAACACCAGCTGAAACTGTGGTTGAAGCTCCGGTTGTGAAACAACCGAAAGCATCGGCAAGAGCTAAAGCAGCCGCAGAACAAGCTGTAGCACCAACAGAAACTACTGCTGAGGTTGAATCAGAAGATTCTAAGGCGGATCTGGACAAACCAAATCGCCCACCTCGTCGTCCTCGTGGTCGTCCACCAAAGAAAGCAAATCCTGTAGCTGAGTAAATCATTTGCTCAATTGCAACTAATTTAAACAAACCTAGTCATTTCGATGACTAGGTTTTTTTTGTTATTTTTAACCAATTAGGTTGATTGCACTAGAAGAAAAGTTTTAAAAGCATGGTGAACCATGAAAAATACTGTACTTTTGCCAACGCAACCTTTTTTGGATTGATCGAAAAATAAATAGGATTGATATGAGCCAGACAACACAGACCGATATCATTACGCTTGGTGATGTTGCCACAAGACTTCCTAGCTTCATCCCCAAAGTGCCCCATATCCTGAATGGTCTTAAACAGGCTTACTTAAGAACAGCAAATACACCAACGGGATTAGGTGTCGCTTTTGAAAAAGCTGTTAAGCGAAATCCGCAAGGCATTGCATTATTATTTGAAGATCAAAGTTACTCATACGAAGCTTTAAACGAATGGGCTAACCAGATTTCTCATTACTATCTCTCTCTCGGCGCACGTAAAGGTGACGTGATTGCGGTAATGGTGGAGAACCGTTCTGAACTCATTGCCACAATTGTAGGCTTAGCTAAAATTGGGGTAACTATTGCGCTTGTTAATACCTCTCAAGTAGGTAAGGTCCTCGCTCATAGCATCAATCTTGTAAAACCAATTGCCGTAATTGCGGGTGAAGAAGTTCGAGCTGTAATTGATGAAATTCGTCAGGACTTAAATGTTCCTACAGACCGTTTCCATTGGTTTGCAGATCAGGCAACACGTCAAGATGCGGGAACCGCGCCTCAAGGTTATGCCAATCTTGCAATAGAAATTGATCAATTTCCAAAATTTAACCCATCGACTACGCAATCTGTTCATGGCAATGATGGCCTGTTTTATATTTATACTTCGGGCACAACAGGCTTACCAAAGGCTGTTATTTTCAAACATAGTCGCTGGACGCTCGCATATGGCACCTATGGTCACATTTTAAACCTTGGTCCAGCTGATGTGATGTATGTCACTTTACCGCTGTACCACGCAACGGGTGTCGTCGTGTGCTGGTGTGGGGTGATTGCAGGAAGTTCTACCCTTGCAATTCGACGTAAATATTCAACCAGCGCGTTCTGGAAAGATGTTCAGAAATTTAATGCCTCTGCAATTGGCTATGTAGGAGAGCTTTGCCGTTACTTAATGGATGCTCCTCCTACAGAAATTGACCGTGCCCACCGCGTAACCAAAATGATCGGTAATGGCATGCGTCCAAACATCTGGGATAAGTTCAAACAACGTTTTGGTGTCCAAGAGGTTCTTGAGCTTTATGCATCAAGTGAAGGCAATGTTGGCTTTAGTAATATTTTTAACTTTGACAACACGGTAGGCTTCTCTCCTACGCCCTATGCCATTATTGAGTTTGATAAAGAGAAAAACGAACCTGTACGCGATAAAAAGGGTTGGTGTAAAAAAGTTAAGGCAGGTGAAATCGGTTTGCTAGTCGGTAAAATTACCAGTCGCTCACCTTTTGATGGCTATACAGACCCAGAAAAGAATAAATCTGTGATTATGAAAGATGTCTTTAAAAAAGGTGACTCATATTTCAACACAGGTGATCTTGTTCGTAATATTGGTTTCCGTCATGCCCAATTTGTTGACCGCTTAGGAGATACCTTCCGCTGGAAAGGCGAAAATGTATCTACTACTGAAGTTGAGAACATGGTTTGTGAGTATGACAAGATCGCTGAAGCAGTGGTTTATGGTGTAGAAATTCCAAATACGAATGGTCGTGCTGGTATGGCAGCAATCACACTTGCTGATGGTGCTGAGTTAAATGACGCTGATTTAACAGAAATGGTCACTATATTTAAAAAATGCCTACCTACTTACGCAGTACCTGTGTTTTTACGTGTACAAGCTAAGGTTGAAACAACAGGTACTTTTAAATATCAAAAGAATAAATTGAAGGAAGATGCGTTTAATCCAGGCAAAACTTCTGAACGTTTACTCGCTTTATTACCTGGTGCAAACAGTTATTGTGACGTCACAACTGAAATTTTTGACAATATTCAGGCATATAAATACCGTTTTTAGTTCATTTTTTAACTAAACAAGAGGAAATCGTGCTTTTTATAGGCAATCATGCAAATGTTTTTGAATTACCTCTTGTGTTAGTTGAATAACTTGCTAAAATACGCGACATCAAAACGATACGGGTCGTTAGCTCAGTTGGTAGAGCAGCGGACTTTTAATCCGTTGGTCCCGCGTTCGAGTCGCGGACGACCCACCACTTATCTGTTTTGAACCTATTTGGGTCGTTAGCTCAGTTGGTAGAGCAGCGGACTTTTAATCCGTTGGTCCCGCGTTCGAGTCGCGGACGACCCACCAAATTCTAAAAAGCCTCTCACTGCGAGAGGCTTTTTTTATTGTTATCGTATTTTAGTTTTATGACTAAAAGATGACGATGCATTTCTTATATAAAACTTCTTTAACCCAGTTCATAAAGATTTCTAAACGTTTAGGAATATAACTTCGGTTCGGATACAAAATATTAAGTGGCAATGATTGAGCAGTATATGCGCTTAGCACTTCAACCAAAATTCCTTGCTCAATTTTATCCTGAACATCGTAGTATGGAAGTTGAATAATCCCCAAACCTGCACAAGCAGCTGCAATATAGGCTTCTGTATTATTTATACTTAAAGCACTATCCATCATCACTGTTCCATCTTGATATAAAAATATGCCCTGTTTTTCCCCTACGGCTCCTGCGTAGTTAATAAGCTTGTGCTGAGATAGGTCTTCTAATTGTTCAGGAATACCATATTGTTCTAAATAATGAGGACTTGCACAGTTCACCATAATCAAGTTGCCAACAAACTTCGCGATCAAACTACTATTATCTAGCTGCCCTACCCGAACAACGCAATCAATTCCTTTTTCGATCAAGTCAGTGATGTCATCTGAGCTATTCAGTTGTAAATGGATATCTGGATAGCGATTATAAAAATCGGGAAGTTCAGGAATAATCACTTGATGCACGATTCGGCTGGGCATTGAAACTTTTAGCGTGCCACGGTAATGCTGCTTTTGCGCCTGTATAAGTTGTTCGAGCTGTTCATAGTCAAATAATAGATTTTGACATTCGGGCAATATTCTTTGTCCATCTTGGGTAAGACTGACTTTACGGGTAGTACGATGAAATAAGCGTACTCCATAGTGAGTTTCAAGTTGCTGAATTGCACTCGTCACCGTCGAACGGGGTAAATCAAGCTGATTTGCCACTTCACTAAAGCTTTGTCGTTTAGCGACTTCTGTGAAAATAAAGAATTGCTGCAACCGATCCATTTAATTGTTCGTATTTTCTGAATAGTTAAACCAAACTAGCACAATTGATCAAAAATTACCGCCAATCTAGACTAAAAACACATTAGAACAAGTCATCATAGGAACAACCATCATGGCAATTCATACTCTGAAAGATAAAGTTGTACTGATTACAGGCGGTGCAAAAAACTTAGGTGGACTCATTAGCCGTAAATTTGCAGAACAAGGCGCAAAAATCGCAATTCACTACAATAGTTCTGAAACTCAAGCTGATGCCGAGCAGACACTCGCAGAGGTAACAGCATTCGGTGTAGACGCCGTTTTAATTCAGGCAGACTTAACGGATATTGATAATATTGAAAAGCTCTTCTTAGACACGAAGCAGCATTTTGGCGGAATTGATATTGCCATTAATACGGTTGGAAAGGTTTTGAAAAAATCCTTTTTGGAAACTACAGAACAAGAGTTTGATAGCATGAGCGATATCAACTCAAAAATTGCCTATTTCTTTATTCAGTCGGCAGGTCGTCATTTAAATGACGGCGGAAAAATCTGTTCAATCGTTACCTCTCTTCTTGCAGCTTACACTGGACTCTATTCAACCTATGAAGGCTTAAAAGCGCCTGTTGAACATTACACCCGCGCTGCATCAAAAGAATTTGGTGATCGTCAGATTTCTGTGACTGCTGTTGCGCCAGGTCCTATGGATACACCATTCTTTTATGGACAGGAATCTGCCGAGGCAGTGGCTTACCATAAATCAGCTTCAGCTTTAGGTGGATTAACCAAAATTGAAGATATCGAACCTTTAGTTCGCTTTTTGGTGACCGACGGATGGTGGATTACCGGTCAAACAATATTTGCAAATGGCGGCTACACCACTCGTTAAAATCAAAAAAGCCGCATCTACTGATGCGGCTTTTGTTTTATTTAATTATAAAAATTCTTCAAGCACTGAGTTTAAGAAAATATGCCCCTGCTCAGTACAAGCCAAACGAGAAACATCGTCTACCAGTAGCTTTCTTGCTCGTAGCGAAGTGAGTACATCATTTAAGTGATCTAAGTTTAAGCCTGTACGCTGCTCATATAGTTCAGCTTTTACCCCGTCATTTAAACGTAAAGCATTCATCATAAACTCAAAAGGTAGCTCTTCTGCCTCTATCTTTTTCATTTGTAAATGTTCGGCCGGAACTTTAGCTAAATAGTCTTTTGGCAAACGGGTTTTTTGGAAACGATACACCCCATCTGGTCGCGTCACTTTGCCATGTGCACCTGCACCAATTGCAAGATAATCACCAAATTCCCAATAATTTAAATTATGTGCTGAAGGCAGCTCTTTACGCCATGCCGAAACTTCATAATTTATAAAACCATTTGCCTTAAGATATGCTTCACCCTGCTCTTGAATATCTTCAAGCATTTCATCTTGTGGTAGAACGGGTTGAGTACGGAAAAAAACGGTATTCGGTTCAATAGTAAGTTGATACCAACTGATATGTGTCGCGCCACTTTCTACAGCAAGCTTGAGATCATAAAGTGCCTGCTCTAGCGTTTGCTCAGGCAAACCATGCATTAAGTCTACATTCACTCGCTTAAAGCCAGCCTGCTTTGCTTGTTGAATCGCTTCAATTGCATTGTTTGCAGAATGAATACGTCCAAGCTTTTGCAAATGATCAGTATCAAAGCTCTGAACACCTATCGATAAGCGGTTAATGCCAGCCTCTAAATACCCTGCAAATGGGTCATGCTCTACCGTTCCCGGATTTGCCTCTAAGGTAATTTCGCAGCTGTCTTCAAACTGAAGTAATGATTTAAGTTCTGCAAATAACCATACATAACCCTGTGCCGAAATGAGTGAAGGTGTCCCCCCACCAATAAACACACTGTGAATCGAACGTCCCTGTGCCATTTCTATTTGAGTTTTAAAGTCGGCGACCAACGCGTTTAAATAAGTTTGTTCGAGCTCTGAAGAAAGTGCTCCGTCTGGTACCGCATGCGAGTTAAAGTCACAATATGGACATTTACGCACGCACCAAGGCATGTGGATATATAAAGATAAAGGGATAGAAGCAGGGTTTAATACGGCCAAGGAGCAGGTCCAATTTACACAATATTTCTATTTTAACATGACTGCATCAATGGGCTTATGAAAACATACCTTAATTGCTTTAGACTGAATTTAAACATTCTTAAATACTGATAAAAATGATGAAATTCTCTAGCCAACTTTTCCTGTTTTTACCCTTAGCTATGGGAATCGGTGTTGCCATGGCTTTTCAAACTGCAATTAATGCTCAGCTGCGCGAGCAATTACACTCACCTTTGCAGGCAGCTTTATTATCATTTTTCATAGGTACTATTGTTTTAGCGGTTATGGTTTTCTTTCAAAGTGCCGAGAAGCCCACTTTAGGTGAAATAACGAATATTCCATGGCTTCTTTGGACAGGAGGTTTTCTTGGGGTTTATGCAATCAGCATGAGCATTTATACTGCACCTAAGCTTGGTTTTTTAACCTTTACAGGGCTAGTCGTTTTTGGGCAAATCGTTATTTCTATGTTACTTGATCATTTTGGTTGGTTGGGCACAGAAAAGACACCTGTTACATGGCAACGGTTTCTTGGTGGAGTCATCATCTTTGTCGGTGTGGTACTCACTTTGCAGCGTTAGCTTCATTTTTTATATTTAAAAAGAGTACCTTTTGTGTCGAATGTCACATCTTTTCGGTCTGAATTAAAACAACTCTTCCACTTAATGCTTCCGATTTTAATTACCCAATTTGCTCAAGCAGGATTCGGGTTAATTGACACTATTATGGCTGGGCATTTATCTGCAACCGATTTAGCTGCCATTGCAGTAGGGGTCGGTTTATGGATTCCAGTCATGCTCCTGTTCAGCGGCATTATGATTGCAACAACACCTTTGGTAGCCGAAGCAAAGGGTGCAAGAAATACGGACCAAATTCCAGTGATTGTCCGTCAGTCATTATGGGTCGCCATCATTTTAGGTGTAATGGCGATGCTCATTTTGCAGCTTATGCCATTTTTCTTGCATGTGTTTGGCGTACCTGAAAGCTTACGACCTAAAGCAAGCTTGTTCTTGCATGCAATTGGCTTGGGTATGCCAGCTGTGACTATGTACGCAGCTTTACGTGGCTATTCAGAAGCATTAGGTCATCCACGCCCTGTAACAGCTATTAGCATGTTAGCTTTAGTTGTGTTGATCCCTCTTAACATGATTTTTATGCATGGATTTGGGCCAATACCTGCACTAGGTAGCGCAGGCTGTGGTTTTGCGACCTCAATTTTACAATGGCTAATGCTCATTACATTAGCAGGCTATATTTATAAAGCTTCGGCTTATCGAAATACGTCTATTTTTGGCCGATTTGATAAAATTAACCTGACTTGGGTTAAAAGAATTTTACAGCTTGGTCTGCCAATCGGTTTAGCTGTGTTCTTTGAAGTCAGTATTTTTAGTACAGGTGCGCTGGTTCTTAGCCCACTCGGTGAGGTTTTTATAGCTGCACACCAAGTCGCAATTTCCGTTACCTCTGTGCTGTTTATGATTCCGCTTTCACTAGCCATTGCCTTGACCATTCGAGTAGGTACTTATTATGGTGAAAAGAACTGGGCGGCAATGTATCAGGTGCAAAAGATTGGTCTCAGCACAGCAATATTTTTTGCCATATTAACCATGACTTTTATTGCCCTAGGCCGTGCGCAAATTGTATCAATTTATACTCAAGACTTAACCGTAGTTCCTGTTGCGATGTATTTACTCTGGTTTGCCATGGCTTATCAGTTAATGGATGCATTGCAAGTGAGTGCCGCAGGTTGTTTAAGAGGTATGCAGGATACCCAAGCACCGATGTGGATTACACTCATGGCGTACTGGGTGATTGCTTTTCCTATTGGGCTTTATTTAGCGCGTTATACCCATTGGGGCGTGGCTGGTGTATGGTTAGGCTTGATTATTGGTTTAAGCATTGCCTGTGTATTATTACTTTCACGGCTTTATTTAAATACCAAACGTTTAAGCAAAACCTAATAAAAAAGCCGATTATTCATCGGCTTTTTTATTTTATGCAGACTTGGCCCGCGGGCTTGCTCCAATTTGCCAGACAAAAGGCAAATCTGTCCGGTTCACTTCCCAATCTCCAATCACCTTTTCTTTATAGATGAGTGGATTATGTGAAGACACCGTTCGCGCATTACGCCAGAAACGGTCGAGTTGTTTGACCTGACTACTTGCTGATGCACCTAAAGCATTAAATAACTGGCTGGTTAAATCCAGTACCAAATTAGAAATCACCACCTGCCCTTGTGCTGACTCAAGCTCTGCATCTACATTAAACTGATGTTCTTTTACCTCTAACTCGCTAAAGTGACTTTCATAAGCCTTTTGTAATGCTTCTGCTGTTTTAATCGTAATTGCTAAACTTGCATAGGCTTGAGCAGAGGCTTTACCCACCACCTGTAAAACTTGTGGGTCGTGACGAACAAGGTCACCATTACCATGACTAAAAATACGCTTTCGCTCACGTATTTCTTGGCTAAAAGTTTCGACCGCGGCATGTGCAATCCCTGTTAGGGTTGCAAGGTGGACAACTTGATAAAAAGCGGTCTGATATTTAAAACGTTGGTCAAATGGAATAAGGTGCGAAGCTGGCAAATGAACCTGATGTACTTTTAAAGTGCCACTACCTGTTGTCTTTTGTCCAAAGCCATCCCAATCATCAATCACACTTACACCTGTTTCATGACGATAAATTGCAGCAATCACATGGCGGTCATTCACTTCATCGTAAGCAAATAAATCGATCCAGTCAGCAAAAATACTTCCTGTCGAATAGTACTTTTCACCATTCACCACTAAGTTACCCGAAGCATCTTTGGTGACTCGCGTAATGACATCACCAATCTGTACATTTCCGACTTCTGTCCATGCATTCCCAACTAAATCACCTTGTACAAAGCGCTGAAACCAAACCTCTTGCGAATGTTCTCTATGGGCAACTAAGCGGTCTTCAACAAAAGCAAAGTGTCCACGCAATGCTTGCACAATATTCGAATCTGCTTGGGCTAACTCTGCTAACAGCTGGAACAGTTGCGGCAATGACACCCCATCTCCACCATATTTAACCGGAACACGTACCGCACCTAATTTCAGTTCTTTTAACCACTGAATCGGTTCAAAAGGTAAAATCCGCTCTTTTTCTCGTTGAATTGCGCCTTGGGCAATTTTTTCAAAAACTGGACGAAATCTACTTGCTACCTTTTCATAGTCGGCACCGACAGACAGTTCTTCTAATTCAATTTGGGTAATCGTCATCTTTATTCTCCTAATCTTATTTTTTCTTCAATTTAACTCCATGCATGGCGAGGTGGATGGATGCCATTAAGGTAATAATTACCAACAATGTGATATTTCCAGCGCACAGGATCATGCAAGGTGTGGGTACGCGCATTTCGCCAATGGCGGTCTAGATTAAGCTCAGACAAAGTAGATCGCGTTCCCGACAATTCAAAAAGCTTATTCGCTGCTAAAATCGCAACTTCTGTAGTAAGTACTTTTGCTTCAGCAACTAGTAATGTGGCTTGGTTTACATGCTCTTCTGTCGTATCTGCAATCGCTTGATCAATCGCATCTCCGGCCAAATCTAATACCGCTTCTGCTGCACGAAGTTTTATTTTTAAATCACCAATGTTTGCAATCGTATAGGGATCATCGCTCGCTTTCTCCAGACCTGAATCAACCCATGCACGGCTATGATTTTTGACATAGTGGATTGTTTCTTCAATTGCACCACGTGCAATACCAGCATCGACAGCAGCTTGAATAAATTGTGAAATTGCACCTGCCGGTGTAGGACGTTCGAAAGCCTGATAAATCGGAACTAAATACTCTTCACGTACTGGAACTTGATTAAGTTCAACAGTGCCACTGGCCGTAGTTCGTTGCCCAAAACCAGACCAGTCATTAATAATATTAACTCCTGAGGTCTCCCGAGGAACGAGTGCTGCATAAGGCTGACCTTGTTCATTCACCGCCACAATCGGAATCCAATGAGCAAGCAAGGCACCGGTTGCAAAGAATTTCTTGCCATTAATTTCATAACCGTGCTCGGTCTTTCTCAGTGTTGTAGTGAGATCTGCAACTGTTTTGCTATGTTTTTCTGAAAAGGCATTTCCAAAACGGATTCCTCTCAGCACTAAATTAAAAAAGAATTGTTGTTGTTCAGGTTTCGCATCAAGGCGTAAATGCTCAATAAAAGCTAAATGGTTTTGGGGAAGCTGTGCAAGAGATGGGTCAACACTCGCAATTGTTTTAATAACCTCAGCCAAGGTTCGATATTTAACTTGTGCACCACCAAATTGCTTAGGAACCGTAATGGCCCATAAGCCACTTTGCGAGAACTGTTGAATTTCATTTAAAGGTAAACGGCGCTCTCTGTCCCGCTCCGATGCCTCTTGTGCAAACTCTTGGGCAAGTTGTTTGGCAATCTCAATTGCTTCTTCATCAGAACGAATAATATGCGCGTCTTTTGACTGCTCAAACACAGATAA
The DNA here is from genome assembly GCF_000313935.1 of Acinetobacter sp. WC-141. Taxonomy (GTDB): domain Bacteria; phylum Pseudomonadota; class Gammaproteobacteria; order Pseudomonadales; family Moraxellaceae; genus Acinetobacter. The sequence continues at coordinate 120,916 of NZ_AMSS01000086.1, read as the reverse complement.
AGGAACCGCTTGAGACCGCCCATGGGCCGAATTTAAACTTGTCATAACTTTTGTTATCTCTATTTTTATTTAACTTGCCATTCACATTAGCACCAAAAAAACAGAGACTTTATAGATATTAAAGCTTTGTTTATGAAATGGATTTTCACAAGCTTTTCATATTTTTTACTATAAAAATAACATTTTGTTTTTTGAAAATTTTCTTACATCACATAAACAATTTCATATAGGCTTTTTAAGCTTTGTCACCTATGATCAAAACTAGGCAATATTATGTTGTAGTCAATTGAGGTATCGAAGATATGGCAAAGAATGCAAGTTCACCCGGCAAACGATTTATGAAACTTGCAGGAATGACCGCGAGCATTGCAACGAAAACCGTTTCTAACTCGATTCGAAACTTGACCGCAGATGAAGAACAAAAGCTAGCTTCAAAAACTAAGCTATTTCAGGATATTGGTTTGCAAATTGCCGACACCTTAGGAGAAATGAAAGGTGCCGTCATGAAAGTCGGGCAAATCGCATCGCAATATAAAGATATTTTTCCACCCGAAGTCGCTAAAGCAATTTCAAAGTTACAACGCCAAGCCCCAGCCATGCCTTTTGCTGCTATTCAGCAACAAGTTGAACGTGAGCTTGGAAAACCACTCAATGTTGCCTTTAAATCCTTTGATCAAGAACCTTTTGCTGCTGCTTCAATTGGACAAGTTCACAAAGCTACTCTACCTAGTGGTGAACAAGTCGTCGTGAAAGTGCAATATCCGGGTGTTGATGAAGCCTGTGAAAGTGATTTAAAACAAGTACGTTTAGCGCTTCGTTTAATGGGCGTGCTTAAAATTGATAAAAAGCTACAAGATCAGCTTTTTGAAGAAATTCAAGATAGCCTGTCAGCAGAGCTCAATTATGAAATTGAAGCTCAAAATCTTGAAGTTTTTAAAACCTTTCATAGCCAGTTAGATGACAAAATTATCATCCCGACCGTTTATAAAGATTACTCTTCAAGACGTATTTTGACCTTGAGCCTTGAACAAGGTGACAGCATTGAAACTGCTAGCGCTTGGCCTCTGGAAATTCGAAATACCATTGGACGCCGCTTGATCCGTGCTTTAGGCCAGGAAATGTTCTTTTTAAAACGTTTTCACTGTGACCCTCACCCAGGTAACTTTGCCTTCCGCCAAGATGGCAGTGTCATTATTTATGACTATGGCAGTGTTAAAACGCTTTCAAATGAACTCGTGCAGCACTTTAAAATTTTGGTAAATGCAGCTCGCCATGAAAATATTGATCTGATTGAAACAGAGTTACTTGAACTGCACTCTCTTGCCGAAAAAGGCAAATTCCCAAGTGACTTGTATAAACTCTGGATTGAAGTTTTATTGCGCCCACTTGATACTACTTATGATTTTGCCGAGAACTCATCACATCATGATGGCATGTTACTTGTGAAAAAATCTTTGAAGTATTGGGATGTCTTTAAACCATCGCCAGATACGCTCATGGTCAATAGAACCATTTCAGGGCATTACTGGAACCTGATTCATTTAAAAGTACATGATAACCTCAGTGATTTATTTGAAGAGCTAGTTCCGCCTTCTCACTAACTTAATTTACTTATCTATGTAGCCTGTTAGGGTTACATTGACTTTTTAATTGTTATGTTATAACATTTCTTTAATCAAAAATAATTTAGGACAATCTCTCATGCGTAAAGATATTCATCCTGCTTATCAACAAGTGTTATTTCATGATACCAATGCAGATGTGTACTTCTTAATTGGCAGTACTCTCCAGACGAAACAAACCAAAGAATATCAAGGACAGGTCTATCCTTATGTCACTCTTGATATTTCGAGTGCGTCACATCCTTTCTACACAGGCGAAGTACGTCAAGCCAGTAATGAAGGTCGTGTGGCAAGCTTTAATAAACGCTTCGCTCGCTTTAATCGTAAGAGTTAATCTTACGTTAAGATTTGACCCATACACTTAAATCATTGGAAGCCTAAGACTATCTCCTCCACTTAGGCTTCTTTTTTTATGTGTATTTTTTCGATCTTTTTAAGTTGTGTATAAAAGAGAACTTATCCACAAGTTGTATAAAAACTCTTCTGAGTTTTCCCCATAACTCTTCAATTTTTATAATGACCAAGCTTCCAAAGTGCCTATTCGATGCTATGCTTAAGCCCTCATTTGTTAGGAAGTTTAAGATAATGGCACAAGAGTTACTTGCCCAATTACAAGCAGGCACAGCAAAATTTTCAGACGTTTTAGCTCATATTGAAGCACGTTACCAACATACTCCAACAGCTTTTCAAAATGGCGCACAGCATAACGCTGCGACTGAAAATCAAGGCAGTGCAAAAGTTTTCTCTTTTGCCAAGTTACAAGGTTTAGACCAAGCACAAACTTTAAGTTTATTTGCAGAACACTACGCATCTGTATTGGCTACCCCTGAGGGCACTGACCATCAAAATATTCGTCAGTTTATGCAAAATGGTTGGGATGGTGTGAAGTTTGAAGGTCAGGCTTTAACTGAAAAATAATAAGTGCTAGTAAGTAATGTCTTAAATTAGAAGATTGTCACAATAGAGTTTTTTCAGTGACGTACTATATCTAGATTAGCCTTCGACTCGTCCTACTTTTCTTTTGGGAAAAGTAGGCAAAACCTGAGCTGCGACTAAAGCAGCGCAAGATCAACAGAACCTGTTATCTGTTTGCACTTATCCAATATGTTGCAAAAACAAAATATAGCTAATTTCAGTCAGGCTGTTGATGACTTTAACGCGTATCAAATCCCAAAATAAATCCTATGTTTTTAATTCGTCATTTACTATCGTGACAAGCGGCATGGATGCCGCTGTTTTGCTGTGCTATATGGATGTAGCCTCAGCGACACAAAAGATTTTTGCTTACTTTTGACCTTTCAAAAGTAAGGTATGCCTATACAAATGGTGCTGGAGAATATCTTAAAACCGAGGCTGTGCATTATATGTCACGCCTTCAACATCTGAATAATCAGTTGCCCGCTACCCAATAATAAGTCGCCAATCCCAAACACGTAAAAATTAACGATCCAATTAAATGGATGGAAATTCCTAACATCGCCATTCCCAATTTGCCACTTTGTAATAAAGTCACAATCTCAATCGAGAACGTTGAAAAGGTAGTTAAAGCACCACAGAAACCCGTAATCACAAAAAGCTTATAGTTCGGACTTAAATCACTTTGGGCAAAATAAGCAATTGCAAAACCAATAATAAAACCACCGACTAAATTAACGGTAACCGTACCAAGTGGAATTTGCGGATAAATCGGATTGAGTTTTAAACCTAAAAACCAACGTAACCATGCCCCGAGAACTGAACCTAAAGCAATTGAAAGTAAAGAATAATACATAAGAACACCCCTTTAGATAGATGCTAAAAGAGTAAAAAAGAATGAAGCATAACGTGACATGGCGTACTCCAAAAAATAAGCAAAGTACGCAAAAACCTACGTACCCAGCGATATAAATACATGAGGGTAACGTAGGCATCATTAGCCAATAGGGCAGTTTTTCAAGGGAAGAATGCCATCTCCCTGTTTTAAGTATATTAGATCATCTTGAATTTAATTTAAACATACTTTTTAAATCATGGACGTTCATCGTATTGCGGTAAATCGTCACAAATGCTTTCCCACTCTGCTTTTGAAGCAGCAAAAATATGCATCGTTGGTTTTTGGGCAAGTGGTGTATCAAGTGTGCCAATTCTTAAACGATATAATTCAGGCTGTGCATCACGCGAGCTAATTAAAGGTGAACCACATTCACTACAGAACCAACGGTACACACCCTCCACAGCAAATTTTTTGACTAGGTCTTCACCTTGAGTAATTTTAAAATCTGCACTTTTAACTGGAGCATTTGTGGCAAATGCTGTTCCATTGGCTTTCCGGCATCGTTGGCAGTGGCATTGAATAATATCTCCGATATCGCCTGTAATTTCATAGCGAATACCCTGACATAAACAACTTCCCTGGTAGACTGGTGATGCTTGAGACATGTTCTCATAGTTCCTATTATTATTGATCGCTCAAAAATAACACTTTTCATATATCAAACATAGCGCCAAATTAGTTCTTATTTTTCTAAAAATGAATGTACACCTTCACCAGCTGCTCGCCCTGTGGCAAAGCATGCCGTAAGCAAATAACCGCCTGTAGGCGCATCCCAATCCAGCATTTCACCACAGCAAAAAACACCTGAGTTTTGTTTAAGCTCTAAGCTTTCAGTTAATACATCTTGCTTAACACCACCAGCACAGCTAATTGCTTCCTCAATAGGTCTAAAGCCATCTAACTTAATTTGAAGTGCTTTAATATGCTGAGCCATAACCTCTGGTTGGCTCCATAGTGCTTTATCAACGACTTCTCTAATTAAGTTAATTTTAGCCGTATCTAAACCTGCTTTACGCCAGATATTAGTCAGAGACTGTTTTTTTCCACCCTGCAATTTTTTAATTAACTGAGACAACTCTACATCGGGCAATAAATCTAAAAATAGATTTAAGCTTTTCCCTTGTTTTTGTTGTTCTCTTAAAGCTCGTCCAAGTTTATAAATGACACCACTTTCTAAACCATAGTGAGTAATCACAATATCGCCATGAGTAACTTGGTTAGGCTTAACCCACGCATTGATACGCTTTAAAGGTTCACCAAAACAGCTTTCCATAAAAGAGGACCACGCGTGCAATACCCCTGCATTGCTTGGTTGGAAAGGCTCAATATTAGATTGATCAACCCATTGCTGCCATGCGCCATCACTCCCTAGTTGTGACCAAGACACCGCACCGCAGGCCAATACAACTGCATCGTATTGCCGGGTAAAAGTTTCAGTGCTTTGATTATTCTGGTTTTCCAAAGTCACCGAAGTACCTTGCAAATCAATACAACGATGACGATAAAAGAATTTAACTTGTTGCTCTGCCAAACGGTTTAGCCAAGCACGCAGCAAAGGAGCTGCTTTCATTTCGACAGGGAAAATACGACCTGAGGTGCCCACATAAGATTCAATTCCCAGACTTTTCATCCAGCTTTGAATCCAGACTGCATCCCATTTTTCAACCCACGGTTTGAGCCATTCTGCATGATCATAACGTTCAATGAACTGTGCTAAAGGTTCAGCATGTGAGATATTTAAGCCCGTTTTGCCCGCCATCAAAAACTTGCGTGCCGCTGAAGGTTTTTGTTCATAGACATCAATATCATAAGCGTATTGGCTTAGTACCTCAGCAGCCATAAGACCTGCTGGGCCTGCTCCAATAATGGCAACCCGCTTATTCGCCATGTGTTTGCCCTTGCAATGGCGCGAACCCATCAAATCGAGTTTGATAACCTTCAGGCTTGGTCATAATGAGCTGCTGACAAAGCTCACCACGTTCTAAATACTTAATTTCAAAATGGGTACGTGCAGAGGTTTGAGCAATTTTTTCTTTTTGGTAAGGCAGCTTCCATACATTTAATAACTGCTGCTCTGCCTCTTCAATATAGTCGGGAATATTACTTGCCAGAGTAATGGTTCCACCTGTTTGCAGACGCGAGATTAAGAACTCAAAAAATGGCATATTCAACCAGCGCTGTGCTGGATTATGTGGTTCTGGATTTGGGTAGAGAATAAAGAAATGTTCAATTTGAGCGGGGTGCAAAGCATGCACTACCCAAGGTAAAGCATCCGCATGTACAGGGACCAAGTTCTCTCTTGGTTCCAGACCATGCTGTTTTTGCATTGCCAAGAATTTTTCTCGGGTTCGTTCAATTGCATACAACGTGTGCTGTGGCTGTTGCCCACTAAAAAGCAAAGCATGTTTGCCCTTGCCTGCTCCAATTTCTACACAAATCGGGGTATTTTCAATTGGAATAAAATCACGAGGCGCTTGCATACGTTGTGCTTGAAATTGACGAATCGGCATAATCACATCAAACTAAATAAAAATCGGCATAAGTCTAACAAGTCACCTGACTTTTGCCTAATCTATTTCTCTTCACTTTGAGGATATCGCTTTATGCCACGTACATTTCCCTGCCCACGTTGTGGTGAACCAAGTGTTTGGGAAGGTAACGAATTTCGTCCGTTTTGTTCAGAGCGCTGTAAATTAATTGATTTAGGCGCTTGGGCAAACGATGAATATAGATTGCCTACCCAAGATGCTCCTCAGCAAGACAAGGGTAGTCAAAATGAAGATGATTATGAGGATTAACCTGCTTTACCCGCGACAAACGGGTTAAATTGTTTTTCATAGCCAATGGTACTCATCGGGCCATGTCCAGAAATAAACTGAGTATCATCTGGCAAACTAAAACACTCACGTTTAATCGATTCAATCAACTGATCATGATTACCACGCGGGAAGTCTGTTCGCCCAATCGAACCTTTAAACAGAACATCGCCTGTCCAAAGTAAGCCATGGTTTTTATTATAGAAAATAACATGACCTGGTGTATGCCCCGGTGCAAAGCGCACCTCAAACTCATCTTCACCCAGTTTGAGTACTTCCCCACCTTCAAGCCATTGATCGACTTTAACAGGCTGAGGAATTGGAAAGCCATAACGTGCTGATACTTCCTGAATCATGTCTAGCCAGAACTGATCTTCTTTATGTGGACCAATAACTGGGACGCTCCATTCTTTGGCAAGCTCACCTACCGCTCCAGCATGGTCTAAATGCCCATGAGTCAGCCAAAGGGCCTTCACTTCTAAACCCAAGGCTTCTACTTCTTTTTTCAACACAGCAGCGTCGCCACCCGCATCAATCAAAACTGCTTCTTTTGTTTCACTGTCCCAAACTAAAGAACAATTTTGAGCAAAAGCAGTAACTGGAACAATTTTGACTTGCAGCATAAAAACCTCTGGCTAAAACACAATTAACGGTGGGCTAAGGTATAAGTAAGGGCATCAAGATTAGCCTGAACTAAACCTGCAAGCAAATCAATATGAGCCTGATCGCTATTTAAAGCAGGAATATAAGCATAGCTACCACCACCAGCTTGTTGAAACAACTCAGCATTTTGAATCGCGAGTTCTTCAAGGGTTTCTAAACAATCGGCAGAAAAAGCTGGGCTTAATACCTGAACAGACTTAATCCCTTGCTTCGCCCAATCTTGTAAAAGCTGGTCTGTATATGGTTTAACCCATTCTTGTTTACCAAAACGTGACTGGAAGCTAATTGCCCATTCATCATCTTTTAAATGTAAAGCATCTGCCACCAGCTTTGCTGTAATACGACAACGGTCTGCATAAGGATCGCCTTTGTCTGCATATGGCTGTGGAATCCCGTGAAATGACATCAGTAGTTTTTCAGGTTTACCATGCTGCTCTTGGTAGGCTAAAACGCTTTCTGCCAACGCTTGAATAAACATTGGATGTTGATAATAGTCTTTAATAATGGTCAGTCCCGGCAAGTTACGTTGGGCTGGAATCCATTTTGCAAATGCATCGTATAACGGCGCTGTAGATGTTGCAGAATATTGAGGAAATAAAGGCAATAAAATGACATGCTCTTGCGGGTTAGTCGCCAATTTTTTTAAAACCGCATCAATCCCCGGATTACCATAAGTCATTGCAGGTAAAACAGTTAAATCAAACTGTTTATTTTCTTGCTCTAAATAAGCCTGCACATGTTTAGTTTGTTCAAACACAATTTCACGCATTGGTGAGTCTGCTGACCATACTGAAGCATAGGCATGCGCTACTCTTTTCGGGCGAAAAGGTAAAACAAACAGATTTAAAATAACCCACCAGATCAGTTTCGGTATTTCAATCACGCGTGAATCAGATAAAAACTGTTTTAAAAAACGGCGCACCGCAGGCACAGTCGCCTCATCTGGTGTGCCTAAATTCGCTAAAATGACAGTAACTTTCGGTTTTTGTTCAAACGACATGTGTAAATGCCTTTCAGTTCATCTTATGACACTAATGTAACAGTTTTCAGTGTCATATATAAATTGAATCGCCCTAAGCTTTTAATCGAATACCCCGATGGTTCCATTTATAGCTCAGCAATATCTTTTGAGCTTTGGTCGTTAGTTTCCATAACCCATATGATTGTTCAGTTTGAGTTGGAACAATCCAGCCTTGTGATTGCATTTGATTTTTAATTCGAAACAGCGCTTTATGATTAATCTGTGCGCAGGCCACCGCATGTGCACGAGGTAATTCCTGACGAGCATCTTCCAAGCCTGCCTGATTTAAATATTCATTTAGACAAGTTCCAAAATTCTCTTCTGGCACCGCTGTTTCAAAGCGCTTTGCCAGCACGCTTAACAACTGAGTCCACGTCATTTGTCGTTGACGTTTAAGCTCTTTAAAGTTGCCATCCTGAAATGCTTGAATCTGATATTCAAATACAAAAATATCTTGCGGTGCGACTTCGTTTAACTGTGTTGACGGCTCGGTTACTTGCTGCTCTAACTGCGAAATTTTACTTTTTAATAGCTTAATTTCATCTTCTAACTGCTGAGCTTGATGAGCAGGAACCCAGCCTTGTCCCCTATATTGCTCAATCATTACAGGTATATTTAAACGAACTGCTAACTCTAGTTCACGTAGGGTTTTGAAGTAAAAAATATGATCTGCTTCGAGTAATAACTTTTTTCTAAAAGCGAGAAATTTATCTTTAAGTTGTGGATGTGTTTCTTGTAAATGTATTTCACGGTTTTCAGGCTGTTCATGCATGAACACAATAGTAGGTTTAGCCAGACTTAACGCATATTCATATTCTAAAGACAAATAGCTTACCCCAGAAATCGATTGCTCTCCATACTGACTTCCTAAAAGTAAGATTACATAATCACATTCATCAATCTGTCGACGTGCAAGTGTAGTTGTTAAAGGTGTACGATGTTCTAATCCCCAAGCAAAGAAACCCATCCCCACCAAGGTTTGAGACAAAACCATTCGCTCTGGCTGCATATCGCGGCCGGACGTTGAAATAAAAATCTGATAGCGTGTATCGAGCATAACAATACCCTTTCGCCTCATGATCTGTATGTGACTTAAAATCAGCCAAGATCATGAACCGCCCCAAATAAAATAATAAATCTAAAAAAACACTATGTTCTAAATGATGCTAAAAGATCAGTTCAGATTATGAAGTGTCCAAGTTAACTCTTGTGGAATCATATGTTGTAAAACAGGTTGCAGTGCGTCGGCATTATTTCCGCTGACGTAACATTCAATACGTGCAACATTCTGACCTATTTGGTCACATAATAACGCATTTTTTATTAAAATACGGGCTGTTTGTCGGGCAACTGCGAATCCCGAATCAACCAGTGTGAATTGGTTATCAAAAAGATGATGAATTGCTTCATTTAGGAAAGGATAATGCGTACAACCGAGCACTAAATAGTCAGCCCCTTGATCGGCTGCAGGCTGTAAAACCTCTTTTAATGCATTCAAACATACAGGGCTCATTTGCTGCCCTGCTTCGACACAAGGAACAAGTTCAAGGCTGGTTAAGGTCATTACTTTAACACCCGCCGGAACAGCAAACTTCTCAACAACATCTTTAATAAGTTGCCCACGAAAAGTAGCAGGTGTGGCCAACACAGCAACCACTTTAGAACGTGTCTGTAATACGGCAGGTTTTAATGCTGGAACTAACCCTACGATTGGAAAGTGTTCACCATAATGTTCACGTAAATGGTCAAGACTAAATGCTGAAGCTGTATTACAGGCAACCACCGCAATTTTACAACCTTGGCGATATAACCAATCAACGGCTCGAGCCGTAAGTTCTCTGATTTCGTCATCAGAACGTGGGCCATAAGGAACATAGGCTGTATCGGCATAATACACAATACGTTCATTTGGCAAATATCTAGCTATTTCTGCTGCAACTGACATTCCCCCAATTCCCGAATCAAAAATACCAATTGGAGCATCAGCAGATGCGTTAGGCATAGGTTCTAGATCGGTAAATAAAGGTTGTATGGCTGTCATGGCTGTACTGAAGTGTCAGAAAATTTCACTTCCTAAAGCTTAAACCTCAAGTGCCTAATTGCAAGAGCAAATTACCACTTTTTAGCTCTAAAATGGTTTCACCATTATCATTTTCGATGAGTGTTCCATAGTTCACCAAGTGATAGAAAGCCTGACGTTGAATCAGTGCATTAATTCCAAAACGTACATGTACATAAGGACGTAACTCCCCTGCATATTCACGCATAAAAATTGGATGTTCAGCATCAACCAAAATCACATCTTGATTAGTCGTTGTGAGTTGTAAAAATTGATCACCTGAAATTTCAACTTGATCTACTTGATTGACTAATAAAGGTTCATCTTCAACCTCAATTTCAATTTGTTCTACAGGGGTTTTCAGGTAGAATTTCCCTTCTTCTTTCCATAGGACTCTGGTAAATAGATCTAATAGAGCTTGGCGCTTAATTAATTGACCTTCGTGCCACCATTCTCCATTGGCTTTAACCGTCAAATCCATTTTGCCGCAATGCTTTGGATGCCACTGCTCTAAAGGTGGAATTGACCTTTTGTGACTTTGCTGTACACCTTTTAAGTATTGTGCAATGTTCATTAAGTTTTTATCATCAGATAACGGTATTTTTCCCATATCCGATGGGGAATTATTTTGATTTACCATAGTTTATGCCTTGCTGACGAGAAAATATGACGACTCAGCCAATTGGCTAGATCATGGTTTAAAACTATACTAGCCAAAACGATAAAAGGCACAATAGCATATTTGCGCCTATGGATTAAAACACTCACGGCAGCACCGAATTTCTGAATATGACGGTTGCCACCTTTAAGTATTGAGGAGTCCTACATGGAACACATCGAACGTGAATCGATGGAGTTTGACGTTGTCATCGTAGGTGCAGGACCTGCCGGTCTGTCTGCTGCGATCAAGATCCGTCAATTAGCGATTGAAAATAACTTACCCGATCTTTCTGTTTGTGTAGTTGAAAAAGGCTCTGAAGTAGGTGCGCATATCTTGTCTGGTGCTGTGCTTGAGCCACGTGCCATCAATGAACTTTTCCCGAACTGGAAAGAAGAAGGCGCGCCTCTTAATGTACCAGTCACTGAAGACAAGACATTCTTCTTACTTTCAGACACCACATCAAAAGAAGTGCCTCACTGGATGGTTCCTAAAACCATGCATAATGATGGTAACTATGTGATCTCTTTAGGTAACGTGGTTCGCTGGTTAGGACAAAAAGCTGAAGAACTAGAAGTTTCTATCTTCCCTGGCTTTGCTGCGTCTGAAGTGCTTTACCATGAAGACGGTACTGTAAAAGGTATTCAAACAGGTGACATGGGTATTGGTAAAGATGGCGAGCCAACGCACAACTTTACTCCGGGCTATGAACTTCACGCTAAATACACTCTCTTTGCTGAAGGTTGCCGTGGTCACTTAGGTAAACGCCTAATTGCAAAATATAATCTTGATAAAAATGTTGATCCACAGCACTACGGGATCGGGATTAAAGAGCTTTGGGAAATCGACCCAGCAAAACATAAGCCAGGCTTAGTCATGCATGGCGCAGGTTGGCCTTTAGCCGAAACAGCTTCTTCTGGTGGCTGGTGGTTATATCACGCTGAAAACAACCAAGTGACTTTGGGTATGATTGTGGACTTGTCTTATGAAAATCCACACATGTATCCATTTATGGAAATGCAGCGCTGGAAAACTCATCCACTGATTAAACAGTATTTAGAAGGTGGTAAGCGTATTTCTTACGGCGCACGTGCTGTAGTGAAAGGTGGTTTCAACTCATTGCCTAAATTAACTTTCCCAGGCGGTTGCTTAATTGGTGATGATGCAGGTTTCTTAAACTTTGCAAAAATCAAAGGTTCACACACTGCCATGAAATCAGGCATGTTATGTGGTGAAGCTGTATTTGAAGCCATTGCTGCTGGTGTGGAAAAAGGCGGTGACCTTGCGATTGCACGTGTTACTGAAGGCGAAGATTTATTCACTAAAGAATTGACTTCATACACTGACAAATTTAACAACAGCTGGTTAAAAGAAGAGCTTTACAACTCTCGTAACTTTGGCCCAGCAATGCATAAATTTGGTCAGTGGATTGGTGGTGCATTTAACTTTATCGACCAAAATGTCTTTAAAGTGCCATTTACCTTGCATGACTTGAAGCAAGACTTCGCTGCATTGAAAACGGTTGATGCCACTAGCTTTAAGCCAAACTATCCAAAACCAGATGGCAAATTGACTTTTGACCGCTTGTCTTCTGTATTTATTTCAAACACTGTTCATGAAGAAAACCAGCCAGCTCACTTGAAGCTTACGGATCCTTCAATTCCAGTGAATGTGAACTTACCAAAATGGGATGAGCCTGCACAGCGCTACTGCCCTGCTGGTGTTTACGAAATTATGGAAGATAATGATGGCTCTAAACGCTTCCAGATCAACGCAGCAAACTGTGTTCACTGTAAGACCTGTGACATCAAAGACCCATCTCAAAACATCACATGGGTAACGCCAGAAGGCGGCGGTGGTCCTAACTATCCAAATATGTAATTTGGATAGTCCTTGCGCCGCTTTAGTCGCGGCTCATATCCAAACATGTAATATAAAAAAGCCTCGATTATTCGGGGCTTTTTATTGGAATTCACTTATTGAAAAGGCGGTATTTTTGCTACGTTTAAATTGAGGTTCTTTTTATAGAAAATAAAGGTACCTAATAAAAACAGGCCAAGAAAACCAAAGTTTCGCGCTAAATCGAAATACCAAAATGATTTTCCAAATAATAAATCAAGAATTAACATAAATCCCATCAATCTTGTATGTAAGATCAAACTCATCCTTATCTTTGGTTCGGGAGCAAAAGATGTATTTCTATAACCCAACAGAATTGAGCCAAAAATAATAAGAGTAACTAAAATAATGGTGGCAAGAGTTTCAGATAACCACGGGATTTCTAGATTTAATAAACCAGCAATAGAGAAAAACCAAAGACAAATAAATAAGCTTCGTTTCACAAAATAATCATTCATTTTTATACGTCATTTATATACTTAATTTTATAAATTATATAATGATTCTTATTTGTAAAAAATTATCATTTCAAATTAAAGTTTAATTATAAAATGGCTTCTAATATTCTAGATTAGAAGCCTTATCCTGCTATTACCCTTTCTGTACTAGATAACGGTATTCTTTATGGTTCTGGTCATCCAGAACTTCTTCTTTGAGCAATAATTCATGCCCTAAATGCATACAAAACTTGGGAATATCCCATGAAGTCGAAGGGTCAGTTGCCAACACTTCAACAACATCTCCTGATTTTGCCTTACGAATCGCTTGATGCAACATCATGACAGGTTCAGGACAACGTAAACCACGTGTATTAATTTGGACAGTAGGAGAAATTGATTGTTCCGACATGACAAACTCGAACAAATAGAATTTTCATATTTTAGCATAAACACATTACTGACCTGTTAACTGTAACTAGCTTTTACATAACAATATGCGTTTTGTCTTTTAGCTTGTTTTATAGATGCATAAGCATGTTTTCTTCGGTATGATTCAAAGTATTCATTTGATAGATTGAGTCTTTAGGAAAGATCATGCAAGAGGAACCAGGTCCGTCGTGGGGAATGCGCGGCTTACGAAAATGGTTAGGTACAGCACCAGAAACCCGTGATGAATTATTAAAATTAGTCCAAAATTCACGCCGCTTTTTAGAACCAGATACTGTTGCCATGCTTGAAGGTGTTCTTGACCTTCCCGCTACAAAAATTCGTGAAGTCATGACACCACGAACAGCAATGATCAGTTTGCAAGAAGATGATCAGTTACTTGATATTCTTGATGTACTGGTCGAGTCTGCTCACTCGCGCTTTCCAGTCTTCTCTTCTGATCAGCCTGATAATGTTGTCGGGATTTTGCTCGCAAAAGATTTGTTGCCGTTTCTCACCGAACCGAATACCAAAGTTGATATTCGAGTTCTTATGCGTCAACCCTTATTTGTTCCAGAAAGTGCGCGTTCCGATCAGGTACTACGCATGTTGAAACACACTCAGACTCACATTGCCATTGTGATTGATGAATATGGTTCAACAGCAGGTCTTGTAACGCTCGAAGATATTCTTGAAGAAATCGTTGGCGAAATCGAAGATGAACATGACACTGCTGATGAAGATGCTCAGTATATTGTCCCTGACAATGACCATACGGTAGCAAATGCATGGATGGTGCAAGCACTTACACCAATCGAACATTTCAATACTGTTTTAGATGCTGATTTTTCTGACGATGAAGTAGAAACTGTCGGCGGTTTATTACTTCAAGAGATTGGTCTGGTAAGTGATTTACAAGGTCAAACTGTTGAGCTTGGAAATTGGTTATTTACAATTGTTGAAGCAGATGCCCGCACTATTCATCTGATTCGAGCTGTACGTCAATGAGAGCATACTTTGAAAAGCTGTTAGATTCTTCGCAACAACAAAAACAGCTTCCTTTAATTTTTCCTTTACTCATTGCTTTATTTTCAGGTGCCGTGTTCAGTTTTTCACTGGCACCTTATTATTGGTGGTGGTTGGCAATTTTGTCTCCAGCCCTACTCTATGCATCATTACATAAACGCTCTGCCAAACAAGCATTTGCTATTGGCTTAAGCTATGGCTTCGGTTTATGGTTTGTAGGCGCTTTCTGGCTCTACACTTCAATCCATGTCTATGGTGATACTAATGCGTTTCTAAGCGTTTGTATGATTGCAGTTATGGCCCTTGTGATGGGCTTATTTACCGCGTTTCAGACTTGGGTTTACCGACGTTTCTTCCCTGAAACACCACTGACTTTTGCACCACTCTGGATTGTTTTTGAGTGGGCAAAAACTTGGGTATTTACAGGTTTCCCATGGCTGTTTGTAGGTTACGCTTTTACTGAACGTTTAATCGATGGTTATGCGCCGTTATTTGGTATTTATGCAATTTCCTTCGTTGTCATTGTATTAGCCTGTGCTTTAGTTGAAGTTCTACGTAAGCGTATTTTCTGGGTTATCCCATCTGCCCTATTGGTTTTAGGCGCATGGGGAGCATCATATATACAGTTTGTAAAACCTAAAGCTGCTAAACCACTTAGCGTTTCGCTCATTCAAGGCAACATTCCACAAGATTTAAAATGGCTGACTGAATATCAAGTTAGAACATTAGAAATTTATGCTGGTCTGACTCAATCTGAATGGGGGCGTGACTTAATTGTATGGCCTGAATCATCAATTCCACTCTTCCAAACTGACATTGAACCGTTTTTGGATGCAATGGATGCACAAGCTAAAAAGAACCACACTGCATGGGTAACTGGAATTCCTTACTGGGATGTTACCAAATCTCATGAAGTAGGTAGTCCTTTATATTACAACAGTATTATGGCTTCTGGCAGTGATGCAAGTGGTTTATATAAAAAGCAGCGTCTTGTACCTTTTGGTGAATATATTCCACTGTCAGGTTTACTCTCATGGGTATTACCGGCCATGCAAAATGATATTAGCATGAGCGGTTTTTCACGTGGCGAGAGTAACCAGAAACCACTCATGATTAAAGGGCATGCACTTGCTGCTGCAATTTGTTATGAAGTGGCTTATCCGAACCTTACCCGTCGTAATGCAGAAGACAGCGACTTTTTAGTGACTGTATCTAATGACGCTTGGTTTACAGGTACTGCTGGGCCATGGCAACACTTACAAATGGTGCAGATGCGTGCTAAAGAAAATGGTCGCTGGTTTATTCGTGCAACCAACACAGGCGTAACAGCGTTTATTGATCAAAATGGTCATATCACTGAACAAGCACCGCTCGATAAAGAGTTTGTCTTGAGAGGTGATTTACCTGCCATGCAAGGTCAAACCCTTTACAACCGTTTAGGTGATTATCCAGTATTAGGATTTGCAGTATTACTGCTGATTTTAGGTTGGGTGTATCGTCCACGTAAAGTTGACGTTTCTTTTAAATCCCGCCGCTAATTTACAATAACTTTGTACCCAGAGGAACTTCAAACTCTGGGATACAAAGTGCGACATCCCCATCTGCGTTATGAAACCCTGTCACCAAACATTCTGACTGAATAGGCCCTATTTGTTTTTTAGGGAAATTCACCACAGCAACAACTAACTTACCAATCAAATCTTGTGGTTGATAGAGTTTGGTAATCTGTGCACTTGATTTACGTACACCCAATTCTTCACCAAAATCTACATGTAAAATATAGGCAGGTTTACGCGCCTTTTCGAAAACTTCAGCTTCAATAATTTTACCAACACGAAGTTCTACCTTTAAAAAATCATTCCACTCGATTTGTTCCATTTACTTTTTCTCATGTTCTTAATTATCTGATTTGAAGCATATAATATGTACAAATAAAGAAACACCCTGTTTTTAAGTCCAGTTAAAAAATAAAACGTAGATGTTTAGTCTACGTTTTATCTAAAAATTTGGTTTTAAAATATCATTAAAAAGCGATAGATAGTTCCAAAGATAAATAAGCAACTAGGCTTGATAAAAAGACCATAGGTACATAACGATAAGCTTTAAAAAGCCATTGCTCATATTGAGTAGAGATTTGTTTAGCTTGCCAGACACTCGCTTTCAATGCTGTAAAGAAGCTTACCATCAACCATGCACTCACAATACTTAGTGCAAAGAAGCCAATCATAATCTGGCTACTTCCCTCTGTACTCAGCCATAGCTTTAAAAAAACTTCAGCAATCGGCAATAAACCCAAAATCAATAGGACAGACTTGAGCATTACCCAATGAAACTGAGTCAGTTCATCTAATATGAGAAATGCTTTCATTTAATCTCTCCTTTTAATTGAATAAAGTGCTTTTTATTTATTATGCAAAGCTTTTATTTAAATATATAGCTTATTTTTCTCTACATTTTAACTTTCTTGTAACTATTAAATATGGGAATAATTCTTATTATAACTCTCAAATATCATTATTAATTTTAATTTATATTTTTCATATATTTATTATATTTCTATGATTAAGAGAGATTATCAATTCGAATTTATCGGTTTATCTTTTTAACTGAATTGATAATCTCTATTATATTTTTAATTAAGGCTGATAATAAATATCCGCATCATTACCCTCACCACCATCTTTGCCATCTGCTCCAAATGAATACAAATCAAAAGCGCGACCATCTGCCCCAGGAATGACATATTGAATATCATTTTTCCAACTGTCTTTAGGATAACCACCTTTAACATATCCACCCGGCATCCAGTTTTTTGCTGTTGCTGGTTGATTAACTAAAGCATCTAGCCCACCTTCTTGCATGGTTGGGAAATGTCCGTTATCAAGCTTGTACTGATCTAAAGCACCTGCCACACCTTTTAATGTAATTTGGGTGGTATCAATTTTAGCTTTTTCACTACGCCCCATGACATTTGGTACGATTAACGCTGCTAACACGCCTAAAATTACAATCACAACCATGACTTCAATGAGGGTAAAGCCTGAGGCCCGTTTCATTCGAGCACCGCTCGAACGTGCCGCAAGTCCGAAAGCTACGCTTGAGGAGCAAACATCTGATTGAGAGCTATGCTCGGTATGACACGTTGGCTCAAACTGATTTGAAACCGCAGATTCACTTTGTTGTTCCATCGCTGTTTCGCTTTGAATATTTTTTACTTTCATCATTATCTCTAATATCAAAGTTATTAAATCATATTGTTCATATTTACGATTGGCAGCATAACCGCGATTACAATAACCAGTACAATGCTTGCCATTAGAACCAGCATAAGGGGTTCAAGTAATGCCAGTAAGGTTGAAATAAATGTTGTAACCTCACGGTCTTGCATGGTCGATGCACGTTCTAACATGCGGTCCAGTTCGCCTGATGCCTCTCCACTTCGAATCATTTGTACCATCATTGGTGGGAAATAACCACTGCGCTCAAGCTGTGTACCCAAGTTACCACCTTCGGTAACACGCTCAGCTGCATGGGCAATTGAATCGCGGATGACCCAATTACTGGTCACTGCTGCACCAATCTTTAAGGCATCGACCAAAGGAACACCGGAACGGGTCAAAATAGATAAGGTACTGGCAAATCGTGCAGAATTAATACCACGTGACAGTTTACCGAATAATGGCAATTTGAGTGTTAATCGATCAAAAGCATAGTGCCCAGCAGTCGTTTTTAAAAATCGTACGAATGCGACAATTCCTACAACTGCAAAAATAATAATAAACACCCAAGCATGACGGATAAAATCACTGGCTTTCATTAAAGCAACTGTAATCCACGGCAAGGCATCTTTGCTTTGGTCAAACGTTTTTACAATCTCTGGTACAACATAAGTCATTAAGCCCATCACAATACCAAATGACATCAGCATTAAAATGATGGGGTAAATCATGGCGCCCTGAACTTTCTTTTGCATGGCAAAACGGTTTTCGGTGTAATCTGAGAGCTGATCTAAAATAAGATCTAAATGCCCCGAACGCTCACCAGCTGCGACTGTTGCAATATAGAGGTCAGGAAAACGACCAGATTGCTGCATACCTTGTGCGAGTGAATGCCCTTCTAAAACGCGAGAACGGACAGATAATAAAAGGTTTTGCACATGCGGTTTTTCACTTTGCCTGCTTACCGCACGTAAAGCTTCTTCTAGAGGGATTGCGGCTGCAACCAAAACAGAAAGTTGTCTGGTCATGAGTGCCAAATCATAAGCACTGAACTTTTTTTGAAATAATCCCTGACTCTGATGTTTATCTTTTTGTTCAACCGGGTCAACGCTAATTGGTGTCCATGCTTTATCACGTAATTGTTGGCGAATCTGGCGTGCTGAATCTCCTTCAAGCACTCCTTTTTGCTGCTTCCCTGAAGCATCAATGGCAGTAAATTGATATGCAGGCATGGTAATGTTCTAATTTTCCAAAAATAATAGTCGCTGCTGTTGCATCTATGCTACGCAATCATTCATATTCGTTCTATAGCCTGTGTAGAATACCCAAGTCCTCTTCACGACGCTATGCCGTTTTTTAAAATTGACGAAATGAGCCTCTATGACCATAACGCCAAAGCCTGATTCAGTTGTTTATCGAGTGCGTGTAGCCGTACCTGTGCATCTGTACGACACTTTTGACTATACACTCACCGAAGCACAATATGAACGGGCTCACGTCGGCTCACGCGTCGCCATTTCATTTGGACGGCAAAACCTGATTGGTATCATTACTGAAAAAGTAAATCCACATGAGCCATTTACAGGAAAATTTCAGCTTAAAGCCATTTCTGAACTTTTAGATGAACAGCCTATTTTAGATGAACAAGTTTTAAGTTTGTTGACATGGTCCGCCCAATATTACCAATTTCCAATTGGCGAGGTCATGCAAACCGCTCTTCCAGCCATATTGCGTCAGGGCAAACCGATGGATGTTTTGTTCCATCTCTGGAAAATTATTCCTTGTGACAATATTGAAGCCCTGCTAAAGCGCTCTGTTAAGCAACAAGATGCGTATCAAATTTTAAAGTTACACCCTTCCGGAACGACAGAGAATATTCTCAATTTAAGTGGTGTAGAAACAGCTACCCTTAAAGCGCTTCAAAAGAAAGGGCTGGTAGACTGTACGCTTGAACCACACGACTTTAGTCCAGCGCCTGTTCAATTGGCACAAATGCCACTCACGCTCAATGAAGACCAAAAGCAAGCAACTCAACATGTCATAAATGCGCAGCATCAATACCAAGCTTTTTTGTTAGATGGTTTAACAGGAAGTGGTAAAACCGAAGTTTATCTACACATCATGCACGAAGTGCTAAAGCAGGGTAAACAAGTACTGGTGCTAGTCCCTGAAATTGGTTTAACCCCTCAAACCATTTCTCGTTTTAAGTCTCGTTTTAATTGTGACATTGCTTTATTACATTCAGGCTTAAATGACTCTAAACGCTTACAAGCATGGCAACAGGCACAAACTGGCAAAGCATCTATTATTTTAGGTACACGCTCAGCCATCTATACGCCACTGCCGCGTTTGGGCCTCATCATTTTAGATGAAGAGCATGATCTATCTTATAAGCAACAAGAAGGCTTCCGTTACCATGCGCGTGATGTCGCACTGTACCGCGGTCACTTACAAAGCTGCCCTGTTATTTTAGGCTCGGCAACACCCAGTATTGATAGTTATTATTTGGTTGAAACTGGCAAATTAACTGCACTGCAACTCAACAAACGTGCTGGACATGCACTTTTGCCTAAAATGCATTTGATTGATCTTAAAATTGTCAAAAAGCAACATGGAATTAGCCAGCCCCTTATTGAACAAATCAAACATACATTAGCTAGAAAAGAACAGGTTTTAATCTTTTTAAACCGTCGTGGCTATGCACCCGTACTGGTCTGTGAAAGCTGTGGATGGCAAGCCAATTGTCCACATTGTGATGCACACTTTACTTTGCACACTCAGCCTTATTCTTATTTACATTGCCATCACTGCGGAACTATTCATCGCTTACCTGATCATTGCCCTGAATGTCAGCAAAAAAGCTTAAAAACTTTGGGTGCAGGAACAGCTAAGGTCGAAGAACATTTACAAGAACTATTTCCAGAACATGATGTCATTCGGGTCGATCGTGACAGTACCAGTCGTGTCGGGAGCTGGCAAAAAATCTATGACCGTATTCATCAAAACAAACCAACAATTTTGCTCGGCACTCAAATGTTGGCAAAAGGCCATCATTTTCCACATGTCACCTTAGTTGCCATTTTAGATATTGATGCAGGCTTACTCAGTGTAGACATCCGTGCGCCAGAGCGAACCGCACAGCTGATTGTGCAAGTGGCTGGCCGTGCAGGTCGTGGGGAACATAAAGGCCATGTTTATTTACAAACCTTAAGACCCGACCACCCTTTACTAACCACGCTCATTGAAAAAGATTATCGCGCGGTTGCCAAACAAACGCTGGCTGAACGTAAAGTTGCTTTGCTGCCACCTTATCGCTATGCAGTACTAATACGTGCAGAATCCAAAGATCGTGACTATACCTTACATTTTTTAAATGAAGCTGCCGAACAACTTCGTCAAGTCGCTGGTGAAATTGTTGATATTTGGGGACCTATTCCAGCACCGATGGAACGTAAAGCGGGACGCTATCGTGCCCATATGGTGATTTTATCTGCTGACCGTGCTCGCCTACATTTTTACTTAAGACAATGGTGGTCTCAATTGGTTCAGGCACCAAGACTGCATCAACTCAGGCTATCAATTGATGTCGATCCGCAAGAATTTAATTAGATGATTTGAATATGATGGTGTGAAGAAGCCTTTTTGGCTTTACACTTAAAAGAGACTAATACATTCGAGGCAATGGATGTCATTCCTACTGCAAGCAACTATCTTTCTTGGAGCTTCTCTGATTTTAGTCCCTCTTGGCAAACGCCTAGGGATAGCAACAGTTTTAGGCTATTTATTTACAGGGATGCTTCTTGGTCCTAGTGTTTTAAATATTGCTCATGACCCTGAAGCCATTATGGAACTTGCCGAATTCGGTGTCATTTTATTGATGTTCCTCATAGGTTTAGAGTTAAGACCACAACGTTTATGGGAAATGCGCGATTCCATTTTTGTGATGGGAAGTCTGCAAGTCCTCATTAGCGGTGGCGTTCTTATGCTGATCGTACTCTTATTATTTCAACAGCAGCTTTCTGTCAGCTTTGTTATTGGTTTTGCGCTCGCACTGTCTTCTACCGCTTTTGTATTACAGCTTTTGACTGAGAAACAACAACTCAGCACGACCTACGGTCAGCAGTCTTTTTCAATTTTGCTCTTTCAAGATATAGCGGCTATTCCATTACTTGCGATTATTCCACTACTAGCAGGCACAGAGTCAACCCATCATGGGGTCGCTTATTTTGCGGCTATTATTGCAACATTCACGGGTCTATTTCTGTTTAGTCGTTATGTAATGCGTCCGTTTTTCCGTTTTGTTGCCAAAAGTGGAGCGACTGAGCTTATTACAGCAGTAGGATTATTTATTATTCTTGCTGTTGTCTTGCTCATGGATACTTTAGGAATTAGCACAACATTAGGTGCGTTCCTCACAGGTGTATTATTAGCAGATTCAGAATTTCGTCACGAGGTTGAAGCGAGTATTGCACCGTTTAAAGGTCTACTGCTTGGCTTATTCTTTATGACCGTGGGCATGACCACCCAGTTGTCACTACTCATTGAAATGCCGATGCTTATTATTGGGGGAGCAGTCGGCTTATTGCTTATCAAAACACTGATATTGACTGCCATTGCCCGCTATAAAAAATACAGTTGGAACAATAGTTTACTTTTGGGAACTTGCTTGGCACAAGGTGGAGAATTTGCTTTTGTCATTTTAAGTCTTGCAAAAAGTGAGAAGATTTTAACTCAAGCTCTATTAGAGCCAGTGACTCTTATTGTGACGTTGTCGATGGTACTTACCCCAGTGATTTACTGGCTTATGGCAACGAAGGTTATTCCTCTGTTTAATAAAGAACGTCCACCTGAGTACGATGAAATTCCTCAGCAGGATAACCCGATTATCATTGCTGGTTTTGGGCGTTTTGGACAAATTATCGCGCGTATTGCCCGCTTACAACACTTAGGCTTTACCGCAATCGATAACAATCTTCATCAAGTCGACTTTGTCCGACGCTACGGCGGTAAACTTTATTATGGTGATGTGACCCAACCCGATTTACTGCGTTCTGCCGGTATTGAAAAAGCCAAAGTATTTATTTTAGCGATTGATGATGTTGAAGATTCAATGAATGTCGCTCGCCATCTTAGATTAAATTATCCACACTTAAAGCTGTTGGCTCGTGCTCGTGACCGCCATCACGTACATCTTTTAAGAGATTTAGGCGTTGAATATATTTGGCGTGAGACGTATTTATCTTCATTAGGTATGGCCTATCGTGCTTTGAGAGAACTGGGTATTTCTGATGAACAAGCCTATAACAATATCGAAATCTTTCGGGATTATGATGAGAAATTGCTCATACAGCAGCAAAGTATTTATACTGATGAACAGAAGATCTTTGAAACACATCGTAATGCCTTAGCCGAACTTGAACATTTGTTTGAAAGTGATGCGCAGCAACAGGCCACTTCAAAGCATGATGTGAATTTAAAGCGTCATTTACAGCCAAATCGTATCGACATTACACGAGATCATCTGGAATAACTTGAGATTTCAAAAAATGGCTATATTAAGGACTTATTCACATTGCCTAAATAATTGGACAATGGGCATCAATAAGCTGCCCCTGTCCGGCTTGCGGCCTCGCTGCATTCCCTAAGCTTGATTAAAACGAAATAGTTATACTCTGCTTAGGGCCCTGGAGAATATTATGTCTGATTTACGCCAACGCTTTTATATTGAGAACTTTCCAGTTCGTGGGGAAGTAGTTCATCTAGAAGAAGCACTACAAACTATCTTAGCTCAACGTGACTACATGCCTGCGGTTAAAATTCTGCTAGGGGAAATGTTGAGTGCGACTGCATTACTTGCAAGTACACTAAAAATCAAAGGCCGTATCAGCTTGCAAATCCAGGCTAGCGGCACCTTTAAGTGGGCAATGGCTGAATGTAATCATTTAGGTGAAGTTCGTGCTCTAGCTGATTACGAAACAGACCCACGCTTCATTGAAGCAACAGACAGTAGTACGGTTCTTGGCGCTTTAGTTAATCCAGTTTTATTTATTAATATTGAACCGGAATTTGGCGAGCGTTATCAAGGGATCGTGCCGCTTGATCAAGTGACTTTAGCAGGTTGCTTGATGCAGTATTACGATTTGTCTGCACAAATTCCAACTCGCATTGTGTTGGCAAGTACAGATAAGCGTTCTGGTGGTTTACTCATTCAGCTTTTACCACGTCATGATGAAGAAGAGCAAAACTTGGTTGATGAAGATTTATGGCCACGTTTGACGATGTTAACCGAAACATTAAAAGCTGAAGAGCTTACCAACTTAGATGCAAACGAAATCTTATATCGTTTATATAACGAAGAAGAAGTTCGTTTACCAGAAATTGAAGCATTAAAATTTGGCTGTACATGTTCAAAAGAACGTTGTGCAAATGCGTTGATTCAAATCGGTGTAGATGCTGTTCATGAAACACTAGAAGAACAGAACCCGATTCGTATGGATTGCCAGTTCTGTAATACACAATACACTTTTACCGCTGAAGAAGCTTTAGCGTTATTTGGTGAACATTTAAGTTAATTTTTTAACTTTATAAAAAGGCGGATCTACCGCCTTTTTATTTACCTATATTTTTTGATGATAATTTTCAACATGTTATTTTAATTAGGATAATATAAGGCTACTTTATAGCCTAATAAATAAGATACCTAAATACCATGAATTATTTTGATTATTTTCTCTTTATTTTTAGCGTAGTTATTATGATTGCGACCCCAGGACCTGTCATGATTTTAGTTGCAAGCGCTGGGCTTAAAGGGGGCTATAAAAAAGCACTTGAAACCATTTTTGGTACAAATCTAGCATCTCTTGTCTTAATTTTTATTTCAGTACTTGTTTTAAAGGGAGTACTGAGTGTTAACGATAGTTACCTCAATATCATTCGGATTTTAGGCTGTCTATATATTGGTTATTTGGGTTTCAGTATTCTCAAAGAAGTCCTTCAAGCACCTCATCCAGAAGCCATACAAACAGTTTCAGCTCAAAATGGGGGCTTTAAAAAAGGCTTTCTCGTCGGTATTTCAAACCCTAAAGATATTATTTTTTTCTCGGCTTTCTTTCCGCAATTTGTCTCTATTACCCCCCAATTAAATTTAAGTCTAACTATCCTTACCCTGACATGGATTATTTTAGATTTTCTGACTTTATCTCTGGTTTATATATTCTTCCGTCGCCTTTCTAACAGTCATTTATATCCAAAAATATTAGGCCTATGTGGTTTATTACTTTTACTTATTGCCCTTTACGGCTTATATCAGAGTTTTATCTAAATCATGGGAGGCATAGCCTTAATTTATCTATGCCTCTTCCTCTCGATTTTATTTCGGAATAGAACAACTCTTATACAATCTAGCTTATTGAAAACTCTAAAAATCGTTTCATAATGAAATAAACCACACCATCGTGATAAAACATTATGGCAAAAAATTATTATGAAGAATTAGGGGTTACACGCAAAGCCTCTGCTGATGAAATTAAAAAAGCTTATCGAAAATTAGCCCGTAAATATCATCCAGACATCAGCAAAGAAAAAGATGCAGAAGAAAAGATGCAGGCGATTAATGTTGCCTACGACACATTAAGTAATGCAGATAAAAAAGCCGAATATGACCAGATGTTAGATCATCCACAAGGTTTTAATAATTTTGGTCAGGGTGCTGCGCAAGGTGGTTTTGATGGTGCACAGTTTTATCGTCAAGGCTTTACAGGTGGTGAGCAAGCAGACTTTAGCGGTTTTGAAGATTTATTTGGTCGCTTTGGTGCAGGATTTGGTGGTGGTCAACAGCAATATCAAAGACAACAGCGTAGTTATCGTGGTGAAGACCAACATGCCAGCATAGAGGTCGATCTTGATATTGCCTATCATGGTTCAACACAACAAATTACCTTGCAAATTCCAACCATGAACGCTTATGGTGAGCCTGAAGTTCAACGTAAAACCTTACAGGTAAAAATACCAAAAGGTATGAAAGAAGGTCAGCAAATCCGCTTAAGTGGACAGGGCCAAAGTGGTATCAATGGCGGTGCCAACGGCGATCTTTATATTGAAATTCAGTATAAAGATACAGACCGAGTTCATGTCGAAGGCAGTGATGTATATTTGACTGTAGATGTAGCTCCATGGGAAGCTGCACTAGGTCAAGGCATTGAAGTAAAAACACCAGCTGGACCTCTAAACGTCAATTTGCCTCACAATGCAAAACAAGGCCAACAGCTACGTTTAAAAGACAAAGGGATACCAAATAAAACGCCAGGCCATCTCTATTTAATTTTAAATATTGTATTCCCACCTGCACATTCTGAAAAAGAAAAACAAGCCTATCAACAACTGGCTGAAGCTTTTGCTTCATTCGAACCTCGTTCATCTCATTAGGGAGCAAGATCATGACAACCATTCATTATCGAGAAATTGTATATGACGGCCATACCTTTAGCGCGGAGGTCGTTGATGAACAATCTACATTTGACTTACAACAATTCGCTCAAGCTTGTGGTCAAAGCCCTGACTGGATTATTCAGCTCATTGAATATGACATTTTATCAGTCGACAATACACCTGAAGCGCACCAGTTTATGGGTGAAGACGTTGTTCGCGCTCGTAAAGCTTATCGTTTGCAACGTGACTTTGACGCAAGTTTAGCAGCAGTTGCTGTGATGTTAGATTTGATTGATGAAGTACAGCAATTAAGAAAACAGTTGAAGCATTTTCATTAAGTTTTTTTGAAATCATATTTTCCGAGGTATAGCTTGAGCTAAAAGTCATCCTTGGCCTGCCCATTATCTAAATAGTATTGTTTTTGCAATAAAATTAGTTAAATGCTGGTAGTGAACAGGTTCTAAGGATGACAAATGCCTTTGGTTACTTTGGGCGAAACCAAAGTAACGAATTAGCTATAACTATTTGATATATTAATGAGAAGACTCCGTCGTGTAAAAATAAAAATTTATTTTAATCGAGTAATCTTCTCTAATTCCTTCACAGTCTGTTTAATCGGCTCATATTCCAAAAACCAAAACAAATTCATCCGATCTTGGCGATGCTGTTGGGCCAACAAATCAATGACACTTTTTTCACCACGTCCCACCAAATGTTGTCGATAAAAATAGTACAAAAGTAAAATCGTACTCAGTAGCATAACCCCTAACATGATCCAGAAACCAACAGGTGATTTAAGACCTGGAATAAACTCAAAGTTCATTCCATAAATACCAGTTAAAAGGGTGAGCGGTGCAAAAACTGCCGTAATAATCGCAAGAATCCGCATGTTCTCATTGGTCTGGTTCGCGATAGCAGAAAAATGCAAATCAATTGCTGATTGAATTGCACTACGTAAACGCAAAGTATGTTTCTGAATACGTTCCACATGACTCATTAAATCATTTAAACGAACCAGTAAAATATCTTGAGAATTATGGATGTGCCCGCCAACGACATGATGATAATTTTCTACAATTTCATCCCGAAACTCTTGAAGGGTTTCAATTTGTTCTTCACATAAATTCTCAACCTGCTGAAAGGCCATATTTTCATGGAATAGCTGATGCCATTGTTTAAAACGGCGATTACCCTGCAATAATTGTTGTTGCCAATGCTCGACTCTTCTCGTCAATGGCGAGCGAATATCAAGATAACCATCAACCATACTATTTAATAGTCGTAACGATAAATCGACGGGTGAATTCGGCAATTTACGGGTTTTGTTTTGTTCTTCTAAAGTTTTACATAAAATATTTTCGAGACGTTGAATATAGTTTTCAATCGACTTATTCCCCTGCTCACGTACACTAATCAGTACATCGGGCGTCAAAATAAAACTAATCGGCGTCGTTGCCAAACCAAAAACACTGTCTTGTGATTCTGCATGTTTAATTTCATCGTCAGGTGTGACCAGTTTCTTAAAAATTAACAGGTCATACTCTTCAAGCGTGTCAAATGCACAGGGATGTTCAATGTTGGAAATATCCCGCATATGAAATTCATTAATAACCACACCTGAAAGCTTTTGAATTTCTTGTTGCCATTCTTCGTTATGGTTAACCACATCCGTTCTGACACTATCAATCCAGAAAAATTCTAAAACATGTTCACTATGCTGTTCGCGGCTTAAAAAGACGTATCCTTCAGCTTGATGGCGATAAAAGTAATAAACCTGCATACCACAACGATCTGTTTTTGTATTACCTGCATCATGCCATAAAAAAAGTCCGCATCAAGCGGACTTTTTCATGTCACTAGAACAATTATGCTTGTTCAATGTCTTTCATAGTCAATTTAATACGACCACGATTATCAACATCAGCAACTTGTACTTTCACTTCCTGACCTTCTTTAAGGACATCAGTTACATTCGCAATACGTTCATTTGAAATTTGCGAAATGTGAAGAAGACCATCAGTACCCGGCATGATGTTTACAAACGCACCGAATTCTACGATACGGATTACTTTACCGTCATAGATCTTACCTGGTTCAACTTCAGCAGTAATTGCCTGAATCTTAGCAATTGCAGCTTTAGCAGCAGCTTTAGTTTCACCAAATACGCGAACTGTACCATTGTCTTCAATATCAATTGCAGCTTTAGTTTCTTCAGTAATTTGACGAATAGTCGCGCCGCCTTTACCAATAACATCACGGATCTTGTCTGGATTAATGGTAATAACTTCAAAGGTCGGTGCATGAGCACTAATTTCAGCACGAGCACGTGAAATGACTTTATTCATTTCATTAAGGATGTGCATACGACCAGCAAACGCTTGGTTTAATGCAACTTCCATAATTTCTTCAGTAATACCTTCAATCTTGATGTCCATTTGAAGTGCAGTAATACCGTTTGCAGAACCTGCTACTTTAAAGTCCATATCACCTAAGTGATCTTCATCACCTAAGATGTCAGAAAGTACTGCAAAACGCTCACCTTCTTTCACTAAGCCCATTGCGATACCAGCAACTGGTGCTTTAAGTGGAACACCCGCATCCATAAGTGATAATGATGCACCACATACAGAAGCCATTGAAGATGAACCGTTAGATTCAGTAATATCAGATACAATACGAATAACGTATGGGAAGCGGTCAGCTGCAGGAAGAACTGCTTGAACACCACGACGCGCTAAACGACCGTGACCAATTTCACGACGCTTAGGACCAGTTTCACGACCAGTCTCACCTACAGAGTATGCAGGGAAGTTGTAGTGCAACATGAAGTTGTCAGTTTTAGTACCTGACAATGTATCAACCATTAATGCATCACGCGTATTACCCAAAGTTGTTGTTACCAACGCTTGAGTTTCACCACGTGTAAATAATGCAGAACCGTGAGCGCGGTCTAATACACCAACTTGAACGTCGATACCACGAACAGTTTTAGTATCACGGCCATCAATACGTGGCTTACCTGACAAGATGTTGTCACGTACTGTACGGTATTTAAGGTCTTCGAATAATTCGTTTACTTCGTCAGCAATACCAGTTTCGTCATTTTCAGGAACGAACTGAGCTACAGCTTCTGCATAAAGTGCATCAAGTGCTGCATAACGATCTTGCTTAACTGCAATCGTATATGCTTCAGAGATTTTAGCTTCGAAAGCTGCTTTTAATTGCTCAAGAAGTGCTTCATTTTTGCTTGGAGCAACCCAAGTTGATTCAACTGCACCAGCAGCCGCAGCAAATTCTTTAATTGCTTGAATCGCGATTTGCATTTCGTCATGACCGAAAAGCACAGCACCAAGCATTTGGTCTTCTGAAAGCTCTTTAGCTTCAGATTCAACCATTAATACAGCAGATTCTGTACCAGCAACCACAAGGTCAAGATCACTTTCTTTCAACTGTTCAAAGTTCGGGTTAAGAACATATTCACCGTTGATTAAACCAACACGTGCGCCGCCGATTGGACCACGGAAAGGAGTACCAGCAATAGACAATGCTGCTGATGTACCAAGCATTGCAGCAATATCAGCATCCATAGTTTTGTCAGAAGAAACAACTGTTGCTGTTACTTGGATTTCGTTGAAGTAACCTTCTGGGAACAATGGACGAATTGGACGGTCAATAAGACGTGAAATTAAAGTTTCAGCTTCAGAAGCACGGCCTTCACGCTTACCGTAACCACCAGGGATACGACCAGCTGCATATTGTTTTTCTTGATAGTTAACTGTTAACGGGAAGAAGTCCTGACCCGCTTTTGCTTTAGGTTGAGCAACAACTGCAACTAAAACAGTTACGCCACCCATTGTGATTAAAACTGTATTTGCTTGACGTGCAACGCGACCCGTTTCTAAAACGACTTGATGTTGACCGAATTGAAATTCTTTACGAACGATATTAAACATTGACATGTATTCTATTTTCCTAATTTTATTCTAGTGAGACCCCTAAGGTTTGGCATTCAGACTACAACTATTGGTAGACAAATGACAAAGCTTAGAAGCCATCACACTAGGCCAAAAATTTTAAATAATATTAAACGCAAAGAAGGAGCGCACAAGCGCCCCTTCTAAAAATCACTTAATCTAAAATTAAGTGAAACTCTCTTTTCAGCGATAAAGCATTGCGACATGCGAAATAGCGAAAACAAAGTGAAAATCGAATTAACGACGTAAACCTAAAGCGCCGATCAAAGCAGTGTAACGACCGTGATCTTTACCATTTAAATAGTCAAGCAATTTACGACGTTGGTTAACCATACGAATCAAACCACGACGGCTGTGATGGTCGTGTTTGTGAGCTTTAAAGTGACCTTGTAAATCATTGATTTGAGCAGTCAATAAAGCTACTTGTACTTCTGGTGAACCAGTGTCATTTTCAGCGCGAGCAAATTTAGCAATGATCTCTGCGCGGTCTGCATTAGTTAAAGCCATTCGATTTCTCCGAGATGCTTAAAAAAGTAAACGATATGAATCAGTTGAGGCAACTGACTGCCGTGCATCACTACAGCAAGTTGCCTATTTTAAGGTATCTATAGGTGGATTGCAAAATAGTTTTCAGTAACTTGTCATTTTAGACACTGACACGAGCATGTTAACCCTGCACACTACCCTTGAATAAAAAGAAAGAAGCGCGAGGGACGTGTGAAAATTTTTTCAACCAACACTTGTCCAGTACCGGACAATCTTGAGCAAGTTATTCATCGTAAGGATGAGGTTGCTGCTGAACAGGGTGGAATGACTGAACGCCAGATTCACAAAATTTGGAACAGTGTAGAAGCATTATATAAAACTGGAAATTATCCACTCATTACCTTCTGCTTACGCAGACAAGGTAAAATTTTGCTGAACAGAAGCATTGGATATGCTCAAGGGAACTCTCCGACAGGACTACAAGAGAATGCGCTGATTGCGACTCCAGATACACCTGTTTGCCTGTTTTCAGCATCAAAGATGATCACCGCCATGTTAATTCATCTATTAGATGAAAAAGGTGAAATCAATTTGCTTGATCCAGTGAGTTACTATATTCCGGAATATGGCGTAAATGGTAAGCGCCGTGCGACTATCTTTCATTTATTAGCACACCGTGGTGGCATTCCCTATATTGATGGCGATGTCACACCCGAACTACTATTTAATAAAGATGAAATTTTAAAACGTTTATATGCTGCCAGACCTGTTTCTCCTGCCGGAAACCATCTTGCCTATCATGCCGTTACGGCGGGTTACATTTTAGGAGAAGTGATTGAACGGGTGACTGGGCAAGATTTACGTGAGTTTGTGCATCAAACTATCGAAAAACCGATGGGAATGCCTTATTTCAATTATGGTTTAAAACCAGAATACCGCTCAGAGGTTGCCTTAAACTGTGCAACGGGTTTACACCCTCGCCTTGGGACAGATCACTACCTGAACCATGTATTGGGTGGAGGGTTGCAACTTGCAGTTGATGTGACGAACGATAGTCGTTTTATGGACACAATTTGCCCAGCCGGAAATATCTATACCAGTGCAGAACAAGCTGGGCGCTTCTTTGAAATGCTTTTAAGTGGAGGAAGCTATGGCGGTCAGCAAATCTTCAGTGAGAAAACGATTTTCAGGGCAACACTGCCAACCACAGGCGTTAACATTGACCGTACTTTATTAATTCCAATGCGTTACGCTTTGGGGCCAATGTTAGGTAGTAATCCAATTGGTTTATTTGGCCCAATGACAGGTCAAGCTTTTGGTCATTTAGGGTTCTCCAATATTTTATGCTGGGCCGACCCTGAAAGAGATATTAGTGTGTCTTTGTTAACCACGGGCAAATCTGTGGTTGGAACGCACCTGCCCGCTTTAGCCAACCTGCTTTATCAGATTTCAACACAATGCCCACGCATCCCTAGAGATCAGCGCCGATCTTTGTTTGGTAGCGACTCTCATGAAACTAACTTAGTGTAAAAGCAAATAAAAAACCCAAGCATTTCTGCTTGGGTTTTTGGCGCTGTAGTTTTTGTTTATCGTGTTATTTCTGTTTTTATTATCGTTGGTGAGATGCTAGTCACATCCTTCTTGTTGTTTTAACTCACTTCCGTTGTTTTTTTCTATTTCCTTATGTGATGCATTGTGACACATCCAATTATGAAGAAAAGTAGTATTTTTCTTATCATCATGTAAGCAAAAACGTACAGGTCTGTCTAATATTTAATAAATCAAGGTTTTTAACATTTAACGTACAGTTCTGTATAACATATAACTTAACAATTCACAGGAAAAATGGCCGTTTAAAAATCATATTACAGATAAATATATTGATATTATTGATATAAATTTTTAAGAAAAATCTCGCTCAATAGAGGCTTAAATCTGGAATTCGCTAATAACTGTTAGAAGTAAATAAAATCGAGAATATAAAAAAGCCCTGTAGTCTCTCCCAAAACTACAAGGCTTAGCGGCTGTAAGTTTCCTCTTTATACACCTACATCATTGTAAGTTCGCAGTCTCTCGACTTAAGTTATTATTATTGTGCGATTTTGCCCGACATTCCGTGCCAAGCTCGTTGTGCGTTTATAATCTCAAAAACGTGGGGTGTACTCTAGCAGCAAATATCTCGAATCTATGTAAGCTTTTTCTTACAAAGGTAAAAATATTAAGTTTGGCTTAACGAACTAGCCGATTAACTTTTTGAACTAAACCACTTTTTCGTGTAGTACGAACTGTAAACGACTGCAGTAAAGCTTCTGGATGAACTAAAAGACTTACTACTTTTTTAGCGCGTGTAATTGCCGTGTAAATAAGTTCTTGGCTTAATAAATTCTTTGCGGCTTGATCTAAAACGACAGCAGTATGTGTAAATTCAGACCCTTGTGATTTATGAATCGTTAAAGCGAAGGCACTTTGAATACTCTTAGGTAATCGATTTGCAGCCACCCATTTATTCAAACTTGGAAAATATACTTCAAATTGCTGTGGCTGAGTTCTATGTTCAAAACACAAACCAATGTCACCATTTGAAATACCGAGCTGATAGTCGTTATAAGTCATCATGACCGGACGACCGACATACCATCCCCCTGCTGTCACTATTGAAAGTTGTTGCTGTATCCAACGCTGCGCATATTGATTTAACTGCTGTAACCCAAATGGACCATGACGAACAGCCGTTAAAATACGGTAGTCATCAAATGTTTTTACGACATTTTGGACCTGTTCAATCGAGCGTTCTTCTTTTAAATAATTTTTTAGACTCTTTACATATCCTTGGAAACCTAACATGAGTTTCTCATAGTAAGTTTCGACTTCTGTATGAATGCCCTCCGGTAAATACTCAAGCTGAACCACATCTGGCATGTCATTTTGTAAAGCTATAGGCTTTAATTCAGAAACCTGAACAATATCAATTTCAAACTGCTGCAAAACCTCTACATGATCTTGCTGATAGGTTTGTGCCTGAATAAATTTAGCAACTTGTCCAATCAACGCCCCTTCAGCAAAACGGCGACTGGTTTGTAATTGTACTCTGTTGTCAGCTAGTGCCTGTATTTGTTGTAAGTCAGCAAGTACCGCTCCGACGTCGACGGAAGCGAGCTGATTTGCATCACCTAATAAGATAATCCGGCAAGACTCTGGTACGGCCTCAAATAAAAGAGTTGCCAGATTTAAATCCAGCATGGAAGCCTCATCCACCACAATCACATCATAAGGAAGCGGTTGTTTTTGATTAAATCGTGGCGTTTGACTATGCCCCATCCCTAATAATCGGTGAATTGTTTGTGTTCCCTGATTTCTGAGCTCTTCGCTAATTAATCCGGACTCAAGCAATTTAGGGTCGTTAAATGAATTTTGTAAGGCTTCTTGCATGCGCTGCGCTGCTTTACCTGTTGGAGCGGCCATCGCAACACGAATATGTGGAATCGCCTGTCCGAGCACAGCAATAATACGTGCAAGTGTATAAGTCTTACCTGTACCCGGCCCACCAGTAATAATACTCAGGCTCTGCCGAGCAACCATTTGTAAAGCTGCCTGTTGATGGGGGTCTGTGAGTAGGCTTATATAATCATCGCAAGATACAGGTTGGATTAATTGTTGTTTTAATCTACAAATTTGTTCTGCAAGGCGTTGCTCTAGGTGCCAATATCGGTATAATGCCAACCCCTGCTCATCGTAGACGCAAGGGGCAACTTTCGAAGTTGCTTGATCAGCAGATATCACAAGCTGACCAAGTGCTGCAATTTGCTCAGAACTGACATCGATATAGCTATCGCCTTGTAAGCTCGCTTCAATCAGTTGCTGCAAATAAGAAGTGGCTTCTGGCACTTGCGATTGCTCAGTAAATGGAGCCTGATTTAAGAAGTTACTCCACGTTGTTAACCAGCTTAAATCGGCTTGTTCAGAGCTATTTAGATTGTCCACACACTTATCCACCTAGTTTTCCACACGCTTGTCCACATGGTTATAGACAGGCTTATCCACATGCCAAATATTTGTTAATAATACAATTACATACTTTATCAGCATTTTTTACGCTATTTTATCCTCAGCAAAATACCCTAAAATGGCATCAAGACGAAGAATAAACTCGATACTAGGTTGCCAGTAATAATACCCTTGCTCAGTCTCACCATTCATGCCACGTAAATAAAGATAAGTTGCCCCACCCAAATGTTGCTCAATTTGATAATTCTGCATTTTGACTTGCAAATAACGATGTAATGCAACGAGATATAAACCTGCTTGTAGCCAGTAACTTGCTAAAGACATGCTTTGGGCAATGCTATCGCTACGATAATCTGCAAGATCATCCCCTAAGTAATTACTTTTATAATCGGCAATGTGATAACGCTGCCCATCAAAATAAACCAAATCGATAGAACCATTAAGGTAACGCGCTGAACGAGCCTCAAGCAGTTCTGGCATATGCAAACCATACTCAGCAAAGAGTTGCTGAATACGTGTCATGGCTAAAACTCGATCTGACAGTGCCAAATAAAAAGGAAACTCTGACAAATACTGCTCTGGTTGAAGTTGGTTCAATCGAAAACCTTGATAAAGCGGCGTTCGCAAAATATCTTTCAGCCACTCTGCAACTAACTGATAAAGCAGATTTTCGGCGTCTTCTTCCTCTTCGGGGAAGTTCTCCTTATAATTATTAAGTAAATCTTGCCAAAGGCTACTATAGTCATTTTTAAAACGACGACGTATTTCTATAATCCATTCATCTGAACATTGAAAATCAATATGTTCAAATATTTCATGTAAGAAATTACCGGCAAGCGTTCCTCTCGGAAAATTACTCTTTATCCAGTCAATTGACTGAGCACTGATTGTTTCAACAGTATTGATTAAGTCCAACTCATCTTCTGCCAATACAGCATCATTGCTCTGACTCGCCAATAAATCTGTGCCAGCCTTATGTTTTAAATGCTGTGCCAAATAACTAAAACTGGTTTTACCTCTAGAATAAAAACGTTGTTCAGGAAAACGCTGCGCTTCTAGTTCAATAACAGTTGATTGTTTAGCTAAATGAATTGCCTGCGGAATCTGTTCCAAAACCATTTCATCCGTACAACAACGGTGTTGAAAAGGTTCCGTTCTATTTTTCCAAAACGCGAGACCCGATACTGACTTACCATCAAGATCTTGTAAAAGTGCATAAACACGATGGCTTGCTCGCGTGAGCGCTACATACCAAAGACGATTCTGTTCAGCGAGTGCTCGCTCTTCGTGTTGTTTCAGTTCAATTTCATTCAAATATGTCTTATCAGCAATCGCAACGACTCGTTGAATTAAGGTCTGATTGGATTCAGGCAAGGTTATATCTTGAGTCGAAAAATTGAGAGTTTTATTATTTTCTCGAAAAGGCTTGTCTGCACCTAGTAAAAAAACAATCTTAAATTCCAGACCTTTTGACTGGTGAATTGTCATGAGCTGAACGCCAGCTTCACTCGACAATTTACGTTCTAGCTCCCAGTCACGGTCAAGAGGAGAACGCAACTGTTTGAGATACCAGTGATAAAGGTTCTGAGCACCTGAGTATTTTTCGCTGTGCTGACTCAAAATTTCAGTTAAATGACGTAAGTTCACCACAACGCGTTCGTTATCTTTACTTTGAGCTGCAACCAAATTTTGCCATATATCAAACTGGATGAGGCATTGTTGCCAAGCCACTAAAAAGCCTTGAGCGGACCACAATTCTCTAATAGCATCAAAACCAGTCATAAACCGGCTTAACCCTTCGGCTGTCTGCTCAAGCTGCAATAGTTGCTTTAAATCCATAGCAAATAGACGACTAATTAAAGCTCGCTTCACTTTTGCTTCATCGTAAGGATGAAGTATGGCAGTCAACAAAGCACCAACGTCTTGAGCAATCGTGCAATCGAAAACACTTCGTTTTGATGGCCTGTTAACCCGAATTCCTAAACGTTCTAGCTCAAATTGAACTTTATCCAGCCCATCATGATTACGAGACAATACCGCAATATCATCTTCGTTTAAGGTTTGAGTCTGTGCATCTTTTTGAAAATATAGTTGTCCAGCATGTGACTGGTTAAGTAGATCTCGAATCTTCCATGCAACTTGCTGAGCCTCTGTTTCTTTATCTTTGAGCATTAACCAGCGCAAAGGATGAGGATTATGATTGTTCTGCTCAATCAGTACAGGATGAGGCCGAGTTCCTGCTCGAATTGGGTCATATTGAACCTCTTCGCCAAAGTCGATTTGCCTTTGAAATAAGGCATCGACCACTTCAACCAAATCAGCAACAGAACGATGGTTATGAATTAACTTATATTCACGACCATGTTTGGCTTGAATATCTTTATAGGCATTTAAAAAGGTGAGCATATCCCCACCGCGGAAACCGTAAATCGCCTGTTTACGGTCACCCACCATAATCATGCAACCTTTTTTGTAGCGCTCTGGATGGCGCCAAATGCTGGCGAGCATGTCATCTTGATCTTGGTTGGTATCCTGAAATTCATCAACCAAAATTAAGGGATATCGAGCCTGCACAAATACAGCAAAACGTTGCCCCTGCTCACCCTTTAAAGCTTCAGAAAGTGTACGAATTTGCTGAGAAAAAGTAGTTTCACCTTTATTTTGCAAAACCTGTGGTAAGCGTTTTTTAACTTCTACACATAAATAGGCTTTTAAATAAATATGAAGCTGGTCGAACTGCTCGGCGTAGTTTTTCAGCACACCAAACAGCTTCTGAATTTGCTGAATACAAGGATGCTGATAGAAACCATCTGAAATTTCAGCAGGACATTTCTTAAAAACTTTTTGATCGGCAAGTTGACCTAAAAACTTAAAAATAAGTTCTCGTTGTGCGGCTAACGACCCATCAAAAACTAAAATAATTTCGCTTTGCTTTAGAACTTGTAGTAGCTGCGGTAAACATTCACTAAATAGTTTATTAAATGCCCCATTTCTAAATACTGTCCCGTTCACATGTTTATAGAGCTCGCCATCAAGCAAGTAATATGCTTCTAAAAGGCTGATATCAATTTCTGTCGCTAATTGTTTGAGCTGCGTAAGTTGTTCAAATTGAATGGTTGGTTTTTCGGGAAGTTTAAAATGAGCCGAACTAAAATTAAGTGAGTCCTCGACCAGTTTAACAAAATTATCAACACTCTTAAGCTCACCTGCCAAATACAACGCATCAATCACAGTCTGAGGTTGAGACTGTATCCATTCACGCAGTACATCATGGATCAGTTGCCGACTATAGGTTTTGGCATCATCGGTAATTTGAGCGCGCTCAATTTTGCCACTCTCAAAAGCAAACTCACGTAATAGTTTTTGGCTAAAGCTATCGAGTGTCCCGACAAATAACTCGTCTAACTGATCGATGACCAATTTTAAACGTTCACACGCATAGGCAATACGCGTCGCAAAATGCTTTAGAATATGCTGGAGTAATAAGTCAGGCTCTTGCTCGGCCTGCGTAATTAATTCTTGTTCTGTAAAACTACGCTTGGCATCTAAATAACGATACGTTTCGACTAAACGGGCACGAATACGGCTTTTTAACTCAGCAGCGGCAGCTCGGGTAAACGTGGTTGCAATCACTTGTCTAGGCAAATACTTTTCAAGAAAAATACGGACCATCAAGCTCGATAAAGTATAAGTTTTTCCTGTGCCCGCCGAGGCTTCAATTAAATGTAATCCACTAAAATCAATATCAATAATAGGTTGATAAGACACCTGTACTCTTGAGTTCATGTCTTACTCCGAATGTTGAAATTGAAAAACTGGATGATACAGATCATACGCAAACTCATCACAAGCATGTTGAAGCAAAGCTTGTGCATCTTGTTCTTGTAAAATAAAGCTCCAGTCTCGATGCAACTTGCAAGCTTCATTTTGAGTCATATCTATTGTGGTAAATGACCCTGTTTCATTCCAGTATTTTAACAGCTCAGCGTAGCTCTTCTCATCCAGTTTTGCTTTTTCTGCCTGATTTATTGTTTCCCACTGATATGCTTTAGCTTTTTCTAATGGCTTTAATAATAAGGCTGCTGGTAGAACCAATGGTTGTTGTTGGGCGTGGCGCCAGATTTTAAACCATGGCTGTAAATATTGCCGAGCTTGCTCAGAACTTACACCACTACAAATCACAGTTTGATCGCTAAAAACTACAATACGACGTTTTTCAGTTCCTGCACTTCCCTCATTCAAATAAGCTAACCAAAGTAAGTGTTCCAACCAGACTTTCGCGCGTCTTTTTGCTCGGGCGCTTGAAGGTTCCATACTCACCCAATCCTGTGTTTCAGACTTTGGGACAGTAATATTCATATGAAGCTGTTTAGCAATTCGCCAAACTCGCTGCGTGGTTTGTGTCACTGCGGGTGCATAATGGTGAAGGCGTTCAAGCAAACATTCCTGTTCAAAAACACCTTGTTGCCATGCGCTATATTTGACTTTACCTACAGGCAGCTGATCAATTAATACTTCAGGTTGTGCTTGCTGATCAGATTGCTGTAAAAAATGTCGAATCGCATAACGCCCTAAACCATCTAATAATAACGGTTCATTTTGGTCGAGCACTCCCACACTTCCTAAATTTTCTACCCCTAAAGTCTTCAAATATAACCGTGCTGGGAATGTCACATCTTGTATCCACTGCTGGCTATCTAAAACCAACATGTCAGGGGCTTGTAGCGGATAGGTCGTATTCGCCCAAGGTTGTCGGTTTCCTGAGACTTGCTGAATTTGTGAAGCGACCTTAAACCAGTGATCTTGATAACGAATAACACTTTTTCCTACAGTAAAACCTTTCGGGTCGAAGGGCTGTAAGTCATGTAAGTGATAGAGTTGTTTTAATTGTGATGGAATCTCAATTCCTTCAATAACTATATTTTCAGTTACGTCAGTTTCAGCTTTCACAATCAAGGCAAGGTGTTCACGGAACTCTTGAAGAATGCTGGAAGGTTCTCGTACCTCGCCATCGTTCACATCAAACCCGTTATAAAACAGCCATAAATTGTCTTGGGCTAATAATAAAGCATCTAAAAAAGCACCTTGGTCATCTTCAAGTCGAGAGCGGTCACCCAACTGTTGACGTAGTGCATCCATTAAATCAAATGGAACATGCGTATCACGGTTTGGAAATTGCCCTGCATCAAGATTTAGCATGACCATTAAGCGATAAGGTAATGGTCGAATATGTCCAATTTGGGCAAAGGTAATCTGCCCAGTCGGTTCAGCTTGTGCACTTTGGCTTTCTAAAGTGCGCTGAATTTCTTCAATAATATAAGGCAGAGGCAACGTAATTTTGCGTAAAGTTCCTGTTTCTGTCTCGGCGTAATAACTTGCAAGCGTCAACATTCGTTCTTGTTTTTTAACAACTTCCCGAACAGCCTTTAAAGCAGCAACACCAACTTGCTCAAATTCAACAATATCTTTACCGAGTATTTGAAGCCAATATTCAACCGTGTAGACTTTCCCCTGTTCATGCAAAGTCAGCCAATCACGGCGCTCATTCAAATCCTGATAAATCTGAATGAGTGTACCAATCAGCTCAAAATCACTCGGTTGAACTTTGGCATAACTCAACACCTGATTAAATGTCGCATGTACAGGCACGGCAATCCCAAGGGCCAATCGCTCCAAGGCAAATTTAAAGCTATATCGGTAATCATCATCACCGTCACACAAACTCCGCTTGAGATGCTCTGCATCAAGCCCTCGTTTAAAGCCTGCATCGGCAAGTAAATTTAAAATTCGCTCAACCTGAACATATTCAAGTTCGTAACGTTGCTGGGTCGCATGCAAACTTAACCAATCAGCAAAATCATCAAAGCTAAAACGTCCTTGCATCAGTTGAATACGCCCAATTACGGCACGCCAAGCATTCAGTGCATCAAGTGATGCAACACCTGCGATTTTCACTGGCAGATGCACGCCCTGCTCAGTGGCAGTAGCGGGAAATACACTTCGAATTAGAGGCTCTATATCGGCCAAATTAGGAACTAAAACTAAAATATCGTTTGGACGGCGCGGCTGTTCATGCGGTTTAGCCAACCAACAGATTAATTGCTCTTTTAATACTTCAAGCTGACGTAATGTCGAATGACAAACATGAATCTGAATAGAGTCATCGTCTGGGGTAAGCTCATATTGCTTAGCTTGAGGTTCCACTAAATGCAAAATATCTGACTGAACTTTACCGAGTAAACTTTCTGGAAAATCATCTACAAAAGCATCAACCCATTTACCCTCTTCGCCTGTAGACAAATTTGATAATAACGAAAAGTGGTCGCGGGCTTGTTTACCCAATCTGGTTAACAGCGGATGTCTGGACTCACGCGCTTCAGCATTAAAGTTGAGTGTAAATTTATTAAAGAAATCGTTAATTTCAGCATCTGTTGCTTTGGGGTTTTTCGCAATAAAACGCTCTTTCACCCCTAGGTCATAACGCTGCTTCCACAGTGGATCGACACTATCGGCCCAATATTCTTGTGAGGGGTTATAGTGCAAAATCAGCACATCAACGTATTGCCCTAAGCGACGTAAAAACTGTAACTGGCTTGGCGGTAAATCTAATAACGTAAAGATCACCACTTGATTAGGTAATCTTGAAATAGCACGCTTACTGCGGTCCGGATGATCTAACTCTTGCCAAAACAACTCATCAATTTGCTGCATCTGCAAAAAGTCATCATGAAAATGTTGTTGCCACAACCAACGCTGCCAGCGTTCTAGCTCCTCAGTTTGGTGCAATGCAAAAGCAGTCACTTCTTCATCTTTTTGTACAATATATTTTTCAATATC
Organism: Acinetobacter sp. WC-141; assembly: GCF_000313935.1. GTDB lineage: Bacteria > Pseudomonadota > Gammaproteobacteria > Pseudomonadales > Moraxellaceae > Acinetobacter. The sequence continues at coordinate 79,526 of NZ_AMSS01000086.1, read as the reverse complement.
TAATGATCGGCCCTGGCCCCAAGCAGACAACCAATTTTCTGGACAGGTACAACTATTTTCACACCCACGCTGGCACTGTCCGCGATAAATCATATAGTTGCTAAATAAATCGGCAACCTGCTCAGCGACCCAATACAGCATTTTTTGTTTTTTTAACTGTTTATCTATGCCGTGTTCGAGACGATCTGCGCTGTCATAAATACGCTGAACAATAGAATGTAAAGGATGCGATATATCGATATTCATCGTGTCAGGTTGAATAAATTCGTGCAAAGCCTGATGCACCCGCCATTTAAAAATCAAACGCGGAATGTTCGCTTTACGAACCTGCTCTTTATGCGCAGTTAATACTTGCTGATAGGCGAACCACTGGAAACCTCGTACCCGTTGATGAAACTGGTAATTGGCACTCATGCCCTGCTGTTCTGCAAGTTTTTGTATCAGCCACTGCTCGACCGCAGGGCTTGGAACAATAAAATGTTGGGTTTTCAAAACCTGTAATGGATGCGTTGAAGCTTGAGATGTAGACGCTAATACACCTTGCAACAACACATCAATACGTTGACTTTGAATAACATGGATCCCCATTTATTTCATATCCTGCTTGCATAATTTATGCACAAAATCATAAACATTCATTACTATACAACTGAATCTGACTATGTCACGTTGGTTTAAACACAGCATAATTTAACTTTAAGTGTCACTTACACTTGGTTTGAATAACGCCATCAAGAAACTCATACAGGTAAACATTATGAAAATTGATAAGATTCCTGACTATATTGATCCTAGCTTAAATCTGGAACAAATTCGCGATGAGTGCCATGACCTCATCAAAAAAAGAGCTTACGTCTCAGCAGGAGCGGCAATTGTACCGATTCCTTTTTTTGACGTGGTGATAGATTTGGGAATATTGTCGCACCTGATTCCAGATATCAATTCCCGTTTTGGCTTAGCACCTGAACACGTAAGTGTCTATGACCCAAAAACCAAAACAATTCATTGGGATGAATTGCGTAAACGCGGTTTTGAATTTTCAGGCTTTGTGGTAGCACGTACGACCGTTAAAAAAACATTTAATGGCTTTTTTGGCAAAATCGTAACGAAACAGGTGACTAAATTTATACCGCTAGGCGGGCAAATTGTAGCAGCAAGTTTAGGCTATTTCATGATGAAGAAAATAGCAGAAACTCATCTAAATGACAGTTACAATCTTGCAAAACGTATTCAGCAAAAAAGCCGTGGCACAATTGTAAATTAATATGTGCATTTTAGCTGAGAGCTTAGTCTGCTCTCAGCTGTTTTAAAACTGCTCTTAACACCTCTAAACGTGCCGTATATTTATCATCAGTTGCGACAATATACCAAGGTGCATAATCAGTACTGGTTCGCTCGAACATATCTGCTGCGGCTTTTAAATAATCATCCCATTTATCACGATTACGCCAATCTTCTGCGGTAATTTTAAAACGCTTATGCGGTGTTTCTTCTCTGGCTTTAAAACGCTGCTCTTGCTCATCTTTGCTAATCGCTAGCCAAATTTTTACTACAATTGTTTGACTATCAAATAAATCTTTTTCAAAACGATTAATCTCGTCATAGGCACGCTGCCACTCTAAAGGCGAAGCAAACCCTTCAACACGCTCAACGAGTACCCGACCATACCATGTTCGGTCAAAGATCGTAATTTTTTCGGCCTCATTAATACGATTCCAGAAACGCCATAAATAAGGATGACGTGCTTCAAAGCGTTCAGGTGCACCAATGCAATGAATATCATATTCACGTGGGTCTAAATTTTTAACAATTCGCTTAATTGCACCGCCTTTACCCGCAGCATCCATTCCCTCAAAAGCAATCACCACATTCCGTTTATCAAAACGCATGGCATCAGCAATTTTTTTACTCAGTTTATCGAGCTCTTTTTTATATTCAGCTTTGTCATATTGCTCCTGAGCAGGTTTTAATAAACTCTCTGGAATTTTTGCTTGCTGCCATTTTCCTTTAGCTACCGTTTCATGCTCTGGAAGCTGACGCATGTGTTGTAAAAGGTACTGAGCAAAAAATTGATCGCGCTGCTTTTCATCTTCGCCATCAATAATGTACCAATCGTCGGTAAAACGGCGGCGTAACTTTTGCAAAGTGTCATATTGTTTTTTATTACGCCAGTCTAAGCCGTGGAGCTTGTGCCAGTGCTGCTCTGACGGGTCAATTTTGTCTAAACGTTTTTGTAGTGATTTCCACGAAAGATCGAACCAGACTTTAACCACATCGACATAATTATTTTTTAAATCTTGTTCAAATGCCCGCATATTTTCAACATAAGCATCAAATCGTGCTTCATCTAGAGGTTCGGTCACATGCGTTGCTGTGACGAGCAAATCGCTATACCAATTGCCAAACATCACCACAATTTGGCCTTCGGTAGGAATAAACTCCGAATAAGATTGCCAAAATGCTTCTGTATCTGTCAGCACACGTGGCGCATCTGCTTTTACTCTTAAATATCTTGGATCTAGCCACTCGCGAAGCTGCTTCACGGCTTCCCCTTTCCCAGCCAGTTCAATACCACTCATTAATATCAGTGTGCTTTTAGCATTTGGTTTGCCTCGACTTTCTTTTAAAGCATATTGTGCTTCAATCAAATCGACTGAAAGCTGTTCTTCATCTCGAATTTCAAATTTTGGTTGTTGTTCACTCATAGTCCACAGCTCTAATATTTTATTGTTTAATTTCGATGATCTTTAACTTATGCGGTTAAATGATGAATTGCTATACAAATTATGTCATTGCGATAGAAATCTGTCTAAGAATTGACGCATGAATCATTTTTTTTACATCTTCTCGCCATAGTACAAGGTTACAATGCCTCTTATGATTTTTTGTAAATAGCCCAATATTAGAGCCTTAAATGTCTAAACTCGCTGCTTTTGATGAACTTTTACAACAATATAAAACATTTAATTATCACGATAATCCGGTGCTTGCCCAACGTTTGCAAGATGTACAAACCTGGCTAAAAGAACGGATGAAAGATACGCATCACGAATTTTTTAACTTGCCTGAACACAAACTCATGGCACAGTATTTTTTAAATCGTTTATATGGTGGTCCAGAGTTTGATGCACTTGCAGCACAAATTGAACGTCTGTTGAAATATGCTCATAAAGCCGAAAAAGTATTGCCTGAAAATGCAATTAAAACCGGAACTAAATCGGTCAGTTTAGCTGTGCTTGCCACTCAGCTTGATGAACAAGTGGCTATGCAGCTTCTTGAGGACTATCCAGCAGATACAGTATTAACTGACGAGATTATGCGCTTAACCCTCACCAAACTTGATCAGGCAGAAGCGCGTTATCAGCAACTTGCTCTTCTTGATGATTTAGGCGCAGCACTCGATAAATATATGCGTTCATTTATGATGTTTACGGCGTTTAAAATGTGTAAAGGTATTGCCCAAAAATATCACTTCGAATTGATGTATGATTTTATCCAAGATGGTTTTAGCGCGATGAAACCGTTAAAATCAGCCGAGAACTTTATCAAGACTTTTACTGAAAAAGAACGCCAAATTATTGAAAATGTACATTCAGGGCATCCGAATCCGTTTAGAGTGTGATAAGGTCGGCACAGAGAAAAAATCAACCTTACGAAGTTGAGATTTTATTCATTATATTTGCATGATGATGCCTGTAAAAATAGACAAAATCTGTCATCATGCAGAACTTATTCCGTTTCACTTGAGTTTGAGTCTAGGAGAGACAATATGTCTAACGAAAACCAAAAGCCAACATCTCCAACTGAGCAGGCACAAAGTTCAGACAAAGTTAGCCCATTCCTAAGCTCACCTTTACCGCAAGGTACCCCTCAAGGGCAACAACAAACTTTACAACAAACTTTAACTGATACACCAGTTAACGGTTCTGTACCGAAATACAATTTACCACGTGGTGCTGGCAATACTGGCAACGTGGGAGAAACCACACACTTCGGTTTCTCAACTGTTAAAACTGAAGATAAAGCTCAAAAAGTTGCGGAAGTATTCCACTCGGTTGCAAGCAAATATGACTTGATGAATGACTTAATGTCATTTGGTATTCACCGCCTATGGAAACGCTTCGCAATTAACATGTCTGGCGTCCGCCGTGGTCAACACGTGTTGGATATTGCTGGGGGTACAGGCGATTTGGCAAAAGTATTCAGCCGCGAAGTTGGTCCTCAAGGTCATGTTGTTCTTTCAGACATTAACGAATCTATGCTTAACGTTGGTCGTGACCGTCTAATTGACGCAGGCTGTACCAATGTTGATTTCGTACTTGCCAATGCAGAAACTTTAGAACCTTTTGCAGATAACAGCTTTGACTTACTCACCATTAGCTTTGGTTTACGCAACGTGACAGATAAAGATGCAGCGCTTGCCTCTATGTTCCGTGTGTTGAAGCCAGGTGGTCGTTTACTTATTCTTGAGTTTTCTAAACCTGTATTTGAGCCATTCTCAAAACTTTATGACCTCTATTCATTCACTGCTTTACCGATTATGGGTAAATTGGTTGCCAATGACTCAGAAAGTTATAAATATTTGGCTGAATCAATTCGTATGCATCCAGACCAACGTACCTTGAAAGGTATGATGGAAAATGCTGGCTTCCAGAACTGTGACTATCACAACCTTACTGCTGGTATCGTTGCCGTTCACCGTGGCTTTAAACTGTAAGGGATAACGATATGTGGTCGATTCTGGCACTCGGTGCAGTCGAACGTATCATTCATCATCTGATCGATCTGGATGCGGTTACACGCATTCAGCTTAATCAGTTACAGGGCAAAATGTTGCGTGTTGTGATTGATAGCCCGCAGCTTTCTGTCGATGTATTCTTTGACCAAGAAAAAGTACGTCTTGAACCTACTGCAACAGGACACAGTGAGCAGCCTTCTATTTTTGAACAGCGCCCTTTTGATGCGCAATTCAAAATTTCTGAAGCAACCGCAACTTTGCATGTTAAAGATGTGGTCGAACTGATTAAATTATTGGTCAGCGATCCAGATCAGATTGGTAATATCCCATTGCAAGGTGATTATCACCTGTTACAGGATATTCAAAAGATTATGCAGCAAGCTGAACCAGATTTAGCTGCGCACTTATCAAGATGGGTGGGTCCCCAACTTGCCCACGAAATTGGCAAGATTCAGCTTGTACCTAAACATTTAAAACGCTCGGTGCAAAGCCATCTATTTTTTGCTGAAGATGCATTAAAAGAAGATAGCGGACTATTTGCCCCTCGTTGGGAAATGGACGACTTAACTCAAGCAACTCGCAAGCTCAATCAAGACATTGATCGTCTAGAAGCAAGATTGCAGCAACTCAACACACAACTACAACCCTCTCAAGATTAGGTAAGACCGTATATGATTCCGCACGTTTCACGTTTACTCGAACTTTGGCGTATTGCAGCGCACTATAGACTCGATACGTTGTTCCCTGCGGATGAATTACCAGTTAAAGCTCAACATGCTTTAAGCATTATTAAAATGCATCCGGCTGCATGGTCTAGTCGCGAACGTAAAAATCCTTTAAAGCTAAAAGAAGCTTTAGAAGATATGGGACCGCTCGCAATTAAGCTTGGACAATTACTGTCAACTCGACGTGATCTGATTCCACCAGAAATACTTGCTCAATTGGTCTTGCTTCAAGATCAGGTAAAACCTTTTGATAGCAATGTCGCCAAACAACGCATTCAAGATTCGTTAAAAGCTGATGTAAATACCTTGTTTGCTCGCTTTGATGATCAGCCCTTAGCTGCTGCTTCAATTGCCCAAGTTCATACTGCTGCTTTGCACGATGGTCGAGAAGTTGTTGTTAAAGTGACTCGCCCCGACATTCGCAACCAAATTTTGCAAGACTTTGAAATTTTGGCATGGTTAGGCAACACACTAGAAAGTCGCCTTGAAGCGGCTCGTGCCTTACATCTCACTGAAATTATTCAAGACTACCGCCAAATCATTTTAAATGAGCTGGACTTGAGTATCGAAGCAGACAACACCCGTCGTATGCGCCATTATTTTACTGGCTCAACCATGATGTATGTGCCTGAAGTCTACATGGACACGAAAGATGTCATGGTAGCAGAGCGTATTACAGGTGTACCTATTTCAGATACGGCAACTTTTGACCGTCTAGGCATGGACCGCGCACAACTTGCAGAAAAAGGATTAACCATTTTCTTTACGCAAGTATTCCGCGATAATTTTTTCCATGCCGACATGCACCCTGGCAATGTCTTTGTAGAAACAATTAACCCAAGCAATCCACGCTTTATTGCACTGGATTGTGCGATTATGGGTGAGTTATCTAAGCATGACCAGATGACGATTGCCCGCATGTTGCTTGCTGTAATGAACAGCAACTTTATGCAACTCATTCAAATTGTGCATCAAGCTGGCTGGATCCCACCGGGTACAGACCAAGATGCGCTATCACGTGAAATGCGACGCACCGTTGGCCCAATGGTATCTAAACCCATGGATCAACTTGATTTTGCCGGCATTCTAATTCAAGTGATGGATATTGCCCGCCGCTTCCATTTAGAAATTCCACCGCAGCTCATGTTGTTGCTGAAAACTTTAGTGCATGTTGAAGGCCTAGGTACTGATCTTTATCCGCAGCTCGACATCTGGAAATTGGCAAAACCAATATTGACTGAATGGGTCAAGGCCAACATGAACCCAGTCAAAAATATAAAAGAGTTAGGACAGCAACTACCAGACCTGCTTTTAGGTGCTCAAGATTTTCCAAGCTTAATTATTGATAGTTTAAATGGTTTAAAAAATCAGTCTGCTTGGCAAGACCGTCAGTTACGCGAAATTCAGCAACTTCGTTTACAAATGGAACATCAACAACGCCGCAGTTGGATGTTCGGTAGTAGCATGCTGATTTTACTGACCATCGCGATTATTAGCCCATGGTTTGTTTCTATTATTTTAATTGTGCTAAGCAGTTTATTGGCACTTTGGCGTATCTTGAAATAATTTGTCCTTAGCAAAGGTTATTCTTAGTTTTAGCATATAAATGTTTTAAAAATAGAAGAATAACCTTTGTAAATTACCGATCTTGATTATTCGGTTTTAACCGTCGCAAATATCTGAATAACATACTGACAAGTAATGAAGATAAGTCGTTCTTTAGCATGACAGAAAGAAAAAGCGCAAAGAATTTCTCCGCAAAACGACGCTGATGCCGTACACTATACAAGCTATTTTTAGCATCTGACTTAAATCAATTTATAGTTCATATTTCTTTGGTGATTCCTCATGAATAACGCGCAATGGCTCGATGAAGTAAAATTTAACGAACAAGGTCTTATCCCTGCCATTGCTCAACATCATCAAACCGGACGTGTTTTGATGGTGGCGTGGATGAACCGTGAAGCACTCGCGTTAACAGCAGAAAAAAATCAGGCTGTCTATTTCTCTCGCTCTCGTCAAAAACTCTGGCACAAGGGTGAAGAATCAGGTCATTTCCAAACAGTGTATGAAATTCGTCTGGACTGCGATGGCGACGTAATTGTGCTACAAATTGAACAACACGGTGGTATTGCATGCCATACAGGTCGTGAGTCTTGCTTCTATCGCAAACTCACTCCACAGGGTTGGGAAATTGTCGATGCACAATTAAAAGACCCTACTGCAATTTATGGTGACAAAGCTAAAACTGAAGCACACGATCATGTACAAACCACAGAACAAGTCGACGTACTTGCTCACTTAGGTCAATTGATGCAAGAGCGTAAGCAAGCTGAAGCAGACACTTCATATGTTGCAAGCCTCTACAAAAAGGGTATCAATAAAATCTTAGAAAAAGTCGGTGAGGAAAGTGTAGAAGCGATTATTGCTGCTAAAGATTTTGCCGCACAGGATTCAGAAGCTCACTTAAACGATCTCGTTTATGAAACAGCGGATTTGTGGTTCCATACTATTGTCATGTTGGGTTATTTCGATATTAATCCACACGTTATTATTGAAGAATTAGCCCGCCGTCAGGGTTTATCTGGTTTAGTTGAAAAAGCTAACCGCAACAAGGTATAAAATCACTCAGTGTCGAATATTGAAAAACCTAAAGCCACCTATGAACAAGCCATTGCCATAGATAACGCACGTCTTGGGCAGTCATTTAAAGTGATTGCCTATGCTGGCACAGGTAAAACCACCACTTTACAAATGATTAGCGATGCCATGCCTGAACGGCGCGGTATGTATCTCGCATTTAACAAAGCTATTGCGGGTGAAGCACAAAACAAATTCCATCGTAATGTGGACTGTCGTACTTTTCACTCGCTCGCCTTTCGTAGCGTGCCCCGCGGTGTAACTGACAAATTACGCCTACCCCGACTAAGCCCAAGTTTTATTGCGAAAGAATATCGACTAGCACCTATTACGCTACGACGTATGATGGGTGGGCGTTACGAAAAATATGTTTTAATGCCAAGTCGCCTAGCGAGCCTTGTCGCAAATGCAGTAAGCTATTTCTGTTCAACGAGTTCTCAATATCCAGCACCTCGACATATTCAGGCGCCCAACTGGTTGCATCCAGATGATATTATTGAATTACAAAATCATCTTTACCCTGCTGTGGAACGGCGTTGGCTAGAGTCGATTGACCAAAACCATCAAGCTGGTATTGGTCACGATATTTATCTCAAGCTTTGGGCATTGTCTGAGCCTAATATTCCGGCCGATTATGTCTTATTTGATGAGGCACAAGATGCTGACCCTCTAATGCTGGGCATTTTGCTTCGCCAAAAAAATACTCAAGTTATTTATGTAGGTGATGCACATCAACAAATCTACGCTTGGCGTGGTGCAATTAATGCCATGCAACAATTGCCCTTGCCGGAATCTCGGTTAACCACTTCTTTTCGTTTTGGTGAGGCTATTGCCGATGTGGCCAATGCACTGCTTGGCGGTTTAAATGAAACTGTTCCCTTGCTGGGTAATCCAAACCAGAAATCGAGCGTCGTAAATAAACCGCATACTAAAATGCGTGATGCGATTTTATGCCGCACCAATGCTCGTGCAATGGAACTTTTATTAGCAGGTTTGGTGCATGGCGATAAAGTGAGTTTGCAAGCTGACCATCAAAAACTAAACCGTTTTGTAGATGCTGCAAGTTTCTTAAAACAAGGCAAAAGGGTCACGGACGTTCCTGAGCTAGCATGGTTCAATTCATGGCATGATGTTCATGAATACTGTGAAACCAGTGAAGGAAGCGACATCAAACCTTTAGTTAAACTGGTTGATGATCACGGAACTGAACCATTAAAAAAAGCACTTGCAAAGATTACACCACTTGAGCAAGCTGATTACGTCATCTCGACAGCCCACAAAGCGAAAGGGCTAGAATGGAACCGCGTTCATATTGAAGATGACTATCAATTTAAAATTAATGGCTTAGAACACAAGATTACGGATGAAGAATTAAGATTACTTTACGTTGCCTGTACTCGTGCTAAAGTAAGTCTAAATATCCATCATCTTTATGATCTGATACAACAATTAAAACTCAGGGCGCCTTTAAGTCTTCGTCAATCGGTTGGTTGAAGCGCTCATACTTAGGTGAGCCTATGAAACTTGAATCTATCCAATTTAAACATATTGCTCTATTTCAAGAACTAAAAATACAGTTTCAATATGAAAAACAACCTATTACCCTAATTTTAGGTGAGCAAGCAACCGGTAAAAGTATGTTATTGAAACATACTTATCATGCTTTAACTTGGTTCCCTGCTCGTCTTAAAGATTTACGTAGCCCCGGTATTGTTATGCCTGATCAGGACATTACCCAATCGCGGCTACAATCGAAAATCGAAGTCACCCTTCAAGTTCCCCCAGAAATTGGCTCTTTACCAGAAAGCACCTCTGCTCAAGAGATGGATTCTTCTCTTTGTAGTTGGAAACTTTTTAAAACCCTAAATGCAAGTGGTATTGGGATCAGCCAAGTCGAAACTCAGCAACTTGATCAGACGATGGCACTTTACCAACAGGTTATCAAAAAAGATCCATTACAAGGATTGCCCTTAGTCGCTTATTACCCAGCCGAGCGATTTGTAAATGATATTAATCTGCTCAATAAAAATTTACCCGGCATTACTCAACCCATTTCAGCCTATGATATTAGCCCAGTTCCATTTACAACCTTCACTCGTTTTTTTGAATGGTTACGTGAAATTAGCGATATCGAAAATGCTCAAGCTGCACATCTCGTACAACGCATTAAATCTAAGCAATCAGATCAGCAAGATCAAACAGAACTATTAAATGAGCTTCAAAAAGAGTTATCTGGGCAGCCTAAACAGCTTACCTCTCCGAATCTCTACGCACTTAAAAATGCATTAAATATTGTTTTGCCAGAGCTCAAAGACCTATATTTACAATATCAGCCTCGGCTTCAACTCATGGTTGACTATGATGGTCAAACCCTGCCGTTTCAGCAGCTTTCCAACACCACAAAAACATGGATTGCTTTAGTAGGCGATATTGCCCGCAGAATCTGTTTACTCAATCCGTTAAGCTTAAACCCGTGCCTTGAAGGGGAAGGAATTTTACTTATTGATCAGATTGATGCGCAACTCGACTCGACACATTGCACAGAAATCTTAAATCGGCTTCACCAAGCATTCCCACGCTTACAAATTATTGCAACTGGAAGTCGTGAGGAGTTACTGGAACATGCCTCGGCCTATCAATGTTTAAAACTAGAGCATGGTAAAATTAGCCATCTTGATTTAAATACAACCAAGCAACAGCTTGAACATATCTATACATTACTTCAAAAAAGCGATTCCTTGGTTTCTCATATAGAAACACCGCCTCCGAGCTTAATAGACCCTATCCCGTCTCCAGCACAGATTGATATTTTATTTCAACAGATTCAGGGTTTAAATGAACAACAAAAGAATGAATTGCTACGCATGATTCATGCAGGAGATACACCCGAAGAAAGTCCTTCAATTTAATTTTTATGACTCATTTATTCTATTTTTAGAATGAAATTCGGTGTCGCACAATATATAGTTTAAACAGGATTTTTAAGCTCTAAAATCACTAGATGTTGTTACTACATGTAATAACATCAGATTTTTACTGCTTTTTTAGTGTACAATAAATTTCATTTTGCGTTTTAATTCTTCAAGTTGCGCAATACAACTTGTTTCTCGCTTTATTTTTCTAATTTGGTTGGGCTTTCAGAATACAAGCCTTGGAACTCTCTTTGAATTCCTATCTATTCTGAAATTAAAATTTCACTTTTAGGCTTCGGCCTAAATCACATATGGATACGAGTGTGCTACCGATAATTATCTTATTACCGTTAATATTAGGCACCACCCTTGTTTCATTGCTTCAACGGTTCTCTCGTGGAGTAACGGCTTTAGGGGCGATTGGAGTCAGTTTAACCAGTTTTGGTTTATTACTGACTCAAGCTAAAACTGTGCTTGGTGGTGCAAGCATTCAACAAAGCTGGGATTGGTTACCTCAATTAGGAATTAATCTAAGCTTCAGACTCGATGCTCTTAGTTTATTATTCTCTCTACTTATTACCGGTATCGGTACACTCATTTATATATACGCCTACTACTATCTTGGCCCTAAAAATTCTTTAAGCAAACTCTATTCTTTACTCATGCTGTTTATGGCAGCAATGCTGGGTATTTCGCTCTCTAATAATCTTATTATTTTATTAGTCTTTTGGGAGCTCACCAGTATTTCATCTTTCTTGTTAGTGGGTTACTGGAGTCATTATGAAGCTGCTCAACGCGGCTCTCGTATGGCACTGACCATTACAGGGATGGGTGGCTTGGCGTTATTGGGTGGATTTGTTCTATTAGGACAAATCACCGGGACCTATGAAATTAGTGACATCATGGGCATGAAAGACGCCATTCAAGCCCATGCTCTATTTGTTCCAATGTTATTGCTTATTTTGCTTGGTGCATTTACGAAGAGTGCTCAGTTTCCATTTCACTTTTGGTTACCAAACGCGATGGCAGCACCAACCCCAGTGTCTGCCTACCTACACTCTGCGACCATGGTAAAAGCCGGTATTTTTCTACTTGCCCGCCTACTGCCAATTTTTGTAGGCGCTGCGATCTATCACAATATTGTGACATTTATCGGCCTATTTACACTTTGTATGGCAGCATGTTTTGCCATTTTTAAAGAAGATTTAAAAGGTTTACTTGCGTACTCAACAATTAGTCATTTAGGACTCATTGTTTGTTTACTTGGTATCGGTTCGCCTTTAGCAGTTGCTGCTGCTATTTTTCATATTATTAACCATGCAACATTTAAAGCTGCACTCTTTATGATTGCAGGGATCATTGACCATGAAACTGGTACACGTGATCTTCGAAAACTCAGTGGTATTTGGCAATTACTTCCTTTCACTGCCACATTAACCATGATCACCGCGGCCTCTATGGCAGGTGTACCACTCACCAATGGCTTTATTTCTAAAGAGATGTTCTTTACCGAGCTATTGGCAAATCTTTCAGGTTCAGCCGTTATTTTTGCCAGCATCATTGCAACGCTTGCTGGTATTTTTGCAGTAAGTTATTCAATTCGCTTAGTGCACGGCGTGTTTTTTGATGGTCCAATTGGTAAACAAGTTCCAAATAAAAATGCGCATGAACCGCCTATGGGCATGCGCGCACCTGCCCTTCTTCTTGCTGTGCTATGTATCTTAGTCGGCGTTTTACCTTCTTTGTTGGTAGAGCCACTCGTAAATAGCGTAACGAGAGCAAGCTTGATGCAACCAGAATTTGCAGGAACCCATCTTGCAATTTGGCACGGATTTAACGCTCCTCTTGTGATGAGTATTATTGCTTTAGTGGGCGGCACACTGTTCTATTTTGCTTTAGCAAAAGATGGCATGATTCGTAAAATTGACCTTGACCCGCGTCTCGGCAAATTACAAGGCCGCATTTTATTTGATTTATTTTTAAAACATCTGTTGCTCTCAAGCCGAAAAATTAAACAAAAAACTGAAAATGGCTCATTGCAAAGTTACTTGTTCTTGATCATTGCTTTTAGCATCATCATGGTCACCATGCCGTTACTCAATCAAGGGCTTAGTACAGGTACACGTGAACTCACTCATGCACCATGGATTGCCATCGTTCTTTGGCTGACTTTATTCTCAGGTTGCTGGATGATGCTGTGGTTCCACCATGAACGTATTAAAGCAGTCCTTATTAGTGGTGCAATTGGTCTGGTTGTAACGATGGTATTTGTCACCATGTCAGCTCCAGATTTGGCACTAACTCAAATTACGGTAGACGTTGTAACCACTGTTCTTCTATTAATGAGTTTATCTTTACTTCCACAGCTAACGCCGTATGAGTCTCTTCGTTCTAGACGTTTAAGAGATGCTGCTTTAGCTATTATTGGAGGTTTAGGAATTGGCTGGATTGCGTGGCTGATCTTAACCCGTGATCATAATTCGATTTCATGGTTCTTTGCCCAACAGTCTTTACCACTTGGCGGTGGCTCAAACATTGTAAATGTCATTTTAGTCGACTTCCGTGGCTTCGATACCTTCGGTGAAATTACGGTACTAGGCATTGCTGCTATTGGTTCACTTTGTCTCATGGACGGTATGCGTGTACACGGTACCACCATAACCCAAGGTCTCACCTACCGTTTTAATCCATCTCCACTCATGTTTCGTATTACAGCCTCTTGGGTATTGCCATTAGCGCTTGTCGTGAGTGTGTATATCTTTATGCGAGGCCATAACTATCCGGGCGGTGGTTTCATTGCAGGTCTAATTACCTCAATGGCGTTAATTATCCAATATATTGCGCTAGGCCAAGACCAAACTGAATACTTACTCAAAGCAAAGTCTGGTCGTCTTTACGAAATCTGGATTGGTTCAGGCTTAACAATTGCTGGTCTTACTGGTATAGCAGCATGGTTCTGGTTACGTCCATTCCTCACCAGCGCGCACGTGTATGTCGAATTACCTATTCTAGGAAAACTACATTTGGCCTCTGCTGCGAGTTTTGACCTAGGGGTTTATATCACCGTTGTTGGCGCAACAATGTTGCTCATCTCCGTATTAGGAGACTCTCGCCACTCAAGTATGTCTGGACCTGTAGTACCACATCGGGAGGAATCATCATGATCAGTTTAGAATTCTTATTGGCTTCTGCGATTGGTTTACTTGTTGCCACAGGTATTTATCTGATTTTACGTGCTCGTACTTTCCCTGTCGTACTTGGATTGGCTGTAATTGGCTATGCTGTAAACCTATTTTTATTTGCTATGGGCCGGTTACAAATCAGCTCACCCGCAATTTTAACTGAAACAACAAAAATAACAGATCCACTTCCTCAAGCGCTGGTGTTAACAGCCATTGTGATCGGTTTTGCAACCACCGCTTTTATTGTACAACTGGCGCTGCGTAGCCGTTATGAGTCAGGTAGTGATCATGTTGATGCTAAAGAAGACATCTCTCCAACATACGACCCACGCGAGGATGAGCCGTAATGTTTGATTTTTTATCTTTCTGGCAAGAACATGCGCCTATTTTTAGCATTCTCATCCCAGCATTTACTGCTTTTATATTATTACTGCTAGGTAACCCTGGGGCAGGTGCTTTAAACGATGACTGGCGACAACCATGGCGTCGAGGCATTAGTCTTGTTTCCGCAATTGCCGGATTAGTTACCGCAATTGTATATTTAAGCTTTGCAAGCACAGGCCAAATTACCACTTATCAGCTGAGTGAATGGTCAGCACCATTTGGTATTGTGCTCGTATTAGATCGTCTTTCTGCTTTTATGCTGGTACTGACCTATGCGTTAGTCGTTCCAGTTTTATGGTATGCAAGCGATAATTGGGACACCCGTGGTCGCTATTTTCATGCCATGGTGCATTTCTTGTTAATGGGTATCTGTGGAGCATTTTTAACAGGCGATTTATTTAACCTTTTCGTCTTTTTTGAAATCTTGTTAATGGCTTCGTATGTTTTGCTTTTACATGGACAAGGCAAACCTCGTTTTCAGCTTGGCGTTCACTATGTCATTATCAATCTTTTAGCCTCTGCCCTATTCTTAATTGGTCTTGGTATGATTTATGGCAGTGTGGGCAGCCTCAATATGGCAGATGTTTCACGCCTTATTCCCACACTCGAAGCAGATCAACACAAATTAGCCGTAGCAGGTGCCTTACTTTTATTTGTAGTGTTTGGCATTAAAGCAGCCATGCTTCCTGTAGGTTTTTGGCTACCAAAAACTTATGCTGTTGCAAGCACGCCTGTAGCTGCAATTTTTACCATTATGACCAAGGTCGGGATCTATTCGATTTTGCGTGTAAATGGAACAGTATTTGACGATGCGCTTAGTCAAGAAATTTTAAAAAGCTGGCTACTTCCTATTGGTTTGATTACTTCACTCTACGGGGTGATTGCAGCAATTGGGGCAGATCGGTTACGTCGCTTCGTCGGGTTTATGGTGCTTTCTTCAATTGGTACATTGCTCACAGCAATTGCCATGTCGAATACACAAGCATGGTCTGGCGCATTATATTATTTAGTGCACAGTACATTGATTGGAGCAGCTTTTTATCTATTTTGTGGATGGATCACCTCACAACGTGGAGATTTTAAAGATCATCTAAAAGTTGCCCCAAGAATCAAACAAGAAAAAGCCGCTATGCTGACTTATTTCTTGATTGCCATGATGCTGGCGGGTTTACCACCTTTTAGTGGTTTTCTTGGAAAGGTATTTATTTTACAAGCGACAGTCGAAGCCAGCTACCAAGGTTGGATCATTGGGGTTGTGCTTGTTGTGAGCCTGTTAAGTATTATTGCTCTAACACGAGTTGGTTTTATCTTGTTCTGGCGAGCAACACCACCAGAAGAAGATCCAATCCATCCGGCTTATATTCTTTATCGAGCATTACCAGAACGAGTACCACCACGTAATGATCAAGTGATTTATGTGTTACTTGCTGGCTTAATCGCTTATGTCGTCTTTGCTGCACCTATTCAGCATTACACATTAAGTACTGCCCAGCAGATTCAAGACCATGCACTTTACCAACGCACTATTCTTAAAGTAGATAAAAATGGTGAAACTATCAGCGTACAACCATTTGATCCCTCTTATCTACCAGAAACTAAATATGGTGGTGAGGTTGAAGATCATAATGCTTACCTCGTTCCAGATATTATTTCGAAAGATACCTTCAATGGTGAACATATTTCGGAATATAAACTTCGACAAATTCAGCAACAGGACAAACTACAAACCCCTACCATTGTTGATGAAAGTCAATTGAAACCTATGGAGCCATAACAATGCAGTTATCTCATTTGCTTGAACGCTGGTTTCCACATCCATTTGTTTCCGTTCTTATCATTTTATTTTGGCTGATGTTGTCACATAGTCTTGATGCTAGCGACCTTCTGACAGCGGTGCTTTTAGGTTTAATCATTCCTCGTTTAGTCAAACCGTTTATTACCCGTACACCACATATTCACTGGAAACCGGCCGTTAAATTATATTTTGTCGTTCTTTGGGATATTGTCATTTCTAACTTTCGGGTGGCAAAACTCGTTTTAGGGCCTACCAAAAATTTACATCCTAAATGGTATCGTGTGCCCTTAGAAACGGAACATGAGCAGGTTAATAGCTTACTGGCAATGATCATTACCACAACGCCCGGAACGGTTTCTGCGGGTATTGATCAGGAGCGTGGAGATATTCTGGTTCATGCGTTGAGCACGGATAATACCGAATCTGATATTCAAGACATCAAACAACGTTACGAAATGCCACTTATGGAAATTTTTGATGTAAAAAGCAAAACGGAGGCAAGTGTATGACGATCCTACCCTATGCTCTAGGTATTAGCTCGATTGCCATAACAATCTCTATGCTACTTTGCCTTTTCAGATTGGTCATTGGCCCATCAATTGTAGATCGACTTTTAGCACTCGATACGCTTTTCTTAAATGCAACTTGCCTCATTGTTGTTTTAGGCATTTATTGGATGACGACCTCTTTATTTGAAGGTGCCCTACTGGTTGCTATGCTAGGTTTTGTATCTACAGCAGCCTTAGCACGCTACTTCACAACCGGTCATGTTATCGATTAAGGAGAGATCAAAATGCAGTTCGTAATGGAAATTATTGTTTCGGTCTTTCTGGTTTTTGGCGCTTTCTTTATGTTAGTCGGCTCAATTGGGATGGTACGTCTACCTGACTTATTTATGCGCTTACATGCACCCACAAAATCAAGTACGTTAGGATTAGGTAGCTTCTTGATCGCCTCTATGATCTTTTTTGCTTTCCAAGGCCGCTTCGGTTTTGCCGAGCTACTGATCACACTGTTAGCTTTTATTACCGCACCGGTTTCTGCCAATTTAATTGCTCAAGCTGCGTTACATTTACGTTTGCGTTCGCTAAGTGGAGAAGTTCCAGAAGCAATTGAGCGCCCCCTGCCTTGGGACCGTTATAAAATTGGACAGCGTTTCTCGCAAAATAAACCGCCTATGGACCCTCCTAAAGACTAGAAAAAAGCCAGCCAATAAAAAAGCCACCCGAAGGTGGCTTTTTTATTTTTAATTTATATTACTGTTCGTCATCTGACTCGCGTTTCGGTAAATCATTTACCGCTTTCTCGATCAGACCAAACATATAGTTACCATAAGCATTCGTCTTGTCATAATGGAAACGCAATCTTGGCGTAATACGTGTCTTGATACGACGACTCAATTCATGACGCAAGAAACCAGAAGCTTTATTTAATACCTCTAAAGTTTCTTTATTTGCTGCCTCACTTTGCTCATCGCCAAGTTCACGTCCCATTACAGTGACATAAACTTCAGCATAACCCATGTCTGCACTGACTTTCACCGCAGAGATGGTCACTAGACCACCTAAGCGAGGATCTTTAAGCTCCTGACGGATCAGCTCAGACAACTCGCGTTGCACTGAATCCGCCATGCGCTTTAAGCGTTGGCTACCCGCCATTAAAGACTCCGTTTAATCAATTGAACATCATAGACTTCAATTTTATCTTTCACTTTGATGTCTTTATAACCTTTCACCGCAAGACCACATTCCATACCGGCACGAACTTCTTCAACCACTTCTTTATAGCGACGAAGAGATTCAAGCTCACCTTGGAACACAACCACGTCATCACGTAATACGCGAATCGGTTTATTACGATGCAATACACCTTCAAGTACCATACAGCCTGCTGCTGCACCAAACTTACTTGAGTGGAATACCTCACGTACTTCAGCAACACCCAAGATTGTTTCACGATGTTCAGGAGCAAGTTTACCGCTCATGGCATCTTTCACATCATCAATTAATTCATAGATGATGCTGTAGTAACGAATATCGATACCGTCTTGGTCACTTCTCTGACGAGCAGTTGTATCGGCACGAACGTTAAAGCCTAACAATACAGCTTCTGAAGATTCAGCAAGAATCACATCAGACTCAGTAATCGCACCAACACCCGAACTAATTACACGAACTTTTACTTCATCAGTAGATAATTCATGTAAAGCTGCATTCAATGCTTCTAAAGTACCACGTACGTCTGTTCTTAAAACAACGTTGACTGTAGGAACATCTTTTTTGCCCATTGACGACATGATGTTTTCAAGACGCATTGCACTTTGACGATCAATACGTTTTTGACGTTCACGGTCAGCACGAGCATCAGCAACTTCACGTGCTTTCTTCTCGTCATTCACAACAAGAACTTCATCACCTGCCATTGGAGCATCTGGAAGACCCAGAATTTCTACTGGAATAGATGGTCCTGCTGATTTAATAGGCTTACCATTTTCATCAGACATTGCACGGACACGACCATATGATGAACCTGCAAGAACAAGGTCACCAATATTTAATGTACCGTTTTGAACAAGAATAGAAGTTACTGCACCACGGCCTTTATCAACACGTGCTTCAATAACTACACCTTGAGCAGCACCTTGAGCAGATGCTTTTAATTCCATCAATTCTGATTGAATAAGAATTAAATCAAGAAGTTCATCAATACCTTGTCCACTGTGTGCAGAAACCTTAGCAATCGGAACATCACCACCCCATTCTTCTGGAACGATTTGTTTCGTTGTTAATTCATTTAACACACGGTCTGGATCAGCAGATTCTTTATCCATTTTGTTGATAGCAACAATAATTGGAGTACCCGCTGCACGCGCATGGTCAATTGCTTCTGCAGTTTGTGGCATTACACCGTCATCTGCTGCAACAACCAATACAACGATATCCGTTGCTTTAGCACCACGTGCACGCATTGAAGTAAATGCAGCATGTCCCGGTGTATCAAGGAATGTAATAATTCCTTTGTCTGTTTCAACGTGATATGCACCAATATGCTGGGTAATACCACCTGCTTCACCTGCCGCCACTTTCGAACGACGGATACGGTCAAGCAATGATGTTTTACCATGGTCAACGTGACCCATAATGGTAACAACTGGCGGACGAGTTGTTTGCTCACCACGTGCTTCTTCAGCCGCTTCAAGCAAGTTATCTTCCGCTTGGGTATCAGAAACTAAAACAGGGTTATGGCCCATTTCTTCAACAACAAGTGCTGCTGTATCTTGGTCAATAGCTTGTTCCTGATTAACCAACTCACCCATTTTCATAAGTGTTTTGATAACTTCACGTACTTTAATCGCCATTTTTTGAGCGAGATCGGCAACAACAATGCTTGAACCGATTTCTACATCATAAACTTGCTTTTTAACTGGCTTTTCAAATCCATGCTTATTTGCCTGGCTTGATTTTAAACCACGTTTGTTATGGTTAACAAAGCTTTGCTCTTCTTGACCACGACGACCACCTTTTTTACCCGCACGTGGGTTAGTGGTTGCGCCACCGCGTTTAATTTCACGGTCTTCTTGCTTAAATGAATCTTCATAAGCTTGGCCAACTAGACCTGAAGCAAGTGGAGAATCATCAATCACACGAATTGTCGTAGTAGCCTCGTCATTTGAATACTTAGACGCCATTTTGCGCATTTGTTCAAGTGTACGTTGCTGAGCTTCTTCAGCCGCTTTACGACGCGCAGCTTCTTCAGTTGCTTTTAACTGAGCTGTTTGTGCTTCACGCGCTTTCTTTTGCTCTAATGTTTCTGCTGGTTTTGGTGCAGGTTTTACTGTACCACCACCACGTTTTTTCACTACTACAGCAGCTTTAGGAGCTGTCTGCGCAGCGCTATCTTGTTGATGAGCAGCACGCATAGCATCTAAAGTTGCTTTTGCTTTTTGCTCTGTTTGAAGACGCGCGTTTTGCTGTTCAGTGTCACGCGTTTGCTGTTCTACACGTGTTTTAGCTTCAGCTTCTGCACGTGCTTTAGCTTCAGCTGCAATTTGTTCAGGGTTTGGTTTAGCAAAAACCTGTTTTTTACGTACTTCTACGTTAATTGTTTTTGCTTTACCTGAAGTACTTGCAACTTTAGCGGTACTGGTTGTTTTACGTTTCAACGCAATTTTTCCTGTGTTACCACTTTCCTGACCATGCACTTTTTTCAAATGATTGACTAAAGTATCCTGTTGTTCAGTGGTAATAATATCGTCTGCTGTACGTTGAGGCAAACCTGCTTCACGAGCCTGTTCTAGGAGCTTCTCAACAGGACGTCCTACACTGAGAGCTAACTCTTTAATCGACTTGTCCGTCATATTTCATCTCCTAGTTAAACCATGATTCGCGAGCTTTCATGATCAATTGACCTGCTTTTTCATGACCAAGTCCTTCAATATCAGAGATATCGTCAGTAGCCTGATCTGCCAAATCATCGACAGTAATAATACCGCGAGCGGCAAGCGAGTAAGCGATCTCAGAAGTCATGCCTTCCATAGTTAGAAGGTCTGCGCTCGGTTCTTGAATATTTTCTTGCTGTTTCAAAGCATCAGTAAGTGCTGCTTCTTTTGCACGACTTTGCAATAACTCAACCAATTCAGCATCAAGCTCAATTTCGTCAAAAGTTTCAGCTGGAACATAAGCAATCTCTTCTAAAGAGGTAAAGCCCATTTCCACCAATGCCATTGCTAAATCTTCTTCAATATCGAGACGTGATACAAACATGTCAAGATATTGCTGAGCTTCATTTTGCTGACGAGCACGATACTCTTCTTCAAGCATCATGTCGAGTTTGTAGCCAGTTAAATCAGAAGCCAAACGAACATTTTGGCCTTGTGAGCCAATCGCACGAGCCAATTGATCGCTGGTTGCAAAAATAATATCGGCACTTCTTGCATCTTCATCAAGCACGATGCCTGAAACATCAGCTGGTTCTAATGCACTTGCAATGTATTGAGCTGGATCATCAGACCAGACCACTACATCAATACGTTCACCGTTTAACTCTTGTTGTACCGCTTGAATACGCGTACCACGCATACCAATACATGCACCTACCGGGTCAATACGATGGTCATTTGTTTTCACTGCAATTTTAGCACGAACGCCTGGCTGACGTGCCGCCGCTTTAATTTCAATAATTTCTTCAGAAATTTCAGGAATTTCTTTCTTCATTAAAGCAATTAACATTTCAGGCTTAGCGCGCGATAATAACAACTGAGCGCCACGACCTTCACGGTTAACATTATATAAAATCGCGTTCATGCGTTGTTTTGGACGAAGAATTTCTTTAGGAATCATTTCTTCGCGCGCAAGATAAGCTTCAGCGTTGTCACCTAAATCGATAATGAAACCATCTTTGGTTTGTTTTTTAACTTCACCGTAGATTAACTCACCAACTTTAGACTCGTATGCATCAGCAACTAAAGCACGTTCAGCTTCACGAATTTTTTGTACAATAACTTGTTTTGCAATTTGTGCAGCGATACGACCGAACTCAATAGATTCCACTTCGAGTTCACGCACATCACCAATTGACCATTTAGATGGGTCAAGGTCAGAAATCGCATCTTGGCAAGCTGGCATTTCATGATCTTCATCTGCCACAACAGTCCATTGACGGAATGTGCGGTAATCACCAGTTTTGCGATCGATTTCTACACGAAGCTGAGCTTCTTCAGCATGCGTACCTTCGTAAAATCTTTTCTTCGTTGCAGCAACTAGAGCTTGTTCTAAAGCCTCGAAGATCGCTTCACGACTAACACCTTTTTCATTACTAACCGTTTCAACAACGGTAAGAATTTCGCGGCCCATAAGTCACCTACCGATTTCTTATAAAATTTAATAAATTTAATCTTGATAGATCAAGTTTGCTTTATCGATATTGTTGCTGTCGATCTCAAGCACGTGCTTCCCATCAACTTCAACCTGAATTTCTTCATTTTCAAGATCTACTGCGATAAGTTTTGCTTGAAATTTACGACGGTTTTCTACTGCTGCAATCAAACGTAAAGCTATTTGTTGTCCAATGTAGCCTTGTAACTGTTCTAGTTGAAAAAATGGACGATCCCAGCCCGGTGAAGAAACTTCTAATGAATACTCACCTGAAATTGGATCATGGACATCCAGCATTGCGCCAACTTGTTGTGTTACACGCACACAATCTTGTACACCAATACCACGGCCTTGTTCTACTTCGCCATCTTCATTAAGTACAGGCTCAGCATCTTCACTTACCGCTTTATCGATATAAATACGCAATAATGAACGTTTGCCTTGTGGGAGAAACTCGATTCCCCAAAGGTCGACACCACATGCTTGTACTGCAGGAACAATTAAGTCATGCAATGCTTGGGATTTATTTGATAATTTCATTTACTCTCGTCATTCTCGTGCGATTCAATCGGTTGTTTTAACCGACACAGACCTACTATAGTGAAGCATGACTATTTGACCAATTGATGTCGAAACTACACGATAGCGATACGATAACCAATAAAAAAGGGCGTTAATCGCCCCTATCTTGCACAGAAAACAATAGTCCACTGTGCAAAAAGGCCCACTTGTCTGTGAGCCTCTTTTAAGAAACTTGGTAGCGGGAGCTGGATTTGAACCAACGACCTTCGGGTTATGAGCCCGACGAGCTACCAGACTGCTCCATCCCGCATCAACGTGCAAAAATTATATACAAATATCAAATAAAGTCAATGTAAACTTTCTCGATACTGTCTGATTAAGTTGCACCTTAATCAATTTGGTAGCGGGAGCTGGATTTGAACCAACGACCTTCGGGTTATGAGCCCGACGAGCTACCAGACTGCTCCATCCCGCATCAAAAAACTGCTTGCACTCAACTTTCTGGTTCAAAGTTGGTGCGGAAGGGGGGACTTGAACCCCCACGCCCGAAGGCACTACCACCTCAAGGTAGCGTGTCTACCAATTCCACCACCACCGCAGCTTGTGGGACGCATTCTAGTGCTTCCAACTGCAAAAGGAAAGCCTTATTTCGAATTATTGACTCGTTTTTGGTGCATTTGGTGAAGTTTCAGGCGATGTTGTTTGAATTGGTGCTGTTGTTTGTACGGTTTTCAAACTATATGCCTCAGTAGTCTGTTTTTTCGCAAAAACAGCTAAGGTTAAACTCGTCACAAAAAACAGTGCTGTTAAAACAGCAGTAAGGCGAGTAAGGAAATTAGCTGAACCTGATGCACCAAATACAGTTGCTGCTCCGCCACCACCGAAAGAGGCACCAGCGTCCGCACCTTTACCGTGTTGCACTAGAATCAAGCCAATCATCAGTACCGCTAAAATAATATGTACGATCAGTACAAAAGAGTGCATACCCTATCCTCGTTATTTACTTTGTGCAAAGGCTTCTACGATTTGATAGAAAGAGGCTGCATTTAACGAAGCTCCTCCTACCAACGCGCCATTAATATCTGGACATGCTGCCAACTCGACTGCATTTTCAGCTTTTACACTACCGCCATATAAAATCGCAATGTCTGGACCCGCAGAGGTAATCTGACTTAAACCTTCACGGATTTTAGCATGCATTGCCTGTGCATCTTCTGGTGAAGCAGTTTTACCTGTACCAATTGCCCAGATTGGCTCATAAGCAATTACAATTTGCTTTTGCCACTGCTCTGCGGTCACTACAGGAGCTATATCACAGATTTGTTGCAATACAACCTGCTCTGCCGAACCTTGTTCACGCTGTTCGAGGCTTTCACCTACACAATAAATGACAGTTAAGCCTGCATTTAAAGAGTTTTGGAGTTTAGCCTTCAAAATTTCAACGTTATCACCTAATAAATCACGGCGTTCAGAATGACCCACCAATACAAAATTAATTTGGCTATCTTTTAATAATTCTGCACTGACTTCACCCGTATAGGCGCCCGTACCTGCTACACGAGAAACATCTTGTGCAACTGTATATACTGTTCTTGCAGCATCTTGCAATTGTGTTTGTACCATTGCAAGTGCAATAGAAACCGGAGCAACCCCGACATGACAGCTTTCATCTGTAATTTCGTTTTGTTGCAATAGTTGTTTAAATTCTTCTATAAGTTGTTTGGCATTGGCACGCATTGGGTTCATTTTCCAGTTGCCAACTACCCAAGGCGTAATCGTCGAACCCGACATACGGCTCACCTTTCATCAAAAATGCAGCACATTCTACACGCATTTCTACAAATTTCAGATACTTTTCTTTAACGGCTTTGCTCATATCTTTTCTACTATTTGAAAACAGTAATAAAACTTTATTGAACCAAAAGCCGCACCTTTTAAAAATTAATGAATAAAAACTTCGACTGGTTCAAGCTTTAACAATCGGATCAAGACGAGAGCATCATTTTCTCAGGTAGTAATTTTAGATAACAAAAGTATAATTTTTTATATACCAATTATAAACATATGAGCACAGGTAGGCAGATGTCAGTCATACATACATCTCCAAAATTTTCGGGGTTTTTTCGACGATTAGTCGAAGAAAAACATGTGTCGGCAGCGACCATGCAAACAGTATTAGATGCAGCAAAAAGAGCTAAACGGGATACGGTTGCGTACCTGATTGAAGAGATTCATCTATCTCCTTCTTTATTAGCTGAAACAATTTCTATTGAATTTGCTGAACCATATTTTGATCTGGACGTTTACGATCCCAGCCAAATTCCCAAAGATTTGGTCGACCAGAAACTGATTTTAAAACATCGGGTCTTACCTCTTATACAAAGAGGACAGATTTTATATGTTGCGACCAGTAATCCCAGTAATATTGAGGCTATTGATGCTATTCGCTTCAACAGCAAGCTAATGGTTGAGCCAGTTATTGTCGAGCATCATAAACTTGAGAAAATTCTGGCGCAGCAATTTACTGAAGAAAGCAATTTCGAGTTTAGTGATGAAGAATTTGATCTTGATGTAGATCTTGATAATTCAACTGCTCCAGAAGAGGATGAAGATACTCCGCAGGGCGATGAAGCACCTATTGTTAAATATATTAACAAGTTATTAATTGATGCGATTCGTATGGGAGCTTCTGATTTACATTTTGAACCCTATGAAAAATCGTATCGAGTCCGTTATCGGGTCGATGGCGTTTTGCGTCAAATTGCCAATCCGCCTTTGCAACTGGCTAATCGTTTAGCTTCACGTTTAAAAGTAATGTCTCAAATGGACATTTCCGAAAAGCGTGTCCCTCAAGATGGTCGTATCAAACTTAAGTTATCGAAATCTAAAGCAATTGATTTTCGTGTGAATTCACTTCCGACCTTATTTGGTGAAAAGCTAGTTCTGCGTATCCTCGACCCATCGAGTGCCATGCTGGGAATTGATGCTCTAGGATATGAAGAAGAGCAAAAAGCGCTCTTTATGGAAGCATTAGATAAGCCACAAGGTATGCTTTTAATCACAGGTCCGACGGGTTCCGGTAAAACAGTATCTTTATATACAGGGCTCAATATTTTAAACACTGAAAGTTCCAATATTTCGACTGCTGAAGATCCAGTCGAAATTAACCTTGAAGGTATTAATCAGGTGAACGTGAACTCTAAGGTAGGCCTTACTTTTTCGGCTGCGCTTAAATCATTTTTACGTCAGGATCCTGACATTATTATGGTTGGTGAGATTCGTGATTTAGAAACAGCTGAAATCGCGATTAAGGCGGCTCAGACGGGGCATATGGTCATGTCTACGCTCCATACCAACAGTGCCCCTGAAACACTTACTCGCCTACGTAATATGGGAGTTCCCTCTTTTAATATTGCGACATCGGTCAATCTGGTGATTGCTCAGCGTTTGGCGCGTCGATTATGTCCACAATGTAAAATAGCTGCGGATATTCCTAAACAGAGCCTATTAGAAATGGGTTTTACTGAACATGATCTCACACATCCCGATTTTCAAGTTTTTCAGCCAGTCGGTTGTCCAGAATGTCGGGAGGGTTACAAAGGTCGAGTTGGTATTTATGAAGTAATGAAAGTCACACCTGAGATTTCCAAGATTATTATGGAAGATGGCAACGCTTTAGAAATCGCTGCTGCTTCTGAAAAATTGGGGTTTAGTAATCTGCGTCGCTCAGGTTTAAAGAAAGTCATGCAAGGTGTTACTTCTTTACAAGAAGTCAATCGCGTGACCAGTGAATAAAAGACAATTTAAAATAAGGATAATGTCATGACTGTCAAAAAGGCACAATTGATGCCGACTTTTGCTTATGAAGGGGTTGACCGTAAAGGCGTAAAAATTAAGGGAGAACTTCCGGCTAAAAATATGGCTTTAGCCAAAGTCACTCTACGCAAACAAGGGGTAACTGTCCGTAATATTCGGGAAAAGCGTAAAAATATTCTTGAGGGTTTATTCAAGAAAAAAGTATCAACGCTCGATATCACGATTTTTACCCGACAACTTGCAACCATGATGAAAGCTGGTGTTCCATTGGTACAAGGCTTTGAAATTGTAGCGGAGGGTTTAGAAAACCCAGCTATGCGCGAGGTAGTGCTTGGTATTAAAGGTGAAGTTGAAGGTGGTAGTACTTTTGCCTCTGCTTTAAGAAAGTATCCTCAGCACTTCGATAAACTGTTTTGCTCGCTTGTAGAATCGGGCGAACAATCGGGTGCGCTTGAAACTATGTTGGACCGCGTGGCAATTTACAAAGAAAAAAGTGAATTACTCAAGCAGAAAATTAAGAAGGCCATGAAATACCCGGCCACAGTTGTTGTGGTAGCCATAATCGTTACTATTATTTTGATGGTTAAAGTCGTTCCCGTTTTCCAAGACTTGTTTTCTTCCTTTGGTGCAGATTTGCCTGCTTTTACACAAATGGTTGTCAACATGTCGAAATGGATGCAGGAATACTGGTTCATTATGATTATTGTGATTGGTGCAATTATTGCCGCATTTCTGGAAGCTAAAAAGCGCAGTAAAAAATTCCGTGATGGTTTAGATAAGCTCACTCTTAAATTACCCATCTTTGGTGATCTGGTTTACAAGGCAATTATTGCCCGCTACAGCCGTACTTTAGCCACCACGTTTGCCGCTGGTGTTCCGCTCATTGATGCGCTTGAATCAACGGCTGGTGCAACCAACAATGTTATTTATGAAAAAGCTGTAATGAAAATTCGTGAAGATGTTGCTACAGGTCAACAACTCCAATTTGCAATGCGTGTATCAAATCGTTTTCCATCTATGGCTATACAAATGGTCGCAATTGGTGAAGAATCTGGTGCACTAGACAGCATGCTCGATAAAGTTGCCACTTACTATGAAAATGAAGTTGATAATGCCGTCGATGGCTTAACTTCAATGATGGAACCTTTAATCATGGCAATTTTAGGGGTACTCGTAGGCGGTCTGGTTATTGCTATGTATCTTCCAATTTTCCAAATGGGCTCAGTCGTATAATGCAAGAAATGATTGCTTATTTTATTCAAAACTTAACTGCACTTTATATTGCAGTTGCATTATTGAGCCTGTGTATTGGTAGCTTTCTAAATGTGGTGATTTACCGCACCCCAAAAATGATGGAGCAAGATTGGCATCAAGAATGTCAAATGTTGCTCGATCCTGAGCAGCCCATTATTGACCATGGAAAACTGACATTAAGTAAACCTGCTTCCTCATGCCCAGCGTGTCACCAGCCCATTCGCTGGTACCAAAATATTCCTGTCATAAGCTGGTTGGTTTTAAAAGGAAAATGTGGGCATTGTCAGCACCCTATCAGTATGCGCTACCCAGCCATTGAACTACTCACCATGGCATGTTCACTGATTGTGGTCATGGTATTTGGCCCAACCATACAAATGCTTTTTGGATTAATCCTTACTTGGATTTTAATTGCTTTAACCTTTATTGATTTCGATACGCAGTTATTACCTGATCGCTTTACCCTGCCTTTGGCCGCACTTGGTTTAGGCATTAATACCTTTAGCATTTACACCAGCCCAACTTCAGCCATTTGGGGTTACTTAATCGGTTTTTTATGCCTGTGGATTGTGTATTACCTGTTTAAAGTCATTACAGGCAAAGAAGGCATGGGCTACGGCGACTTTAAATTGCTTGCCGCATTAGGCGCTTGGATGGGGCCATTGATGCTGCCATTAATTGTGCTATTGTCATCTTTACTAGGTGCAATTATTGGCATCATTTTACTAAAATTACGCAATGACAATCAGCCCTTTGCCTTTGGGCCCTACATTGCCATTGCAGGTTGGGTTGCCTTTTTATGGGGTGACCAGATTATGAAAATCTATTTGGGAGGTTAAGATGGCTTTTATTCTGGGAGTCACAGGTGGAATTGGTAGCGGAAAATCTGCTGCAACACAATGGTTTGAGTCCCAAGGAATACAAGTCGTCGATGCCGACATCGTTGCTCGCGAAGTGGTTGAAAAAGGCCAACCTGCCCTGCAAAAAATCCAACAAACTTTTGGAGATTGGGTGCTTCAACCTGATGGAAGCCTAGACCGTCGTGCTCTACGCGAGTATATATTTCAAAATCCTGAAGCAAGACAAACACTTGAGAAAATTACTCACCCTGCAATTCGTCAGTCTATTATTCAACAGCTACAAAACCCCAAAAGTCCATATGTGATTTTGGTTTCACCGCTACTTTTCGAAACCAACCAGCATGAATTGGTTAACCACACTTTATTAGTTGATGCGAGTGAACAAACTCAAATTCAGCGTGCCAGCCAGCGCGATGGACAAAACCAAGAACAAATTCAGAAAATTATTGCCGCACAAATGCCACGTGAGCGTAAACGCGAACTTGCTAATGACATTGTGTTTAATGACGGATTACTCGAGCATTTATATCAGCAATTAGAGCCCTTACATCAAAGCTATTTGAAGCGCATAAACTAATCTTGTTTATTTTGCTGCTGAATTTTTTGTGCCAAGCTGTCTTGTCGAAACCAGCGCCAAGGTTGTAAGGTACCGATTCCCATTCCAACCAAGCCCACAACAATCGATGGGCTTAATGTTTCACCAAGTAAAGGTACAGCTAAAATGGCAGCAATAAACGGCGCCAAAGTTACAATACTTCCTGTTTTAAAAGCACCAAGTCGCTGAATCGCTGCTACATAAGTCAGAGTCGCAATAATAACCACAAACACACCATGGAAAATGCCCTGTATCGCTAAATGGACAGGACTGACTTGCATGAAATGTTTAGGCAAAAATAAAAGATAAATGGGCAAATAAATAATTGCAGACCAAATCGCAACACTTGCCATAGAGTGCCATGCAGAAAGTTTCCACTGTTTAAGTAACACAGTAAAAATGCCCCACCAAATCGCACTAATAAAAAGGAGTAAATCACCTACTCCAAAAGCAGAAGCATTACTTTGCAGCATCAAAGCGCTCATAAGGGCCAAAGCGGCTATCATGATTGCGAGACTCACCCATGTATGTTTATCAAAGGGCTGCCTAAATAAAATGTATGCTGCAAACGCAGTACAAATTGGAATACAGCCATTTAAGAAAATTGCAGCGTGCGCCGCGGGAGCATAGAGAAAAGCAGTATAGACGGTAAGACAATAGATGACACCGCCAATGAGTGCCAAAATAACCGCATGCTTACTCCATAAAAAAGCGAGATCTTTCTTATAGATCAGAATAGGCATTAAAATCAGGAAGGCTAAAGCGAAGCGCAGTGCGGCAATGTCCCAAGCACTGATGTGCCACTGTGCATTTAAACGGGCAAAAAGTGTAAACCCGCCCCAAATGCACATGGTCACCAATACAAAGAAATAACCTTGCTTACGGGGAGACATATCAAGACTTAAAAACTAGAAAGGCAGCTAAATTATACCTCAGAACGCTGACGGCAAGCCTCATAAAGTGCCATACCAGTCGCTACACTGACATTTAGACTTTGTAGATTTCCAGACATCGGAATATAAACTTTATGATCACACTGTGCCTGTGTAATAGGGCGCAAACCTGTATCTTCGGCTCCCATCACAATCACAACTGGGCCAGAAAAATCACATTTTTGAAGTGGTAACGCGCTTTCATCAAGCATGGTACCAATCACACGTACATGCGTAGTTTCTTTAAGATGAGCTAATGTACGGGCTAAATTTGTGACTTGAATGAATTTAACTTTCTCGGCTCCACCAGCTGCAACTTTACGAGCAGTCGGGGTCAAACTTGCTGAGCGATCACGAGGTACGATGACTGCTTGCACGCCCATCGCAGCAGCGGTACGGATACAAGCCCCTAAGTTATGCGGGTCTGTCACCTGATCTAACGCCAACAACAAGGCATCTGGAGTTTCACTTAAGATTTTATCAAGATCTTGTTCATTTAAGACAGGATGCGGACGCACTGCTGCAACTACACCTTGATGAAATGGTAGACCTGCAAGTTTTTCAAGACTATCGCGGCTTGCTTTTTGTACACTGATTCCAAAAGGTTCTGCCAATTGCAAAATCTTTTGCAAACGCTGATCATCCCGTCCTTTTAAAGTAAACAGGGTTAGCACACGCTCCGGCTCAAGCTCTAACAATGACTCCACTGAATGAACGCCATAATAATATTCCTGTTTTGCCATGCATGACCTCTAACAACGTTTGAGCAAAAAAATAAAATCCTGCAAAGCCAACTTCGCAGGATTTCTTTGGGCATAGTGTACCCGATTTGAACAGGAATTTCTTAGCCTTCTAAATGGCACACGTAATCGAGCACTTCATCAGTTTCGATTTTGAAAACACTATTTCCAGGCACATAAAAAGATTGGCCTGCACGAAACAATTCGCTTTCATTACTGTCTGCAATTTTTACGCGGCATTCACCTGAAATAATTTCCATACGCTCAGGAACATGCGTTTCAAAAGTTAAAGGTTGCTCAGTCGGCAAAATAACACCTAGTGTTTTTTTCGTTCCATCTTCAAATTGCACAGTATGGCTGATACATGCTCCACCAAAATAAACGTTTGATTTTTTGATGACCGTTACATGATCAAATTGGTTTGTACTCATGCACACTCTCCAGATAATGCCGTATTTATATAAATTATGATGAATGTAGTTTAATTGTGCCTAAATAACTAATCAATCAGTTTTCATACGGATAGACTTGTAATTTCCACTGCTCGGCCTGAATTTTTTTGGCAAAAGCATGAGGTAAGTTAATCTCGATATTTCGACTATTCGACACAATTGCATCGTATCTGCAAACTTCGACCTGATTTTCATCGAGGAGCACCCAACACACTCTTTGAGCTGTTGGATGGGCAACTGCTGTAGCAATTACTGGTGAACCGTCATTCATTCCTACATGAAAATTTTCACTGTCGCTTTGCATTAACGCCAGATCATAAGCTGGAAAATCGATACTATCTGAATCAAATTGTTGGCTATCGTGTATAAGCACGCTCTGTTTTAAAGTCGGCCAAATACAATAACGCAGATAATGTTGATCCATCACCCGATTATCCAGATAACGTCCGGTGGCAACATAATCCCTGATATGTGCTTCAATATTATGAAAAATCCCCGTACATCCGCCCCACATTCCAGCCAGAATTAGCTCAGTATGAGAATAGTTATCTCGCATTAAGTGAAACCACTTATCACTTTTGAGCCATGCATCTACAGCAGCCTTTTCACGATGCGACACAATAGAGTCGGCATCACGTATCAGAAAACGCTTAATTGTCGGATCATCCATCACAAAAAAACGCCAAAATAGCCCTGATAATTGTTTTTGAGAGTCCGTCACTTGTACCACTTGCGCGCCCTTCTCTTTTAAGCGCTGTTGAATAGATACTGGCACGGTATCATCAACATAAAATCGGCATGTCCACTCTGGATAAATCTGTTTAGCTAACTCAGTATTTAAAATAGAGGTTTCACAATAACGTGGGTTTGCTCCAAACAATGAAAAAGCAATAATATTTTCTTGAGGGTTTGAACTAAACTCGGGTGGTGCATGATTTGGAATCGGCAAAACAGGCTCACTCTTAGCAAGTTCTTTTTTTGTTGTAATTGCCAAGCGTCCAAATTTGATTGTTTCTTCTTTTT
This sequence comes from Acinetobacter sp. WC-141, assembly GCF_000313935.1. GTDB lineage: Bacteria > Pseudomonadota > Gammaproteobacteria > Pseudomonadales > Moraxellaceae > Acinetobacter. The sequence continues at coordinate 47,083 of NZ_AMSS01000086.1, read as the reverse complement.
TATTTAAATGATGACAAACTTCTGTAAGTCCATCATATAAATTTGTATTTACAGCAGGACCGCTGGCCTGAATCGCTTGTAAATAATGTTGATAAGCATCGTTATAACGGCCTAAGCGTAGTTCGGTATAAGCCAAGTCAGCTAAAGCTCCCGGATGTTTAGGAACTAAACTAACAGCTTGTTTAACATGTTGATAAGCTTTGGCATAATCGCCTTGTGCGGCAGCTTGTTTAAATGCATTAAAATGTTGATTTAAAATTTTATTCATTTCCGCAGGATTGTTTTTTTTGTGACGGTTGATCATCCCTATGGGCGGTTTCGGTAAGCTTAATGTTTTTTTCATTGTAAATATCCGCAATCTTGCTGTTCTATAATTTCAGTTAGAATAATAGATCACTTGTAGCAAATTCAAAACTTCTCTATCTTTAACCCATAATTTGGCGCGTTGGATGCGTTTATGCTCACACATTTAACTTTAATTAATTTTGCATTAGCTGATCATTTAGCTATTGATATAGAACAGGGATTTAATGTTCTAACAGGTGAAACAGGTGCCGGAAAATCATTATTACTGGATGCACTTTCTGCCTGTCTAGGGGAACGTACCGATACGAATTATGTCCGCTATGGTTCGGACAAAGCGGATATCACCGCCGTTTTTACCTATCAAAATAATAGCCCTGAAGCAAAATGGCTACAAGAACACGAGCTAGATGATGATTCTGGGGAAATTCATTTACGTCGTGTTATTTTTGCAACTGGCCGTAGTAAAGCATGGGTCAATGGCCGCCCGAGCAGTTTATCTGAACTTAAAGAGTTAGGTCGTTTGCTCGTTCAGCTCTATAGTCAGCACAGCCAGCAGCAACTTCTTGAACCGCCTTATCCAAAGCATTGGTTAGATCGTTATAACAATTTTTATGTTGAAGCGAATGATGTACGTGAAGCCTATAGCACATGGCAACGCACGATTCGTTTGCACCAAGCAGCTTTAGATGCGCAAGCAACCCGTTTACAACGCATTGGCACTTTAGAACATCAAATTGAAGAACTCGAAGAGGTCATTCAAACTGACTATAAAGAAATTGAGCAAGAGTTTGATCGTCTTAGTCATCATGAACATATCATGCAAGACTGTAGCTATAGCTTAAATGTTTTAGATGAAGCCGAGCAAAATATTACTCAAGAAATGTCTTCGATTATTCGCCGACTAGAGTCCCATGCGGGACGTAGCGAACACCTTTCTGAGATTTATAATTCTTTATTGAATGCTCAAAGTGAAATAGATGATGCAACAGCAAACTTGCGTCAATTTATTGATCGTCAAAGTTTTGATCCAGAGCGAATGGAAGAGCTCAACTCTAAACTTGAGGTTTTTCATCGTCTGGCACGCAAATATCGAACTCAACCAGAAACGCTCAAAGAGGAATATGAAGCTTGGCAACTTGAGCTTGAGCAGTTACATCAACTTGAAGACCCAGAAACTCTGGCAGAGCAAGTTGAAAAATCGCATGAGGAGTTTTTAGAAAAAGCTCAGCATTTAGACAATATACGTCGTGAAGCTGCCGCTCCGCTTGCTAAGCAACTAACGGAACAAGTGAAACCTTTAGCGCTACCAGAGGCACACTTCGAGTTTAAGTTCGAACCATTAGAGCAACCAGGTGCAGAGGGTTTAAGCTTTATCCAACTTTTATTTACTGCCAATAAAGGTATTCCTCCACAACCATTGGCACGTGTGGCTTCAGGTGGTGAGCTTTCTCGTATTGCACTCGTGATGCAAGTCATGAATGCAGAAAAAACTGAAGCCGAAGTATTAGTGTTTGATGAAATTGATGTCGGGATTAGTGGTGGCACTGCAGAAGTTGTAGGACGTTTACTTGCCGATTTAGCACAACATGTTCAGCTCTTATGTATTACTCACCAAGCACAAGTTGCTGCACAATCTGATCAGCATTTATTAGTGAAAAAACAACAAACTGACCCAGCCAGCAGTACAATTGTGGAACTTGATGAAAATCAAATCATTTTCGAGTTAGCTCGCATGTCAGGTGGTGTGGAAATTAATGAAACAACCTTGCAGCACGCAAAACAATTACGCCAACTTAAATTTCAGGCTTCTTCAAATTAATAAAGAAAATGAGAGAAAAAGATTGGCGAAATCCGATTAACTCTTGTATGTTGATAAAAAGAACCTATATAGATAAAAGGGTCGAGAGGCCCTCTAGTGACATTTTTTGAGGGAGAACCGCTTAGGTGACCAAACAATATCTGACTCACCGTTGTCTGATTGCCCCGCCAGAAATGGCAGATGACTTTTTCGCAAACACTGTAATTTATCTTGCCCGTCATGATGAAGAAGGTGCCCAAGGCATTATTATTAATCGTCCTTCTGGTATTCAAATTAAAGAATTACTCAATGATCTCGACATTGAAGCAGACAATGTAAATCCACATGCGGTTTTACAAGGTGGCCCTTTACGTCCTGAAGCTGGATTTGTTCTTCATACTGGGCAACCGACATGGCATTCATCTATTGCTGTGGGTGAAAATGTTTGTATTACCACCAGTAAAGATATTCTTGATGCGATTGCCCATAATGAAGGTGTAGGTCGATATCAGATTGCTCTAGGCTATGCGAGCTGGAGCAAAAATCAGTTAGAAGACGAAATTACGCGTGGTGACTGGCTCATTTGCGATGCCGATATGGACCTGATTTTTAACCTGCCTTATGACGACCGTTGGGATGCAGCTTATAAAAAAATCGGTGTAGATCGTGCGTGGTTAGCATCTGAAATCGGACACACTTAATGACCGATACACCATCAAAATCGATTATGGCTTTTGACTTTGGCACTCAAAAAATGGGAATGGCGATTGGCCAATCTTCAATTGAAAGTGCCAACCCTCTCCCTCTATTTATCATGAAAGACGGTATCCCGAACTGGGATCAGCTCTTAAAAATCGTGAAAGAATGGCAACCTGATTTATTTTTGGTTGGCCTACCATTAAATATGGACGATAGCGAGTCAGAACTTTCTACACGTGCTCGCAAATTTGCTAGACGTTTACGTCATCAAACCAACATAGAAACATTGATGGTGGATGAGCGTTTAACTACACGTGAAGCGAGAGAAGAGCTCGGTTTTTACCAAGAGCAAGGTCGAGCGAAAAAACTATCAGCAGATAGTTTTGCCGCGGCACTACTTATTCAAAGTTGGTACAGAAATCCTGTAGGTCTAACGCCATAAGACAAAAAAGCATGTAGTTTTAACTACATGCTTTTTTTAAATTAAATCACTTCGATTTTATTTTTCAACGATATGTACAGTCGCTGTTCGTCCAGAAACAAAAGCAAGCTGATTTTTCGGTGTTTCATCTAACACAATCTTCACAGGTACACGCTGCGCTAAACGAACCCAACTAAAAGTTGGATTTACATTAGCAAGAAGCTTAGAGCTACTTGAACGCTCACGGTCTTCAATACCCGATGCAATACCTTGTACATGGCCTTTAATTTTCTGGTTATCACCCATTAATTGCACAGTAGCCTGATCGCCTACATGAATACGGTTTAACTTCGTCTCTTCAAAATAGCCCACCACATAGAGCTGTTTACGATCAAGCAATGCTGCAACAGCCTGCCCCACTTGAACATAGTTGCCTGGACGCATATCAAAGTTAGATAAAGTCCCATCAGCGGGAGCAATGACTGCGGCACGATGCATATTAAGTTCGGCTAAATGTAAATTGCTTGTTGCAACCTCAATGAGAGCCTGTTGTTGCTTAACCGTTGCTTCAGCCTGCTGAATTGCTGCTTCTAGCTGCTCATGCTCTGCATGGGATTGATCACGTGTTGCAAACACTTGGTCTTGTTCTTGTTTAGAGATAGCCCCATCCATTAAGTTTGAATAACGACTGGCATTTTTCTCGGCCAATTTGATATTGCTGGCCGATTTAATTAAGTTTGCTTTTGCTTGAGCTAAGCCTGCTTCTGCTTGAGCAAATGCTGCTTTCGCTTTTGCTAAATCAGATTTTGCTTGCTCTACATCTAAAGCTCGGCGAGAAACATCAATTTTAAAGAGTACCTGACCTTTTTTCACAGTCTGGTTATCTTGCACTAATACTTCTGTGACAAGACCCGCTACATCTGAAGATACTTGAATCACGTCACCACGCACTCGTCCATCACGTGTCCACGGCGCTGCATTATAGTAGTTCCACAAATGCACAATGGTATAGACCGCGACCATTAATGCGACAATCAAAATTACTGGACGGATGACCTTTTTCAAATCCACCTGATTCATTTCACTCACCTAACTCAATCTTTAATTTCGCATTCATCTCTATGCACCCACCCCAACAAAAATTTGATGTATGACCAAAAGCAATAAAAGGTAAAAACACAAATTAAAAATACTAGGTAATGCAATCCAGCCTTGTGCAATCCACTTATTGGTCAAAGGACTTAACCCACGAAAACATATATATGCCAAGAGCGCTTGAACGAGCAAAGAAGGCACGTAAATACCATAAACATTAAACTCACCCATTTGCTGTGGCTCCTCTTAAGGTACTGTTTTCATTCATTTGATCTGATGAAACATGACACATGCTATAAGCAATATTGTTAAGTGAAATGAGTAATCTTTGTCGCATGGTCATATCTTCAATATTTGAAGCAAGCTGTTTTAATTCAAATAAAGCGCGATGGATTTGCTCGACCAAAGCCGCCGTATTCTCTACATCATTTTCTTTGGCTCTAAACAGTTCATCTAGATTTTGTTGCAGATTTCCGATGTGATGAGCCAGTTCTGAATTTTGAGGAGACTGATTTGCCAGTTCTTGTAATCTACTTAAATCGACAATACTGCTCGATTCAATCAATGCCTGATGAATTGAGGTTTTAATCTCGTTAGATTGCACCACCTTACTGTTAAGAATACCAATTCGGTCCAGCATGCTGCGTAAGTGAACTTTAAAATCAAGGCCATAAGGCAAATAGATCGCCTGTCTCATTGCACGATAATGCAAGGCCAAAATACGGCTCGCGCTCGTGTCCGGAGACATTGCCCGAACAACGTCAATAACAACCAACGACACTAAAACGCCCAAGATCATGGCAAAAGAACCATCAAGATAAGACACTGCATCCATGCTATAAGCATTATGTAGATTTAGGCCCATCATGGTGTTAATCCCCAAAACCATACCCACTGGCATCAGCATCTGGTTGGCCATCATGGACACTGCAAACAGGAACATCGGTAATAAAACCAGTCCAAGTTCCCAGAATGTGGTGACATGAGGAAAAATACCAAATGCATAAACGAAGACTAAAACTGCTGAAGCAATACTGCCCCAGATAAAAATACGCAAAACTGGAACAGGGTTATCTAAGGCCGTTAAAATACAGGCAGTTACTGCACCCATTTGCGCCATCATAAATCCAGCTTTCCACCCCGAAATAATCCAGCCGCCAGTCACAATAAATGTAATGAGGACTGCACTAATACCACCTCGTATAGCTACCCCATGGTCACGGTGTAAACTTGGATATTTGGTGGTCATCGGAGTAATGTTGTCAGGGATTTCTTTATTACCTTGCTGAATTCGTTGCCACAAAACTTTAACTGCTAAAACATTACTAATAAAATGCCGCACGTCCATTTTCATGGCTGCCACCAAAACTTGCTGATGTGTAGAAGCAGATTCCATTAAACTCAAGAAATCACTTTCAAACTCATCTGGTAACTGCAAAATATTTTCATCAATAATCAGATCTTTTTGCTCCAGAAAATGTACAACATGCGCTGAAAGCTGTTGCAGTTTTTCTGAATGAGTTTCGATAAACCGAAGTTCTTGAAGCTGCTTAATACGCTCAGATAAAGCGACCAGATTCGCAACGACCATTGAAATTTGATGAAGCATTTCCTGCAAAGGTTTGGTCATGCCATGTAACTCACCCTTTTCATAACTCAAATGTACTGCCAAAGCATGAATATCGGTGGTGTCGCGAGTAATGGTCGCTAAAAGTTGAGTATTGTTCTGCTGCGGATCAGCAGTTAATAAATTAGCAAACAGATTCTCTGTATCTTTAAGCGTTTTGATGACGCGCTGTTTAATCGCAGAACCAATATGCATTGGAAGAACGGTGGCAGAAACCACAGCGCTTGAAATCACCCCAATCGAAATCTCAATGACCCGAGCTAAAGCAATATCAAAAATATTGTATTGATCAATATACGTAATCGCATTGAAGACAATCATGGCTGTCGAGTAACCCGCCAGCATAAAAGCATAACTACGTGGAGTCCGGTCGAGTAAAGACACATAAAGTGCAAAACCCACCCACAACGACAACACCACGGTAAATAACCAAGGTGTATTAATGAGATGTGGCGTTAGCGTTAAGGCAACCACTGCCCCCCCCATCGTTCCTATAACACGATAGACACACTTAGAGGACACCATTCCTGAATAAGGGTTGGCAATAATCAGGACTGTACCAATCGACCACATTGGATTAATCAGATCTAATTCAAATGAAACAAATAACGCCAGCATTCCGGCAATAAATGTTTTGATTGCAAAGATCAGATCAAGCCTACTCGGGCGAAACGCCAGTATTTGCTTTAATAACATGAACTCATCTCAAATACAGATTTGAACTGATGAGCATGCTCGTCAATGTTAAATTGTCTTTTCTAAAGACAACAAAACTTTGTCATTTGCCTAAAAGCAAATGAGATGAGGAGCATCCTTCAATACAATGATTTTTCCACATCCTGCCTGATTGGCCCAGATGATTTCAGTTGGGACGTTATTTAAACGGCCAAACTTTGGAAAGAAGAGGTATCAAGAAATTCGCCTAGAACCGACTAATTTCTCAATTAGATATTTTGTTTGGCAATTTTTTCAAAATAAAGCGATTTAGTCAACTAAAATATCTCTATTTGATAATTTGATATGTTTTTTAATAATCGTATATGATGTATGAGCCAAGAGAAGTTTTCTCTTTGTCAGAGTAAAATACTCAAATCAGGCATTTATTTTAGAATTGAGACAAATTTTCTTTTTTTCTGTTATAAAAACTCAAAGATGACTCGTTGTTAAAGGATACGAACAAGACACTATGGCAATTTCAAGTTTTGGCAAAATTTTAACCGTACTGGACCTATTTTCAGTTTCGCGTCCAGTGATTAATGTCGATATTATTTGCGAAGAACTTGGCTTGTCTAAACCAACCAGTTACCGTTATTTAAAAGAACTGGTGTCTACCGACCTATTAAAACGCATTAATGGGACCTCTGGCGATTATACCTTAGGCTCAAAAATTGCAGTTCTTGACTATGTATCAAGAACAACAGACCCATTGGTTCAGATCAGCACACCATTTATGCGCAATATTGTAGAGCGTACTGAACTGTGTTGCTTGCTCACCTATTTAAATGATGACTATTGCATTGACATTCATCATGAAATATTTAAAGACACCGAATTACTTTCATATGGCCGAGGCTGCCCAAGACCTATTTACGTTGGCTCATCTCCAAAAACGATGGTTTCGCATTTAAGTAAACAACGGATGCAGGACTACTATCATCGTTACCAGCAAGAATTAAAACAATCTGGTTTTGCAGAAGATGAACCGAGCTTTATTCAGCGTATGCGTAAAATTAAAAAACAAGGATTCTATTTCTCACAAGGTGAGATTGATCCGAATGTTTCTGGCCTTGCCGTTCCAGTTCGTTTTTCGAACAAAGAGGTGCCTTTAGCTTTAACTTTAGTGGCTTCTAAAAATCGGTTTGATTTTTTAAATATTGAAAAGCTCATCGAAATTTTACAAGAAAATGCAGCACTTATTGAACAACGTTTTATGGAGTTATCTGAAAAAGGTGAAATCTAAAACCCTACCTTATGATAATTTAAACTTTTCTTACACTTTAAAACATTGAATATCTCACAATATTCTCATATTATGATTTTAGCTCCTATTGATGATTCTTTTCATCAGCAGCTCATCAATAGAAGCATCCCCCTCAGAGGAATAAGCTCATGTTGCCACCATGGGCTTTTTTCTTGCCCAATTTTTAATAAAACTCATGAAAACTGAAACTGCCTGAAAGTAAGATTGATACGCGGCTGTAAAATCTTGGTTGAGCGATTTAAATGATGTTGCCAATGTTGTTGCGTCTCGCCGCGCATCACGATAAGTTGACCTGGTTGTAGCCATAATTCAACTTTCTCTTTACTCCGAATGTGTCTAAAAGAAAATTTACGAGTAGCTCCAAAACTTAAAGATGCAATCGTTGTGGTTTTTGCTAAAGACACATCTGAGTCGCTATGCCAACCCATACCTTGAGTCCCATCTTCATAAAGGTTTGCCAAGCAAGAATTAAATTTTTCTGAAAGTATTTGCTCTACTTGTTGTTTTAGTTGGGCAAGTGCTTTATCCCAAGGCAAAGAATCACGTGCGACACCAGAATATTTATATTGATAATAATTATCTCCATACCATGCAACTTTTCTGGGGGTAATAAAGTGCTTGCCATATAACTTAGCCTCGTCATGTTTCCATGCGAGGTGCTGGTAAAGATAGTGAAAATATTGTTCAGCTTCTTCAGGGCTTAAAATACAACCATAGTCCTGAACTTCACCATCGTAGGGTAATAAATTCTCACAAGGTTCTGGAGAAAATAAATCCAAAGTCATACGGTCTCTCCATGTTGCTTTGACATCTCCCAAGCTAACAATGCCAATTTACGCCCCTTTTGCCAATGATATTCTCCGACCATTCCTGTTGCGCGGATCACTCGATGGCAGGGAATCAAATATGCAATCGGATTTTGTCCAATTGCGGTAGCAACAGCTCGAACAGCTTTAGGTTTGCCAATTTGCTCAGCAATATCTTGATAGGTCCGCAATTGCCCTTCTGGAATGGTGAGCAAGGCTTCCCATACTTGCAGTTGAAATGGGGTTCCAGCCAAATTAAGAGGAAGTTTTTGCTGTAAGTGTTCTGAAAAGTCTTGTTCGAACCACTCTGCAACTTGTTGATGCCAAATCGGCGAGTGATTTATCAATTGAGCCTTTGGAAAATACTGCTTAATTAAATCTTCAATATTCTCACGAGTCTCGACAAAACGAATCGAACATATGCCCTTTTCACTACTTACAACCAAGAGCTCACCAAATGGGCTTGTCTCAACTGAATAATTAAGTGTGACCCCATCGCCTTGCTGTTTATATTCACCAGGCGTCATCCCTTCGAGCTGAATAAACAGATCATGTAAACGGCCAGTACCCGACAAACCCGTGTTTAAAGCAGTTTCTAATAAGCTTCGCTTTTGCAACAGATAATATTTAGCCTGTTGCAAACTCATATATTGAACAAATTTTTTCGGGCTAATACCCACCCATTCTTGAAACTGACGTTGGATATAACCTGAACTTAAATTCATATGACTTGCTACATCGTCCAGACTGGGTTGCTGGTCAAGATGTTCATATAAATATTCAATTACATTGGCAATTACAGCAAATTGCCGAGAAGAAAGCATTTGCATGTGTCACCTCCTTAGCACTTATATCTTACATTAAAGTAGCCAAAGCTCGGTGACGACCCGATTCTTGCACTTTTGAAAATAAAAAAGCCTTTCATGATAGAAAGGCTTAATCATTCAATATGTGCTTAAGGTTGCTTTAAATAAGGCCAAGCTGCTTTTAGGTAAATAAACATAGACCATAAAGTTAAAATGACGGCGGTATACAACAACGCATAAGCCAACATTTCTAAAGGCTGCCAATTGAGTAAAAACACACTAATGGCAATCATTTGAAAAGCTGTTTTATATTTGCCTACTGTCGATACAGCCACACTGGTTCTTGCGCCAAGTTCTGCCATCCACTCACGTAAAGCAGAAACTGTAATTTCTCGTGAAATGATAACAATAGCCGCAAAAGCCATGGATATTGTTGGATTCCATTGCACTAAAACAATAAGTGCTGCCGCCACCATGAGCTTATCTGCAACTGGATCTAAAAAACGGCCAAATGCTGAAGTCTGGTTTAAAGTTCGTGCCAAATAGCCATCAAACCAATCGGTAATAGCAGCCAACACAAAAATAGCAGTCAAGATAATATGACGACTCATATTTCCTGCTTGCTCACCAATACCCATTGCAGGCGGCCAATACACAATCACCAAAAATACAGGAATAAGCGCGATACGCGCCAATGTTAGGATATTTGGGATATTCAGGATTCGCCCTGTGGTCATAAACACCGCCAATTTAGTCTTCATGCATCTTGTAACAGACAAAAATACATTCTTCAATATTGTATCTATCTGTAACAGCCACTTTATACGAAATATATGAATCGAGGAAGTAGACTGCTTAGGTAAATACCGTAACAGTTTGCCGTAAAATTGCAATTAAATGATCATTTTGGTCCCAAAGATGGGCATATTCTGTGGAATAACCTTCACCGGCATATTCAGTCACCACTTTATATTTAAACCAGTCACACAATTGATGTCGAAACGGGTGAACATAGGTAATGTGCCACGTTAAAGAACTTGCAGGAGCAACTTGTTTAAACATCGGCAATACACCAGGCGGCCAAATATCCATCAAAACAATTAAATCTGGCAATGTCATTTGACGATTTTCATGCTTCTCTGGAGAGAACCTTGCTCATCCTCCAAAGTCAGCATACTGACTTCCTGTAACAGGATAATGACCTTCTGCCAGCATACATCAAAATGTTGATAGCATTCTGGCATTTGTCTAGCAAAAGGAATCGGCTGTAAATCTTCAGGTGGTGCATAAACTGGCACAATAGGTTCTTGCCGTACTTCAATATTCGACGCACGAGGTACACCAAAGCTTGCGACCAAAATAGTTTGTACCGCACCATCTTGCCATAAACGGGTTTCAAGTGTAGTGACCGACTTCCCTTCCCTTAAAATTTCAACAGTCAATTGAGCAGGCCCCTGCTGTACAGGTCCCACAAAAGTAACACTACAACTTAATAATCTCTTATTGGCGTCTTGAATATTGCAGCACGCTTTTTGCATCAGCAATCCCGCAACAAGACCGCCAAACACTGTCCGTCCTTGCAACCACCCTTCAGGTATTTCAATCCATTCCTTTTGTTTTATTTCTTCAAACAATTGCAGCAAAGACATTCCTTTCCCTAAAACAAAAGTGTTATTAGGGACGATCTTTCATCATTTTGTTTTGAAAGTGAATGGTCAATCCTTTAGTAATTGGCGAGCTATTTTGTCACTCCGCCTTTAAAATGATGCTTATTCATGCAGAATTTTATAAATCGTTCTTGCCATCATTTCACCAAAACCAGGCACAAGCGTGAGCTCTTTTTCAGATGCCTTCAAGACACCTTGAATCCCACCAAAATGGGTTAATAAATCTCGACGGCGCTTTGGACCCAATCCTGGAATCGCTTCTAAAACTGAGGTACTACGGCGTTTATCACGTTTAGCTCGGTGTTTAGTAATAGCGAAGCGATGGGCTTCATCACGCACCTGTTGAATTAAGTGCAATGCTTTATTGTCTTCTGGTAATTGAATTTTTGTGCCATCTGTAAAATGGAGTGTTTCAAGACCCGGTTTACGACCTTCACCTTTAGATACACCCACCATAAAAGCATCGAGACCAAGTTCTTGCATGACTTCCATCGCCATGTGAAGCTGACCTTTACCACCATCAATCAACAATAAATCAGGCAATATGGCTTTTTTATAACGTCGTGTTAAGGCTTGGCGCATAGCAGCGTAATCATCACCACCAGTAATATCTTGAATGGCAAATTGGCGGTAGTCACGCTTACGAGCACCACCTTGGTCAAACACCACGCATGACGCAATTGGAGCTTCACCCATGGTGTGACTAATATCAAAACATTCGATACGATCGACGGGTCTTCCAATCACTTGTTCTAACTGATGGAAACGCTCATTGAGTTCTAAATGGTTACTCAACTGCCCTTTAATCGCATGTTGAACATTCATTTCGGCGAGCTCTAGCCACTCGGCACGAGTTTCTCGCACACTACTCTTAATTTGAACTTTCTTACCAAACTGCTGTACCAATGCTTCTTCTAATTCTTTACGGTCAGGCAATGCAATATTCACGATGAGTTCATTTGGTACTTCATCGGCAACCTGAAAGTAAAAGTTAGCCATAAAGTCACTAAGCATTTGACCAAGATCATCACCAAGCATGTCTGGGAAATAACTTTTGCCACCTAACATTCGTCCATTGCGAACATACATAATCTGCACGCATGTCACGCCTGCTTGATATGCAATTGCCAGAATATCAGCTTCACCTTTGACTTTAAAAACAGCTTGTTGCGCTTGAACTTCACGAAGTAAAGATAATCGGTCACGGTAAAAAACAGCTTTTTCAAATTCTAGTTCAGCTGCCGCTTGCTCCATTTTGGCAATTAACTCTTGATTGAGTTCCTTCGTATCACCTTGTAGGAAACGGATACTGTTATTCACGTCTTCTTTATAATCTTCGGGTGAAATCAGGCCGACACAAGGTGCAGAACAACGCTTAATCTGATATTGCAAACACGGACGCTTGCGCTGTGCGAAGTAGCTATTTTCGCACTGCCGTACATTAAAAAGTTTTTGCAGAACCAGTAAAGTATCACGAGCACTATAGGCGCTTGGATAAGGACCAAAGAACTTTCCAATTTGATGCTTCCCTTTACCACGACCACTAGCAAGCCGAGGATAAGGTTTATCTGCTGAAATAAAAATATAGACATATGACTTATCGTCCCGCAGCATGATGTTATAAGGCGGACGATGTTGTTTAATTAAGTTTTGCTCGAGGAGTAGTGCTTCAGTTTCTGAACGAGTGACTAACGTTTCAATATTATAAATTCGTGCAACTAAAGCCTGAGTTTTAGGATGTTCAATCGTTTTAGCAAAATAACTCGTTACCCGATTTTTTAGGTTTTTTGCTTTGCCCACATATAACAATTCACCCTCTTTACCTAGCATTTTATAAACGCCTGGAAGTTGGGTCATGTTGGCTAAAATTTTTTCAATATGGGGACGAGCGTTTTGATTCACTATTGGCATACATGGCTTAATACTGAATACCTAATGTGATGTTTTCAACCCTACTTTTCAAGTGCGTTACTGTGCCAGAACCTAAATTTGGACAGAGATTTTGACAGGCTCCGACAAACTATGTCGTACTCGCTTAAGAATCGAGACGATAATAGCTATATTTCACGTCTTTGTCTTTATACACCGCATAGGTTTTTTGGCGAAAATCTGAGAACCATCCATTCCCTGTATATCCCGCAATATGACCATATGTGTGACCACTTGTCCGCTCAATAATATAAATATCGCCTTCTTGAGGACGATTAAAAGCAGGTTTAATTTTCTTATAGCCATTCTTCTCAAGCGTATGCCCCCAGTCTGAGGCAGCGACTGGATGCTTAGACACATCGGCGCCTGCGGCTTGTAAAGCAATGCGAATATTTTTGGCGCATTTCTCTTTACTATGGTTGGCAGATATACTTTCAAGTTTACTTGAGAACTTATGCAAATTAATATTTTGATCTTCAGATTGATGTTTTTTCGCATCGGATTTTTTATGTTTTTCAGGCGTCGAAGCTGCTTGTCTTAACATCACTTTCATTTTTAAATCATCTTGAGAGCTTTCTTCTTTTCTCTCTTCGATATGATGAACATGTGCATGAACTGTGTGATGAGCATGAGCCATTTTAAAACCTACTTCCGCTAACCAGTCTTCGAAAAAACCGCGCCATTGTAGAATCAAAATTGCTTATTGGTTTTTAATAGTTGTAACAAATTGCCAGCACTGTGAAGTGAGTCACAAAATCTATTAAGTACTGTATAGCATAAAAAAAACGCCCTTTCGGGCGCTTTAATTAAAATACGTATGGTCGAATAAAAATCAGGAAGAAAATTCCCAACATCAGGAACCATTTTAAGAAGTAATATAATTTACGGTTTTTAGCTTTTAAAGCTTTAGCTTTAATGCGAATTTGATAAACATAACCAAACGCTTTATTTAAACCACCTGTTTGATCACCTGTTTCATTCGGTGAACTTGCAGCAGTCATGACACTACGTCCAAACCAATGATTGAAACGTTCCATCCATTTCACTTTCATTGGACGTTCAACGTCTGCAAAGAAAATGATACGGTTTTGATCAGTCTTATTTTCAGCATAGTGAATATACGTTTCATCAAACACGACACTTTGACCATCTCGCCACGAGTATCTTTCACCATCGACATCAATAAAACAACGGTCATCATTTGGTGTAATCAAACCCAAGTGATAACGGAGTGATCCTGCATATGGGTCACGGTGTCTAACTAAACGGCTGTCAGGTGCAAGTTCAGTAAACATTGCTGCCTTAATCGTCGGCAATGTTTTAAGAAGTGCAGTAGTTTTCGGACAAAGCTCAGCAGCCGATGGATGGCTTGACTCGTACCATTTTAAATAAAAACGCTTCCAACCTGTTTTAAAGAATGAGTTAAAACCTAAGTCATTATAAGTACTCGAGGCTTTAATCCCACCTTGGTCATATAATGCCTTCGCTTCATCACGAATCATTTCCCAATTTTCATCCAACACTTTTAAATCTTTAAAATGCTGCGTGTCGATATAAGGTTGATTTGGCACCTTTGAAAAGATGTACATTAAAAAGTTAATCGGTGCGAGCAAGGTTGAATGGTCAAAAAATTGACGATAAAACGAGTGACGCACTTTGCCGCGATGCTGGATATACAATGCTGATATCACAAAAATCGCTAATATGATCCACTTAATCATATAGTTACTCGCATTTAAGCATCTTTAAAGATACTTCGAAGGAATTTGAAATTGAGGGAATAATAACAAAGTCTCAAAGAAAATTCAGACCTAGATCAGCAAGTATTATTTTTTGACTAAATTGAAATCTCAAAAATAACCATTTTTGAGATTTCTCAAACTCAATATTCAAAGTTAGTCTTGATATGGTTTCCAATCTAATCCAGACAGAGAAACGAGTGCTTTTGCAGCGGTTTCATTATAGGCATAACAACCAGATTTCAATTGAGCAATTGTTAATTGGGCAAAACGGAGCTCTTCAGGATCATCTGTATTTTTTAAATATATTTCCCAATGCTTAATCTCTTGATCAGCAGTCCAAGCAATGTTACTCGTATAATTTGCTGTATAGAGCTTATCTTGATATTGCACGGCAACACCATCACCAATAGCAAAACCTAAAGTAGTATCATAAATCGTTGTCCATAGAACATTTTGCCATGATCCCTTAACTGCTTTATAAGTGAAACCAAATGGGTTTGTTTGATTCAAATAATTAAGATATGGACCATTTTCAGCATCAAAATCATCAAAACTTTTATTAATTTCATAATTTTGATCAATATTAAATGCAAATGTTTCTTGATTAGATTTTTTTGAAACTAAACGATAACAGCTACTCCCTTGAGGGAATTTATTTTGTCCATAGGTAGTAAGAAATAGACGCCCATTAGTCGTACTTTCATCACTCACTGAAAAGCCTAATGCTCGATACCCTGGTAAAACGGTATCAAACATATTCTTATCAGATAAATCAACTCTTTGAAATTTCCAATCCTCTTTAACATCTCCAATGATGTCTAATCTCCAATCTGTCATTGAATTAAAATTCATGACATTGAGTGCTTTATCAGTAGGGAAATAGAGTTTTTTCTCTGTTAGCAAATACTCATTTAAAGCTTGATTAGAGGAGCCATCTATTGATTTTTTATTAAAAATTTCAAAATAAGCATTATTTAGCTCATCTGTTTTTTCATTAGTATTATAATCCATAAAATAATAACGCGTACCATCCGCAATAGAATCTTGTGATGTACCACTTTGGTTGTTATTTGCAGAATTATTATCACTAGAACCACCGCCTCCACATGCACTCAACATAAAAGGAAGGATAGCCAAAATCATAAATTTATTTTTTAACATAATAGATACTTTATTGAACATTTTTATAACACAAAGTTTATCCAAAGATAAAAAAATAGACAATACTGTCTGTCTAATAATTCACACAAAATATTAATTTTTATTACTAGACCAAAAATAATTTATTAATTGTCTACTACATTTCCTAGCTTTATCTTACCCCCTCTTAACAAGAAGCTTTTACAATTAAAAATATATTTTTCATAAATATAGATTAAAAAAATTATTTAAAAATAATTGATGACCCTTGCGTCACGGCTTGATACAACTTGTCAGGTTTTTTTTAGATATAGTTATCGTAAGATTAGCGAAGCATAAATGTGTACCAAAGCTGTGCACACGCTTCATAACATCAACTTAGAAGTCCTCCAAAACCAAGGAGATCAGGCATGATCCACGCTGGCAATGCCATTACCGTCCAAATGCTTTCGGACGGAATTGCAGAATTCCGCTTTGACTTACAAGGTGAGTCGGTCAATAAATTTAACCGTGCAACAATTGAAGATTTCCAAGCTGCTATTGCTGCGGTAAAAGCAAATAATGATATTAAAGGCTTAGTGGTTACCTCTGGCAAATCGACATTTATTGTTGGGGCAGACATTACCGAATTTGGTGAAAACTTCGCTCAAGGTGAAAAAGCGATTGTTGACTGGCTTATGCCTGTTCACGAAATCTTCAATAGCTTTGAAGATTTAGAAATTCCAAAAGTTGTTGCTATTAACGGTATGGCGTTAGGCGGCGGTTTTGAAATGTGTTTAGTGTGTGACTATCGTGTGATGTCAGAAGCTGCACAAGTGGGCTTACCAGAAATTAAACTTGGTATTTACCCAGGTTTTGGCGGTAGCGTACGTTTAAGCCGTGTTATCGGTATCGACAACGCGGTTGAATGGATGGCGATGGCTGCTCCGAAAAAACCAGCTGCTGCACTAAAAGATGGTGCTGTAGATGCGGTTGTAGCTGCTGATAAATTACTTGAAGCTGCAACTGACTTAGTTAAGCAAGCAATTTCTGGTCGTTTGAACTGGAAAGCTAAACGCCAAGAAAAACTTGATGCTGTAAAATTGAACCCACTTGAACAAATGATGGCGTTCAACACAGCAAAAGGTGCCGTACTTGCTAAAGCAAATCCTGCTCAATACCCTGCTCCAAAATTATTACTTGATTCATTACAAGCGGGTGCAAGCCTTGCGCGTGACGAAGCATTAAAAGCTGAAGCTGAAGGCTTTGCAAAAGCTGCGATTACTCCACAAGCTGGTGCATTGATTGGTTTATTCCTCAATGACCAAGTTGTTAAGAAAACTGCTAAAAAACATGAAAAAGGTGCTCATCCTGTAAACCAAGCAGCAGTACTTGGCGCTGGTATCATGGGTGGTGGTATTGCTTACCAAGCAGCAAGCAAAGGCACTCCAATCATCATGAAAGATATTGGTAACCCACAACTTGCACTAGGTATGTCAGAAGCGAACAGCTTGTTAACTAAACAAGTTGAACGTAAGAAAATGAAACCTGCGCAAATGGGTGAAACCCTTGCACGTATCCGTCCTACTTTAAGCTACGATGAGTTTAAAGAAGTTGATATCGTGATCGAAGCGGTTACAGAAAATCCAAAAGTTAAAGAAATCGTTCTTGCAGATACTGAAAAGCATGTTCGTGAAAACACGATTATTGCGTCTAACACGTCTACAATTTCAATTACGCGTTTAGCGAAAGCATTACAGCGTCCTGAAAACTTTGTAGGTATGCACTTCTTCAACCCAGTTCACATGATGCCGCTTGTAGAAGTCATTCGTGGTGAAAAGACTTCTGAAGAAGCGATTGCAACTACTGTTGTTCTTGCTCAAAAAATGGGTAAAACACCAATCGTTGTAAATGACTGCCCAGGGTTCTTGGTTAACCGTGTATTGTTCCCTTACTTTGGTGCGTTTGACCTTCTTGTAAAAGACGGTGCAGACTTCCAGCAAGTTGACAATGTAATGTCTAAGTTTGGCTGGCCAATGGGTCCTGCTTATCTCATCGACGTTGTTGGTATCGACACGGGTGTTCATGGCGCAGAAGTTATGGCTGAAGGTTTCCCAGACCGCATGAAGCCAGACTACAAAGGTTCAATCCAAGCAATGTACGAAGCTAAACGTCTTGGTCAAAAGAATGACGTTGGTTTCTACAAATACGAACTCGATAAGAAAGGCAAAAAAGCAAAAACTGTTGATCCAACAGCGTATGAAATCATTGCTCCTTTCGTAACGGGTGAAAAACGCGAGTTTGATAACCAAGAAATCATTGACCGCATGATGCTTGCTTTCTGTAACGAAACAGTTCGTTGCTTAGAAGACAACATCGTTGCAACTGCTGCTGAAGCAGACATGGCAATGATTATGGGTGTAGGTTTCCCTCCATTCCGTGGTGGTCCATGTCGTTATATCGACCAAACAGGTGTTGCTGAATATGTTGCACTTTGCGACAAATATGCACACTTAGGTAAGGCTTATGAAGCGCCGCAAATGTTGCGTGACATGGCTGCTAACAACAAAAAATTCTACGGTTAAGGAGCAACGTGAATGGCTACTTTAAATCCACGTGACGTTGTCATCGTTGATGGCGTACGTTCTGCAATGGGTAAAACCAAAAACGGTATGTTCCGCAATGTACGTGCTGACAGCTTATCTGCTGAATTGGTTCGTGCACTCGTTGCTCGTAACCAGTTTGATGTAAACGAAGTTGAAGACCTGATCTGGGGCTGTGTAAACCAGACTCTAGAACAAGGTATGAACATTGGCCGTAACATTGGCTTATTGGCTGACTTACCAAAAACTGTTGCTGGTCAAACGGTAAACCGTCTTTGCGGTTCATCTATGCAAGCGCTTCATACTGCTGCTGCACAGATTGCAACCAACCAAGGTGATATCTTCATTATTGGTGGTGTAGAGCACATGGGCCACGTAGGTATGATGCACGGCATCGACTTAAACCCAGAAGCATCTAAGCACTATGCAAAAGCATCTAACATGATGGGCTTAACTGCTGAAATGTTAGGTCGCATGAATGGCATTAGCCGTGAAGAGCAAGACGCTTTTGGTGTTGAATCTCACCGCCGTGCTTGGGCTGCAACTCAAGAAGGTCGTTTCAAAAATGAGATCGTTGGTGTTGAAGGCCATGATGCAAATGGCTTTAAAATCCTTTGCGACATCGATGAAGTCATTCGTCCAGATGCAAACCTTGAGTCGTTCAAAGCATTACGTCCTGTATTCGATCCGAAAGGCGGTACGGTAACTGCGGCTACATCGTCAGCTTTATCTGATGGTGCTTCTGCAATGTTGCTTATGTCTGCTGAGCGTGCACAAGCGTTAGGTTTAAGACCACGCGCTGTAATTCGCTCTATGGCTGTTGCAGGTTGTGATGCTGCAATCATGGGTTACGGTCCAGTTCCAGCAACTCAAAAAGCACTTAAACGTGCTGGTTTAACGATGGCAGATATTCAAACTATCGAGTTAAACGAAGCATTTGCTGCTCAAGGCTTATCAGTAATGAAAGGCTTAGGTATTTATGACAAGCAAGACATCATTAACTTAAATGGTGGTGCGATTGCTTTGGGTCACCCACTAGGCTGTTCTGGTGCACGTATCACCACTACGTTGTTGAACGTAATGGAACAACAAGATACTCAAATCGGTCTTGCGACCATGTGTATCGGCCTTGGTCAAGGTATTGCAACAGTGATCGAACGTGTTTAATTAACACCAAGATAAAAAAATCCCCGCTCAATGCGGGGATTTTTATTTTATCGGCCTTTTAAGCCATCTTGAATTTGCTGCTGTAAATTTATAAGGTCAGTAATATTCACTTTCATCGTACCTTCACGATAAGCGTCAACATTACTTCGGTTAATGTTCAATGGTCTTAACATTTCAAAAATACCGTTGGTTGGATCAGAAGACTGTATTCCACCTGCTACTGCTAAAATGTATTGTTGTAAGAATGGAGAAAGTTGAGACAAATCAGGTTGTGCCATAACAGGCTGATAATCTACCGTAGTCATGCCTTCAGGGACTAAAGCATTCTGAATATCGTTATGAATTTTATATTCACGATGTTGCAGAGCCTGACGCACTTTTTTATCTTCTTGAAAAGGCACAAATCCCACCTCTTCACGTAGCTCAGATTCAGCCATCACGCGAATTGTTGGTAAAGTCGCTACTTCCTCTGCGTGAACAGTCGGTAAACCCATAAAAGCAAATGCAGCAATCAAGGCTGATTGTTTTAGAAAGTTCATAACTTGCTCCAAAAATCAGTCACCCTATTTCAATTAAAAGGTGATGATTAAATTAAAGGTATCTATAAATAGGCTACAACAAAGTCGAATTTGATTCAGTAAGGCTCAGATAAACGGTAAATATAATTAAATTTTTTAATGTAATAGTACGGCTCTTTTATTTATTAAAACCTGCAAGCTATATAAAGCACTCTATAAATTAGGCAAAAGTATCTAGTTTATAGAGTGCTATTCATCTTATAAATTTTATTCGCTTTCTAGCATTTCTTTTAAAGAATCGACCAATTGAGGAAATGTCGTATAACCTTCTCGTCCTAAAAAGTGCCCACCATTAGGTACTGTAATGTACGGCGCATCAATTTCTTTCGCCAATTCAATCGTCAGTTTTGGCGGAACCAAATCATCATTATCAGACAAATACACTAGCTTTTTCTTTATACCCTTAAAGTAATTCGTATCGACTTTACTCTTTGTTATATAACTATTAAGAACAGAAGAATCTGAAATGAAACCAGAAAATCCGGATACTAAAATCATTCCTCCAATATTTTGATAATCATGTCTTTGCAAAAAGTGCAGTAACGTAATCACCCCTAAACTGTGTGCAATAAAATAAGTATTTTCATCCACATTCGGGATCTGTAGATCTAAAACCTTCTGCCATGCATCTACATCCGGATTCTCAGAATCTGGAAATGGAATGAGGGTAACAGAAGTGTGTTCATCTTCTATTTGATGCTTTAAATCTTGAAACCAGTGATCATTTATAGAAGCAGAATAACCGTGAAGCACAAATATTTGACGCATGTTGTTCTCCTGAAGTTGTAGTGTTTTGGCATTTGCAACAGATGTCATTAAACCGAATAACACCAATAAAATGAGTTTTCTGATCATTGAACAAGTATCATTTTGAAAGATAAAAACATGCTAAACTATGACACCACTGTTAAGGTCAACCCCATTTTATGAACTTAGCTAAAGTTGCCGAACTCACAAAAGTAAGCCCTCGCATGCTACGTTATTACGAAAGTTTAGGCCTTATACAGCCTCATCGGGCAAGCAATAACTATCGAAGCTATACACAAAAAGATATTGAAAATATTAAGAAAATTAAAATATTAAATGATGCAGGAATGAACCTAAAAGATATTCAGGTTTTGCTGCCTTGTTTTGATTTAGATGAACGTGTATTTACGCTGTGTCCAGTGGTTCAAGAAAAGTTGCAAACCGAGCTCATGCAGGTGTCCCAGCAGTTAATCAAACTACAATCTTCTCAAAATTTATTACAATCTTTTTTAACCAAAGGAAAAGCTGAGAGCACCAAACCATAATTTTTTGATGCTCACGTAAAATTCATTCTTTTAACTCTCCTTCTAATGAAGCTACATTCTTTTTCTTAATTTTTTCAATTTTTGCATTCAGCTTTAAAACCTCTTGATACAGCCCATTAAATTTTTTGACCTGAGCATTTTCATGAAAAAGAATCATCTGATCTTTCTTCTGCCATTCATAATTTTTTAGAAGTTTAAACATTTCTTCTGCTTTATCTAAAATTTGTAGCTCAATCATAAAAATTGCATGATCTTGATCAGCTTTTTGTTGAGTTCCTAATTTCATTTCAAGCAGTTGCCTCATTTCTGCATCAACAGATAATTCTTGAACCTTTGCTAAGAAAGTTTTATGAATTTTTTCATATTCAGTTTGATATTTATCTGAAGCCGTACGAACATCGGCTAACATCTTTTCTGTTTCTACATACTTTTGTTTTTTATCAAGATCTAAACGGTCAACATTTAAAAAAGTATCCCATTTTGCCGCCTTTAATTCTCTTAAATATTCATTACGTGCATTTATATTTTGAATCCAATAACTTAAAAGAAATTCTGAAATTTGCTTATAGTGTCCTGCTAAACGCTTATCATGAATATCAAGCTGGACGGGTTTAGACCAGTCTTGTGCTTGTTCATAAAGCTGGTTCATTTTTTCAGTCATGACCACATCAAACATTTGACTACTGTCTTTAGCCTGTTGCTGTTTAATATGTTGATAGCTGAAAAAAACAATGCTTGTGATAACAATCAGACTTGCAATCGCAATCAAAACTCGGCGCATACACACCTCCTATTTCCATTCTTATAGTTTTGCTCTTTATAGTTATAAAATAGAGCTTATTCTTCTTTATATGTCATTTATTTCACAATACGCAACACTGTATTCGCTACTCAAAGCTTTAAATCCTGATCCATCATCCCTATTATGATGGGTAATTAAAATTTATGAGATTCTCCCATGCGTGTTGATGTCTGGTCTGATGTAGTTTGCCCTTTCTGTTATATCGGCAAAAAACGCCTTGAACATGTAGCTGCTGAAGCAGGTATTGAGCTTGAAATTCACTGGCATAGTTTTGAATTAGATCCTGATGCGCCAGCAAAACATGACACATCAAATACAGAACGTTTGGCTAAAAAATATGGCCGTACCTATGAAGAGATGGAAGAAATGGAGCGCAATATTGCTGCCATGGCTGCCTCTGAAGGTATTGATTTCCAATGGCAAAAGGCGAATTCTGGCAATAGTTTCAATGCACACCGTATTATCCACCTTGCGCAAAGCAAAGGTTTAGGCAATCAAGCAAAAGAAGCTTTTTTCCATGCTTATATGACCGAAGGTCTGGCAATTGGTGAACGTGAAGTTGTAGAAGAAATTGCTTCGCGTATTGGTCTTGATAATGCAGAAGTTGAATTTGTATTAGATACCAATGAGCTATCTGACTTTGTTCGTCATGACGAAAAGATTGCTAAAGAGCAGTTAAATGTTACGGGTGTGCCATTCTTTGTATTTGATCAAAGAATTGCACTCGCTGGTGCCCAACCACGTGAAGTCTTTTTAAAAGTTTTAGAGCAAGCACAACTTAAAGCAAATGCTGAAGCAGTTGAGCAAGAGGATGCAGCTGTTTGTAATGATGAATCATGTCATATTCCACAGAAATAAATCAACACAATTAAAAGTGTGATTAAATCGTATGTTTTATCACCATTTTAGCAATAGAGCGTTCTAAAAAAAGAACTATCCAATTGTTTAAAATCAGTTTATTATTGCCGCTTAGAATATTCGCGCTGTAATGTTCTGTTTTTTATGTGTTTAATGATCGGAATTTGAAGTTTCCTTGATCTATCATCCCCCGTAACTGGGGGATTTTTTTTGTTAAAAATAAACGCTACTAGCTTAAACTTTTTAATTTATTTCAAATATGTAAGAAAAGTTAAATTTAATTAACTTTTGTGTCGCCCTCTTGATTTTATTAGAAAAATCAACAAAAGTGGAAACAACAACAAAACATAAAGATAGATATGAAAACATTTCACGTAATGCCTTATCGGCAGCTTTTTGCACTTTTAACTATTGGATTCGGTTCAGTATGCATCGCTCATGCAGAAACCACCTCATCCTCTCAAAACCAGCAAGTGAAAGGTTTGTCTTCTGGAGTCCAAACTGAAGCCCCCACAGATGAAAATCTTCTTGATCAGATTCCACGTTGGGTAGATGCGACCCCTACTATTTTTCCAGAGCAATCTAATCAACCTATTGTTCCTCCTACCGAACAAACAGAAGATCAAACTTGGGTTGACCGTAAACAAAAGAAAATTCGGAATTGGGCCGATCGTACTTCTGAAAAAATTGATAACTGGTTTGGTGAAGTCGATCCACAAAAACCTGCTACAGCAACCATCCGCGTAATGGTCGATAACTATTGGAATGAATACGATAACTTTGAAATTAAGCCCAGAATTCGGGGTAAGATTAAGCTACCCACTCTAGAAAAACGTCTAAGCGTGGTCTTTGGTGATGACTCTCTAGATAACGAATTTAATAATAGTCCAGCTAATATCAATCAGAACCCAAATCAAAATTCAAATAAGAAGTTAGATGGTAAACAAACTCGAGATGACAACAGCTCCATTGCTTTACGCTGGTCAAATTTCTCGAAAAAATTGCCTTTTGAAACCGATGCTGACTTAGGTATTCGTTCTGGGGACGATATTTATGTTCGTTTAAAAGCATCTAGAGATTGGCAACTCCGTAATGATTTTAAATTTTATGCTGAGCAAATTTATCGTTACGGTATAGACAGTGAAAACTACTTACGTACCAATCTTGAACTTACCCATGCCAGACCAAATCAACCGATTTTATCAAATCAGTTCAGCTTAACTTATGCCGATGATCAAGATGATGATCTAAGTTGGGAAAATAGGGTTTTTCGTGAACATAGTTTCTTTGCAAACAACCGTTTTAACTATGGTATTTATACAAGCGGTTATTACAACGACAATGACTTACGTTTAAATAGTTGGGGGCCATTCGTTTCATGGCGCCAACCTGTTTTACGTGAATGGTTCTTTGTTCAAGGAGATGTAAACTACTTTAATGACCACCGTGAAGATCGCAACCATTTTGTCAGTACATTCTTGCGCTTAGAAGCTCTTTTTTAAGCTGCTGAACATCACCTTGGAACCCATCCAAGGTGATGAATAATAAAATACTTTTAAATAAAAATTTAAGCTTAGCTTCTTAAAATATTATTCTAATTTTTGATTCTTTATTACTTTGAACGATGAATCAATTCTCTCCTTTTTCATTTCAATACAAATCGACTGTTTTAGTTTGCATTTATAGTTTGGGCATATTGGCTTTAATTCCGCATACTCAATTTTTTTATAATTCTTTAAAGCACCAACGGTCAAGGCGTTACCCCTATTCTTCTACGAGTTTCGCTAAAGGAAAAAGACAATCACTTTCACTCTCTCCTTGTGAAATAGAGACAAATGATGTTTTACCCAATGCAGCTTTAATTCAAGAACTTATGGCTGTGTTCGGAAATGATACGTTATGGAAGCGTGCCACCCAGTCTGAACATTCTTATAAAGCTTTTGGCAAAAGAAAAAAGAAGAACTCTTCAGCTCAGGTTTCGACAACTAATCCACTGAGTGCAAGCTGGGCTACCATTTCAACTTGGATACCTTTTGAAAATAATCTTGATTTAGGTTCAAACTCAGAAAACGATGTCTATGTACAATTTTTGGCAAAGAAAAAATGGAACTTAAGACATAACATTAGCATAGATACAGAGCAGGTATTTCGTTATGGTTCAACCAGCCGGAACTACACCGAAACGACGCTAAACTTAACGCAGAAAATGCAAGATAACACTCTTTTCGCTAATAAATTTAATGTGAATAAGAGTGAAAATGAAGATTATAGCTGGGGGAATTGGACTTTCCAGCAATATCAATTTTTAAAAGATAATCATCTTACTTACGGTGTCTATAGCGGTGGCGTATATACCAAAAATGACATTCGGCTAAATAGTTGGGGACCTTATATTTCATGGCGCCAGCCTGTGTGGCGAAATTGGCTTTTTATGCAAAATGACCTTAATTTTTTTAACCATGTTGATGATGATTCGAAACATCAACTCAGCGTTCAAATGAATCTCGAAGCTAATTTTTAATCAGAAATCACCAAATTGTGGATAACTCTTTCTTTATCCACAAAAAAGCCTCTGAAGGATCAGAGGCTTTTTTTACACTGAATTATTTCAGCAATAAGCTATTAATACGTTTTACATAAGCTGCTGGGTCTTCTGGTAAACCACCTTCAGCAATCACAGCCTGATCGAAAATTACGTTAGCCAAGTCATCAAACTGCTCTGAACCTTCAAGTTTTTTCACTAAAGGATGTTCAGGGTTAATTTCTAAAATCGGTTTGATTTCTGGCACTGCTTGTCCAGCTTGTTTTAGCATACGAATAAGTTGAGGTGATAATTCACCTTCACTTGTCACTAAACATGCAGGAGAATCAACTAAACGCGTGGTTACACGTACTTCTTTAGTTTTAGCTTTCAATGAGTCACTTAGCTTATCAACCACAGGTTTGAAATGTTCAGCTGCTTGCTCAAGTGCCTTTTTCTCTTCAGCATCTTGTAAGTCACCTAGATCAACCGCACCTTTAGAGACATTCTTTAATGGCGTACCGTCAAATTCTTGGACAAAATTCATTGCCCATTCGTCAACACGCTCTGCCATTAATAATACTTCAATGCCTTTTTTCTTAAACAACTCTAACTGTGGCGAGTTTTTCGCTGCTGCCAAGCTGTCAGCAGTCACATAATAGATAGCTTTTTGGCCCTCTTTCATGCGCGCTTTATAGTCAGCAAAAGAAGTCGTTACTTCATCGTTAGTTGAAGTGGCATATCGTAATAATTTTAAAATACGTTCGCGATTACCAAAGTCTTCACCCAAGCCTTCTTTAAGTACTGAGCCAAACTCACTATAGAATGTCTTAAATTTTTCTTGGTCTTTTTCATCTTCTGATTTAGCCAAACCATCAAGTACGGTTAATACACGGCGTGCATTACCTTCACGAATTGTTTTGACATCACGGCTTTCTTGCAACAACTCACGGCTGACATTCAGTGGTAAGTCAGCACTATCCACTACACCTTGAACAAAGCGTAAATAATTTGGAATTAAATTATCTGCATCATCCATGATGAACACGCGTTTTACATAGAGCTTAATACCGGCTTTTGCTTCACGTGTAAAAATGTCATGTGGCGCTTTACTTGGAATATAAAGTAGTTGGGTATATTCAGTACTACCTTCAACACGGTTATGCGCCCAAGCTAATGGTGCTTCAAAGTCATGCGTTAAGTTTTTATAGAACTCAACATATTGCTCTTCAGTCACTTCGCTTTTGTTACGCGTCCATAAAGCACTTGCTGAGTTGATCGCTTCCCACTCGTCAGTCTTGACCATTTGGCCGCCTTTAGGTTCTTCACCTTCGGCAACCTCTTCTTCTTGCCAAACTTCTTTTTGCATTTCAATTGGCAAGCTAATGTGATCAGAGTATTTATTAACAATTTGCTTAACTTTATAAGATTCTAAGTAATCAAGCGCGTCATCACGCAAGTGAAGAATAATGTCAGTACCACGTGACGCCTTATCAATTTGCTGAACTTCAAACTCGCCTGTACCACCACTAATCCAACGCACCCCTTCAGATGCCTCTAGACCAGCACGACGTGATTCAACCGTAATTTTATCGGCAACAATAAAGCCAGAGTAGAAACCCACACCAAATTGACCAATCAACTGAGCATCTGCTTTTTGATCGCCAGTCAATTTTGACATGAAATCTTTAGTACCTGATTTCGCAATTGTACCTAAGTTATCAATCGCTTCTTGTTGGCTTAAACCAATACCGTTATCAGAGATGGTTAAGGTTTTATCTTCTTTATTTAAGCTGATTCGTACATGTAAATCTGGATCATTTTCATAATATTCAGGATGATTAATTCCTTCAAAACGTAACTTATCACATGCATCTGAAGCATTAGAGATAAGCTCACGTAAGAAAATCTCAGGGTTAGAATAGAGAGAATGCGTCACTAAATGTAAAAGCTGGGCAACTTCCGCTTGGAAACTATAATTTTGTGATGCTTGTTCACTCATAAATCACTCCTTAAATTTTGAAGCTGTTTGTTCTCGAATGCTTTATGAATGGAGTACTTCTAGAATTTTTCAATCCTGAATATTAAAAATTTTTACTCTAATTAAAATGGGCCGTGGCTTAACACCCTATCTTGCAATATCGTATCTAACTGCTTTTGACGTTGCTGATAAGCTTTGCTAATACAACTTACACCAGCAGCACAAGCATTTCTTTTTTTCAACCATTGCTGCTGAGCATCTTTTTGGTTATCCCGTCCGCCCATTGGTAAAGCATGCAAAACGATTTGATAGGTCGTCGCCATTTTGACATCGGCATCGTTTAAAGAGCGGTTTTTACAAATACTTTTTTCTGTTTTCGTCTTTGCAGCATCACACGAGAAACTTGCAGCTTGCGAGGTCTGTGTAAAAGCGATACCACTAAAAAGAGCCAAACAGATTGCTAATTTTTTGTTCATGATTTTATTTCCATGTTTGTAATGAATAAAATTAGTTTAGAAAAAAATTTGCATAAGATATGTATAAAACTGTCTGTTTTATGATTTTTTTAGTGCAAATAAAATTCATAAAAAAACCTCACATAAACTATATGTGAGGTGCCTGAGTCTAGGTTTATTATTATATTGTTCTATTTATTATTATGCTTAAAATTTATAGCTATAACCTAAAGTGTAAACAAACGGATTAATATCTAGATCAAATTTATAGTCAGCAATTGACGGATCAATTGTAACTTCAGGACTAATATCTGCATAACGAACATCTACAAATACTCCCCAGTTTTTAGCATCAGCAGGTTGGAAATTAAAACCAACTTGTCCTGCCACACCAAAATCTTCTTTAACTTTTACTGCTGCCCCTTCCTCATCCCAAGGAATAAATGCTGTTGCACCTATACCAATATATGGTGTGAAACGAGTCGAGTTTTTAAAATGATATTTTGCTGTAATTGTTGGTGGTAACTGTTTAATACGCGCAGCTTTTTTACCATCTAGTAGTACATCGTGATTAATAGGTGTTGCTAATAATAATTCTGCCGAAAATGGAGATTGGCCAAAAAAGTATTCTACTGATGGTGTAAATGCATATTCATGGTCTGCCTTTACTACACCCAAAGGAGTCGTTGTATCTTCTGATGGCGCGATAACACTGCCACCAAATTTCACTTGCCAATTACCAGCAAATGTAAATGAAGACATCCCCATTAATGCAATAACCAAAGCCTTTTTGAACACTTTAATATCTCCAACCTTATTTATATTTATAATAAACATTTATTTTAAAATCATGCAATACACATTATAAAATTAATTTATCATTTATTTTTAAATATTTGTTTTAAATAAAATTATATATTAACCAACTATTTTAATTGGTTTTAAAACCAACCATATTAATCAAGATTATTTTATATTACCAACCATTTTAATATACTTTATAATTCTGAGTATTTTAATATAATTTATTTTAAATACATGTTTTACTTAGGCAATAAAAAACCTTCTTAATTTAAACCTAAAGATTATTATTAAGAAGGTTAATCATTTAATATTTTATAAAAAACTTATAAAACCATTGCAGCAATCCAGCCAAAAATTAATAGCGGAATATTAAAGTGAATAAAGGTAGGTACAACCGTATCCCAAATATGATCATGTTGACCATCTACACCTAAACCAGCTGTTGGCCCTAAGGTTGAGTCAGAAGCTGGTGAGCCTGCATCACCTAATGCTGCTGCAGTCCCAATAAGGGCAATCGTCGCTAAGGGTGAGAAACCAAACTGCACACATAAAGGCACATAAATAACAGCAAGTACAGGCACACTTGAGAAAGACGAACCAATACCAATCGTGACAAATAAACCAATACAAAGCATTAAGAAAGCTGCAAGTGCACGATTGTCTCCAATAATCTCGACTACACCCTTCACTAGCTGATTAATATCTCCTGTATGCGTCATTACCGATGCGAAGCCCGCAGCAGAAATCATAATGAAACCTACTAAGGCCATCATCCGCATGCCTTGTACAAAGACATCATCTGCATCTTGCCACTTAAAAATTCCGGCGGTAGATAGAACAGCAAAACCGACTAAACCACCCAAAATCATTGAACCAGAATAGAGCTGTGCAGCGAGTGTCAAGCCAATTGCAAGCAATGCCATATAGATCGTTTTCTTTGCAATCACGGGCGCTTGCTCTGCCTCATGCTTTAACTCTTCAGCATCTGCTTTTAAGTCAGCTGTTTCAACTTGAGTAGTGGCGCGAAGGGGTTTATCCAAATCAATCGTTGTAGTTGGTGTAATAGCGCGATCGGCATAAATTCTTGGTTTACGGTAGCTAATAAATACAGCAACCAAAGTACCTAAAACCATTCCTAAAACTGGAATAGCCATGCCAATTGACATCATGCCACGTTCTACATGCAAGCCGTACGCTGCGCCAACTTTGTTGATATTTCCCATCAAAATCTGTTCAAGGAAAATTGCACCAAACCCAACCGGAAGAAAAATATAAGTTCCGACCAAACCTAGCGTAAGCACACACGCTGCTGCGCGACGGTCTAACTTTAAATGGTTCATTACCCGTAATAATGGCGGAACAAGTACAGGAATAAAGGCAATATGAACTGGAATAAGATTCTGAGAGAAAATAGCAGCAATCAGTAAAATACCTAATAGTAGATATTTCACTTTAGTTTCGCGGCTTTTCCCCGCTTCCATTCCCAACAAACCAATCAGTTTATGAGCAAGTAAATCAGGTAAACCAGATTTTGAAAGTGCCAAGGCAAACGCTCCTAACACAGCATAGGCAAGTGCAACTTCAGCACCATCGCCAAGACCAGCGTTAAAGGCATCAACGGTTTGAGAAAGGCTTAAACCTGCTACGAGGCCGCCTACAATGGCAGAAACCACTAAAGTCAGTACGACAGAAACGCGAGCCAGTGATAATAGAAACATCACTGCAATCGCAATAACGACAGCATTCATGAATAAATTCAGAGCAAAACAAAAGGCGACATTCTATCAGATTCAGATCTATGAAGCCGAAAATATCGCCGAATTAACTATTTTATGCAGTCACTCAATGATTAAGCTTGAGCCTTAATAAACTGATGAATATGATCTGCAATTTTCGCGGGCTCACTTAGAATTGCCCAGTGATTTGCTTCAAGCTCTACATATTCAAATTTTTCTGCCCACTTTGGCAGAGCCTCAGTAATATATTCAGGGCTCACAAAAGTATCATATTTTAAAATAACTGCTTTGACTGGGCACTGTGCATAACGTTGACGTGGGCCAGTTAAGCGAGGAATAAAATTCGCCCGATATAAATTAATGCCATATTTACCATCTGCATTAATATTATTATTTAAGGGTAAATTATTTTTTCTCTCTAACTGAGTCAGGACTTTCCCCCATTTTTCAGGGCTAAAAAGAGACCAAACTGTTGGGGCTAGTAATGGAAGATGGAATGCACCGATATACCAAGACTTCGTTAATATTTTTAAAACATGGCTTGGTGCAGATTTAAATTTGTCACGTAAAAATAAAGCAGCATGATCAAGACAGGGTCCTGAAATTGTTGTATAGGATAATAATCGCCCTTTAAACTTAGGTTCTGTTGCCGACTCCCAAGATTGTATTGAACCCCAATCGTGTGCAGCCATGTGAAATTGACGATTTGGTAATAATTCATCAACGACTTCTTGTAAGTCTAGAGATAAACGTTCTAAACGGTAATCACGTATACGTTTTGGTATAGACGACAAACCCGCCCCTCGTACATCATAAGTGACAATGTAAAAGTCATTGATTAAATATTCAATGATTGATTCCCATACTTCCTGATTATCAGGATAACCATGTACTAAAACCAACGGTGTATTTTTTTCGTCGCCCCATGTCTTGGCACAAAGTGTTTGTTGGTCACTTGTTGTTACTGTATGAACTTTTGGCTGCATAATCATTTCCTATCTTGTTTTTCAATCGATCATGTCGTTAGTCGGATAGAGCATTGCCATCAATATAAAAAAGATGATACTTATCTAGTATGAATACTGTTTCAATAAAAAAAATTGACTATTATGGCTATTTTCAGAAGACTTCAGAACAATCCTACGATTTCAAAATTCCTATTTAATCACTACCCACCTTATCGAGGAGCAGGGATTTATATTGAAATCATGAATTTAGAACTTTGTCATGTACGTGTAAAAATGCCTTTGACTTGGAAAAACCAAAATTTGGTCGGAACGCATTTTGGGGGCAGCCTTTATTCAATGGTTGATCCATTTTACATGATGATTTTGCTGCATCATCTCGGATCAAAATATATTGTTTGGGATAAAGCTGCTGAAATTAATTTTCTTTCCCCTGGTCGAAGTACTGTGCATGCAGATATTCGAGTAGATTTAGCTGAGATTGAGCAAATACGTGAGCTTGCCGAAAACTACGAACCTGTTTTAAGAACATATCATCTAAACATTTTTGATGAATCGGGGGTGAGAATTGCCGAAGTTAAAAAAACACTTTATATCAGACGTAAAAAAGCCAAACCTTTCCCCCAATAAAAATAAGCGCTGAAAAAGCGCTTATTTTTATTCAAACTATAAATTTTTATTTCTTCTCTTCAATAGCAGCGCCAGCGCCACCACCAATCGCACCGCCAATTGCAGCACCAGAGTCACCACCCAATATTGCTTTACCTACTACAGAACCGATACCAGCTCCGATCGCACTTTTCGTAGTGGTTTGCTTACTACCACCTTGGGTATTTGAACCAACACCAGCACCTACTGCTGCACCTAAGCCTGCGCCAACACCACCACCTACATGGTTACCTAGTCCGCCACCAAGTGCTCCACCCGCTGCTGCTGCCCCAATACGCTGGTCAGATGGGCTCATATTTTGACAGCCTGTAAACATAAGGGTAGACAACATTAAAGCAGAAACTAATCCAATTGTTTTTTTCATGACCGTACTCACTACTACCTGTCCTAATAAAAAGAATAATCCTCTTTTATGAGGAATTTGATCAGATTGTGTTATTCATCTGTCCTAATCGATAGATATTTTGTAAAGCTCTTCTATTTATTATAATTAAGCAAAATTTCAAAGATAAAAGCGGTCAAAAAAGAAGTCTTTACTAAGATAAAGACTTCTATGAATTAAATATGGCTAAGGGTAATTTTAGTACTTCCCTTTCTTCTCTTCATAAGCTGCGCCCGCACTACCACCAAGTGCTCCACCTGTAGCAGCACCAGCGTCGCCACCAATGATTGCGCCACCTAACACCGCACCAACCCCAGCACCAATTGCACTATTACGCACTGTTTTACTACTAGATCCTTTTGCATTGGCTGCAACACCAGCACCAAGTGCCGCTCCTAAACCTGCACCGATATTACCACCCACATGTTTCCCTACAGCACCACCTGCACCACCACCAATCGCAGCTGAACCAATACGTTTACTTTCTGGGCTTGCATTCTGGCAACCAACAAATAAAGTTGTTGACATCAGGCCAACACTTACAATCATCATCATTTTTTTCATTAGATTTACTCCAGTCCTCAGAAGTTTGTAGCCTAATCTGTTTTTGTGGAGTGTTTATCCCGCTTAAGTAATAAAATAATGGCTCTTTAATATATTTATGTAATTACCACTTTTAATTGTTATTGGTACATATAAAAAAAGGCACCCTGAGGTGCCTTTTTAGTGCCAGTCTAAACTTAGAACTGTTCTGAGTTTAACGCTTGGCTGAATGCTTGGTCTACTTCACTGAAGTCATTATGAAGTTCATGCTCAGCAGCTTCTGCTTCTTGACGACGACGTTCTAAGTGGTATGCAAGACCAGTACCAGCTGGAATCAAACGACCCACTACAACGTTTTCTTTCAAGCCACGTAAATCATCTTCTTTACCTGTTACAGCCGCTTCAGTTAACACACGAGTTGTTTCCTGGAACGATGCAGCAGAGATGAACGAGTCAGTAGAAAGCGATGCTTTCGTAATACCCATTAATTGACGTTCAAACTTCGCAGGGAACTTGTTCTGAGCCAAGACAGCTTGGTTCTCTTGAACAACGCGGATGTAATCCACTTGCTCGCCTTTAATAAAGCTTGTATCGCCACCATCAGTGATATCAACTTTACGCAACATTTGACGTACGATAACTTCAATATGTTTGTCGTTGATTTTTACACCTTGGAGACGGTATACGTCTTGAACTTCGTTCACGATGTAGTTAGTTAATGCAACTTCACCTTTCAAACGTAAGATGTCATGCGGGTTCTGTGGACCATCAGAAATAGTCTCACCACGGTTCACATGCTCGCCTTCGAACACGTTGATTTGACGCCATTTTGGAATCAACTCTTCGTAAATCTCAGAACCATCATCAGGAGTAATCACTAAACGGTTTTTACCTTTAGTCTCTTTACCGAAGCTTACAACACCTGAAACTTCTGCAAGAATCGCATGCTCTTTCGGTTTACGTGCTTCGAACAAGTCAGCTACACGCGGTAGACCACCGGTAATATCACGAGTACGTGATGTTTCTTGTGGTACACGACCAATAACGTCACCCACACCAATCGTTTCGCCATCGCGAACAGTTACGATTGTGTTTTGTGGCAAGAAGTAGAACTGTTCGCCGCCATCTGTTGTATCCAACACGATTGCAGGACGTAAATCTTTACCAGAAGCAGGACGAGCTGTTACAGGTAAGATTTCAACGGTAGTCATACCAGTTGCATCATCAGTTTTTGATGTTGCAGTTACGCCATCAGCAATTTGGCTGAAACGTGCTTTACCAGCAACTTCTGTAACAAGTGGATGTGTATGCGGATCCCAAGTCGCCACAATACCGCCAGCTTCTACAGATTCACCATCTTTCAACAAGATGCTTGCACCGTAAGGAAGTTTATAGCGCTCGCGTTCACGACCTAAATCATCGGCAATACCAATTTCACCTGAACGAGAAACTGAAACCAAGTGACCTTTTGCATGTTGTACAGTTTTCACGTTATGGAAACGTACAGTACCTTTGTTACGTACTTGAACACTGTTTGCAGCAGAAGTTCGGCTCGCAGCACCACCCACGTGGAACGTACGCATTGTTAACTGTGTACCTGGTTCACCAATAGACTGTGCAGCCATTACACCAACTGACTCACCTGGGTTCACCAAGTGACCACGTGCAAGGTCACGGCCATAACATCTAGCACATACACCAAAAGCAGATTCACAAGCAATTACTGAACGTACTTTGACTTCATCGACACCCGCCTCTTCAAGATGAGCTGCGATTTTTTCGTCAATTAACGTACCACGAGGTAATACAACTTCATCATCTGATGCACGACGTACATCTTCAGCTGTTACACGACCCAATACACGGTCACGTAATGGCTCGATAACATCGCCACCTTGAATGAATGGAGTCATTACCAAACCACCCGCTGTACCACAGTCAGGCTCGGTAATTACTAAATCTTGCGCTACGTCTACAAGACGACGTGTCAAGTAACCAGAGTTCGCAGTTTTTAATGCTGTATCGGCCAAACCTTTACGCGCACCGTGTGTTGAAATGAAGTACTGAAGTACTGTCAAACCTTCACGGAAGTTCGCTTTAATCGGTGTTTCGATAATCGAACCATCCGGTTTTGCCATCAAGCCACGCATACCAGCAAGCTGACGAATCTGTGCCGCACTACCACGGGCACCAGAGTCAGACATCATATAGATGCTGTTAAATGATTTTTGCTTCTCGTCTTCACCTTGTTTGTTTTTCACAAGTGTATAAGACAAGTTATCCATCATCGCTTTAGCAACTTGGTCGTTTGTACGCGCCCAGATATCGACAACTTTGTTATAACGCTCACCAGCAGTTACGAAACCTTGTTCGAACTGTTGTTCGATTTCACGAACTTCTGTTTCTGCTTTATCAATAATTGTGTGCTTAGTAGGTGGAATGAGCATGTCTTCCATACCTACAGATACACCTGAACGAGTCGCTTGACGGAAGCCCAAGTACATTAATTGGTCAGCAAAGATAACGGTATCTTTCAAACCAAGTTTACGGTAGCAAGAGTTGATTAACTTCGAGATATTCTTTTTAGTCATCTCAAGGTTGATCATGTCAAAGCTTAAGCCTTGTGGAACAACTTCCCAAAGCAAACAACGACCTGGTGTCGTATCAACAATAATAGTTCCGTGTTCACGTTCACCATTTTCATTGATAACAGTTTGATGTACACGTACTTTAACACGAGCATGAATCGCAACTTGACCAGTTGCAAGTGCACGGTTTACTTCGTGAGTATCAGCAAACACCATGCCTTCGCCTTTAGCATTTACTGCATCACGCGTGATGTAGTAAAGACCCAAGACAACGTCCTGAGAAGGAACGATGATCGGCTCACCATTCGCTGGTGACAAGATGTTGTTTGTTGACATCATCAATGCACGAGCTTCTAACTGTGCTTCAAGTGTCAATGGAACGTGTACCGCCATTTGGTCACCATCGAAGTCGGCGTTAAACGCAGCACAAACGAGTGGGTGAAGACGGATTGCCTTACCTTCAATAAGAATAGGTTCAAATGCTTGAAGACCTAAACGGTGAAGTGTTGGCGCACGGTTCAACATTACTGGATGTTGACGAATTACAGAAGCAAGAACGTCCCAAACTTCTGGAGTCTCGCGCTCAACCATTTTCTTCGCAGCTTTAATGGTTGTTGCTTGACCTGAAGCTTGTAGTTTCGCAAAAATAAATGGTTTGAATAATTCAAGTGCCATTTTTTTCGGAAGACCACATTGGTGAAGACGTAAAGTAGGACCTACAGTAATTACCGAACGACCAGAATAGTCAACACGCTTACCAAGTAAGTTCTGACGGAAACGACCTTGTTTACCTTTGATCATATCTGCCAAAGATTTTAATGGACGCTTGTTAGAACCGGTAATTGCACGACCACGACGACCGTTATCAAGCAATGCATCTACAGACTCTTGTAACATACGTTTTTCGTTACGTACGATAATGTCTGGTGCTGCAAGATCAAGAAGACGCTTCAAACGGTTGTTACGGTTAATGACACGACGATATAAATCGTTCAAGTCAGAAGTCGCGAAACGACCACCTTCAAGTGGAACTAATGGACGTAAATCAGGTGGAAGTACAGGAAGTACATTCATCACCATCCATTCTGGCTTGTTGTTTGAATCGTTGAATGCTTCCATCAATTTCAAGCGCTTAGACGCTTTTTTCAACTTCGTTTCAGAAGTTGTTTGAGGAATTTCTTCACGTAAACGTGCGATTTCAGCTTCAAGATCGATATCTTTTAATAAGTCCTGAATCGCTTCTGCACCCATTTTCGCAGTGAATTCATCACCGTGCTCTTCAAGTGCATTGAAGTATTCTTCGTCTGTTAAAAGTTGATACTTTTCAAACGGAGTCATACCAGGATCAGTTACAACGTATGATTCGAAATACAATACGCGTTCGATATCACGAAGTGTCATATCAAGTAATAAACCGATACGAGATGGTAACGATTTTAAGAACCAGATATGTGCAACTGGAGAAGCGAGTTCAATGTGACCCATACGTTCACGACGAACTTTCGCTGTAGTTACTTCAACGCCACATTTTTCACAAATGACGCCTTTGTATTTCATACGCTTGTATTTACCACACAAGCATTCGTAATCTTTTACTGGACCAAAAATTTTGGCACAGAACAAACCATCACGTTCTGGTTTAAACGTACGGTAGTTAATTGTCTCAGGTTTTTTAACTTCACCATGAGACCATGACTTAATCATTTCTGGTGACGCAAGACCAATACGGATACGGTCAAACTCAATTGGTGCATGACCATCTGAGTCCGTTTTCTTACGCATGATATCGAGCAAGTCTTTCAATTTTTTTCTCCGTGTGTCGGGAAGCAACGCTTACCCGACTGGGTCACAAATATTGTTTTTTCCTAAAAAATCGTGAGTCTTACGACTTAGTCACCATTTTTCAGTTCAATGTTGATACCTAAAGAACGGATCTCTTTGGTCAATACGTTGAACGATTCAGGCATACCCGGATCCATATAATGGTTACCATCTACAATATTCTTATAGATGCGT
Organism: Acinetobacter sp. WC-141; assembly: GCF_000313935.1. Classification (GTDB taxonomy): domain Bacteria; phylum Pseudomonadota; class Gammaproteobacteria; order Pseudomonadales; family Moraxellaceae; genus Acinetobacter. Next base: position 9,127 of record NZ_AMSS01000086.1, on the reverse strand, counting down.
GTACGACCTTCAACGTCATCCGACTTAACAGTTAACATCTCTTGAAGAGTATATGCTGCGCCGTAAGCTTCGAGTGCCCAGACCTCCATCTCACCGAAACGCTGACCACCGAACTGTGCTTTACCACCAAGCGGTTGCTGTGTAACAAGTGAGTAAGAACCAGTTGAACGCGCATGCATTTTGTCATCAACCAAGTGGTTCAATTTGAGCATGTACATGTAACCTACAGTTACAGGACGATCAAACTGTTCACCCGTACGACCATCAAACAATACTGTTTGACCAGTACGTGAAATGTCAGCTAATTCAAGTAAGTCTTTAATTTGGCTTTCTTCAGCACCATCAAATACAGGAGTAGCTAAAGGCACACCAGCACGTAAGTTGCCAGAAAGAGCTAAAACTTCAGCATCAGTTAAGCTATCAAGATCTTCTTGCTCGCCACCGACTTTGTTATAAATCTTGTCTAAGAATTCGCGAAGTTCTAAAACTGTACGCTGTTCTTTCAACATTTTTTCGATTTTATCGCCAAGCCCTTTAGCCGCCATACCCAAGTGAGTCTCAAGAATCTGACCCACGTTCATACGAGATGGTACACCCAATGGGTTCAATACGATATCTACTGGTACACCGTTCGCATCGTGTGGCATATCTTCAACAGGTAAAATGTTAGATACAACACCTTTGTTACCGTGACGACCAGCCATTTTATCACCAGGCTGAATGCGACGTTTAACTGCTAGATAAACTTTAACAACTTTAAGAACGCCTGTTGTTAATTCATCACCAGTCGAAAGCTTACGTTTCTTCTCTGCAAACTTCTCATCAATTTCAGCGCTCTTCTCTTTCAAGAACACTTGAATTTGAGATAAACGTTCAGCAATTGCTTCGTCTGTAGGTTGGATTTCAAGTAAGTCAACAAGCTCTAAACCAGATAGCATATCTTCAACGAGCTTGTCGCCACGTTTAGTCGAACCACCACCGTTAGACTCTTGGCCTTTAAGCAAACGAATTACACGCTCTCGAGCTGCTTCTTCAAAGATCTTGTATTCTTCTTTCAAGTCTTTACGGTAAGAGTCAAGTTGTGCTTTTTCAATTGCTAACGCACGGTCATCTTTCTCTAAGCCATCACGAGTGAAGACTTGAACATCGATAACTGTACCTTTAGTACCAGATGGAACACGTAAAGATGAGTCTTTAACGTCAGCTGCTTTCTCACCGAAGATTGCACGAAGCAATTTTTCTTCAGGAGTTAACTGAGTTTCACCTTTAGGCGTTACTTTACCAACAAGAATGTCACCCGCTGTAACTTCAGCACCGATATAAACGATACCCGATTCATCAAGTTTAGAAAGTGCAGCTTCACCTACGTTAGGAATATCCGCAGTAATTTCTTCTGCACCCAACTTAGTATCACGCGCTACACATGATAATTCTTGAATATGAATAGAAGTTAAACGGTCTTCTTGAAGTACGCGCTCAGATAACAAGATCGAGTCTTCGTAGTTGTAACCATTCCACGTCATGAACGCTACACGCATGTTTTGACCAAGCGCAAGCTCACCCATATCTGTTGATGGACCGTCTGCCAAAATGTCACCGCGAGCAACTTTGTCGCCCAAATTCACGATAATATTTTGGTTAATACAAGTGTTTTGGTTAGAACGTGTATATTTAATGAGGTTGTAAATATCTACACCAGCCTCACCTGCAATCATTTCATCTTCGTTTACACGAATAACGATACGAGAAGCATCTACATATTCAATCGCACCACCACGGTTTGCGATCACACATACACCCGAGTCACGAGCAACGTTCGCTTCCATACCTGTACCTACAAGCGGTTTATCCGCACGTAGAGTAGGAACTGCCTGACGTTGCATGTTTGAACCCATTAATGCACGGTTCGCATCATCGTGTTCAAGGAATGGAATAAGCGAAGCAGCTACAGATACAACCTGCTGTGCAGATACATCCATATGCGTCACTTTTTCAGGTGGCATACGTACAAATTCACCTTGATGACGAACAGAAACAAAATCTTCTGTTAAGTTACCATCTTTATCTACAGCAGAATCGGCCTGTGCAATAACAGTACCTACTTCTTCAATAGCAGAAAGGTATTCAACTTCATCAGTTACTCGGCCATCTACCACTTTACGGTAAGGTGTTTCCAAGAAACCAAAATCATTTGCTTTTGCATAAACAGAAAGCGAGTTGATCAAACCAATGTTTGGACCTTCCGGTGTTTCAATTGGACATACACGACCATAGTGAGTTTGATGTACGTCACGTACTTCAAAGCCCGCACGTTCACGCGTTAAACCACCCGGGCCAAGCGCTGAAACACGACGTTTATGTGTAATCTCAGATAATGGGTTGTTTTGATCCATGAACTGAGACAATTGGCTTGAACCAAAGAATTCTTTGATCGCAGCTGCAACTGGTTTCGCGTTAATGAGATCTTGCGGAGATAAATTATCTGTTTCTGCTTGGCTTAAACGTTCTTTAACAGCACGTTCAACACGAACCAAACCAACACGGAATTGGTTTTCAGTCATTTCACCAACAGAACGTACACGACGGTTACCCAAGTGATCGATATCATCGACTTCACCTTTACCGTTACGGATTTCAACTAATGTACGTAATACATCGATGATATCTTCGTGCGATAAAATACCTTCTACTTCACGTGACTTCTGGTCAGTACCAACTTCGTATGGACGACCCAAACGACGGTTGAATTTCATACGACCTACTGGAGATAAGTCATAACGTTCAGAAGAGAAGAATAAGTTATTAAATAAGTTTTCAGCAGCTTCTTTTGTTGGCGGCTCGCCTGGACGCATTACTTTATAGATTTCAACTAATGCTTCTTCACGACCAGATGTTGTGTCAGCACGTAATGAGTCAGCAACAAATGAACCACGGTCAATATCGTTCGTAAACAAGATATTGAACTGTTTAACACCACCTTCTGCCAGTTTCACCATAACTTCATGGCTTAACAATGTATTTGCAGGAATCACGTCACCATTACGTAAAGTAATATCTTCGGCAGTGATACGCTCATACAGGTACTCATCAGGAACTGATAGCTTAGCTAAACCAGAAGCTTCCATTTGACGTACGTGACGTGCATTAATACGTTTACCTTGCTCAACAATAATTTTACCGTCATTGTCAGCAATATCAAATTGCGCCATTTCGCCACGCAGACGATCTGGAACGAGGTCAATTTGATAGCTACCCATATCAAGATATACAGGAACTTTCTCATAGAACAAATTCAAGATTTGTTCATTGTTATAACCCAATGCACGCAACACAACAGTTGCTAATAATTTACGACGACGGTCGATACGTACATAAACTAAATCTTTTGCATCAAATTCAAAATCTAACCATGAACCACGGTAAGGAATAATACGTGCAGAATAAAGTACTTTACCACTTGAATGTGTTTTGCCTTTATCGTGATCGAAGAACACACCAGGTGAACGGTGTAATTGAGATACAATTACACGCTCAGTACCATTGATTACAAAGGTACCATTGTCAGTCATGAGTGGCATTTCACCCATGTAGACTTCTTGTTCACGTACGTCTTTAATAGATTTAGTTTCGCGATCTTTAATAATCAAACGAATTTTTACGCGCATTGGTGCCGCATAAGTCGAACCACGTAAAATACATTCACGCACATCAAACTCAGGCTTACCAAGGCTATACTCAACAAATTCTAAAGCAGCATTGCCAGAATAACTTTCTATAGGAAAAACTGAACGAAATGCGGCTTGGAGACCGATATCTTCGCGGTTTTTTGGGGATTTGCCACCTTGCAAGAACGTTCTATACGAGTCGACCTGAATCGAAAGTAAGTACGGTGCTTCCATTACTTGGGGCAATTTACCAAAATTCTTACGGATCCGTTTCTTTTCGGTATATGAGTATGCCATCTGGAGTCCTCGGAAAGTAAACCAAGCCCGCCTGCAGAACGGGCTCAGAAGGAATTACACAGGCCGATATGGCCACCACTGTTTACAAATGCTGCAATTTTTAGTGGTATTAAAACGCTTAACAATATTTTTTAAAAAGAAAAATATTGGTAAACATTTGAAATTACTTCAATTATTCTGAAATATAACAGTTATTGTACAGAACAAACAAAAATCGAGCCGATTATTGTAACGCAAAAAGGCTGATGACCCAAGAGCCATCAGCCATTTTATGGAGCCGATTTAAAAACCGACTCCTTTTACAATTACTTAAGTGTAACTGTAGCACCAGCTTCTTCAAGTTTCTTCTTAAGTTCTTCGCCTTCTTCTTTAGAAATGCCTTCTTTAAGAACTTGTGGAGCACCTTCAACTAGGTCTTTAGCTTCTTTAAGACCAAGGCCAGTTGCTTCACGAACTGCTTTAATTACAGCTACTTTGTTAGCACCAAAAGAAGTCAACTCAACGTTGAATTCAGTTTGTTCTTCAGCAGCAGCAGCGCCAGCAGCAGGAGCAGCTACAGCTACAGCAGCAGCAGATACGTTGAATTTCTCTTCAAAAGCAGAAATAAGTTCAACAAGTTCAAGAACAGTTTTTTCAGCAACTGCGTTTAGGATTTCTTCGTTTGTTAAAGCCATGAGATTAACTCCAAATGGGTATTGAATGGTGTGGAAGTAGATTTAAGCTTAAGCAGCTTCTGACTCGTTTTTCTCTTGAAGCGCTGTAAGTAAGCGACCCAATTTCGAAATAGGAGCTTGAAGAACAGATGCGAGCATAGTAAGCGCTTTTTCTTGGTTTGGAAGATTTGCGATAACGCTAACTTCAGCACCTTGATAAAGTTTGCCGTCAAATGCAGCAGCTTTTAATTCAAATGCTTTGTTAGTTTTAGCAAATTCTTCAAACAAGCGTGCAGCTGCACCCATATCGTCTTCAGAAGTTGAGAATGCTAAGATTGTTGGGCCAACAAGGTTGTCATTCAAGATTGCAAATTGCGTATCTTGAAGAGCACGTTTAGCCAAAGTGTTACGTACAACGCGTGTAGAAACACCTAGTTTACGAGCTTCAACACGAAGAGTAGTTAATTGCTCAACGGTTAAACCTTGATAGTCAGCAACAACGGCAGCGAACGCTGTAGAAGCAGTTTGAGCTACTTCAGCAACGATCTGTTTTTTGCTTTCAATAAGAAGAGCCATTGTAAAACCTCCTAACGGTGATTTATGTACTCAAAAAAGTACACTCCCAATTCGCAAGTCAATAAGGATTTGACTTGCACGCGGAGGAGGAATAAATCACACCACCGCGTCTACGCAGGCTGGGTTATTAAGAAGATATTCAAAAGAAGTCTCTTCGCCTGTGGTCTTTGACGCTGATAAATTTACATTTATCAATTCAAAGTCCGCCTGATGAGTGAGGAAACAAAGCAATACTTTGAATGAGTATAAAAAACCTATGATTTTTATACTCTGCCCTCAATCAGGACTTTAAAATTCTTGACCAAGTTTTAAACTTAGTTAGAAACGTTGCTTACATCAACAGTAAGACCAGGACCCATAGTTGAGCTCAAAGTGATCTTTTTGATGTATACACCTTTAGAAGTTGCAGGTTTTAACTTTTTCAAGTCAGCAACTAAAGTTTCAACGTTTTGACGGATAGCAGCAGCTTCAAAGCCTAATTGACCGATCGCAGCATGGATAATACCCGCTTTGTCTACACGGTAACGAGCCTGACCAGATTTAGCGTTTTTAACAGCATTCGCTACATCAGGAGTTACAGTACCAACTTTAGGGTTTGGCATTAAACCACGTGGACCAAGAATTGTACCGAGCTTACCAACAACACGCATAGCGTCAGGAGCAGCGATTACAACATCAAAGTCAAGGTTTCCGCCTTGAATGCTTTCAGCAAGGTCATCAAAACCTACGATGTCTGCACCAGCTTCTTTAGCAGCTTCTGCTTGCGCACCTTGAGCAAACACAGCTACACGTACAGTTTTACCAGTACCAGCAGGTAATGTAGTCGCACCACGAACAACCTGATCAGATTTACGTGGGTCTACACCAAGATTTACAGCTACATCCAAAGATTCTTTGAATTTCGCAGCAGGTAGGCTGTTAAGAACTTGCACTGCTTCTTCCAAAGTGTAAACTTTGTTTGCTTCAACAGCAGCAGCAATGGCTTTTTGACGTTTAGTTAACTTTGCCATGTCTTATAGCTCCACTTCCAAGCCCATAGAACGCGCAGAACCAGCAATGGTACGTACACGTGCGTCTAAATCAGCACCAGTTAAATCTGGTTCTTTAGTAGTCGCAATTTCTTCTAACTGAGCACGAGTCAACTTACCAACTTTAGTTTTGTTTGGTACAGATGAACCCTTTTGGATACCAGCAGCTTTCTTAAGAAGAATAGAAGCTGGAGGAGTTTTCATGATGAATGTGAACGACTTGTCGTTGTACACAGTAATCACTACAGGAATTGGAAGACCTGGTTCAACTTTTTGTGTAGCAGCATTGAATTCTTTACAGAATGCCATGATGTTTACACCACGTTGACCTAATGCAGGACCAATTGGTGGAGATGGATTTGCTTTACCAGCTGGAACTTGCAGCTTGATATAGCCGTCAATCTTCTTAGCCATTTTAAAATACCTCTGGGTACAAACGCCGCTAGGCTCCCCAATCTTTACGCAACACTACTGTTACAACAACAATGCCCGATAAAATCGGGCGCTTTTCAACCAATTAAGATTAAATCGTTTTTTCGACTTGGCGAAATTCGAGTTCAACCTGAGTTGGTCGATTAAATACATTAATCGTCAACGTTAAACGTGACTTTTCGTATTGAACTTCTTCCACCACACCTTTAAAGTCTGTGAATGGACCGTCAATAACAAGTAATTCTTCACCAGGTTCAAACATCGTCTTAGGACGTGGTGCTTCACCTGTATTACGTACACGCGCAAGAATCGCATCTGCTTCACGCTGAGTGATTGGCGCTGGTTTTTCAGGTGTACCACCGATAAAACCTAGAACCTTTGGACATTCTTTAACGATATGCCAAGTATCATCATTCATTTCCATTTCGACTAATACATAGCCAGGAAAGAATTTACGTTCAGATTTACGTTTCTTACCATCCTTCATTTCTACCACTTCTTCGGTAGGAACAAGGACATCACCAAAGCTATCAGCAACAGCGCTACGCTGGATTCGTTCTGTAAGCGAACGCAACACTTGTTTTTCATAGCCAGAGTAGGCATGAATAATGTACCAACGTTTCATAGCTCTTTTACCCGATAATCAACTTAATTAACCAACCCAAACCATAGTCAAAGCACCATAAAACCAATGATGCAACAACTACAACCAATAGAACCTGCCACGATGTCGTGACTGTTTCTTGTTTTGTTGGCCAAGTTACTCGACGCAATTCGACTCGTGCATCTTTTAGCAAACGAACGAAGCCTTTACCTTGATGGGTGGCGTATAATAAACCTAAAGCCACAACGATACAAGCAAAAATTGCCCCAACGCGCACCCAAATATTATTTGCAGGCGCCCAATACGCTGGTAAATACTGATTCACCATAATGGCTAAAAACAATAATGCAATTGCAACCACCCATAGAACAATATCTAGAGGCGAACCAGAACGAACAACTTCAGCAGAATTATTTCTTTGAGGAATTGGCGCGTCGCTCAATGCGTCACGCGATTTATCATTCGACATTTTTGTACTCGTCGTAGAACTCGCGACTTATTATATGAACAACTAAGCCAGCATCAAGCTTTTTATTTGAAAAATATGGCAGGCCAGGAGGGACTCGAACCCCCAACATTCGGTTTTGGAGACCGACGCTCTACCAATTGAACTACTGACCTATAATGCAAGTTGAGAGCCAAAGCCCTCAACCTGAGACGTAATCCGTCACTATATTATGCTTATGCAGTTACTTTCGCAACAACACCAGCACCTACAGTACGACCACCTTCACGGATCGCAAAACGTAGACCTGGGTCCATTGCGATTGGGTGGATTAATTCTACTGACATTTCAACGTTGTCGCCTGGCATAACCATTTCAACGCCGTCTTGTAATTGGATTGCGCCAGTTACGTCAGTTGTACGGAAGTAGAACTGTGGACGGTAGCCGTTAAGGAATGGAGTATGACGACCACCTTCTTCTTTAGAAAGTACGTATACTTCTGCATCGAATTTAGTGTGCGGCTTGATTGTACCTGGTTTAGCAAGTACTTTACCACGTTGTACGTCTTCACGCTTAGTACCACGAAGTAATACACCACAGTTCTCGCCTGCACGACCTTCGTCAAGAAGCTTACGGAACATTTCTACGCCAGTTACAGTTGTTTTAACTGTATCTTTAATACCAACGATCTCTACTTCTTCACCAACTTTAACGATACCAGCTTCTACACGACCAGTTACTACTGTACCACGGCCTGAGATAGAGAATACGTCTTCGATTGGCATTAAGAATGCTTTGTCGATAGCACGTTCTGGTTCTGGAATGTAAGAGTCAAGCGCTTCAACAAGAGCAAGAACTGAAGACTCACCATATTGACCAGCATCGCCTTCCAATGCTTTAAGCGCAGAACCACGGATAACTGGAGTGTCATCACCTGGGAAGTCATAAGTAGAAAGAAGTTCACGAACTTCCATTTCTACTAATTCAAGTAATTCTTCATCATCAACAAGGTCACACTTGTTCAAGAATACGATGATGTAAGGTACACCAACCTGACGAGAAAGAAGGATGTGTTCACGGTTTGTGGCATTGGACCGTCAGTCGCAGCACACACAAGGATCGCGCCGTCCATCTGAGCAGCACCAGTAATCATGTTTTTAACGTAATCGGCGTGACCTGGGCAGTCTACGTGCGCGTAGTGACGGATTGGAGAATCGTATTCTACGTGTGAAGTATTAATTGTAATACCACGTGCTTTTTCTTCAGGTGCTGAGTCGATTTGTGAGTAATCTTTCGCTTCACCGCCGTAAGTTTTTGCACAAATAGTTGCAATCGCAGCAGTTAAAGTTGTTTTACCATGGTCAACGTGACCGATTGTGCCCACGTTTACGTGTGGCTTATTACGTTCAAACTTAGCCTTAGCCATG